>CAZABC010000003.1:13256-154696 GCA_964483405.1 uncultured Anaerolineaceae bacterium
CGGGCGGCGGGGTCGCCGACGCGGACGACCCGGGTCAGTCCGCCGCGGCGACCGAGTAGGCGAAGGCCGCCCGCTCGGGGACGACCTGGACGAAGATCTGGCCGCGCGGGAAGACGATCTCGTGACCGGCCGCGTCGCGGAACCGGGTCCGGTCGGTCTCGTCCCGCTTCGTCCACGTCCCAGCGGTGACGCGGCCCTCCGCGAAGACCCAGGCCTGGCCCGATCCGATCGAGGCCGCCTCGAGCCGGCCGAGCGCCTCTTCGATCGAGTCGCTGCGCCTGATCGGGACGATCATCACGACGACGGTCGTGGGGGCGATCGCAGGGCCGGTCGTCGCGGCGCCGTAGCCGCGGTTCGCCGTGTCGAGCGCATCGCGCTGCTCCGTCCCGCCGACCGACCGCAGCCAGGTGTTCGAGGCCCGGTCGTAGCGGTAGTCGACCCGGGAGCTCGTGTACGTCACCCGGATCGTCCCGCCATCGGCCCCGCGCTCATCGAGCGGCGTGGCGTCGCGGAACGGCTGCAGGGTTCCCGGCTCGGATGGGTCGTAGGCCAGCCGGTCGGGTGTCGCCTTGAGTCGCTTCTCCGCGTAGGTGCGGAGCCGTTCGCCGGTCGTGTAGAGGTTGTGCGGCGCCGCCCGCCACGTCATCCGCCGGGTCGCCTTCCCGTTGACGTCCACCACCGGCGACTTCGCCGATGCGAGGAAGGCCTTGAGCGGCGGCGGGCCACCGGCGTGAAGGTACACGGCGCGCCACTCGGCGGCCCAGTCCACGAAGTAGAGGCGGGCGCTCCGGACCGGGCCGATGCTCGGCGGCGTGCCCGACTGGAAGACGGCCATGTAGCGCGGGATGCCGCCCTCGGCGGGCGCCTGCCAGACGATGCTCGCGGCCGACAGGCCGGCCTGCGGCCTGGCCGCGGGCGAGTCGTCGATCATCACGGCGATCGGATACCGCCCGGCGAGCTCGGCGGTCGTCTCGATCCCCGACAGGTGCTCGTAGCTGGCCGCCTCGGTCGGGCTCGGCGATGGGGATGAAGCGGGCGACGGCGACGGCGACGGTGACGGGCCTTGCGTGGCCGACGGAGCGGGCGACGGCGAGGGCGACGACGCCGGGGCGTCGAGGGCGCCGCTCGCGGCGACGGCCACCATGACGACCAAGCCGATCGCGGCCGCGACCGAGGCCAGGATGGCGAGGCGTCGGCGCTCGGGCGTCATCGCCTCACCCTGGGACCGCACCGGACCACCCGCAACCACCCCGTAGTACCACCCCGGGTCACGGCTCGAGTTCGAGCATCCGGCCGCCGCGCATCCGGAGGACCGCGAGTGGCCGTCGTTCGAAGGTGCCGACGCGCCGGATCCCGAGCCGCTCGGCCGTCGCGATGAGG
Organism: uncultured Anaerolineaceae bacterium; assembly: GCA_964483405.1. Lineage (GTDB taxonomy): Bacteria > Chloroflexota > Limnocylindria > Limnocylindrales > CSP1-4 > CAZABC01. The sequence goes on from CAZABC010000003.1 coordinate 14,637, forward strand.
ACGGCATCGGTCAGCCGCGGGCGGTGCTCTGCCGCGTCGGTCATCAGCGTCGCCGCCCGGGCGAGGTCGGCCTCGGTCGGCGGCACGAGCCGGACGACGCCGGCGACGACCGACTCGAGGAGCGCGAGCGTCGCCCGGGGGCCGAGTCCGCGTTGCAGCAGGTGGTCCGCGTCGGCGAGCGACAGGGCGCCCACGGCGAGCGGGTCGGCGACTCGGTCCAGCCAGGCGACGGCGGCGGCGTGGTTGAGGTCCGAGGTGTCGGCTGCCGCGACGATCAGGCTCGCGTCAAGGAGGACGGCCATCGTTCAGCCGCCGTCGGCCCGCGGCCGGCCTGCCTCGCGCCGGACGATCGACCGGCCGTCGAGCGAGAGCCGGCCATGACCGCTGGCGCCGACGCCGACGAAGGCGAGCGGTGGCGGCACGTCGTGCTCGGCGAGGTAGGCGTCGAGCGCGGCGGCGATGACCGCGGTCTTCGTCGTCCGCTCCCGATGGGCGTACCGCTCGAGGCGATCGAGGAGGTCGTCCTCGACGAGGATCGTCGTCCGTCGGGTCTGCATATGCCGTCATATATACCATGCTGGTCGAGGACGCGGCCCGGCGGCTACCATCCGCGGACCGAGCCGAGCTCTGCGGCCGGCCCGCCGACGACCCGACCCAGGAGACCGACCACCCGCGGAGGCGATCGTGCAGCGCTTCGAGACCAACCTGCGGATCCCCGGCCCGACGAGCCTGCCGTCGCCGGTCCGGGAGGCCGGCGGGCGCCAGATGATCAACCACCGGGGACCCGAGTTCGCGGCGATGCTCGGCCGGATCGTCGAGGGCCTGCAGCGCTTCTTCGGGACGCGCAACGACATCGTCCTGCTGACCGCCGCCGGCACCGGCGGGCTCGAGGCGGCGATCGTCAACACCCTCTCCCCCGGCGACCCGGTCCTGGCCGTCTCGGTCGGGGCATTCGGCGACCGCTTCGCGAAGATCGCGACGGTCTACGGCGCGGCCGTGACGAAGGTCGACGTCGAGTGGGGTCGGGCGGCGACGCCGGCGCTGCTGCGCGAGGCGCTGGCGGGAGCGCCCGACGGCGGCTACCGGGCCGTCCTGCTGACCCATAACGAGACCTCGACCGGCGTGACGAACCCGATCCCCGAGCTCGCCGCGGTCGTCCGCGAGGTCGCTCCCGGGGCGCTCGTCCTCGTCGACGGGATCTCGGCCCTCGGCGCGGTCCCGTTCGAGCAGGACGCGTGGGGCGTGGACGTCCTCGTGTCGGGCTCGCAGAAGGCCTGGATGGCGGCCCCCGGGATGACCTTCGTCAGCCTCTCGGAGCGGGCCTGGGCCGCCGCCGAGACCGCCCGGATGCCCCGTTTCTACTTCGACGTCCGCGACCATCGCAGGAGCCAGGCGAGCGGCCAGACGCCCTGGACGCCCGCGGTCGCGGTCATGTACCAGCTCGACGTCGCCCTGTCGATGATGGCCGCCGAAGGGACCGAGGCGCTCTTCGCCCGCCACGCGGCCTGCGCCGCGGCGACCCGGGCGGGGCTCGAGGCGCTCGACTTCACCCTCCTCGCCGAGCCCGCCCACCGGTCGACCACCGTCACCGCCGCCTGGGTCCCGGAGGGCCTCGACTGGAAGGCGTTCAACGCCGACCTCGGGCGGCGGAAGCTCGTCATCGCCGGCGGCCAGGGCGCCCTCAAGGGACGCATCTTCCGGGTCGGCCACCTCGGCGACGTCAGCCTCGACCAGGTCCTCGCGGCGATCGGCGTCATCGAGGAGGTCTCGATCCGGCACGGCCGGCGGGTCGCCGCCGGCGCCGGCGTGGCGGCCGCCCAGCGGGCCGGGCTCGAGGCGCTCGATGCGGCCACGGCGTCCGAGGCGGTCCCGGCATGAGGATCCTCGTCGCCGAGCCCGTCGCCAGCGAGGGCGTCGATCTCCTCCGGGCCCACCACGAGGTCGACCTCCTGCCCGGGCTGTCGCCCGAGGAGTACCGGGCCCGCATCGCCGACTACGACGCGCTCGTCGTTCGGAGCCAGGTCCGGGTCGACGCGGCGCTCATCGCGGCCGGGACGCGGCTGGTCGTGATCGGCCGGGCCGGCGTCGGCGTCGACAACGTCGACCTCGACGCGGCGACCCGGGCCGGCATCGTCGTCGTCAACGCCCCGACCGGCAACACGATCGCGGCCGCCGAGCACACCCTCGCCCTGCTGTTCGCCCTCGCCCGACGGGTGCCCGCCGCCGACGCCTCGGTCCGCCGCGGGGAGTGGACGCGAGCGCGGTTCACCGGGGTCGAGCTCCGCGGCAAGACCCTCGGGATCGTCGGGCTCGGCAAGATCGGCTTGGCGATCGCCGACCGCGCCCGGGCCCTGGAGATGGCGGTCCTCGGCAGCGACCCGTTCGTCTCGACCGAGCAGGCCGCCCTGCACGGCGTCGAGCTTGTCGACCTCGACGCGCTGCTCGGGCGCTCGGACGTCGTCACCGTCCACGTCCCGGCGACCCGGACCACGCGGGGGCTCATCGGCGCCGAGGCGATCGCGAAGATGCGGCCGGGGGCGCTCCTCCTCAATGTCGCCCGGGGCGGCATCGTCGACGAGGCCGCCGTCGCGGCCGCGCTCGCAGAGGATCGACTGGGCGGGGCCGGGATCGACGTGTTCGAGACCGAGCCGCCCACCGGCTCGCCGCTGCTCGGGGCGCCGAACACGGTCCTGACGCCCCATCTCGGAGCCTCGACGGCCGAGGCCCAGGTCCTGGTCTCGACCGAGGTCGCCGAGCAGATCCTCGACGTGCTCGACGGACGGCCGGCCCGCTACGCCGTCAACGCCCCCCTCCTGACCCCCGAGACGGCCCGGGCGATCGCCCCGTACCTTCCGCTCGCCGAGACGCTCGGCCGGATCGTCGCCCAGCTCGCCCGGACCGGCCCGCGGACGCTGACGATCGAGGTCGGCGGCGACCTCGCCGCGCACGACGCGACGGCGCTGACCGCGGCGGCTCTCCGGGGCCTCCTCGAGACCGGCACGACCGAGCGGGTGAACCGGGTCAACGCCACGGCCCTCGCCAGGGCCCGCGGCCTGACGGTGAACGAGCGCAAGACCCCCGACGCCGATCCGTACGCGGCGCTCGTCACCCTCGCCGCGGAGGCCGACGGGCGGACGGTGACGGTCGCCGGGACGATCGCCGCGGGCGAGCCGCGGATCGTCCGGCTCGACGACTACCGGCTCGACATGGCCCCGGCCGACTCGATGCTCATCACCCGTCACCACGACCGGCCGGGGACCGTCGGCCGGATCGGGGTGATGATGGGTGAGGCCGACGTGAACATCAGCGGGATGCATCTCGCCCGCACGACGCCGCGGGCCGACGCCTTCATGGTCCTCGCCCTCGACGAGGACCCGCCGGCCGCGGTCGTCGACGCGATCCGCGATCTCGAGGCCGTCATCGACGTCTGGCCGATACGGCTGGGGATCGAGCGCTGAGCGGCTCGCCGGTCCCCGACGGCCTCGACGCGACGCTCGTCCTCGTCCGCCACGGCGAGACCGAGGCGATCGTCGACGGGCGCTTCCAGGGCTCGGGCGAGTTCGACCTCACGACGCTCGGGCGGCGCCAGGCCTCGCTGGCCGGCGCCCGGCTCGCCGACCCGGCTCGGCCACCGGCGCTCCCGGTGCCCGCCGGGCCACCGCGCGAGATCCTGCACTCGCCGCTCCGCCGGACCGCCGAGACCGCGACCGCGATCCGCGACGCGATCGGCGGACCGGCCGTCCCCCTCGTGCCCGACCCCGGGATCCGCGAGATCGGGCAGGGCGCCTGGGAGGGGATGCGCGGGGCCGACATCGCCGAGCGGTACGGCGCCGAGCTCGCCGCCTGGCGGCGGACGCCGACGACCGCCTGGGCGCCGGGCGGCGAGTCGCTGGCCGACGTCCGGGCCCGGGTGCAGCCGGCCCTGGCGGGCCTGCTCGACCGCCTCGGCGCGGGACGTCCGAGCGGCAGCCACGACCGGCCGCAGGTCGCCGGGTACCACGGGACCGCGCTCGCCCCGGACCAGCCGTGGGCCGTCGTCGTCGGCCACGACGGCGTCTTCAAGGTCGCCTTCCTCAGCCTGTTCGAGCTGCCGCTCGAGCGCTTCTGGAGCATCTCCTTCCCGCTCTGCGGCCTGACCGTGATCGAGCTGCGGGCCGGGCTGCCGGTCCTCCGCGCCCACGGCCTCGTCGACCACCTGGCCGCGCTCGACGCGGAGCCGCGCGTGGAGGCGTCGGCGGCGGAGCGGTCCCGCAGCGGCGCGCTCTAGCGACCGCCGCGACGGCCGCGGCGGCCCGCCCCGGACGCCCGGGTCAGCGGCGACCGCGCCCCGGGCGGCCGCGCCGGAGGACGAGCCGCCACAGCCCGAGCCGCAGCCGCCCGGTCGCGGCCCGCAGCGCCGCCATCCGGTCGGCCCCGAGGACGCGGTGGCCGTAGGCGACCTCGACCTTCGCCCGGGCGACGGTGTGGAGCTCGGGCCGGACGTCGGGCAGGACGTCGCCGAGGGCGGCGGCGTACTCGTAGATCGTCTGCGTCGGCCGCGGGCCGAAGCCGAGCCGCGTCGCGAGGCCCGTCGTCGTCCGCCAGGCTCCGTCCGCGGTCACCTCCCGCGGGCCGCGGCGGTAGGCCGTGATGGCGAGGAGCAGCATCGCCCCGCCGAGCAGGAGGCCGATCGCGATGAACGGGCCGGCGCCGCCGAACCCGGCCCCGCCACCGGGCGGCGGGGCGGTCCCGCCACCGGGGAACGACGGCGGTGGCCGCGACGGATCGACCTCGTCGTCGGGACCGGCCGACGGACGCGGAGAGGGCGAGGGCACCGCCTCGCCCTCGGGCGGCGCGACGGCCACCGACAGGCTCTTCGTCGGGTCGAACATCTGCCAGCCGTAGCCGGGGAAGTACACCTCGACCCAGGCGTGGGCGCCCGACATCGAGATCGTCTCGCTGCCGTCGGACGCCCGCTCGCCGGGCAGGAAGCCCTGGGCCAGGCGGGTCGGGATCGCGGCCTCGCGCAGGAGCATCGCCATCGTCGAGGCGAAGTAGAGGCAGAAGCCACGACGGACCCGAGCGAAGCACTCGACCCTGCTCTCGTTGCCGCAGTCGACGTCCGACACGTCGGTGTCGTACTCGAACGACGGACCGGTCAGGATCCGGACCATCGACACGGCAAGGTCGTAGGCAGCCGGGCTGTCGGCGGTCGACTCGGCCGCGGCGAGCAGCGCGGCGGCGTCTGGCCCGATGACCCCGGGCGGGACGACGAGGTAGCGGGCGAGCTCGGCGGGGTACACGTCGCCGGCGGCCCGGAGCTTGTTCTCGGTCACCGCAGCCGGGTCGTCGTCGCCGAAGGTGATCACCTCGGCGCTCACGGTGTACGGATCGTTCCCGCCGCGCCGGTCGACCGAACCGAGGAAGGCGGCCGGGCCGACGAGGTGGACCGCGACGTCCTGGTCGATCGTCGTCGGGGAGTCGGGCGAGAGGACCTGGGCGCCACGGTACTTCGCCGGCTCGACGCGGAAGGCGATCGACCGTCGCCCGCCCTCGCCCGGTGCGTCGAACGAGCCGGCGAGGAGTGGCTCGTTGGCCGCCCGGTCGACCTCGGTGACGTCGGTCGTCGTCCAGCCGGGATCGACGTACTGGTCGTACGTCGACGCACGCCAGTAGAAGACCTCGTCCTCGCCGGTCGGCAGGGCGATCACCGCCGCCGTCGACGGGTCGCTCGTCCAGGTGACGCCGATGTCGACGGAGTCGCCGAAGTCGACGCCGGCCGGCCCGCGGGCGTTGCTGAGGAACGGGAACCAGCGCTGGAGGACGCGACCGCTGTCGACGAGCCAGCCCTCGGCGCCGGTCCACGCTTCGCGCAGCGGGTCGGACCTTGCCGTCGCCGTCAGGGCGAGCGAGCCGACGATCGCCACCGTCACGAAGATCGTCCCGGCCCGCAGGATGACCGAGGTGAGCGGTGCGGGGTCGCCGATCCGGCGGCGGAGCCACTCGGCGCGCTCGTCGACGGCATGGAGCCGGACGAGGAGGAAGAGGGCCAGGGCCGAGAACGCGACGACATAGAGGTACTGGTCGCGGATGGTGAGGATGACGTTGACGAGGAGGAGCGTCCCGAGCGAGGCGACCGCCGGCATCGCCCGTCCGTGGCCGAAGACCGCGTAGGCGGCGAACTGGGCCGTCCCCCACATGAGGAGGGCGAGCGCGAGGAGGAAGTGGCCGAACTCGCTCGTGGAACCCTGGCCCCGGACGACGAGGTCGACGAAGGCCCGGTAGGCGGCCTCGGCCGTCGCCCGGTAGACGGCGAGGTAGTCGTCGACGCCGGGGAGGATGACCGACCCGACGAGGAGCGGGACGAGGACCGCCGCGACGACCGCGCCGCCGAGCGCGGCCCGGAACCGACCGAGGCCGAGGATGCCGCCGGTGCCGCCGGCGAGGACGCCGCCCAGCCCGGCCCACGGCAGGAAGTCGGTGAGCGACTCGGGGCCCGGGACCCAGCGCGCATCGTCGACGGCCCAGCCGACGATCATCGCCATCAGCGCGAGGACGACGAGCGAGAGCCACCCGGCGGGCGGCGACAGGCGACTCATCCGACGAGGGCCTCGGCGAGCGGCCTCGCGGGGCCGACGACCCGGGTCCGGATCTCGAACTCGGCGAGCGTGTAGCGGAGCGCCCGGAGCCGCTGCGCAGCCTCGTCGTGGGCGGCGTCGATGCGCTCGACCTCCTCGGGTCGGAGCGCCCGACCGGCGGTCTCGGCGTGGCGGGCGAAGGCCGGCGCGTCGAGGAGGACGACGACGCAGCCGATCCCCCGGGGGCGCAGCGTCGCCAGGGGCCGGACCCAGTCGCGCTCGAGCGAGGCGGTCACGATGACGGCCGTCATGCCGCGCCGGACGCGCGGTAACCCGGTGACGAGGACCTCGGCGAGGGGGGCCGTGCCGTCGGCGTCGACGGCGGCGAGCAGCTGCATGACCTTGAGGCGCTGGCGGGACCCGCGGTCGGCCGGCAGCGTCGTCGTGCGGTGGGCGTTGATCGTCAGGCCCACCGCCCGGTTCTCCTCGACCGCCCGGTCGGCGATCGAGGCGGCCGCGCGGATCCCCGCCTCGGTCGTCGACTCGTCGCCGCGCCCGGCCTGGATCGCCCGCTGGAGGTCGACGAAGATCCAGGCGTCGGCCGTCTGCTCGAGGTCGAACTCCTTGACCTGGATGTCGCCGTGACGGGCGGTGGAGCGCCAGTGGATCCGGTTCATCCCGTCGCCGGGCGCCCACGGCCGGACCGTCGTCGCGAGCGGCGTCGCCTGGAGGGTCCGCTCCGGGTGGGCGTGGCTGCCCTCGAGGTCGGCCGCCGGGAGCCGCCAGTGCGGGATCCGCTCGACGCGGGGATAGACGACGACCGTCACGCCCTGGCCGACCGTCGCCGACGACTCGAAGAGCCCGAACGGGTCGCCCGTCCGGATCTGGAGCGGCTCGATCCGGTAGTGACCGCGCCGGGTCAGGGGGGCCCGGACGAGCCACGACCGCTCCCGCCGCGAGCCGAGCGGGATCGCCCGGCCGGGCAGGCCGCCGGGCAGGGAGGTCGGGTTGTGGATCTCGAGCGACGGCTTCGGCAGCATCCCCGCGTTGCGGACCGTGTAGGTCACCTTCAGCTGCTCGCCGACGTGGCCGTGGAGCTGGTTGACCGCGTAGCCGGCCTCGAGGTCGCTCAGCCCCAGCCGGGTGAGGACGTAGGCGCCGCCGACGACGAGGATCGCGAGATAGAGCAGGTAGAACAGGAACGGGAGCCCCGTCGAGAAGGCGGCGGTGACGAGCGCGCCGAAGAGGATGACGAGGGGGATCCGGCGCAGCATCGGGCCGCCTCCGCCCAGCCGCCCGTCAGGCGCCGCTGGCGCCCGATGCCGCCCTGAGGTCGCGCGGGCCGCCGACGGCCGCCTTCGGCGACTCGACCGGGACCGACGCGAGGAGCTCGCGAACGACCGACCCGGGGGTCACGTCGTGGATCGTCGAGCCGGTCTTGATGATCAGCCGGTGGGCGAGGGCGGGCTCCGCGAGGGTCTTGATGTCGTCGGGGATCACGTAGTCCCGGCCGAGGAGCGCGGCGAGCGCCTGGCCCGCCCGGTAGAGGGTGATCGAGCCGCGCGGCGATGCGCCGAGGTACACGTCGGGGTGCGTCCGCGAGGCGTTGACGAGGCGGACGATGTAGTCGCTGACGGCCGAGTCGACGTACACCTCGCGAACGGCCGACTGGAGCTCGCGCAGCTCCTCGGCCCCGCAGACCTCGGACAGCTCCTCGAGCGGGTGGACCCGCTTCTGCTCGTCGAGGATGACGATCTCCTCGAGCGGCTGCGGATAGCCGAGCCGGATCCGGAGGAAGAACCGGTCGAGCTGGGCTTCGGGCAGGGCGAAGGTGCCCTCGTACTCGATCGGGTTCTGGGTCGCGATCACCAGGAACGGGTCGGGCATCCTGTGGGTGACGCCGTCGATCGTCGCCTGGCGCTCCTCCATGCACTCGAGGAGGGCCGACTGGGTCTTCGGGGTCGCCCGGTTGATCTCGTCGGCAAGGACGACCTGGGCCATGATCGGACCGGGGCGGAACTCGAACTCCTGCGTCTTCTGGTTGTAGATCGAGAGCCCCGTCACGTCCGACGGCAGCAGGTCGGGGGTGAACTGGATCCGCCGGAACGAGCAGCCGAGGCTCCGGGCGATGGCCTTGGCGAGCATCGTCTTGCCGGTGCCCGGCACGTCCTCGATCAGGAGGTGGCCGCGGCACAGCAGGGCGACGAGCGCGATGCGCACCTCTTCGTGCTTGCCGACGATGACGCGCTCGACGTTGGCGATGACGCGCTCGCCGGCCCCCTGGATCTGAGTCATCCGATCCCCCAGTGCGACACGCCCCCGGTGGCCGGGGGCGCTTCGGGACGCCGGCCCGGACCGCTCGTCGCCCGCGCCGTCGCCAGATAGTACGCCGGGTCACGCGAACCGGTTCGCGAGCCGGTGCTCACGGCTCGCGTCGCGGCCGTCACCGGCGGTCGGTGCGCCAGCCGAGGAGGCCGAACTCCGGCATCCAGCAGGTGTCGTGCGGTCGGTCGGGCGGCCGCTGGTTGACGAGCCCCGCCGTCCCGAACGGGACGAGGAGTCGGGCATCCGACCCGTCCGGCCGGAGCGACACGACGCCGTCGCCGAGGCTCGTGCCGGCCGGGGTCGGAGCGGTGATCGCGAGCAGCCGGGTGCCGTCCGGCGACCAGGTGACGATCCAGCTCCGCTCGCGGATCATCCGCGCGCCGCTCCCGTCGGCCGCCATCACCCACAGGTCGTCGCGGCAACCGTGCTCGGACTCGCCGTGGAAGGCGATGTACCGGCCATCGGGCGACACCACCGGGTACCAGCCGGCCTGCGACGGCGGTGTCAGCCGGGTGAGCTCGGTCCCGTCGACGTTGACGGTCCAGATGGCGCCGACCTTCTGCGAGATGGCGTACGTGTCGAACGCGACCCGGTCGGACCCCGGGAACCAGCTCACGCCGCCGATCGCGTGCGGCAGCGAGGTCGCGACCGCCTTCACGCCAGCCGGAGAGCCGGTCCCGACCCGGAGCATGTCGGTCCCGTCCAGGCGGACGACGTAGATCCCCTGGTCTTCCAGGCCGTAGCCGGGCGACCCGGAGAAGGCGAGCCAGCGGCCGTCGGGCGACCACGAAGGGCCGTAGGCGGGCATGCCGAGTTCGAGGGGCTCCATCGTCCCGGCGTCGAGGTCGGCGATCAGGATCCGCGGCAGGCCGCGCTCCGACGCGACGAGCGCGATCCGGCGGTCGTCCGGCGCCCAGGTCAGGGTCCCGTCGAGGAGCAGCTCCGGCGACGGCACCGGGATCGAGCCGGTCTCCCGCCCGGCGGCGTCGTAGAGGACGAGACCGGACGTCGGGTCGGCGACGGCGAGGCGGTCGAAGGCGCTCGACCAGAAGCCCTCCACGGCCGGCTCGTCGCCGAGCGGCAGCGACTGCTCGCCGGTGACCGGGTCGATGAGCCGGAGCCGGCCGTCGGGGGCGAGCCACGAGACGAGGCCGTTGCTCGGCAGCTCGTCGCGGAGCGCCGCGGCGACGAGGGCCAGCCCGAGGAGGGCGAGCGAGAGGAGCGCCGCGGTCGCAAGGAGCGTCCCGTACCGCTGGGCGCCGGGCGACAGGATCCCGCCGATCGGGAGGTCGACCGCCGGCAGGAGCCGGCCGAGGAGGCTCGGGCGTCGCTGCGGGGTCGCCCGGACCGCCGTCGCGATGTCCTCGAAGAGCCCGGCCGGCGCGGCCAGGTCCGCGGGGACGAGGGCTCGGCGGATCGCCGAGTCCGTGATCTGCCGCTCGTCGCTCATCGCCGCTCCTCCGCGAGGGCTCGCTCGAGCCGGGACCGGGCGTCATGGAGGCGCCACTTCGCCGTCCCGACCGGGATGCCGAGGGTGGCCGCGATCTCGGCGACCGGCAACTCGGCGACGTGATGGAGGACGAGGATCGACCGCGCGTCCTCCTTGAGGCGGGCGAAGGCCCGCCGGATGGCGTCGGCCTCCGGGATCCGCTCGCCCGGCGAGTCGCCGCCCGGCGCCGCCAGCATCGCCATCGTGTCGAGCTCGCCGTCCTCGACCGGGGTCGGCCGGATCTCGCGCACCTCGGTCACCTTGCGGCGCCGCATCGCCGTCCGGCAACCGTTGACGAGGATCCGGCCGAACCAGGCGTCGAACCGCTCGGGATCGCGGAGCCGCGGCAGCTCGCGCCAGGCATGGAGGAAGGCGTCCTGGACGACGTCGCGGGCGTCGGCCTGCGGGCCGAGGATCGTCGAGGCGAGGCGGTACGCGGCATCGATCCGGTCGCGGACGAGCAGGTCGAAGGCGTCCGCGTCGCCGGCCCGGGCGCGCTCGACGAGCGACCGCTCGGCCGTGGCGGCGCGGGCCGTGGCGCCGATGCCACCGATCATCGCGTCGCGCTCCGCGCGTGGTCGGGCGCCGGGTCCGGAGCGGCGAAGCGGGCGGCGGGTCCGGCAGGGGACGCGGGGATCGCCACCGGGCGGTTTCCGATGCTGATGGAGGTCGCCATACCGTACCCGACGCGGCAAGCACCCCCGGGGTTGGGTCCGGCTACCATCGATCCGTGGATCCGTCACCGAACGCTCGCGCGGCGACCGAGGCGAGCGCCACCGAGCCTGGCCTCCCCCGCCCGGTCCGGCTCGGCCGCGGGATCTGCGGTGACCTGCTCGGGGCGGCGCGGCGCGAGTGGCTCGTCACGAACGGCATCGGCGGCTACGCGATGGGCAGCCTCGCCGGGCTCGCGACGCGGCGCTACCATGGCCCGCTCGTCGCCGCGCTCGTCCCGCCGACCGACCGGACGGTCCTCGTCGGCGGGCTGCTCGAGTGGGCCGCGATCGACGACGACCGGTTCGCACTGCACGCCGTCGAGCGGGCCGACGGGTCGATCGACGGCCGCGGCTGGGAGCGCCTCGAGTCCTTCGAGCTCGACGGGTCGATCCCCGCCTGGTGGTACGCCGCCGGCGACGTCCGGGTCGTCCGGCGGCTGTGGATGGCCGATGGTGCGAACCTGACCTACGTCCGCTACGCGGTCGAGGGCGCCGACCGCGAGGTCACCCTCGAACTGTCGCCGCTGACGGTCGCCCGGGACCACCACGTCCTGCGCCCGCGGGTCCGGGTCGAGCCGCGGATCGAGCCGCTGCCCGGCGCCGAAGCGTGGCCGGTCGCCGTCAACGTCGCGCACCGCGACGCGCCGGCCAGCGTGATGGTCCTGGCCGATGGTGGCGCGTACGACCCGCACGGTGGATGGATCCGCGGCGTCCTCCATCGCGAGGAGGCGGCCCGCGGCCAGGATGCCCGATCGACCCTCCACCGGAGCGGGACCCTCCGGGCGAGGATCGCCCCGGGATGGCCGCTCACCGTGGCCCTGCTGGCCGTTCCGGTCGCGGCCCCGGGCCGGGCCCCCCACCGTCACTCGGGCGGGCCGCGGACCGCCGCCGACGTCGCGCCCGGTGACGTGGCGCTCGCGGCCGAGCGCCGTCGCCGGGCGGCCCTCGTGGCCCGCGGCCGCGCCGTGGCCGCCGGGGATGGGCGGACGGTGGTCGAGCGAGCGGCCGACCCCTTCCGTGACGCCCTCGTCCTCGCCGCGGACGCATTCCTCGTCGACCGCGCGATCCCGGGCCGGACGCCGGCTGATCCGGCCACGCCGGGCCGGACCGTCATCGCCGGGTACCCGTGGTTCAACGACTGGGGGCGCGACACGATGATCGCCCTGGCCGGGCTGACCCTGCCGACGGGGCGGGCCGACGAGGGCGCGACGATCCTCCGCTCGTTCGCCCGCTTCGTCCGCGACGGCCTCGTCCCGAACATGTTCCCCGACCACGCCGCCGACGAGGTCGCCTACCACACGATCGACGCCTCGCTCTGGTACCCGATCGCGGTCGAGCGCCACCGCCTCGCGACCGGCGACGAGGCGCTCGTCGACGAGCTCCTGCCGACGGTCCGGGCGATCGTCGGGGCGCACCGGGCCGGGACCCGCTTCGGCATCGGGGTGGACCCTGCCGACGGGCTCGTCCGGGGCGGCGCCGAGGGCTACCAGCTGACCTGGATGGACGCCCGCCTCGACGACTGGGTGGTGACGCCGCGGCGCGGCAAGCCGGTCGAGATCCAGGCCCTCTGGGTGAACGCGCTCCGGATCCTCGGCGACTGGCTCGCGGCGCGCGGCGAGGGCACCGCGGCCGACGGCCTGCGGGTCGAGGCCGACCGCGCGACGGCCGCGTTCCGGTCGCGGTTCTGGCGCCCGGGGCTCGGCCATCTCCTCGACGTCGTCGACGGCCCCGACGGCGACGACGCGTCGCTCCGCCCGAACCAGCTCCTCGCGATCGCCCTGCCCCATCCACTCCTCGATCCGGCGGGCGCGGAGGCGCGGGCGGTCCTCGACGCCGCCGGTCGGTCGCTCGTCACGAGCCTCGGGCTCCGCTCGCTCGGACCGGCCGAGCCCGGCTACCGCGGTCGCCACCGCGGCGATCGGCGGGCTCGCGACGGGGCGTACCACCAGGGCACGGTCTGGGCCTGGCTCATCGGGCCGTATCTCGACGCCGTCCTCGCCGTGACCGGCGACCGGGCGGCCGTCCGGTCGGCACTCGCGCCGTTCGCCGACCATCTCGCCGATGCGGGGCTCGGCTCCATCTCCGAGACGTTCGACGGCGATCCGCCGCACGATCCGACCGGCTGCATCGCGCAGGCCTGGAGCGTGGCCGAGCTGCTCCGGGTCCTCGACCGCCTCGAGCGCCGAGGGCCCGGCAGGGCGGTCAGCCGCGGAAGAGGGTGATCCCGGCCACCCAGAGCGTCATCCCGGCGCCGATCGCCGCCATGACGGCGAGGAACGGCTCGCCGCCGGCGAAGGCGGCGACGGCGACGCCGCCGAAGAGCGCGGCGATGACGAGCCCGATCGCGGCCATCCCGATCCGCTCGATGATCGGACGCCCCGCGGCCGCATCGCCGTCGGGCTCGATGGCGACCGAGCGCTCGACGCTCGCCGCGGGCCCGTCCGGGTCGCGGTCGTCGGTCTCGGGGTCAGGTCGCGCGTCGGTCATCGGCCGAGGGTGGCGAAGTACGACTGGAGCATCTCGCCGGCCAGCGGCGCCGCCCGGGCCCCGCCGCGGCCGCCCTGCTCGACGAGGACGGCGATCGCGACCTGCGGGTCGTCGGCCGGCGCGAACCCGATGAACCACGAGTGCGGCTCGCCCTCGCCGCCGAGCTCGGCCGTCCCCGACTTCCCGGCGGTCAGGATCCCCGGCACCTTCGCCCCGGCCGTGAACTCGCGGCCGAGGTCGCCCTCGACCGCGGCGATCATCCCGGCCCGGATCGCCCGCGCATCGGCGATCTCGAGGACCCGCCGGATCGTCTCGGGCGCGATCGCCGTCACCCGGCCATCGTCGCTCGTCAGGGCCGTGACGAGACGCGGCTGCATCAGGACGCCGTCGTTGGCGATCGTCGCCGCCACGAGCGCCATCTGGATCGGCGTCGCGAGCGTCTCGCCCTGCCCGAACGCCGCGCTCGCGAGCTCGACGTCGTCGGCGAACCCACCGGGGTCGGGGCCGCCGCCGTTCGTCAGCTGGCTCTCCGCCGTCGGCAGGTCGAACGGGATCGGGCCGTAGTAGCCGAACCGCCGGGCGGTCGCGTCGAGCGCGTCACCACCGGTCTCGATCCCGGTCAGGGCGTACCAGATGTTGCAGGAGACCTCGGTCGCCTTGACGAGGTCGAGGGCCCGGTCGCCGGTCGCGGGATGGTGGCCGTCGGTGATCGTGAAGCCCTCGACGACGAGCCCGTCCTCCTCGGCCGGCGGCTGCTCCGGGAACGTCGTCGCCGGCGTGACCGCCCCGCTCGAGAGGCCGGCCGCGGCCGTGACGATCTTCTGGACGCTGCCCGGCACATACAGCCCCTGGGTCGCCCGCGGCAGGAGCGGCTTCGCCGGGTCGGCCTGGAGCGCGCCGAACGTCGCCTCCGCCGTCGCCGGGTCGGCGATCCCCGAGGCGTCGTACGTCGGCGTCGAGGCGAGGACGATGACCTCGCCCGAGCGCGGGTCGAGCAGGACGACGGCGCCCCGGTCGTTCCCGAGCAGGGCGACCGCCCGCCGCTGGAGCGGCGACGACAGGGCGAGGGTCAGGTCCTGCGGGTCGGCCGGGTCAGGGTCGAACTTGCGCATCCAGTCGCGCTGCCGGTCGCCCGACCGGAGACCGGTCAGCTCGGCGTCGTAGGCTCGCTCGAGCCCGGCCGTCCCGTACCGGCTCGAGGCGTAGCCGACGACGTGGCTGACCGTCCGGTCCCGGTAGACCCGGTGGCGCGTGCCGTCGGAGACGACGTCCCTCGCCAGGACCTCGCCGTCGCGATCGACGATCAGCCCGCGGACCGCGTTCTGGCGGGCGGCGATGAGCGCCGGATCGTCCGGCCGACCGGCCAGCTGCTCGCTGACGACGACCTGCCAATACCCCGCCCCAGCCGCGAGCGAGCCGAAGGCGATGCTGAGCGCGAGCCCCACCCCGACGAGGGTCCGTCCGATCCCGGCCCGGCCGCGCGGGGCGGCGAGCCCGCTCACGCCGGCCCGACCCGTCGCGGCTCGCGGGTCGCGGTCGGCGGTGGCGGCGGCTCGATCCCCCGCTCCGAGAGCGCGAGGAGGAGCCCGACGACGATCGCGTTCGCGAGGAGCGACGAGCCGCCATAGCTGACGAAGGGCAGGGTGATCCCCGTCAGCGGGATGAGCTTGAGGTTGCCCGCCGCGATTATGAAGGCCTGGACGCCGACGACGAGGGCGAGCCCGGCCGCCAGCAGGGCCCGGAAGTCGTCGGCGGCGGATGCCGCGATCCGCAGCCCCCGCTGGACGATGACGAGGTAGAGGGCGAGGATCGCCAGGATGCCGACGAGCCCGAGCTCCTCGCCGAGCGCCGCGAGCGGGAAGTCGGTGTGGACGGCGGGGATCGTGATCCGCCCGTTCACCTCCGGCAGACCCGCCCCCAACCCGGTCCCGACGAGCCCGCCGCGGGCGAAGGCGATGAGCGCCTGGACGACCTGGTAGCCATCGCCGAGCGGGTCGGCGAACGGGTCGAGCCAGATGTCGACCCGCACCCGGACATGGTCGAAGAGCCGGTAGGCGACCGCCGAGCCGACGAGGAACAGCAGCCCGCCGCCGATCACGTAGCTCCAGCGCGCCGTGGCGGTGAAGACGAGGAGCAGGAAGACGGCGAACACGAGCAGGGCGGCCCCGAGGTCGCGCTGGACGACGACGATCGCCAGGGCGATCCCGAGCATCGCGAGGAGCGGGACGAGGGTCGGCAGCGGGGGGAACCGGAGCGGGCCGATCCGCGCGCCGCCGGTCGCGAGCAGCGGACGCCACTCGGCGAGGTAGCCGGCGAAGAAGACGACGAGGACGATCTTGAGCAGCTCGGTCGGCTGGAACCGGAGCGGACCGAGCTGGAGGACGAGCCGGGCGCCGTTGACCTCCTCGCCGAACACGAACGTCAGCAGCAGCAGCCCGATGCCGACGGCCGCCCAGCTGTACTTGAAGCGGCGGAGCCAGCCATCCGAGCGGACGAGGACGGCGATCGCGGCGATGATCGCACCGGCCAGGATCCACCACGCCAGCTGGGTCCGCGACAGCCCACCGAGCGAGCCGGCGAGGTCCTGCGGGAGCCGCTCCATGAGGAGCAGCCCGAGCCCGCCGATCATCGCCACCGCCGGCAGGAGGACCTGGTCGGTCCGGCGGCCGGTGAGGACGAGGATGAGGTGGACGGCCGCGAAGACCCCGATGAAGGCCGCCAGCTGGCCCGCGTCCGCGAGCGCGAAGGTCGGCGTCGGTCCGTCGCCCTGCGCCGCGAGCCAGGCCCGAGTCGCCCCGAGCGAGAGGCTGCCGACGACGAGCGTCGTCGCGACCGCGGCGAGGAGGGCCGCCTCCCGCCAGCGCGGCCGCGGGTGCGGTCGGAGGCTCGCGACGTCGATCACGCCGGCCGGCCTCGGTCGAGGCGGAGGCGCGTCTCGCCGATCACGATCTCGTCGCCGAACCGGCAGAGGGCCGGCCCGCTGATGCGCCGGCCGTTGAGGTATGTCCCGTTCGTGCTCGCCCGATCCTCGAGGTACCAGGCCCGCCCGCGGTAGGTCAGCACCGCATGGTCGGCCGAAGCGAACGGATCGCCGAGGACGATCGCGTTGTTCACGTCGCGCCCGAGCGGCGTCACCGCCTCGAGGGCGAAGGCGACGCCGATCGGCGGCTCGCCCGACGGCGAGGCGACGACGACGAGCCGGCCGAGCTCGACGCCCGGCTCGCGGGCGGCCGACCGGAGGTCGCGGACGAGCGACCGGACGATGAGCGCCAGGACGAGGTAGATGAGCCCGAGGAAGAGGAGCCGGACGAGCCAGAGGGTGACGAAGAACGGATCCATCGCCGGTTCAGGGTGCCTCGACGACGAGCAGCGCGTCGCCGATCCGGATCTCGTCGCCCACCCCGAGGGCGATCTCGCGGATGGCCTGGCCGTTGACCGCGACGCCGTTGCGGCTGTCGGTGTCGACGAGGACCAGCCCCCCGAATCGGACGACGAGGCGGGCGTGCCGGCGCGAGACCCGTGGGTCGGCCAGGACGAGGTCGTTGTCCGGGGCCCGACCGATCGACAGCCCCTGCCCGCCGACGACGACCTCGCGCGTCGTCCCGTCCCGATCGCGGACTCGCAGCCGTGCGAGCGGGCCGATCGGCCGCGGCGGGCGGTAGACGAGCGTCGCGCCGCCCCGCGCGGCATCGGCATCCTCCGCCCGGACGAGGGCGAGCCCAGGGTCGGCGGTCCGATCGGGACCGGACGTCACCCGGACGGCCACGACGGCGACGTCGCCGGTCGCGACGGCCGGATCGGGAATGAGGTCGACCCGCGGCCGACCGTCGAGCCGGTAGCCGCGCGATCGGGCCAGCCGGAGGATCCCGTCGGCGAGGTCGGCGGCGAGGTCCGGTGCGGCGTCGGCCAGCGCGGTGAGGTCGCCGGGCGCGAGGCGCACCGCGTATCGGTCGGCGACGACGACCCCGTTCGGCGACGGGCGGCCCGACTCCTCGACCGCGCGCTCGAGCCGACGGAGCACGAGCAGGGGCTCGAGCCGGGCGCCGAGAAGGCGGGCGGAGGAGCGCTCGAAGAGCCGCTCGAAGAGCCGCTCGAGGGCGGTGAACGGGCGCATGGATGCGGCCCGAGTCTAGCAGGCGACCGGCTCGGGACCATCGTTGGCGGCGGCCAGTACCTGCAGGCCGGGGCGGCCAGGGACCCTGCGCTATAGTGTGGCCCCGCTCGGCGGCCGGACCGTCGCCGTGCGGTCGCGCACCGGGGGCCCGATGACCCAGATCCTCACCGAGTCGTTCTGCGAGCGGTGCGGCACTCGATACACGTTCGAGACCGTCGCCCCGCGACGAGGCGGCATCACCCAGCTCAAGGTCCTGTCCAAGGGCATCCGGAACTTCGTGATGTCGGACGGAACGACGCTCGAGGACGCCTTCGCCGACGCGAAGAGCGACGTCGACCGGGTCGCCTCGACCCAGCAGCTCGAGGCCTTCCACAAGACCTTCAACTTCTGCCTCGACTGCCGCCAGTACACCTGCGGCAACTGCTGGAACGAGGCCGAGAACCGGTGCCTGAGCTGCGAGCCGGACCTGTCGCGCGAGCCGCTCCCGGCCCCCTTCCCCGACCTGGCGCCGGTCGAGCCCATCGCCGCGGCGCCCGAGAGCGAGGACCGGGCGGCGCTCCTCGCCGCGATGACCTGGCCCGAGACCGACCTGCGGGCGCGCTCGAGCGTCGCAGCCGCTGCCGGAGCCGGGGCGATCGCCGAGGCCGAGACTGCCGATGCCGCGGCCGGCGAGGCGGCCGAGCCGGTCGAGCCGGTCGAAGCGGCCGAGCCGGTCGAGCCGGTCGAGCCGGTCGAGGTCGCGGCCCCTGAGGTCGCGGCCGCGGGGGCGTTGCCCGTACCCGCCGAGGTCGAGACCGAGTCGCCGCCCGCCGTCGCGCCCCTGGCGGCCGAGGCCGGCGCCGACGACCGGGCCGCCGCGACATCGGCGGCGACGCTCGCCCTGCTCGGACGCTACCGACCCGGCCAGAGCCTCGACGACGAGATCGCCGCGTACGAGCGCGAGACCGAGGTCGAGCCCGAGCCGATCGCCGCGGAGGCCACGGCCGAGGCCACGACGCTCGCCGAGCCGATCGCCGCCGATGCGGTCGACATCGCCGGGGCCGCGGAGGTCGTCGAGCCGAGCGTCGGGACCGAGCCGGCCGACGATGTGGACGCCACCCCGGACACAGCGGCGCCCGACGAGCCCGCGGCGGCCGGGGAGCCCGAAGCGGTCGCGCCGCCGGCCGTCGACCGGGTGGAGCAGCCGGTCTGGGCCCGCACGCCGCCGGTGGCTCCGACGGAGGCCCCGGCGCCGCCGGCGCCAACGGTCCCGCCGGCGCCGCAGTGGCCGACCGCCCCGAGCGGCGAGGCCCCGCAATGGCCCACCGCGGCGGCCTTCCTGCCGATCGCCGACCCGACGGTGGCGCGGGTCCG
This sequence comes from uncultured Anaerolineaceae bacterium, assembly GCA_964483405.1. Taxonomy (GTDB): domain Bacteria; phylum Chloroflexota; class Limnocylindria; order Limnocylindrales; family CSP1-4; genus CAZABC01. The sequence goes on from CAZABC010000003.1 coordinate 33,675, forward strand.
CGACGCGATGTGGGCCGCCTCGAACGTCGAGGTCGCCCAGGTCCCTTCGGGCGTCGCCCGTGCGGCCGGCGTGCAGTCCTGTGCCAACTGCGGCCTGTCGCTCTCGGCGAACGCGCGCTTCTGCCGTCGCTGCGGCACCCGCCAGGGCTGAGGACTCAGGCCGCGCCCGGGGCCGCACCCTCGCCGGCCGGCGCCCCGGCGCTCGCCGTGCCCGGTCGGTCGCGATCGCCCGTCGGCCAGCCCATCGTCGAGCGGGGCGGCTCGCCCTGCGCTCGGACCCGGACCCAGCTGATGCCGGTGACGGCAAGGCGCGCGGAGAACTCGAGCCAGATCAGCAGCGCGAACACGGCGGTCAGCGCGCCGTAGAGCGAGGCGGTCCCCGCGAGGAGCGGCACGAGCAGGGTGAAGAGCTGCGTCAGCAGGCCGAAGCCGAGGCCCATCACCGCCGCGGGGACGAGGACGAGCGACCAGGCGGGCCGCGAGCGCGGCAGGTACCGGTAGACGAGGGCGAGACCGCCCCCGAAGACGGCCCCGGCGACGACGACCGCGGCGGGCTGCCGGAGCTCCCCGCTGAAGCCTTCGCCGAACAGGCGCGCGAGGAGGTTGGAGGCGACGACCGCCGCCACGATCGCCGCACCGACGACCGCGAGGACGAGCGCCACGCCGACGAGCCCGATCGCGCCGCGGGCGAACGGATCCCGACGACGCTCCTCCCCGAAGATCACCGCGCAGGCGACCTCGAGGGTCTGGAAGACGCCGCTCGCGCCCCAGGCGAGGCCGATGAGGGCGATGATTGTGAACGGGACGGCGCCCGAGGCGATGACGCCGAGCGTGTCCTCGAGCAGGTCGGCGAGCGGCGGGAAGAGCTCGGCGAGGCCCTCGATCACGCGGGCCTGGACGGCCGGGTCGCTGACGATGAAGCCGATGAACGAGACGACGAGGAGGAGGCCGGGGAGCAGCGCGAGCATCGCCTTCGTGGCGAGGCCGGCCGCGAGCACCGGGCCACCGGCCATGCCATCGACGTGGAGGACGACGAGGACGAGGTGGACGAGCGACCAGCTGGTCACGCGGTCGATGAGCGGGACGATGCGCCCGATCCAGAGTCGCTCGACCCGGCGGCGGATGGTGTCCGTCAGACGTCCTCGAACAGGCCCGGCTGGAGGTCGTCGGCGCGGACCCGGCGCGGCGCCGCGACGAGCGCCCGGACCTCGGCCCGTCGGACGAACCGGCGGCCGCCGAGCTTGATGCTCTGGAGCCGGCCGCTCCGCGCCCAGGCGCCGATCGTCGCCGGCCGGAAGTGGACGTTGGCTGCGGCGAGGAGCTCGGCCGCCTCGGCAAGGGTGATCCAGTCGCTCGGCACGGGCGCCATCGGTCAGTCCGCCGGCCCGCTGCCGCCGGTCGATGCGCCGGGCCCGCCGCTCGGCGTCGCCGTCCCGTCGCTCGGCGTCGTCGCTCCCCTGGCTACGGAGGAACCGTCACCGGTCGCGGTCGACGTGCCGCCCGCCGGCGCGGTGTCGGCGGCCGGCTTGGCCTTGCCCGGCGTGACGGTCGCCGAGCGGTCCTTCTTCGCCCACCCCGAGCCCTTGAAGTGGATCGCCGGCGGCGCGAACGACTTCGTCATCGAACCGGCGGCGCCGCAGTCCGGGCAGACCTTCGGGCCGTGGCCGTGGATGGCGTGGACGACCTCCATCCGGTGGCCGCAGCGCGAGCAGACGTAGTCGTAGGTCGGCATCGTCGGGTCGTCAGCCGCGCAGGAGGCGCATCCCGCACTTCGGACAGTAGAACGCCCGCTCGTGCCCGGATGCGAAGCCGCAGTGGGCGCACACGACGCCGCCCCGGCCGGCGGCCGGGACCGGCCGCTCGACCGCCGTCAGGCCGACCGCGTGGCCGCTCGCGAGGATGTTCGTCAGGAGCCCGGCGAGGAGCTTCTGGGCGATCCGGTCGGTGTCGCCGCGGACACCCCGCCCGCCCCAGCCGACGACGGCCCGGACGATCATGTCGCCGGTGGTCTCGTCCCAGTGGGACGCGACGCCGCCGACGATCGCGCTGTAGTCCGGGTAGCCGGACGTGTCGACGTCGCCGTCGAGCATGGCGCAGACGAACGTGTCGAAGGCGAGATCGATCGCGTCGATCGTCTCGAGGACCATCAGCGCATGGCGCGTGATCGGCGAGTGCGCGTGGTGGGCGTTGAGCCACTGCATCGCCTCGGACGGGCGGACGATCACCGGCGCCGCCTGGCTGAACTCGATCGGCAGCGGTTCGACGACCTCGATCTCGCTCCGCGCGAGCCCGCCGAGCATCGACGGCAGGGCGGCCATCGCATTCGGCCCGGCCTGCATCCGGACGCCGTCGCTCGTCTTGCCCGCGTAGTAGAGCCGGAGCTGGTGCTCCTGGGCGACGACCTCCTCGGGCAGGGTGATCGACCCGGTCGTCGCGACCGGCGGCGTCGCCGGCGTCGCGGCGGGCTCCTGCGTCGGTTTGCGCTTGAGGAAGTCGAGCGGCACGAGCGTCTCCGATCGGTCGGGGTGTCGCCCGTCATCGTAGCAGCGCGCCGAGGCGCCGCGCCACGACCCCGATCGAGGCGACGTCAGTCGCCGAGCCGCTCGCGGAGCCTGGCGACCGTCTCGCCGAGCTCGGCCGCTCGCGACCGCGCGCCGTCCACGACGGCCGGCGGGGCCTTGGCGACGAAGTCGGCGTTGCCGAGCCGGGCGAGCGCGGCGGCGAGCGCGCGCTCCGCGTCCTCGAGGTCGCGGCTCAATCGGGCCCGCTCGACCGCCGCGGCGGCCTCGTCGACGACGGGCCGACCGAGCACCGCCTCGATCGCGCCGGCGATGACCGTCAGCCCGCCGGCCGCCCGGGCCGGCTCGAGGCCCTCCACGGTCAGCCGGCGCTCGATCGGTCGGACCCGGGCGAGCCGCTCGACCGCCGGCCGAAGCGCCTCGAACGTCTCCGCGCGGCCGGACGGGACATGGACGTCGAGCGGCAGCCAGGTGCCGGGCGCGATGCCTGCCTCCATCCGGCCGTTCCGGATGGCCCGGACGAGCTCGACGACCGCCTCGACGGGGGCCTCGGCCTCGGCGTCGATCCCCGACGGCGCCGGCCAACGGGCGACGACGAGCAGGCCCGGGTCGCTCGCGCGGTGCGGCAGCCCGCCCCAGATCACCTCGGTGACGAAGGGCATGACCGGGTGGAGCAGGCGGAGATACGTGTCGAGGACCTCGACGAGCGTCCACCAGGTCGCCTCGCGCGCCGCGTCGGTCAGCGACCCGTCGGCGAGGCGGACCTTGGCGAGCTCGAGGTACCAGTCGCAGTACTCGCCCCAGATCGCCTCGTAGAGGATCCGCGTCACCTCGCCGATCTGATGATCCGCCAGCGCCCGGTCGACCGCCATCACGGTCGCCGCCGCCCGCGACCGGATCCAGCGGTCGGCCGGCCCGAGGTCGGCCTCCGTCGGCAGCCGGCGCTCGATGTCGGGGGCGATCGTCGTCGGCCGGGCGCCGAGGACGAAGCGCGCCGCGTTCCACAGCTTGTTCGCGAAGTTGCGGGCGTTCTCGAGCTTTGCCGGCCCGAGCCGCGTGTCGGCGCCCGGCGCCGTCGCATGGACGAGGGCGAAGCGGAGCGCGTCGGCGCCGTACGTGTCGATCGTCTCGAGCGGGTCGACGACGTTGCCCTTCGTCTTCGACATCTTCTGGCCGTACGGGTCGCGCACGAGCCCCGACAGGTAGATGACCTCGAACGGCGCCTCGCCGGTCAGGTGGATGCCGAGCATCATCATCCGGGCGACCCAGAAGAAGATGATGTCGTAGGCGGTCTCCATCACGGTGCCCGGGTGGTACCGGGCGAGGTCCGCGGTCTCGTCGGGCCAGCCGAGCGTCGAGAACGGCCACAGGCCCGAGCTGAACCAGGTGTCGAAGATGTCACTCTCCTGGGTCAGCTCGACCGCCGGACGGCCGCAGGCCTCGCAGGCGTCGGGCCCGGCCTCGGCATCGCTCACGGTCACGTGCCCGTCCGGGCAGTACCAGGCCGGGATCCGGTGGCCCCACCACAGCTGCCGGCTGACGTTCCAGTCGCGGATCCTCGTCAGCCAGTGCTCCCAGACCTTCACGAACCGCTCGGGGACGATCCGGGTCCGCCCGGATCGGGTCGCGGCGAGGGCGGCCTCGGCCAGCGGGCCGGTCCGGATGAACCACTGCGTCCGCGGGAGCGGCTCGATGACGTCGTTGCTCCGCTGGCAGCGCCCGATGAGCATCTCGTGTGGCCGGCTCCCGGCCAGGTCGCCGCGGGCCTCGAGGTCGCGGAGGATCGCGGTCCGGGCCTCGGCCCGGTCGAGCCCCGCGTAGCCGGCTCCGTGCGCGTTGATCGTCCCGTCGTCGTCGAGGACGGTGATCATCGGCAGGCCGTGCCGCCGTCCGGTGTCGTAGTCGTCCTGGTCGTGGGACGGGGTGATCTTCACCGCGCCGGTCCCGAAGCCGCGCTCGACGACCGGGTCGGCGATGATCGGGACGTCGCGCTCGACGAACGGGATCCGGACCCGGCGACCGACGAGGGCCGCGTACCGCTCGTCGTCGGGATGGACGGCCACCGCCGTGTCGCCGAGGATCGTCTCCGGCCGCGTCGTGGCGACGGTGATCGTCTCGTCCGGCGAGGGGACGCCGGCGTCGTCGAGCAGGTGGTAGCGGATGTCCCAGAGGGTCCCGATCTCGGGCGTCGGGATGACCTCGAGGTCCGACACGCTCGTCCGGCAGCCCGGGCACCAGTTGATGAGTGCCTCGGTCCGGTAGGCGAGGCCGTCGCGGTAGAGCCGGGCGAAGGCGTGGCGGACGGCCTTCGCCGACACGTCGTCCATCGTGAACCGCAGTCGTCCCCAGTCGAGGGAGGCCCCGACGCGCCGCTGCTGGGTCAGCATCACCGGCCGCGTCTCCTCCACGAACGCCCGCATCCGCTCGAGGTAGCGCTCTCGGCCGAGGGTCTGGCGGCTCTCGCCCTCGGCGGCGAGGAGCCGGTCGAGGACGACCTGGGCGGCGATGCTCGCATGGTCGAGACCCGGCAGCCAGAGCGTCGGCCGGCCGAGCATCCGAGCGTGCCGGACCATGAGGTCCTCGACCGTCGACCGCTGGGCATGGCCAAGGTGGAGCGAGCCGGTGATGTTGGGCGGCGGCTGGATGATGACGAAGGGCGGGAGCGAAGGATCGGCGGTCGAGCCGGCGCCATCCGGCGCGAACACGTCGGCCGCGAGCCAGCGCTCGTAGACCGGCCCCTCGAACCGGGCCGGCTCGTACGCCTTCGGCAGGCCGCCGCCGGCCGTTCCCTGCGCCTCGGTCATCGCGTCGTCCTCGCCTCCGAAACGGAACGCCCCGCTCGTCCAGCGGACGAACGGGGTCGTGGTACCACCTGCTGGTTCGGCGTCGGGGTCCCGCCGCTCATCGCGGCCGACCGGATCCGGCGCCCTCGTGGCGCGCTATCGGGCGCCGACCGCACGGCTCGCGAGCGACCTTCGGTCCCGTCGTGCCTGCGCGGCTCGCACCGTCCCGCGCTCGCTCCGTGGCCGACCCGGGCCTACTCCTCTCGGTCGTCGCCGTGAGGCCGGGAGTGTAGCACGCGTCCTGGCGCCGGCCGGCGGCGCCGAGGTCGGTCGGCTGCCCCGCTCACGGGCGCTTCGGCGACGGACTCGGGCGCTTCGGCCCTGATCCCCGGCGCCACCCGGCGCGGTACACCAGACCCGGCCCGGGGCCATGACGGTCATCGTCGGCCCGCCCGGGCCCGCAGAACGACGAGGCCGATCGATGCCCACCGCCGCGGTCGTCTACCTGAGTGCGACCTTCACCACCGCCGGTCTCGCCGAGGAGATCGCCGTGCACCTCCGCGGCCGCGGCATCGACGCGACCGTCGCCTCGATCGACGACTGCGACCCCGGCGGCCTCGCCGACGTCGACTACCTCCTCCTCGGCTGCTGGACCCACGGCTTCTTCGTCGTCGGCCAGCACCCGGACGCGCCGTGGGTCGAGTTCGCGCGCGCCCTGCCACGGCTCGATCGACCGCGGGTCGGCCTGTTCACGACGTACCGGATCCTCACCGGCTCGATGTTCGCCCGGATGCGGCGGGAGCTGCGGCACACGGCCGCGCGGGTCGAGCTCGAGGTGAAGGCGCGCGGACCGCACCTGACCGACGACGGGCGCCGTGCCCTCGACCGTTGGATCGAGGCCGGCTAGTCACGCGCTCTCGGCGCGCTCCGGGACGAGCTCCTCGTAGTTCGTCTCGTCGACGCCCTGCTCGATCTGCGTCTTCGTCAGGAGGAGCGGGGCCCGGCCATCGCGGATCGTCTCCTCGGTGATGATGCACTTGCGGACGTCGCCGCGGTCCGGGATGTCGTACATGACGTCGAGGAGCGCCTCCTCGACGATCGAGCGCAGGGCGCGGGCGCCGGTCTTCCGGGCGAGGGCGACGTCGGCGGCGGCCCCGAGGGCGCCGGGCGTGAAGACGAGCTCGACCTTGTCGAGGCCGAGGAACTTCTCGAACTGACGGGTGATCGCGTTCTTCGGCTCGGTGAGGACCCGGACGAGGTCCTCGGCGGTCAGCGGCGAGAGGGTGACGACGACCGGCAGCCGCCCGACGAACTCGGGGATCAGCCCGAACTTGAGGAGGTCCTCCGGCATCAGCTTCTCGAGGATCCGGGCACGCTCGGCCTTCGTCTGGCCGGCCTCCGCGCCGAAGCCGATCGCCCGGCGGCCGATCCGCTCCTCCACGATCCGCTCGAGCCCATCGAACGCCCCGCCGCAGATGAACAGGATGTTCGTCGTGTCGATCTGGATGAAGTCCTGGTGCGGATGCTTCCGGCCGCCCTGGGGCGGTACGTTCGCGACCGTGCCCTCGAGGATCTTGAGCAGCGCCTGCTGGACGCCCTCGCCCGAGACGTCGCGGGTGATCGAGGGGTTGTCCGCCTTGCGGGCGATCTTGTCGATCTCGTCGATGTAGATGATCCCGCGCTGCGCCCGGGCGACGTCGAAGTCGGCGGCCTGGATGAGCCGGAGGAGGATGTTCTCGACGTCCTCGCCGACGTATCCGGCCTCGGTCAGCGAGGTCGCGTCGGCGATGCAGAACGGGACGTCGAGCACCTTCGCCAGCGTCTGGGCGAGAAGCGTCTTGCCCGAGCCGGTCGGCCCGACGAGCAGGACGTTCGACTTCTGGAGCTCGACCTCGTCGATCGCGTGCCCGGCGCTGACCCGCTTGTAGTGGTTGTAGACCGCGACCGAGAGGACCTTCTTCGCCCGCTCCTGGCTGATGACGTACCGGTCGAGCGAGTACTTGATCTGCTTGGGGTTGGGCAGCTTGGCCGACTGCGGCTTCGGGCGCGGCGCCTCGAGCAGCTCCTCCTCGATGATCTCCTGGCAGAGGTTGATGCACTCGTCGCAGATGTACACACCCTGCCCGGCGATCAGCTTCCGGACCTGCTCCTGGCTCTTGCCGCAGAAGCTGCAGCGGTACGGGACCTTGGGGCTCTTGCCCCCGCTCGTCGTCAAGCCGCGCTCCGTGCCCTCGGTCCTACTCGTCCTTGGCCTTCTTCGGCGCCGGACCCGGCTCGGCCTTGCCGCTCGGCTCGGCCTTGCCGCCCCCCTCGCCCTTGCCGGTCGCCTCGGCCGCCTGGGCGTCGTGGTGCTGCGCCGTCAGCGAATCCCACTGCACCTGGTAGACCGCGTCGATGATGCCATAGTCCTTGGCCTGCTCGGGACTCATGAAGTAGTCGCGGTCGGTGTCGCGGATGACCTTTTCGAGCGGCTGGCCCGTGTGCCGGGCGAGGATCTCGTGGTTGCGCTGGACGAGGAACTCCCACTCCTTCATCTGGATCATCGCGTCCGGCGCGTTGCCCCGGAAGCCGCCCGAGCCCTGGTGGATCATCACCCGGCCGTTCGGGAGGGCGAACCGCTTGCCCTTCGCGCCGGCGGCGAGGAGGACCGCCGCCATCGAGGCCGCCATCCCGATGCAGATCGTGCTCACCGGCGCCCGGACGTACTGCATCGTGTCGTAGATGGCGAGGCCGCTGGTGACGACGCCACCCGGCGAGTTGATATAGAGGTAGATGTCCTTCTCGGGGTCCTCGGAGTCGAGGAAGAGGAGCTGGGCGATGACGAGGTTGGCGACGTGGTCCTCGATCGCGTCGCCGAGGAAGATGATCCGCTCGCGGAGGAGCCGCGAGTAGATGTCGTACGCGCGCTCGCCGCGGCTCGACGACTCGATGACCATCGGGACGAGCATGTCGGGGCCTCCTGCGGTGGGTCCGGGGTCGGGGGTCAGCGAACGACGGGGTCGTCGGCTGGTTCGGCCGGGTCGGTCGTTGCGGTGCCGCTCACCTCGCCGATCGGCTCGATGACCTCGCCCTCGGCGAGGACGGTGCCCGGGTCGGTCGCACCGATGGCGGCGGCCGCCTCGACGCTCGGCTGGTCGACGGGGGACGGCGCGGCGTCCTCCGCGTGCGGGAGAGCGGGATGCTCGGGGTGCGCCGCCAGCCACTCGTCGACAAGCTGCTCGACGAGCCGGCTCCGGCGGAGGGTGCTCCGGATGAAGTCGCGGCCGCGGTCCGACTCGAAGTAGCCGACGAGGCGCGGCTGCTTGGCGTAGCGGGCCCGGGCGCCCTCGATCTCGGCCTCGACGTCCGCGTCGGCGATCGTCACGCCCTCGGCGTCGGCGATCCGCGACAGGACGAGCAGGGTCTTGACCCGCTTCTCGGCGCCCGGCCGGAACTCGGCATGGAGGTCGTCCTCGCTCTTCTCGGTGGCGGCGAGCCAGGCCGACTCGGCGATCCCCTGGCGGGCGAGCGACGAGCGGAACTCGTCGTGCATCACCTCGACCTCCTGGTCGACCAGGATGTCGGGGAGCTCGAGGGTCGCATTCGCGACGGCGTACTCGATGATCCGGTCGGCGAACTCGTGCCTGGCCCGGTCGAGGGCGTTCCGCTCGAGGCGCTCCCGGATCGCGACCCGGAGCTCGGCCAGGCCGGCGTAGTCGCCGAGCGCGGCCGCGAACTCGTCCTCGAGCGGCGGCAGGACCTTCTCGCGAAGCTCACGGAGCTCGACCACGAAGTGGGCGACACCGCCGGCGAGCGACGCTTCCGGGTAGTCCTCGGGGAAGGTGATGTCGAACTCCGTCGTCGCGCCGACCTCGAGCCCGACGAGGTGCTCCTCGAAGCCGGGGATCAGCCGGTCCTCGCCGATGATGAGCGGCATCCGCTCGGCACTGCCGCCCCCGAAGGGTGCCCCGTCCCGCGTCCCGTCGAACTTGATGACGGCCCAGTCGCCCTTCCGGGCGGGGCGATCCTCGATCGCCTTGAGGGCCGCGTACTGCTCGCGCAGCTCCTCGACGACCTGCTCGACCCGAGCGTCGTCGATCTCGGCGATCTCCGGCCGGAAGTTGAAGCCGCGGTAGTCCCCGAGGACGACCTCGGGCCGGACCGGCACGGTCGCCTTGAAGATGACCGGCTTGCCCTCCTCGGCCTGGACGACCTCGACGTCGGCGTTCGCGATCGGCACGACGTCGCTCTCGCGGAGCCAGCGTCGATAGGCGTCCTGGACCAGGTGCTCGACGGCGTCGTCGAGGACGGCCCCGGGCCCGAGGGCCCGCTCGAGGATCGGCCGGGGGGCCTTGCCCGGTCGGAAGCCGGGGATGCGGTTGCGCCGGCCGAGGCGAGCGACGGACTGGCCGATCGCCTTCGTCAGCTCTTCGGTCGGCAGCTCGACCTCGACGAGGATCGAGCTCTTGGGGGCGGGCGTGGTGGTGACGTTCATCGCCCGCGAAGTCTACCCGCCGGAGCCGGGTGCCGCCCCGGGGGCTGGTAGGCGAGGTCGGGGTCGAACCGACACGCCGCTCGCGCGGCACCGGCTCCTAAGGCCGGCGCGTCTGCCATTCCGCCACTCGCCCGGGGGCGAGTCTAGCGCGCCTCGTCGGTCCCGCGGCGCATGTAGCGGCGGACCCCCTCGCGGGCGGCGACGCCGGCGACCGACACGACGGCCGCGACGACGGCCGGCGGCACCCGGCGACCGGGCGGGGTCGCGCCACGTTCCACGAGGTACTTGGTGAAGCTCGCGTCGAGCGCCTCGCGAACCTTGGGCCCGCCGACGCCCGCCTCGTCGAGCGCCGCCACGACCTCGGCCGGCAACGTGCCGGGCGTGATCCGCCCGCGACGGCGGCTCAGGAGTCGGATCCCGACGACCGCGGCGGTGCCGACGCCGACGAACGGGATGAGTCGCTTCGGGTCGCGGGCGACCCGCTGGATGCGGACCCGCGGGTCGAGCGCGTTCCGGGCGCTCGCCTTGAGCTGCCCGACGTCGGCCACGAGGTCGCCGCGGGCGGCGTCCACGGCAGCCCGAGCCTCGAGGACGGCCGGGTCGACCGGGCGCGTCGGCGACGCCGCGGCGACCGGGGTCGTGGCGACCGGCACGGGAGTCGGCGCCGGGTCGGGCGGCGGCGCGTCATCGAGCGCCGGGGTCGCCGGCACGGCCGGCGCCGTGGTGGGGTCGATCGGTTCCGTCGGCATCGTCATTCCCGGCCTCCGGGCGCCTGCTCCTGCAGCCACTCCAGCGTCTCCTGCGCCGCCGCGATGCTCTGCTCGGGCAGGAACCGCGCCCGGAAGTCGGCCTCGTCGAGCGGCCGCGTGGCGAGGTCGATGCCGAGGACCGCCGCGAAGGCCAGCTGCCCGGCGACGACCCCGAGCGCGGCAGCGACGTCGGGCGCGTACGGGATGACCGTGAACACGCCGAAGGCGACCCCGCCGAAGACCCCGACGACCAGGCCGTTCGCCACCGGGTTGCCGCCGGACGACGGTCCGGTGCCGGTCGGCGCCGTGGGACCGGTCGGCGCCGTGGGACCGGTCGGCGCCGTGGGCGCGGTGCGCCGCGACGACGCGGTGCGCAGCCCGACGATCGCGCCGACGATCGCGCCGACGATGACCGACAGGCCGATGGCCACGATCGGCAGCCGGACCTCCTCGGCCAGGCCGAGGTTGAGCGCGTCCGTGATGGCGACCCAGCCCCGGTACGGCAGCTGGAGGCCGAGGACGAGGCCGACCGCGACGCCGACGAGGACACCGATCGCCAGCGCCCGGCCGAGGAGGCCCCGGTCGTCGCGGACGATGAACGAGGCCGCGCCGACGATGACCGCGACGGCGGTCAGCGTCCCGTGGACGATCCCCCAGCCCATCGAGCCGAAGATCGCCTCGCCGAGGAAGAGCGTCGTCGCGATCGAGATGAGCATGACCGCGAAGAGCGCGGCGCCGACGGCGAGGGCGGCGGCGGCCGAGACCGCCGCGATGTTCGCCTTGATCGGCTCGAGCTCGGCGATCAGGAGGGCCTTGTGGGCCTCGAACAGGCGGCGCGCGGTCTCGACGGTGCGGTCGATCTGCTCGCGGAGGCCGGGTTCGGGCGACGGGCCGCGGGTGTCCAGGGCAGGCTCCAGCAACGGGGCGGGACGCGACGATGATACCGCGCCCCCGGTCGCCGGCACGGTGCGCTACGCTCGGGCCGTGCGCCGCATCCACACCGCCGAGCTCCTCTCGATCGGCACCGAGCTGACGACCGGCGGCACGCGCGACACGAACGCCGGCGACCTCGCCCGGTCGCTGACCGATCGGGGGGCGTGGGTCGGCCGGATGACCGCCCTGCCCGACGACCTCGAGGCGGCGAGCGGCGCGATCCGCGACGCGCTCGAGCGGGCCGACCTCGTCGTGACGACCGGCGGCCTCGGCCCCACACCCGACGACCTGACCCGCGAGGCGATCGCCGCGGCGGTCGGCGAGGGCGTCGCCGTCGATCCAGCCCTCGAGGACTGGCTGCGCTCGATCTGGCGGCGACGCGGGCTCCCGTTCCCTGCCGCGAACATCAAGCAGGCCTGGCGGATCCCGTCGGCGACGGCCATCCCGAACGGTCACGGGACGGCGCCCGGCTGGTGGGTCGACCGACCGGACGGTCGGATCGTCGTCGCCCTCCCCGGTCCGCCGCGCGAGATGACCCCGATGTGGCGCGACCACGTGCTCCCGCGGCTCCACGATCGTGGGCTTGGGGTCGACCGCAGCGTGCGCGTCCTGCGGCTCCACGGGATCGGCGAGTCGCAGCTCGCCGACGAGCTCGACGACCTGCTTCGCGGCCGGAACCCCGTCGTCGCGACGTACGCCCGGGCCGACGCGGTCGACGTCCGGGTGACGGCGGTCGACGAGCCCGGCGACGACGAGCGGCCGCCCCGCCCCGCGGCCGAGATCGGCGAGGCGGCCCTCCTCGAGCTGCGGGCCCGTCTCGGCCGCTACATCTGGGCCGAGGACGACGAGTCGTGGGCCCGGGCGATCGGCCGGGCGCTCGCCGAGCGTGGCGGCGATCTCGCCACCGTCGAGGCGGGGACCGGCGCCCAGCTCGCCGGCCTGCTCGCCGGCTCGGGCCGGCTGCGTCGGGCGGTCGCGATCGCGGAGGCCGGCGATCTCGACCCGGTATCGGTCGCCGAGGAGGCCCGCCGTGCCGCCGGCGCCACGCATGGCCTCGCCGTCCTCGCGCTGCCGCAGCACCACGACACGACGATCCACGTCGCCGTCGTCCGCGACGGCCAGCCCGGCTGGACCGCGAGCCACGTCGTCTTCCAGCAGGGTGCGGCGGGCCACCTGCGGGCGGCGGTCGCCGCGGCGGCCGACCTCCTCGCCGTGCTCCGCGAGACCGGCCCGGGCGACCCGGGAGCCGCCGAGCCCGGGGCCGCGGAGCCGGGCGCCGGGGCGTCGCCGCCCGCCGCGCGCTAGGAGATCGTCAGGACCGGTGCCTGCGCCGACTCCGCCCGGACCGACATCCGGGCAGCGACGATCCGGGCGAGCTGGACGAGGGCCTGCGCCGCCGGCCCGGGCTCGCGCTGGGCGACCGCGGGCACGCCGACGTCCCCGCCCTGGCGGACCGTGATGTCGAGCGGGATCCCGCCGAGGAACTCGAGCCCGTGCTCGGCCGCGAACCGCTCGCCGCCGCCGCGCCCGAAGATCTCGGTCGCCTCGCCGCAGTGGGGGCAGACGAAGGCGCTCATGTTCTCGACGATCCCGATGACCGGGACGTTCATCCGCTCCAGCATCGCGAGCGCCTTGCGGACGTCGGCCAGCGAGACCTCCTGGGGCGTCGTGACGAGCACGGTCCCGCTGACGGGCACGGCCTGGGCGAGCGTCAGCTGCGCGTCGGAGGTGCCCGGCGGCAGGTCGATGACGAGGTAGTCGAGCTCGCCCCAGTCGACGTCCCGGAGGAACTGCTGGATCGCCCCGCCGACGAGCGGTCCGCGCCAGACGATCGGCTGGCCCTCGGGGACGAAGAACTGGATCGAGATGACCCTGACGCCGTACCGCTCGAGCGGCTCGATCCGGTTCGAGGCGGTGGCCCGCGGCTGGCCCTCGACCCCGAGCATCATCGGGATGTTCGGGCCGGTGATGTCGGCGTCGAGGAGCCCGACGCTCGCGCCGGCCTGGGCGAGCGCGACGGCGAGGTTGACGGAGACCGTGCTCTTGCCGACGCCGCCCTTGCCCGAGGCGACGGCGATGATGTTCTTGACCCCCGGCAGGAGCTGCTCGGCCGCCCGCGGCGTGGCCCGGCGGACCGTCGCGCCCCAGGCGATCTCGAGCCCGCCGACGCCGAGCGGCTCGAGCGCGGCGCGGACCTCGGTCTCGATCTGGTCCTTGAGCGGGCAGGCCGGCGTCGTCAGCTCGATCGTGAAGGCGACCCGATCGCCGTCGATCGCGAGGTCCCGGATCATCTGGCGGGTCACAAGGTCGCCGCCGAGCTCGGGCTCCTGGACGGTCCGGAGGGCGTCGTAGACGGCGGCTTCGCTGATGGTCGTCATGGCGCGGCAGGATCCTTCCGCTCGGTGGGGGCGGGACGCGGTCGCCCGGACGGGTGGCCGGGAGCCGCATCGTAGCGCGGGCGAGCCGGAGCCGCCGGAGATGGCACCGCAGCCGCAGCGAGCCGGACGACCCATCCCCGCCGCACCGCCGACGGGGGCCGTTCTCGCCTTGACACCCGCTCTTGGGCCGCCCTATCGTCTCGCCACTGCCGCGCTCGGGGAGGAGGGCGGTGGCTGCGCCCGGGCTTGTCCCACCCATCGGCGCGACGATGTCACCCTCGCAGCCCGGAGACTGCCAACGTGCGTGCGGTCGAGGTCCGCCTCGTCGACGTCGTCAAGCGGTTCGGCGACGTCAACGCCGTCGACCATATCGACCTCGAGGTCCACGACGGCGAGTTCTTCTCCCTGCTCGGCCCGTCCGGTTGCGGCAAGACGACGACGCTCCGGATGATCGGCGGCTTCGAGGAGCCGACCTCGGGGCTCATCGAGCTGCACGGGCAGGACGTCACCTGGCTGCCCGCCTATCGACGCAACGTCAACACCGTCTTCCAGAACTACGCGCTGTTCCCGCACCTGACGATCTTCGAGAACGTCGCCTTCGGGCTCCGCCGCCGGAAGGTCGACGACCGCGAGATCGAGGCGCGGGTCACCGAGATGCTCCGGCTCGTCGAGCTGCCGGGCTACGAGAAGCGCAAGCCGTCGCAGATCTCGGGCGGGCAGGCCCAGCGGGTCGCCCTCGCCCGGGCCCTCGTCAACCGGCCGGCCGTCCTCCTCCTCGACGAGCCGCTCGGGGCGCTCGACCTCAAGCTCCGCAAGCAGATGCAGGTCGAGCTGAAGCGGATCCAGCAGGAGGTCGGGATCACCTTCATCTACGTGACCCACGACCAGGAGGAGGCGATGACGATGTCGGATCGCATCGCCGTCATGAACCGTGGCCGGTACGAGCAGCTCGGCGACCCCGAGAGCCTCTACGAGCGGCCGACGACCCGCTTCGTCGCCGGCTTCCTCGGGGTCAGCAACCTCATCGCCGCCCGGGTCGACGGCACCGCCGACGCGTATGCCGTCTGCCGGCTCGCCGACGACACGGTGGTCCGCGTGCCGCGGGCCCTCCTCGAGGGCATGGAGCGGATCGAGATCGGCGTCCGGCCGGAGAAGATCCGCCTGCGCGAGCCGGCGGAGGTCGTCCCGGAGGGCCACAACGAGCTGGCCGGCGTCGTTCGCGACGCGTCCTACCTCGGCGTCTCGACGAGCTACATCGTCGAGGCCCGGGGCGGCGCACGACTGACGGTCTACGAGCAGAACGTCGAGCGGGCCACGAAGGCCGAGCTCTGGCGCCCGGGTGACGAGGTCCGGATGACCTGGTCGCCCGACCACACGTTCGTGGTCGCCGCGGGGGGATCGGCGGCGACCGAGGTCCCGTCCGCGCCGGGTCCCGAGCCCGCGGCGGACTGATCCCTGCCGCCCGGCGGGTGCCGGCGGCGACGGAGGAGAGCACGGGATGATCGACGAGATGGTCCGGGCCGGCGGCCTGCCGGTGACCAGGCGCCGGTTCCTGCAGGGCTCGGCCCTCGCGGGCGTTGGCGCGTTCATCGCCGCCTGCTCCGGCGGTGGCACCCCGGCCCCCTCGAGTGGCGGTGGCGACGGCGAGGTCACCGGGCCGCTGAACTTCGCGAACTGGGATGCCTACATCGACCTCGCCGAGGACGAGGTGACCTCGCCGACGATCGAGAGCTTCAAGGCCGAGTACGGCATCGAGGTCAACTACGCGAACGCGAAGATCGAGGACAACGAGAGCTTCGTCGCGACGATCCGGCCGCAGCTCGAGTCCGGCGTCGACACCGGCTGGGACCTCATCGTCCTGACCGACTGGATGGCGGCCAAGCTGGTCGCCCTCGGCTGGACCGAGAAGATCGACCCGGCCAACACCCCGACGGCCGCGGCGAACGTCAAGGACAACCTCAAGGGTCTCGCCTGGGACCCCGACATGAGCTTCCACTACCCGTGGCAGTCGGGGGCGACCGGCGTCGGCTACAACGTCAAGTCGACCGGCCGCGAGCTGACCAAGCTCGCCGACCTGTTCGACCCGGAGTTCTCGGGCAAGGTCACCCTCCTGACCGAGGTCCGCGACACGTTCCCGCTCACCCACCTCATGCTCCAGGCCCAGGGCCAGGCGAGCGACAACCCGCCCGAGGAGATGACGGTCGAGGACGCCCAGGTCGTCAAGGACTACCTCCAGACGTTCGTCGACAACAGCCACATCCGCCAGTTCACCGGCAACGAGTACCTGCTCGACTTCGGGAGCGGCGACACGTGGGCGGCCATGGTCTGGTCGGGCGACCTTGCCTCGTCGGGCGGCGAGGACGACCGGTTCGTCTTCCCCGAGGAGGGGGCGATGATCTGGACCGACAACATGCTCATCCCGAAGGGCGCCCAGCACAAGGCCGCCGCCGAGGCCATGATCGACTGGGTCTACGACGTCGACCGGGCCGCCGCGATCGCCGCCTACGTCTACTACATCTCGCCGGTGAAGGGTGTCGAGGAGGCGATCGTCGCGCTCGACCCCGATGCCGCCGACAACCCCCTCCTCTTCCCGCCCGACGACGTCGTCGAGCGGCTGTACTCCCAGCCCAACTGGGACGAGGAGGACGAGATGGCGGTCAACGAGATGTTCGCGGAGCTGACGGGCGTCTGATCGATGACGGCTGGCGCGGCCGCCGGGGCGACCGGCGGGAAGGGGCACCGGAGCCGGCGCTGGCTCGTCCCGTGGCTGCTCATGGCCCCGGGCCTGCTCTGGCTCATCCTCTTCTTCATCGTCCCGAACATCCAGATGTTCGTGACCTCGCTCTCGACGGGCTCGGTCGTCCAGGGGTATGAGTTCACCTTCGCGATCGAGAACTATGTCGAGGCGATCACGAAGTTCCCGGACAACATCCGGAACTCGCTGGTCTTCGGCGGCCTCGCCACCACCCTCTGCTTCCTCATCGGCTACCCGCTCGCGTACGGGATCGCCGTCCGCGGCGGACCGTACAAGAGCCTGCTGCTCTTCCTCGTCATCGCCCCGTTCTTCACGAGCTTCCTCATCCGGACGATCTCGTGGAAGATCATCCTCGGCGATCAGGGCGTTTTCCTGTCGATGCTCCGGGCCGTGCCCGGGATCCCCGACAACGTCTCGATCCTCGGCACGCCGCTCGCGGTCGTGGCCGGCCTGACCTACGAGTTCCTGCCCTTCTTCGTGCTGCCGGCGTACGTGTCGATCGAGAAGATCGACGGCCGGCTGGTCGAGGCCGCGCGCGACCTGTACGCCGGGCCGTGGCGACCCGGCGGCCTGCGGGTCGGCGCGGCGGTCGGCGGCATCCTGGCGGCCGCGATGTGGATCGGCTTCGGCTACGCCTCGCTCGATGGCGGCGGCGCGCTCGTCTTCGCCGGCGTGGCGGTCGCCGGGGCGGTCATCGGGGCGCTCGTCTGCGGCTACCTGCTGTCCGAGGCGTTCATCAGGATCACCTTCCCGCTCAGCCTGCCGGGGGTCTTCGCCGGGGGCATCCTCGTCTTCATCCCGATCGTCGGCGACTACGTGAACGCCGAGCTGCTCGGCAACCCGAAGACGCAGATGATCGGCAACGTCATCCAGAACCGGTTCCTGGCCGTCAACGACTACCCGCTCGCCGCGGCGCTGTCGTTCCTGCTGATGGCCGGCATCCTGCTCTCGATCTTCATCTACGCCAGGGCCCTCGGGACCGAGGAGCTGACGGGGGGTCGCGCCGGATGAGCGCCACGACCGGGACCGCCGGGCGCCCGGGTGGCGGGAGCGCGCGCGCCTGGAAGGCGATCGACCGGTATGTCGTGCCCGCCTTCACGATCGCCGCGATCGGCTATCTGCTCCTGCCGATCGCCGTGATGGTCATCTTCTCGTTCAACGATCCGCCCGGGCGGTTCAACTTCGTGTGGGGCGAGTTCAGCATCGACGCCTGGCTCAACCCGCTCGGCCGGCCGGGGCTCGCCCAGGCGCTCCTCAACAGCATCCTGATCGCGTTCCTCTCGACGATCGTCGCGACGACCCTCGGGACGCTGATCGCGCTCGCCCTGACCCGCTACGAGTTCCGGGGCAAGGGCGGGACGAACACGTTCCTGTTCATCCCGATGGCGACGCCCGAGATCGTCCTCGGGGCGAGCCTCCTCACGCTCTTCGTCGCGACGGCCCAGGAGCCGCTCAAGACCCTGACCGGCGGCACGCTCTTCCCGCTCGGCCTCCAGACGATCCTCATCGCCCACATCATGTTCAACATCTCGTTCGTGGTCGTGACCCTGCGGGCCCGGATGCAGGGCTTCCCGCGCCACCTCGAGGAGGCCGCCATGGATCTCGGGGCGAACGAGTGGGTGACGTTCTGGAAGGTGACCTTCCCGCTCATCCTGCCGGGCATCCTCGCCGCGGCGCTGCTCGCCTTCAGCCTATCGATCGACGACTTCATCATCACCCAGTTCACGGCCGGGACCCAGAACACCTTCCCCCTCTGGGTCTGGGCGAGCATCCGCAACAACCTGCCGCCGCAGGTCCACGTCATCGGGACGATGATCTTCGGGATCACCGTGGGCCTCGTCATCGTCTCGACCCTCTTCCAGCGCCGCCAGGCCCGCCGCGAGGCGGCCTGACGGAGCGCAGCCGCCGCAGCCGGACGGCCGCCGAAGCGGGGCCGGCCGGGCCCGGCACAGGAGCCAGATCGCCATGACCCTGCTCGATGACCGCGCCCCGACCCTGCCCGACCGCTCCGTCGTCCCGGCCGTCTGGGGCCGGATCACGAACCTCACCGTCGACCACGGCGAGGGCAGCTGGCTCGTGACGACGGACGGCGAGCGCTACCTCGACTACAGCTCGGGCATCGGGGTCACGAACACCGGCCACGCCCACCCGCGCGTCGTCGCGGCGGTCCAGGCCCAGGCGGCGAAGCTCCTCCACGGCCAGCAGAACATCGTCTTCCATGAGCCGGGCCTGCGGCTGTACGACCGGCTCCGGACGCTCCTGCCCGGTGGGCCGTGGCAGGCGTTCCTCTCGAACAGCGGGGCCGAGGCGGTCGAAGCATCGGTCAAGCTCGCCCGGATCGCCACCGGCCGGCCGGTCATCATCCCGTTCCGCTACGGCTTCCACGGTCGGACCGCCCAGACGATGGCGCTGACCGCCGCCAAGGACGTCTACCGGGCGGCCTTCGAGCCGCTACCCGGGTCCGTGTACCACGCGGCCTACCCGTACTGCTACCGCGCCCCGGGCGGGCCGCACGAGCCGGCCGCCTGCAGCTGCGACTGGGAGGCCCAGCTCGACCTGCTCTTCCACCAGCTGATCTACCCGGAGCGGGTCGCCGCGATCATCGTCGAGCCGGTCATCGGCGAGGGCGGCTACATCGTCCCGCCGCCGACCTTCCTGCCGCGTCTCCGCGAGATCACCCGCCAGCACGGCATCCTCCTCATCGCCGACGAGGTCCAGTCCGGCTTCGGGCGGACCGGCGAGCTGTTCGCGGTGCGGCACTGGGACGTCGAGCCCGACATCGTCGTCATGGCCAAGGGAATCGCGTCGGGGCTCCCGCTATCGGGGATCATCGCCCGCGACGGCGTCATGGCCGCGTGGAAGCCCGGGACCCACGGCGGGACGTACGGCGGGAACGTCGTCAGCTGCGCCGCGGCGAACGCCACCCTCGACGTCATCGAGGAGGAGGGCCTCGTCGCCAACGCCCGGGAGCGCGGGAGGCAGTTCCTCGCCGGGCTCCGGGCCCTCCAGGCGAAGTACCGCGCGATCGGCGACGCCCGGGGCCTCGGCCTGATGGTGGCGATCGAGCTGGTGAAGCCCGACGAGGCCGACGGGCGCGTCCCCGACCCGGACCTGACCAGGCGCGTCCTCGCCGAGGCGCTCGAGCGCCGGCTGATCGTCCTGTCCGCCGGCAGCTACGCGAACGTCGTCCGGATCATCCCGCCGCTGGTGACGACCGCGGCCGAGGTCGATCTCGCCCTGTCGGTCCTCGACGAGAGCCTCGCGGCCGCCGGCGCGTAACGAGTCGGCCGGATCGACCGGGTCGTCGGGACCTCGTCCTGCGACCCGACGTCCGCCGGGCTCGCCTGGCGCCAAGAGCCGCTCCGCGTCGACGACCGGGTCGCCCTCGCCGCGACGCTCGAGGATGCGGCGGTGGCGGCCGTCGTCGCCGACCTCGTCGACCCGGCCACCGTCGATGGGCTCCTCGGACCCTGTGCGGGCCTGCTCGACGATCCGCGGGGCCCGACCACGGTCGACGGCGGCGGGCCGACGTGAGCCGGCTCGACCTCGCCTGGCCCGAGCCGACGCCCACGGGGCACCCGTCGCGCCGCCGCGACCGCGATCAGCCGTTCCGCAGCGTCGAGACCGCGCCGGTCAGCCGCCGCCGACGATGCGCAGGATCTCCTCGTGGAGCCGTCCGTTCGTCCCGACGAACGACGGCGCGTCGATCCGCCGGGCGCCGGTGACGTCGGTCACCCGGCCGCCGGCCTCCTCGATGAGGACCTGCGGGGCGGCGAGGTCCCAGGCGTTCATCCCGGTCTCGAGCATGCACTCGGCGGCGCCCTCGGCGACGAGGGCGTAGCCCCAGAAGTCGCCGAAGCCGCGCTCGCGCCAGGCGCTCCCGACGAGCGCGTCGAAGCCGGGCATGAGCCCGCTCCGCCGGCTATCGGTCGCCGACCCGTAGAGGACCTGGGCGTCGCCGAGGGAGCCGACCTCGGAGACGCGGATCCGCCGCTCGCCGTCGAGGCCGCGGGCCCACGCGCCGGCACCTCGCCGGGCGAACCACCGCTCGCGCATCGCCGGCGCCGAGAGCACCCCGGCCTGGATCTCCCCGTCGCGCTCGACGGCGAGGAGCGTCCCGAACAGCGGCACGCCCCGGACGTAGTTGTGGGTCCCATCGATCGGGTCGATGTACCAGCGAACGGCCGCGTCACCCTGCTCGACGCCGTACTCCTCGCCGACGAGCCCGTGACCGGGGAACCGGTCGACGATCCGCTCGCGGATGACCCGCTCGATCGCCTGGTCGGCCTGGGTCACCAGCGTCCGGTCGGGCTTCGCGGTGATGACCAGATCGCGGCGGAACGAGGCGAGGGCGATCCGGTCCGCCTCGTCGCAGCAGGCGTGGGCCAGGGCCAGCCAGGCGCCGAGCTCCGCCTCGTCGCCGCGCCGGAGCGACGCGCTCCACTCGGGACCGAAGTCGACCGCCATGGGCGCACAGTACCCGGTCGGCCGGACCCGCCGCTCAGGGGTCGAGGCGGTAGAAGCGGAACGTCTCGTGCTCGATCGGCAGGACCGAGACGGACCGGAAGCCCGCCTCGAGCGCGTACGCGCGCATCGTCTCGGGTCGCATCACGGCGCCGGTCCCGACCGAGGGCCGATCGGCGAGGCTGTTGACGAGACAGAAGACGAGGCTGTAGCCGTAGTTGAGCCGTTCGACATCGTCGCCGGGAGCCGTGAACGCTTCGGCGACCTTCTCGTCGACGACGATCGCCGTCCCGCCCGGGGCGAGGAGGTTCCGCGCCGCCCGCAGCACCTCGACCGGCCGCGACAGGTCGTGGACGGCCTCGAAGATCGTCACCACGTCGTAGCTCCCGTCGAGGTCGTGCTGGCCGGCGTCGACGAGGTGGAAGGCGACCCGCGACAGGCCGAGTCCCTCGGCCGCCGCGTTGCGCTGGGCGCGGTCGATCGACTCGGGGTCGACGTCGAGCCCGTCGATGTGGACGGCCGGGTAGGCGTGGGCCATCGCGATCGCCGACCAGCCGGCGCCGCAGGCGACGTCGGCCACGCGGGCGCCGGTCCGCAGCCGGGCGTGGACGTCGGGGATGGCCGGCAGCCACTCCTGGGTCAGCTGGTGCCGGAAGACCGGCCGGTTGGCGAGCTCCTGGGCCTCGACGAGCCCCGGGTAGTCGGCCCAGCCGACGCCCTCGCCCCGCTGGTACGCCTCGACGATCGCCGGCAGCATCCGCGCGCCGCTGACGACGTACCGCGGCAGCGGCGCACCGGCGGCCGGGCTATCGGGGTCGAGGAGGACCTCCGCGTGAGCGGACGGGAGGGCGAACCGGCGGTCGTCCGGCGCCGCGGCCGGGTCGTCGACGTCGAGGATGCCGGTGACCGCCTGCTGCTCGAGCCACTCGCGGGCGTAGCGGCCGTCGATGCCGGCTCGGCCCGCGAGCTCGTGCGGCGTCGCCGGGCCACCGTCGGCGAGCGCCCGGTACAGCCCGAGGTCGAGCCCGAGGTGGATCGCCAGCAGGTCGAAGGCGCCGAGCGTCGCCTCGAACAGACGGGCGGCGAACGCGTCGCGCGCGGCGACGTCGGGCGGGGGCGCGGAGGACATCGGGACGCACCTCCAGGGTCGGCGCGCCGGGGCCGGCGTCGCGCTCCGTATCCTGCCACCGTCGCCGGGCGAGGTCGAGTCCCGCGCGCGCTCCCGGACGACCCGACCGGCAGGGCCGACCGCGCCGGCCAGGCGCCCGGCGCGTCAGGCGGTCGCGACCGCCCCGCGGAGCCCGTCGGGCAGCGGGCGATGGACCTCGACCGGCGCGACGTGCCGGTCGACGAGGCCGCGACCGCCGACGACCCCGAGCTGGTCGTACAGGAACGCGATCTTGTCACCCTGCGAGGCGAGGATCTCGTCCTTCGTCGCCAGATCCCACAGCTGCCGCTTGAACGGACCGATCGCCTTCTTGCGCGAGGTGTACACGAACTGGGCGTCGGTCTGGCCGTCCTTGCGCTCGTCGAGCGCGTTGGCGAAGCACCAGTCGCGGATCGCGTCCTGGAGCTCGGCCGGGAAGGCCGGGTGCTCGTAGAGGGCGTTCTGGAAACCGGTCGCGAGGTGGATCTCGGCCGTCTCGACCTCCCGGAAGCGGTGGAAGAGCTCGTCGGGCAGGGTCGATGCGCCGTGCTGGACCGTGCCGGCGAGCCCGTACTCCGACCGGGCGATCGCGCCGAGCCGCTCGTGGACGCCGAAGTCGACCGCGACCGCCGCGACCGATCCGTCGGGGAGGACGACCCCGCCGTGGCTCGTGCCGGTCTGGACGCTGACCTTGCTGACGCCGACGGCGCCGGGCGCGAGGACCTCGAGCTCGCGTCGGTAGCCATCGAGATACGCCCGCAGCTCGGCCTCGTTCGAGTTCTCCTTGCCGACCTCGCCGATCTCGCCACCGACGCTGATCGACACGCCGTCGGCCTCGAGCGAGCGGATGAGGGCCGTCATCTCGGCCGACAGTCGATAGTTGACCGCCTGCTCGGCGTCGACGGTCGGCTGGGAGAGGTCGACGAGCGTCGAGGCGTCGATGTCGATGTTGCGGTAGCCCGCATCGACGGCCAGTCGGCAGGCGCGCCGGATCTCCTCGGTCATCGCCTCCGGGTCGGCGGCGTACTTCTTGGCGTTGAACTGGTAGTGGTCGCCCTGCAGGAAGACGGGGCCGCGCCAGCCGGCCGCGATGGCCCCCGCGAGGACGGCCGTGCTGTAGTCGATCGGCCGCTGCCAGGTGTAGGTCTGCTCGCTCCTCGCCAGCTCGAGGATGACGGCGCCGACGTCGTGGGCCGCGGCCCGCTCGAAGACGACCCGGGCCATGTCGAAGGTCTGGGCCCGGATGTTGATCGCCGGGACGGTGAAGCCCGAGACCTCGCCCCGACCGCGCGCGGCGTAGAGCCCCTGGATGCTGGCCGACCGGGCGCCGAGCGCCTGGCTGGCCTCCCAGACGAGCCAGCGGGCGGCCTCGATGGCACCCTCGTCCTCGGAGAAGGCGGCGGTCCAGGCGAGGTCGCGGATCGCCCCGGCGCGGAAGCGTCGCTCGTCGTCGACGACGAGGCGATCGGTCTCGAGGTGGGCGATGCCCTCGAGGTGGGCGATGCCCTCGAGGCGGGCGAGGAGGTCGGCGGCGGAGGTGGCGACGTACGGCATCGGGTTCGGACTCCTGTCGGTCGGGATGCCGCCCATGGTACCGCCGCGCGACCCTCGAGCCCGATGGCTCTTGCCAACACCCGTCGTCCGGGGCGACGATCCCCCCGTGCCGTGACGGCCGCCGAGCGGGCGTCCGGCCGGGCCACCGGACGGGTCGCGTGGCGGCGAGGAGGAGACCGCATGCCGCGATACGTCGTCATCCACCCTGTCGCCTTCGAGGAGGGGCAGCTCCAGCCGCTCTCACGCGAGCCGCTCCCCGACGGCGTCTGCTGGGACAGCTCACTCGTTTCGTTCGTCGACGGACGGACGTTCTGCCTGTGGCAGGCACCCGCGACGGACGCGCTGATCGACATCTTCAAGAAGTACGCTGTCCCGTACGAGACCATCCACGTGGTCCGCCGGTTCGACCCCACGACCGGCGTCCTCGAGCCGGAGGTGCTCGAGAAGGTCATGCAGCCGGCCTGAGCCGTCCGATCCCGCGGGCGGCGTCGTGGCGACGGAGTAGCCCGGCCCGACCACTTCGTCGCCAGCCCTGCCGTCCGCGGTTCCGGCCGCTCGCCTCCCTAGGCCGATCGGGAGGCGAAGACCGAGCTGCCCGGCCGCCCGAGCGCGTCGATGACCGCCCGGGCGCACGCCTCGGGGTCGAGGACCGACGTGTCCACCTCGACGTCGTATGGACCCCAGCGGTGGACGACCGCGTGCTGGGCGGCCGCCTGGCCGATCGTCCGATCGCGGCGATCGCGCTCGCGTCGCTCGACGACCTCGAGCGGGCAGCGGACGCCGACGAAGCGGACGTCGAACGGCCGCCAGCGCTCGACGCACTCGTCGAGCCAGACCGCCTCGAGCAGGACGTGGTCGACGATGACGTCGAGGCCGTCGTCGGCCAGCGCCGCGACGGTTCGGTGCATCCCTGACACGAGCCGCTCGCCGAGCGGCCCGGTCTCGATCGTGAACGGCCCCTCGGTCCGGTCCGCGGGCCGCACGTAGCGGAAGACCTCCGACCAGAGCGGCTGGTCGAGATAGCGCTTCGGCAGGGCGAAGATGAAGCGGTCGATGCCGATCTCGAGCCACGGGTCAGGCAGCGCCGCCTGGAGCGCCCGGACGAGCGTCGTCTTGCCCGAGCTCGACGTCCCGTTGAGGAGGAGGATGCGGCCCGGCCGGTCAGGCATCGGTCGAGGCGGCGGTCGCGAGCGCGGCCGCCCGGGCCGCCGCGTCGCGCTCGAGGTCGCCGGCGCGGATGCCGAGCCGGGCGGCGAGCTCGGGCAGCACGCCCCAGGCGAAGTGCTCCCAGCGCGAGATGCGGCCGTCCCACGTCGCGAGGACGGCCGGACCGAGGCGCTGGACGTGCCCATGGGCGTCGCGGGCGAGGGGGCGGACCCAGTGACAGGCGCCGATCCGGACGCCGGCCGGCCCACGCGGGTCATCCGACTTCGGTTCGAGGACGACGACCAGGCCGAGCGCACCGAGCTCGTCGCGAGCGAGGCGGATCGGGCGGCGCTCGAGGGTCGCGTAGACGCCCTCGAGGTCGGTCGCGGCGATCGTCGCGAAGGGACCGAGCCCCGCCTGCGCCGCGGCGAGGTAGGTCCGGGCGGTCGTCCGGGGATCGGGATCGTCGGACGCGGCGAGATCCACACGGAGCGTCGTCGGATCCGGTCGCGCGTCGCTGAGCCCCTGGAGGACCCCGTCGCGACCCGGGCCCGGGGGGCCGGCCACGACGACCGCGAGGCCGCCCTCGACCAGCGCCCAGAGCAGCCCGCCGAGCTCACCGTCGAGGACGCCGGCCCGGACGAGCGCCACGAGCCCACCGGGGGCGCGGACGGCTGGCTCCGGTCGTCGCTCGGTCACCGGCCGAGGCTAGCACGGAGCCGCCGCGACCGGTCGAGAGGCCGCCGGGCGACTCCCGGCCGTGGCGGCGTCGGCTCGCGATCGAAGCCCTCCGCTCGTGGGTGTCGGGGCTCGCGTCACGAGGTCGTCACGCGACGGGCCCATCCTCGTGCTCGTCGCGCCGAGACCGGCCGATCGCACCGATGGAGCCAGTCGACCCGTGAACATCTTCGGCGAGGCCGAACGCCTCTTCTCGACCGTCATCTTCCCGTATCGCCTCCCGCTCCTGGCCGGGCTGGCGGTCGGGCTCGTCGTCCTCGTCGCCGTCGGCCTGCGGCGCGGCTGGTGGGGCCGACTTGCCGCGGCAGCCCGTCGGCATCCCGTCCGGGCCCTCGTGGCGGCCGTCGTCGTGGTGGCCGTGATCGCCCCGACCGCCTGGTATGTCGCCTCGCCGCTCGTCATCCGGACCGAGCTCGTCGAGGCCGCGCCACTCCCGGGCACCCCGGCGCCGACCCCGGGCTCGTCGGCCGTCGCGTCGGCCGCACCGACCGAGCCATCGGCCGTCCCCTCGCCCGTCGGGTCGCCGGACACCGCGCCGGCGACCCTGCTGACCGGCACCTTCGTCGGTGCCGACGACTTCCACCAGGGCAGCGGTTCGGCGTCGATCATCGAGGTCGCGCCCGGCCGCTACGTCCTCCGCCTATCGTCGTTCTCGGTGACCAACGGCCCCGATCTCCACGTCCTCATCTCGTCCGACCCCGATGGCTACGCCGCCGGCTCGCTCGACCTCGGCAAGCTGAAGGCGACCGACGGCGCCTTCAACTACGAGCTGCCAGTGGGGTTCGATCCGGCCGCCGCCGCCTCGGTCGTCATCTGGTGCGACCCGTTCGCGGTCCAGTTCGCTCACGCGACGCTCGCCGCGGGGTGATCCACGCCGGTCGCGGGAGGCGCTGCGCCACGGGGCGCATCGTGGCGCGCGGCATCGTTCACGGGTCGGCGACTCATGCCGAACGGCACTGCCGTCGGCGGACGATGCCCTGCACCGTGGCACCATCGCGGGGGGCGACGACGCGCGGCCCAAGCCCTGGCCGCCCCGGACCGCGTCGAGCCACTGGCGGGACCGACCCGCGCGTGTCCTCCTGAGGTGGCGGAATGCGCAGGATCGGTCTCGTGGCGCTGGTGGTGATCGCCCTGCTGGCGAGTGCCGCCATCGTGTACGCCGGCAACGGCAAGGTCCCGCCGGGTTGGAACTCCAACTCGCACAAGTACACGGCGATCCCGGTCGCCAACCCCTACGACCCGAGCCAGGTGTCCGCGGGGCTCGTCCGCGAGCCCACGCCCGACGCCGTGCTCGCCCAGCACCTGGAGGCGCTCAACGGCTGCGACTGGGTCGGCCTGATGCAGCAGTACCCCGACAGCTACGAGCTTCGTCTGCCGGGCGGCGTGGTGGTCAGCGGTCGCGAAGCAACGGCGGCGACATTCGGTGGGTTCGTCCTGCCGCCCTCGGAGGGTGGCCTCTGCGGGATCACCTTCACCGAGGAATCCCGCCAGGTCACGGGCGGGACGATCGCCGTCAGCTGGGTCGCCGACGCGCCCTTCCTGGCCGAGCCCTACCGGGGTGCTGACGCGTACATCACCGACGACGGTCTGATGGTCTCGATGGTCAGCACCTTCGACGGCGCCGAGCTCAAGTTCAGGCCCTGACACCGGTGCTGCCAGGCCGGCAGCGATGAACGAGCGGTCGGACCCCGTCCCATCGGCGGGACGGGGTCCGACGTCGATCGGCGTGACCGGCTCGTAGACTGCGTCCGATGCGGATCGTGCCCGTGACCCCGGCCGAGTGGCCAGCCGTCGCCGAGCTGTTCGCCGAGGGCGGCGACCCGAAGTGGTGCGCCTGCATGTACTGGCGGGTCCGGGGCCTCGACTGGACGAACTCGACCGCCGACGCGAACCGGACAGCGATGGCGGCGACGGTCGAGGCGGCGGCGGCCGCGGACTCCCCTGCCCCGGGGCTCGTGGCGCTCGACGAGGACGACCGGGCCGTCGGCTGGATCGCCGTGAGCCCACGCTCGGCCTACGAGCGCATCGAGCACTCCCGGGTCATCCCCCGACCGGACGACCGCCCGGTCTGGTCGGTCGTCTGCTTCGTCGTGTCGCGCCGGGCTCGCGGCCAGGGCGTCGCGACGGCGCTCCTCGCCGGTGCGGTCGAGCATGCCCGGTCGGCCGGCGCCCCGGCCCTCGAGGCGTACCCCGCCGATGCGGTCGCGGGGGCGCGACTCCCGGCGGCGGCCGCCTACACGGGTACCCGGGCGATGTTCGAGGCCGCCGGCTTCGAGGTCGTGGCGCCGACCGGCAGCCGGACCGGCGGCGTGCCGCGGGTGCTGATGCGGCGCGAGCTCGGCTGACCGGACGCGACGAGGCCGGGCCCCGAAGGACCCGGCCTCGTGCCGACAAGGGGCGAGGGCGCCGGGTTACCAGGCGCGCGGCAGGTCGATCGGGCGCAGGACGAGCGAGATCCCGTGGATGATGCTCTTGCCCGCGGCGATGTTCGTCTTGCGGTTGACGACCCACGGGTCGGCGGCGTCGTAGTCGAGGTCGCCGAGGGTGATCGTGTCGAGCCAGCCGACGTAGCGGATCCTGATCGACGCGCCGTCCAGCGCGGTCGCGACCGAGGCGCCGCTCGCGGCGACGACCTGGGACCGGGTCAGCGCCGCGCCCGGGATGACGTGGTAGAGCAGCACGTTCTCGATCGTGTCGACCGTCTTGGCCATATCGCCGCCGTTGAGGCCCTTGACCGCCTCGACGAGCTTGGCGAAGACCGTCGCCTCGTTCCAGTACCAGCGGCCGGTCAGGCTCGCGACGAGGACCTGGAACGCCCGATCGTTCGGGGCGAGGACGGTCAGCACGGCATCGTCATCGGCGAGCAGCGCGACCGCGGTGTCGCCGCTCTTCGCGTCGATGACCGTCAGGGCGGCCTTCTCGACGATGTCGAAGTCGTACCAGTTCGAGTCGAACGCAACGCCGTCCGCGCCGAGGACCTCGGCGACGTTGGACGGCGGCTCGGCCGCGGAAGCGGGCACGGCCAGCGTGGCGGCCAGGGCCGCGGCGGAGAGCAGGGCGGCGATGGGGCGACGGAAGCGCATCGGATGGTCCCTCCAGGTCCGGATCGGCGCCGTCGTCGGCGCGTCACCCGGTCTTCGCGTCCGGCGGCCGCTCCGGATTGCCGGACCGCCCGACACGGTCGCGTCGATGGTGCGTCGCCGCACCGGCAGCCTCCGATCCCCTACTCCGCGCTCGGGGTTGACACCGCCACCGGCCGGCGCCTAGACTCCCGCCCGGCGCAGTCCCGCGCCATGTCCAGCTCGACAGGAGGACTACTCCGAATGCGGCAGAACCTGCTCTACGGCGCCACGCGGACCGGCGATGCCGGCTCTCGCGTCCGCGGGAGCACTGCGCCCACCTCGAGCTAGGACGAAGGCGGCAAGTCCGCCAGATCCGGCAGACACGAGCCGTGGGCCAGGGCCCACGGCTCTTTCGTTCCCCGCCCGGGATCCGTCCGCCAGGACACCCCGGGCGGCGGCCCCAGAGCCGCGAGCCCCTCCCGTCGCCGACGACGACCCCGGGCCCGCGGCTCGTCCTTCTCCGGGCGATCCGCGGCCCCGGTGGCCACCACCAAGCCACCCGAGGCCCGAACCATGACCGCCATCCTGACCCCGCAGCCGAAGACTCCGACGGCCCCCGAGCCGGCGGTCGAGCTCGCCCTCGAGGCGGCGCTCGGGACGCGGGTCGAGGCCCACCCGGCGCCGGCCGGACCGCCCGCCCTGCTCGTCGAGCGGGTATCGAAGAAGTTCGTCGTCGGCCGCAAGCGACGGGCCGTCGTCGCCGTCGACCGGGTCGACCTCCGGGTCGACCGCGGTGAGATCGTCGGCGTCCTCGGCGCCAACGGTTCGGGCAAGTCGACGCTGATCCGCCTCGTGTCGGGTCTGCTGACCCTCGACGAGGGCCGGGTCGAGGTGTTCGGCCACGACATCGAGCGCGACGAGATGGCCGTCAAGCGGCTCATCAACCGGGTCAGCGTCGATGCCGCGTTCTTCAAGAAGCTGAGCCCGCTGGAGAACCTCTCGTTCGCCGCCCGCCTCTACGGGCTCGATGCCCGCGAAGCGCGACGGGGGGCGGCGGTGATCCTCGCCCGGCTCGGCATCGGCGGGGCGCGCGTCGGCCGGCCGATCGAGCAGATGAGCCGGGGGATGCAGCAGAAGGTCGCGATCGCGCGGGCCCTGCTGACCAGCCCGGCGCTGCTGCTCCTCGACGAGCCGACCACCGGCCTCGACCCGCGGAGCAAGCTCGACGTCCAGACCTTCATCGAGGAGGTCCGCGACGGCCACGCCGCGGCGATCGTGCTGACGACGCACGACCTCGCGGAGGCCGAGCGGCTGTGCGACCGGATCGTCGTCCTCGATGGCGGCCGGGTCGTCGCCGAGGGCACGCCCGAGGCGCTCAAGCGGCTCGTCGCCGAGCGGCACGGACAGCCGCCGACGATGGACGCCGTGTTCCTGACCCTGACCGGCCGCTCGCTCGACGAGGACGTCGACGAGGACGAGCCCGACGATGACGACGAAGGGAGGTGACCGATGGATGCCCTGCTCGACCCGCGCCGCGACCGGCGGCCCGACCATCTGACGACCCACCACGATCGGAGACCCACGATGCACGCCAGCACCCAGCTGCGCCTCTTCCAGGCGCAGCGACACCGCCGGGACGACCTGCGGGCCGCCAGCCAGGCCCGTCTCCTGCGTGCCGAACGCTCGACGGAGGCGGCGCCGCTGCGGGCCCGCATCGGTCGCTCGCTCATCCGCGTCGGGGAGCGCCTCGCCGACGGGGCGCACCTCGAGCCGGCCCGGCCCCGCTGAGGGGTCGGGCCGGCGCCCACCACATGGAGACCCTCCGGTGACCGTTCTCGCCCACGAGCTCCGGGCCTCGTACGCCTTCGTCGAGCGGAACTTCTTCCTGACGAAGCGCTACTGGGGCTGGGAGATCGCCTTCCTCATCTACTCGATCGCCGGCGCGCTGTCGATCTCGCTGATCGGCGCGCAGGCCGGCGAGCCCGAGCTCATCCTCATGCTGATGATCGGCGCGATCTTCTGGAACTACCTGTCGGTCGTCTTCAGCTGGATCGCCGAGACGATCGCGGTCGAGCGCTGGGAGGGGACGCTCGAGTACACGATGATGGCGCCCGTCCGGCGCTGGGCCCAGCTGCTCGGCTCGTGCCTGTACGCGATGGCGTACGGGCTCGTCCACACGGCGGCCATCCTCGTCGTCCTCGTCCTGTTCTTCCCGCAGCTTCGCCTCGACCAGGCGAACGGCGCGACGGCGATCGCGTTCATGCTGCTCGGCTCGTTCAGCTTCGTCGGGATCGGCATGATGGCCGCCATCCTGCCGCTCCTCTACGTCGAGCGGGGCGCCCAGATGACGTTCGTCATCCAGTCCTGCCTGCTGCTCGTGTCGGGCGTCTACTACTCCGTCGAGGTCCTGCCGCCCTGGATGCAGGCGCTCTCGCGGCTCTCCCCGGCGACCTACGTCCTCGACGGCGTCCGGCAGGGGCTGATCGCCGGGACGCCGGTCAGCGAGCTGCCGCACGACGTCGTGCCGCTCGTCGTCATGGGCATCGTCCTCATCCCGACCGGTCTGTGGGCGTTCGGCCGCGCCGAGCGCTACGCCAAGCGGACCGGTCGGCTCAAGCGGGTGGGCTGAGATGGACACCGCCAAGGTGAGCGACACGATCGAGATCGCGGATGCCCCGGCCATCCCGGGGCTCCGCTTCCGACACTGGCGAGGTCTCGACGACCTGCCGGCGATGGCGGCCGTGGCCGACGCGGCGAACCGGGCGGTCGGCTCGGCCGACGTCAAGCCGCTCGAGGACATGGTCGCCGTCTACTCGAACCTCTCGAACTGCGACCCGGATCGCGACATCGTCGTCGCCGAGGTCGACGGGGCGGTCGTCGCCTATGCCCGCTGGCTGTGGGGCGACCGCTACGACGGCACGCGCTCGTTCGAGGGCGTCGAGTTCGTCGATCCGGCCCACGCCGAGCGCGGCATCGAGGACGCGCTGCTGCAGCAGGGCATCCGTCGCCAGACCACGCTCGCCGCCGAGCTCGCGGCCGGCGACGGCGCGGCCCCCCGGCCGGCGATCCTGACCCGGTACGTCCGCGGCACCGAGCGACCCCGCATCGAGCGCCTCGAGGCGCTCGGGTTCGCGCTCGTCCGGCGTCACGCGGAGATGACTCGGCCGGACCTCGCCGCGATCCCGGAGGTGCCGGTGCCCGACGGCATCGTCCTGAGCCGGGTCGAAGCCGGCGACGAGTCGGCGATCCGGCGGGCATACGACCTCAACGTCGAGGTGTTCGCGACGCACTACGGCGAGGCCTTGCCGACCGAGGCCGACTGGGCCCTGTTCCGGGTCGCCCCCGACACCCAGCCGGGCCTGTGGTGCGTGGCGATCGACCGGGCGACCGGCGAGGCCGCCGGGCACATCCTCAACTACCTCGCGGCCCCCGGCCCCGACGGCTCGATCGTCGGCTGGACCGAGTCGATCGCCGTCCGGGCGCCGTATCGGCGGCGGGGCCTGGCGAGCGCGATGCTCGCCGAGAGCCTCCGGATCGTCCGCGACGCCGGAGCGACCTCCGCCGCGCTCGGGGTCGATCAGCAGAACGAGAACCGGGCGATGGCCCTCTACGAGCGGCTCGGCTTCCGGCGCTCCCTCGAGGAGCTCGAGTACCGCCGCCCGATCGAGCTCGAGGGGGTGCGGCGATGAGCGCGGTCGACGCCACGCCGCTCGTCGAGCTCGGCTGGAGCGGCCCGTTCGAGGCCCACTTCGGCGAGCACGCGGCGGCCGGGCTCGAGCCCGGCCGGGTCGTCGCCACCCACCGCGAGACCGCGATCGTCCGGCTCGCGGGCGGGACGGTGGCCGGCCACGTCTCCGGCCGCTTCCGCCGGGCGGTCGTCGGGCCGGCCGACTACCCGGCGGTCGGCGACTGGGTCGCCGTCGAACCGCGCCTCGCCGAGCGATCGGGGACGATCCACGCGGTCCTGCCGCGGCGCAGCGCGATCCTCCGGACGGCCGGCGACTCGAACCGCCTCGGTGGCGGCCGGCTCGTCGACGAGCAGGTCCTCGCGGCGAACGTCGACGTCGCCTTCGTCGTCGCGTCGATCGCGATCGCCCCGAACCTCCGCCGCCTCGAGCGCTACCTCGCCCTCGCCTGGGCGAGCGGGACGACCCCGGTCGTCGTCCTCAACAAGGCCGACCTCGCCGCCGACGCGGAGGCGGCCGTGGCCGGCGTGGCCGGCGTGGCGATCGGCGCCACCGTCCACCCGGTCTCGGCGCTCGGTGGGATCGGCCTCGAGCCGCTCGCCGCGCACCTCCGGCCGGGTACGACGACCGTCGTCATCGGGCCGTCGGGCGTCGGCAAGTCGACCCTCGTGAACGCGCTCCTCGGCGAGGAGCGGCAGGCGACCCGGGCGATCCGCGAGGGCGACGGTCGCGGTCGCCACACGACGACCCACCGCGAGCTCGTCCCGCTGCCCGGTGGCGCGCTCCTCGTCGACACGCCGGGGATCCGGTCGCTCGAGCTGCTCGACGCCGACGACGGCGTCGGCATCGCCTACGCCGACATCGAGACACTCGCCGATGACTGTCGCTTCGCCGACTGTCGGCACGCCGACGAGCCCGGCTGCGCGGTCGGGGCGGCGATCGCCGACGGCCGGCTCGACGAGCGACGGGTCGCCGGCTACCGGAAGCTCGAGCGGCACGAGGCTCATCGAGCCCGCGCGACCGACCACCGCGCCCGCGAGGCCGAGCGGCGCCGCTGGAAGACGATCAGTCGCGCCGTCGGCGAGCACATGAAGCGAAAGTACGGAGGGGCCTGACGATGACGACCGAGCCGCACGCCGAGGGGACCACGGCCGCGCTGCGCGGCTCGGGCAGCCCGGTGGCGATCGTCCCACCGCCGGGGATCGACGGCCTCGTCTTCCGCCGCTGGCGCGACGAAGCCGACCTCGCCGGATACGTCGCCGTCGTCAACGCCTCGTGGGCGGCGGATGGGATGCCGCTGCGGACCGGGCCCGAGAACGAGGCGACCGACCTCCGCCACCGGGATGGCTTCGAGCTCGAGACCGACCTCGTCCTCGCCGAGCTCGACAGCGGGCTCATCGGCTTCGCGAGCGCGAGCGTGGAACGCGAGGACGACGGGGGCAGGCGGCACTGGACGTCGGTCATGCTGGCGCCCGCCGGCCGCCGACCCGGGCTGCTCGAGGCGCTCTACGACTGGGCCGAGGAGCACCATCGGGCGATCGCCGCGACCGACCCTCGACCGGACCATGGGCTCTGGGCGTGGGTCGCCGACGACGAGCGCTGGTGGGCCGGGTTCCTCGCCGGTCGCGGGTATCGGTCGGTCCGCTGGTTCAGCGAGATGGTCCGCGACACGCTCGTCGATCTGCCCGACAAGCCGCTGCCGCCGGGGCTCGAGGTCCGCCCGGTCCCGGCCGCCGGGATCCGCCGGGTCCTCGAGGCCAGGGACGAGGCCTTTCGCGACCACTGGGGCCACACGCCGATGACCGAGGCCGACGTCCGCGCCGTGATCGACCACCCGCGGACCGATCCATCGCTGTGGGTCGTCGCCTGGGACGGCGACGAGGTCGCCGGGCTGGTCGTCGTCGACATCCTCCACGACGAGAACGCCGCCTTCGGGCTGCGTCGGGGCTGGCTGCGCAGCGTGGCCACCCGCCGGCCGTGGCGGAACCGCGGCCTGGCCTCGGCCCTGTGCGTCCTCGCGATGCGGGGGCTCCGGGACCGGGGGTACACGTCGGTCGGCCTTGGCGTCGACACCGAGAACCCGACCGGCGCCTACGGGCTCTACGCGCGGCTCGGCTTCCGGGTCGACCTGCGCGCCTCGATCATGCACCGGCCGCTCCAGCGCTGAGATCGCTCCGCGGGGGTCCCGCCACCGACGGCAACGCGCCAGCAGCGTGGGTGCTGGTCCCTGAACGCAGCACGCACGACCGATGCGCCGTTCCGACGGACGTGCGACGCGTCCACGCTCGCTCACCCCGCGGATGAGCACGCAGCGGGGTCGGCGACCCCCGGCGCGTCGCGCCACACGGCGGACCGACGGACCGGGGTCCGTGCGCCCGATGGCGGTCAGAGCGGCAGCCGACCGGAGCGCCGGACCTCGTCGAGCCAGGCGCGCTCGCGCCCGATCGTCGTCGCGGGGCCGTGGCCCGGCAGGACCCGGACCCGGTCGTCGAGCACGGCGAGGCGGCCGAGCGACGCCGCCATCTCGGCGGCCGAGCCACCCGGCAGGTCGACCCGGCCCCAGCCGCCGGCGAACAGCGTGTCGCCGGCGAGGAGCAGGCCGCCATCGGCGTCGTAGAGGCAGACCGAGCCCGGGGTGTGGCCGGGGGTGTGGAGGACCGCCAGCCGGAGCGACCCGAAGCGGACCTCGCCGCCCTCGGCGAGCTCGACGGCCGGGACCGACGACGGGATGTCGAACGGGGCGAAGAGCGGCTCGGGACGCTCCAGCATCGCCCGGTCGAGCGGGTGGGCCGCGATCGGCGCCCCGGTGTGCGCCGCGACGGCCGCGTTGTCGCCGATGTGGTCCCAGTGGCCGTGGGTCGAGACGATCAGCCGCAGCGACCAGCCGCGGGCGGCGAGCTCGTCGCTGATCCAGGCGAGCGAGGGGATGGCCGTGTCGATCGCGATCGCCTCGCGCGAGGCCGGGTCGGCGAGGACGACCGTGTTCGTGGCGAGCGGGCCGACGGACCGGGCCAGGAGCTCCATCGGGGGGCAGTCTGACAGGGCCGCCCGGACCATGCCGGAGGCCCGCGCGACGGGGTCCCGGCCGGCCCGGGAACGGGCCGTTCGGGACTGCCGCCCGCGCCGCACCCGGCCTACGCTCCGGACCGAGCCGGCCATCCGGGGCGGATCGGCCGGCGGCCAGGCGGAGGGACGCCCGATGTCGACGATCAAGGTCAGGCTCGAGGCCTGGGACGACCCCGGGTTCCACGCCGCGTTCGAGGCGGCCCGCGAGCAGGCCTCGGCCGAGGGCATCGCCCTGGACACCCCCGAGGCGGGGCTGCGGGTCGAGCACCTCCTCGCGGCGGCCGGCTATCCGGGCGTTCGGATCGAGGTCGAGCGGACGGTCGACGAGGCGCTCGCCCACATCGCCCACTGGACCGTCCACGCGCCGAGCTGACCGACCGGGCGCGGAGGCCCGGGACGACGGGCCGAGGTCGAGGGACCTAGGTCGACGGACCCGGCGGCGACGGGTCGGCCGGCATCCCGGGCGGGACGACGACCCCGAACCAGCGCCGGAGCACCGCCGCGAGCTCCGCGTCGTCGTCGATCTCGCGATCCTCGCGGCCCTGGCGCGAGGTCACGACGAGGTGGCGGCCGTCGAGCGTCGCCCAGCCACCCTTGAGCGCCCGTGAGCAGAGCCAGCCCCGGGTGAACGGCGACGCCGGCGAGGTCCGGTGGTACCAGCAGGTCGGCTCGAAGTCGGACAGCCGGTGCGGCATCGGGTCGAACCGGAAGTGCGGTCGCCACGTCCCGTCGCCGTGGAGCCACGCCACGTCGATCTCGCCGCTGCCCTCGACGCGGGCGAGGCTGAACGAGCCCATCGGGTCGGTCTGGACCCGGTCGAGCTCGAGCCGGAGCGGCCAGCGGAATGAGTAGCCGAAGCCGACGTCGACGAGCCGCGGGCCGTCGGCCTCGACGACGAGGGCGAGGTGGTCGAATGGCGGCCCGAGCCGATCCGCGCCGACGAACGAGCGGGCCGGGGCGAGGGTGACCCGGAACCCGATCGCCTCGAGCAGCGCCGCGAAGGCGCCGTTGAGCTCGTAGCAGAACCCGCCGCCGCCGGCGACGATCTTGGCGACGAGCGCCGACGGCTCGAGGACGATCGGCCGCCCGAACCGGACGCTCGCGTTCTCGAACGGGACGTGCTGGAGATGGAGGTCATGGAGCAGGGTGAGCGACTCGACCGTCGGCGCGAGCGACGACCGGATGCCGAGCCGCCGGAGATAGTCGCGGACCTCGATCCGGTCGAGCGTCATCGTCGTCGGGCGCTGCCGCGCCTCACCCCTCGAGCTTCGCCCGGATGCAGTCGAAGGTCTGGCCGATGAGCTTGTTCGCCGTCCCCTCGATGAGGCGCGCGCCGACCGAGGCGAGCGTGCCGGCGATCGCCACGTCGGCCTCCCAGTCCATGACCGTCGACCCGGCGTCGTCGCCGTCGCGGAGGGTCATCGTCGCGGTCGCGTCGGCCGCGCTGCCCGGCGCCTGCCCGTTCGCCCGGATGACCGCCCGGTCCGGCTCGGCGAGCTCGACCATCGCGATCGTCCCCGTGAAGCGGGCCGAGATGAAGCCCACCCCGACCCGGGCGATGGCCCGGTAGTGCGTCTCGTCGAGCCGCTCGATCGACTCGACCCCCGGGCCGCAGGCGCCGACCTTCGTCGGGTCCGACACGAATGCCCAGACGGCGTCGCGCGAGGCGGCGATCGGGACGCTGCCGGAGAACTTCACGCACGACCTCCGCGGGACCCACCGGCGGGGCGCCGGGGTCGGGCGGGAGCGTAGGGGCTCGGCACCGGCCGCGTCAACGCGGCGCCCAGTCGACGATCCCGACGCGGGCCGGCCGGTCCTCGAGGAACCACCGCCCGTCGCGCTCGACCGCCAGGCGCTCGACGAGCTCCGCGAACCGCCGGTCGGACGGCCC
The DNA here is from genome assembly GCA_964483405.1 of uncultured Anaerolineaceae bacterium. GTDB lineage: Bacteria > Chloroflexota > Limnocylindria > Limnocylindrales > CSP1-4 > CAZABC01. The sequence goes on from CAZABC010000003.1 coordinate 71,020, forward strand.
GCCCTCGGCGATCCAGAGCTGGCGCCGGGCGAACCGCTCGAGCGACGCTCGCGACTCGAACCCGCGGGGCGGGCGGGCGGTCTCGACGACCCGCGGGTCGCGGCCGCGGAGCCGGAGGAGCTCGACGAGGTCGTCGAGGCCGGGCAGCGGCACCCTCGCCTCGCCGTGGATCGGCGGCCAGAAGGGATCGACCGCGCCGGACGGCTGGCGGGCCATCAGGATCGCCACGCAGCGGCGCCCGGCGGCCGCCTCCATCGCCTCGAGGGACGGGCCGATCGCTTCGATGTCGTAGCCGAGGTGGGCCATCAGCGCGACGTCGGCGGCGGGCGGCCGGCCATCGGGCAGCCGCTCGACCGGCCAGCGACCCTCGACGACCCGGATGTTCGCGATCCCATGGCGCTCCATCCCGACCCGCAGCGCGTCGAGCATCCCGGTCGACGGGTCGAGGGCGATCACCTCCCGGACGCGGCGCGCGAGCGGCAGGGCGAAGCGGCCGGCACCGGCGCCGATGTCGAGCCAGGTGTCGTCGGGTCGGGCCAGGGCGAGGAGCGCGTCGAGCTGGGCGTCATCGGTCCGGTCCGGGTCGGCGACGAAGAGGTCGCTCACCGGGCCGTAGAAGTCGGGGCCGTCGGGGACCTCGCGATGGCGGTCGACCTGCTCGCGGTTGCCGCGGACCCGGAGCGCCCACGCGGCAAGGGCGAGATCGGCCGGGGTGTCGACGTCGGGGTTGTCGCCCTCGACCGGCACCTCGACGACGACCTCCGGGTGCCGGGCGAGGACGGGCCCGAGCCCGCGGTCGCCGGCGACGTGGTCGACGAGGTGCCAGGCCTCGCGGTGGACGAGCGCCGGGTTCGGGCCGCCGCCGGCCGCGTAGCGGGGCACGACGACCCCCCGGCCGGGCGGACGCTCCGCGTCGAGGAGCGCCCTGACGACCGCCGGGCGGACGAGCGGCTGGTCGCCGAGGAGGACGACCACCGCGTCCGCACCCGGGTGTCGCTGGCGGACCGCGTCGAGGCCGACCCGGACCGAGCCAGCGAGACCGGTGTCGGGGTGCGGGTTCCGGATGACGTCGGCGGACCGCCAGTCGACCGCCGCGTCGATCGCGTCGGCGTCCTCGCCGAGGACGACGACGGTGCCGGCCGACCCGAGCTCGGTCGCGACGTCGACGACGTGCTGGAGGACCGGTCGGCCGTCGAGCGGTGCGAGCGCCTTGGGCGAGCCGAAGCGCCGCGCCGCACCGGCGGCGAGGACGAGGGCGACGGTCCGACCCGGGTCGGTCATCGGGCGCGCTCGCGCATCGGCGCGCCCGAGCCGCCGAAGCGCGCGGCGACGACCTCGGCCATGATCGCGAGGGCCGTCTCGGCCGGCTCGCGACCGCCGAGGTCGAGCCCGATCGGGCCCCGCAGGCGATCGAGGTCGGCGTCGGCGACCCCGGCGGCCCGGAGCCGTTCGCGGCGGTCGGCCTGCGTCTTGCGCGAGCCGACCGCGCCGACATAGCGGCAGCCGCGGCGGAGCGCCTCGACGATCGCCGGCTCGTCGAACTTGACGTCGTGGGTCAGGACGGCGACCGCGTCCCGCGGCCCGAGGCCGATCACGTCGGCGACCTCGTCGGGCCAGCCGACGACGAGGCGGTCGACGGCCGGGAACCGCTCGGGCGTCGCGAACGCGGCCCGGCCGTCGACGACCACCGTCTCGTAGCCGAGCTCGGCCGCGATCCGGACGAGCGACCGGGCGACCTCGACCGCGCCGACGACGACCAGCCGGGGCCGGACCGGATAGGCCTCCAGGAAGCACGACCGCCCGCCGACCTCGACCGTCCGCGACGTCCCCCGCTCGAGCGCCTCGAGCGCCGCGGCGACGAGCGCGGCGTCGGCCGCCGCGTCGCCGAGCGACCCATCGAGCCCACCTGCGTCGGTCACGACGAGCGGTGCCTCCGGCGGCGCGCCGGAGCCCGGCTCATGCGGCCCGAACGCGGCCGGCGGGGCATCGGGCGGCAGCGGCGTCACGACGACCCGCCCGCCCTCGCCACGCGCGGGCGACCCCGCGGCGTGGGCGACGACCGGGGCCACCGCCGGCTCGACGAGGACGTCGATCGTCCCGCCGCAGGCGAGCCCGACGTCCCACGCCGCCTCGTCGCTGATGCCGTAGCGGACGACCCGCGACCGGCCGGTCGCCCGCGCCCGCTCGATCTCCTCGTACGCGGCCCCCTCGACGCACCCGCCGCTCACCGAGCCGGCGAGCCGGCCGCCCGGGGCGGCGAGCAGGACCGCGCCCTCGGGGCGTGGCGCCGACCCGAAGGTCCGGACGACGACGGCCCGGCCGACCGGCAGCCCCTCGGCCGTCCAGGCCTCGAGCACGTCGAGCAGCTCACGCACGGGTCGTCCTCCCCTCCTCCGGGCCGAGGGGCCGGGCGACCGACGGGTCGCCGGCGCCTGCGAGCGGCCGGGCCACGTCGACCGGGACGGCGACCTCCGTCGGGCCGGTCGGGCCGTGCTCGTGCGAGGCCGCGACGCCGGCGAGATCGCCGCCGCCGTGCGGGGCGATCGCCGACCGCGCCAGCCGCGAGGAGCGGGCCGGCTCGCGCGCGCCCGTGAGCAACCGCCCGAGGACCTCGAGCGAGGCGATCGTCCCGGCCGGCACGAAGTCGTCGACGTACGGGTAGGCGGCCGCCATCCCCGCGGCCAGCGGCTGGTAGCCGGGGGCGCTCGCGAGCGGGTTGAGCCAGATGAGCCGGTGGGCGTTGCGCCTGAGCCGCGCGGTCTCGGCCCGGACGAGCGCGGGGTCGCCGCGGTCCCAGCCGTCCGAGACGACGATCACGACCCCGCTCGTCCGGAGCGTCCGACGGGCCCAGCGGAGGTTGAACTCGCGGAAGCTCTCGCCGATCCGGGTGCCACCCGCCCAGTCGGTCACGCTGTCGCTCACGCGGGCGAGCGCCCGGTCGCGGTCGCGGTCGCGCAGGAGCCGGGTCACCCGGGTCAGCCGCGTCCCGAAGACGAACGACTCGGTCCGGACGGCATTCGCCTCGGTCAGCGCCTGGACGAACCGGAGGAGCAGCCGCGAGTGCCGCTCCATCGAGCCGCTGATGTCACAGATGACGACGATCGGACGGGGGTGCCGGACCGGCCGCCGCCAGGTCCAGTCGATGAGCTGGCCGCCGCTGCCCAGGTTCCGCCGGAACATCGCCCGCGGCGCGAGCAGCCGGCCGTGGCGGTGGAGCTCGTAGCGGCGGGTCCGCCGGGTCTCGAGCCGCGGCGCGAGGAGGTCGATGAGCCGCTCGGCGTCGCGGAGCTCGGCGGCCGACATCCGGTCGAACTCGCGGTGCCGGATGACTTCGCCGCGGCTGTACGCGTCCGGCGCGATCCGGATCCCGTCGGGCGCCGCCGCGTCGTCGTCGGTCGCATCGGCGTCGGCCGGCAGCGGCGTCCCGCCGTCGCGCGGCGTCCCACCGACCCGCTCGTCACCGGCTTCGGGCGGGGCGGCCGCGGCGGGCTCGCCATCGGTCGGCGGCTCGGCCGCATCGGCGGACGGCTCGGCGGCGTCCGCTGCCGGCAGTCGGGGCGCGCGGCGCCACCAGCGGGCGAAGACCGCGTCGTACGTCGGGAGGTCGTCGCGCCGTCGGACGAAGACGGCCGCGCCCGACGCCCGCACGAGCTCTCGATCGGCGAGGCCGACGATCCCGAGAGCCCGGGCGAAGTCGATCTCGGCGACGAGGTCGACCGGCAGCCCGGCCGCCCGCAGCGCCCGCCCGAAGCCGACGGACCGGGCGAGCAGCCGCGCGCCGTCGATCGTCTCGCCGCCGAACGGCACGCGGGCATATCGGGCACCGCGGCGGGAGGCGAGCAGGGCCGAGTCCATCTCAGCCCGCGGCCGCGACCTCGGCCAGGTAGCCACGGGCCGTGGCGCCGCGGACCTGGCGGACGTCCTCCTCGTACTTGAGGACGACGCCGAGCGTCGCATCGACCGTGTCGGGGTCGAGCTCGGCGGCACCGAGGGCCATGAGCGCCGCGGCCCAGTCGAGCGTCTCGGCGACACCGGGGACCTTCGTCAGATCCGCCTCGCGGAGCCGCTGGACGAAGGCGACGACCGAGCGGGCGAGGTCGGCCGGGGCCCCCGGCACCCGGGCGAGGACGATGTCGAACTCGCGCTGCGCCGACGGGTAGTCGATCCAGTGGTAGAGGCAGCGGCGCTTGAGCGCGTCGTGGATCTCGCGGGTCCGGTTGCTCGTCAGGATCACCCGCGGCGGGCGGGCGGCCCGGACGGTGCCGACCTCGGGCACGGTCACCTGGAAGTCCGACAGGATCTCGAGCAGGTACGCCTCGAACTCCTCGTCGGCCCGATCGATCTCGTCGATGAGGAGCACCGGCGGCTCGCCGTCCTCTGACCGCTCGAGCGCCTGGAGCAGCGGCCGCTTGATCAGGAACTCCGGGCCGAAGATGTCGTGGGCCTTCGCCCGGTCGATGTCGCCGCGCGCCTCGAGCAGCCGGATCTCGAGCATCTGGCGCGGGTAGTTCCACTCGTAGACGGCCGTGTTGACGTCGAGGCCCTCGTAGCACTGGAGCCGGATGAGGCGGGTCCCGAGCGTCGCCGCGAGGACCTTCGCCAGCTCCGTCTTGCCGACGCCCGCTTCGCCCTCGAGGAGCAGCGGCCGTTCGAGCGCGAGCGCGAGGAACACGGTCGTCGCGAGCGAGCGATCGGCGATGTAGCCGCGTTCGCGGAAGCCGGCCTGCACCGCCTGGATCGTCGGGAGCGGAGAAGCAGTCGCGTCGGCCACACCCGAACTCTACACATCGGGCAGCGGAGTGGTCCGCCCGCGTGGTAAGCGTGTCGTCGCCATTCCGTCGGCTCGCTCGGTCGCACCGCCGGAGCCGCCGGAGGCTTGCGATCCGGCTCCTGAAGGTCCATCCCGTGATCGGGGCCCTCCTCGCCGGCCTGAGGTCGATGCGCGAACAGCGCGCTTGACAAGCCATTTCCTTCTGGCTATAAACGCCAGATGAAGACCGTCACCATCACCCACGCCAAGAACGGGCTGAGCGCCGTGATCGATCGGGTGCGTGCCGGCGAGTCGATCCTGCTGACCGATCGCGGGGTCCCCGTCGCCCGCCTCGAGCCTGTCACGACCGGACTCGACCCGGCCGGGCGGCTCGGCCGCCTGCAGCGCAAGGGCATCGTGCGGGTCGGGGACGCTCCGGCTCCCGTCGATCTGCTGCTCCGGCCCGGACCGCGACTCGCTCAGGACGCGAGCGGGGTCGAGGTCCTGATCGCCGAGCGTCGGTCCGGCAGGTGAGGTTCTGGGACAGCTCGGCCGTCGTCCCCCTCCTGGTCGAGGAGGCCTCGACCGTGCCGGTGACGGCCGCGTACAGGTCCGACGCCGAGATGCTCGTCTGGTGGGCGACCGAGGTCGAGTGCGTTTCGGCGCTCGCTCGTCTCGAGCGAGCGGGTTCGCTATCCGCCGTCGCGATGAGCGAGGCCGTCGATCGCCTGACGGCGTTGGCTGCCGCCTGGTCGGTCGTCGACCCGACGGATCGGGTGCGACAGCTCGCGATCCGGCACCTGCGCGTCCATCCGCTCCGCGCGGCCGCTGCCCTCCAGCTGGCAGCGGCGACCGTCGGCGCCGAGGATGCCCCCGCTTCGCTCGGCTTCGTGACGCTCGACGCACAGCTGGCGGACGCCGCCAGGCGCGAGGGCTTCGCGATCCTCGAGCCCCGGCCCGCCTGAGCGAGCATCAGCCGTCGGGCGCGTCCAGCTCGCGGGCGTAGGGCGGGAAGCGGAACCGCATCGAGCGGGTCAGGATGCCGCCGTGGCCGAGGCGGGCGACGGTCGCCCGCGACACCGGCTCGCCGGTCAGCAGCCGCGGCAGGACGAGGTCCACGGCCGTCGCGCGCGAATACGCGCCGCAGGTCGGCAGGCCGAGGACGCCCGTCGGCCCGAGGCGGGCCAGCCACAGCATCGAGCCCGGGTGCGCGGGGACGCCCCGGCTGACCATCCGTCCGCCGAGCCGCTCGATCGCGACGAAGAAGGCGTCGGTCGGGTCGGTCGAGGCGCCGCCCGCCGTCAGGACCAGGTCGACCCGGTCGGCGCCGCCGCCGCCGCCGCGACGGGAGCGGTCGCCGGCGAACGATGTGAGCGCCTCCGTCACCACCGTGGCGTCGTCGCCGACGTAACGGATGGCGACGACCGTTGAGCCAAGACGCTCGACCTTGGCCCGGATGCTCGTCTCGAACCGCGCCCGGGCCGCCCTCGCGACCGTCCCCTTGACGACGATGCCCACCCGCTGCGGCCGGTACGGCGCGACCCGGACCACAGGCCCCGAGCGGGCGGCGACCCGCTCCCCCGCCGCGACGGCCGACTCCGGCACGACGTGCGGGGCGACCTTGACGCTCGCGACGAGCTCCTCGACCGAGACCGCCTGGCCATCGAGCACCGTGAAGACCGCAAGGGCGTCGATCCGGTCGATGCGCTCGAGGGCGCCGGTCGCGACGTGGACGATGCCGTCGTGCTCGGCGAGCAGGTCGACCCGGCTCTCGGCCGGGCCACGGGCGACGAGCCCCGGCCCGGCGACCGCGGCCGCGAGCCGGACGGCCGCGTCGTCCTCGTGGAGCTCGCCCGGCTCGATGACGAGCACGGTCGTCCCGCGTGTGCCGGCGTCGCCGACCGGCGCCCGGGCCAGCGTGTCGAGGTCGGCAGCCGACAGCCGCCGGCCCTTCGCCCAGCGCTCGCCCCCGACCCGCAGGTCGCGGGCCAGGACCGCCCCGAGCAGCGCCGACGACGAACGACGGCCCAGACGGACCTGCTCGACCCGCACGTCGCCGGGCCGCGGTCAGCGACCCAGCGCGGCCTCGAGGGCTCGCCGGGTGTAGACCTTCGCCATCGCGGCCCGGTAGGTCGCGTCGGCGTGGATGTCGCCGTTGACGGTCCGGCCGTCGACGACGTGCTCGGCCGCGGCGGCGACCGCCTCGGGCGAGCCGTCGGTCCCGGCGAGGGCCGCCTCGACGGCCTTCGCCCGGTAGGCCGCGTCGGCGACGCCGGTCACGCCGACCCGGACGTGACCGAGCGTGTCGCCGGTCCGCGCGACGACGGCGGCGATCCCGACGATCGAGTAGCCCGAGGCGGGCTGCTCGAGGGTGCGGTAGGCGCCGCTCGCGCCGGCCGGGAGCGGCGGCCGGCGGAGCGAGACGAGGAGCTCGTCGTGCTCCATCGCCGTGTGGAAGGGGCCGAGGAAGAAGCCGTCCAGCGGGACGACCCGCTCGCCCCGGTGCGACCGGAGCACGGCCGAGTAATCGAGGGCGAGCAGGAACGCCGGGAGGTCGAGCGCCGGGTCGGCGTGGGCGACCGCCCCGCCGACGGTCCCCCGGTTGCGGGTCTGGACGTCGGCGATGCGCTCGATCGCCTGGCCCGTCCACGACAGGCGGGGCCGGGCGAGCAGGTCGCTGTAGGTCGTGAGCGCCCCGAGCTCGACGCTGCCGTCGGGCAGCGTCCGCATCCCTCGGAGCTCGGCGATCCGGCCGATGTCGACCAGTCGATCGACGTGGGCCAGCCGCATCTTCAGCAGCGGCAGGAGGCTCTGGCCGCCGGCGATCGCCCGGGCCCCCGGGGCGGCGAGGTAGCCGAGCGCCTCGTCGACGGTGTCGGGTCGGACGTAGTCGAACGCGGCCGGGATCATGCCGGGCCTCCCTTCGCGGCCTGGATGGCTCGCCAGACGGTCTGGTCGGTGTAGGGCATGTCGAGGTGGCGGATGCCGAGCGGGCTGAGCGCGTCGACGACCGCGTTCGCGACGGCCGCGGTGCTCGCGATCGTGCCGGCCTCGCCGACGCCCTTCACCCCGAGCGGGTTGACGGGCGACGGCGTCACCGTCTCGTCGAGCTCGAAGTGCGGCAGGCGCGACGCCCTCGGCAGCGCGTAGTCGAGCAGCGAGCCCGACAGGAGCTGCCCGTCGTCGCTGTAGATGGCACCCTCCCAGAGCGCCTGGCCGATCCCCTGGGCGATGCCGCCGTGGAGCTGGCCGTCGACGATCATCGGGTTGATCTTCTTGCCGACGTCGTCGACCGCGACGTAGCGGACCAGGTCGACGTGCCCGGTCTCCTCGTCGATCTCGACGACGGCGATGTGCGTCCCGAACGGGAACGTGCAGTTGGGCGTGTCGTGGTAGGCCGTCTCGTCGAGGTACGGCTCCATCCCCTCGGGCGTGTCGAAGGCGAGGTCGAGGGCGAAGGCGATCTCCTGGATCGTCTTCTTCTTGTCGGGGCTGCCCTTGACCCGGTACTCGGCGCCATCGACCTCGATGTCGTCGGGCGACGCCTCGAGCATGTGGGCGGCGTAGCGGCGGGCCTTCTCCCGGATCTTCGCCGCGGCCTTGAGGGCCGCACCGGTCCCGACGTTCGAGGTCCGGCTGCCGTAGGAGCCGTAGCCGAACGGCGTGCCCTGCGTGTCGGAGTGCTGGACGACGACGTCGTCCATCGGGATGCCGAGCTCGTGGGCGACGATCTGGCTGTAGGTCGTCTCGTGGCCCTGGCCCTGCGGCTGCGTCCCGACGGTGACGACGACCTTGCCGGTCAGGTGGACCTTGATGTTGCAGGACTCCCACATCGCCGCGCCCCAGCCCTCGCCGACCGCGCCGATCCACTTCGATGGCGCGACGCCGCAGACCTCGATGTAGGTCGACAGCCCGACGCCGAGGAGCTTGCCGCGGGCGGCGGCCTCGGTCTTCGCATCGGCGACGTCGGCGTAGCCGACGATCGCCAGCGCCTTGTCGAGGGCCGGCTCGTAGTTCCCCGAGTCGATGTACAGCTTGGCGCCGTTGACGGCGGTCAGGAGGCCCGACGGGTTGTCGTACGGGAAGGCGTCGGGCGGCAGGAAGTTCCGCCGCCGGATCTCGGCCGGGTCGATCCCGAGCTCGTCGGCGACGAGGTCCATCGCCCGCTCGACGACGTACGTCGCCTCGGGCCGGCCGGCGCCGCGGTAGGCGTCGACGAACGTCGTGTTCGTATAGACGCCGGTCACCTCGCAGAAGACGTGCGGGATGCTGTAGGGCCCGGAGAGGATCCGGCCGTAGAGGGTCGTCGGGATGCCGGGGCCGATCGTCGAGAGCCGGCCGCCGAGGTTGGCGTAGGTCTTGACCCGCAGGCCAGTGACGACGCCCTCGCGCGTCGCGGCCGCCTCGAGGTAGGTGATGTGGTCGCGGCCGTGGATCGTGCTCTGGTAGTTCTCGCGGCGGCTCTCGACCCACTTGACCGGCCGCCCGCCGATCGCCTTGGAGGCGAACAGGACGAGGGCCATGTCGGCGTAGCAGAAGATCTTCGAGCCGAAGGCGCCCCCGACGTCGGGGCTGATGCAGCGGATCTTGTGCTCCGGCACGCCCATGACGAACGCGGCGAGCAGGAGCCGCTGGATGTGCGGCGTCTGGCTCGACATCCAGATCGTGTACTCGTCGGTCCCCGGGTCGTAGCGACCGATGTCGCCGCGGGTCTCCATCGGGTTGGGGATGAGCCGCTGGTTGACGAGCCGCTGGCGGACGACCACCTCGGCCCCGTCGATCGCCGCGTCGGTGCCGTCGCGGTCACCGACCGTCCAGGTGAAGACGACGTTGTTCGGGGCGTTCTCGTGGAGCTGCGGCGCGCCGGGCTGGGTCGCCTTCTCGGCGTCGACGACCGCGGGCAGCGCCTCCCAGTCGACGTGGATCGCCGCGACCGCGTCGGCGGCCTGCTCGGGGGTCTCGGCGACGACCGCGGCGACGCCCTCGCCGGTCCATTTCACGCTGTCCGTCGCGAGGGCCCTCGGCGTGTTGACGTTGTTCTGGAGGCCCGAGGCGCCGCCCGCCGGCCAGGCCATCGGCAGGGGGTTGTACGGGATGTCGGATCCGGTGAAGACGGCGAGCACGCCCGGCATCGCCCTGGCCGCCGAGGTGTCGATGGCGCGGATGTTCGCGTGCGCGTAGGGACTGCGCAGGACGGCCATGAAGGTCATCCCGGGCAGCGAGATGTCATCGAGGTAGCGGCCCTCGCCGGTGATGAAGCGTCGATCCTCGACGCGCTTGACGGGGGCCCCGAGGACGTCGGTGGTCATCTCGTTCCCTCGCCTACGCCGTGCCGCGAGCCAGCTCGGACTCGCGCATCGTGTCGGCGGCGGTCCGGATGGCGGCGACGATGTTCTGGTAGCCGGTGCAGCGGCAGAGGTTGCCCTCCAGGCCGTGGCGGATCTCCTCCTCGGTCGGGTCGGGGTTCTGCCCGAGCAGGTACGTCGCGGTCATGATCATGCCCGGCGTGCAGAAGCCGCACTGGAGCCCGTGCTCCTCGCGGAACGCCGCCTGGACCGGGTGGAGACCCTCGGCGGGGGTGAGGCCCTCGATCGTCGTGATCGTCGAACCGTCGGCCTGGACGGCGAGCACCGCGCAGCTCTTCATCGCCGAGCCGTCGACGTGGACGGTGCAGGCGCCACACTGGCTCGTCTCGCAGCCGACGTGGGTGCCCGTCAGCCCCAGGTCCTCCCGGAGGACCTGGACGAGGAGCCGTCTCGGTTCGACGTCCAGCTCCCTTCGCTGTCCGTTCACCACGAGCGTGATGTGCTCGACCACGGGCATGACCTCCTGGCGCGGGAACGCCTCTCGCAGGATGGGTGGGGACGGTCCGTGGGTGCGGCGGGTCGACCTCCGGTGGGCGACTGGGACGATGTGGCGGCCGGGGGCCGCAGGGATGGGCCGGATGATGGCCCGTCGGCGGGCTCGATGCAACCCGGTTCCGCTGGCCATCGCCGGCCGGCTTGCCCGCCGGCCGCGGACCCTCCGACCGGTCCCGGCCGCTCGACGGGCGAGAGCCGGAAGAACACGCCGACCGCCTCGACGTGGCGACCGGCGACCCGGTAGACGATGTTGCCCGGGAACGGGTGCTGGACGAAGGTCGCCCGGACGACCGCGCTCCGCTCCACGCCCGGGACGAGCGGCTCGACCGCCACCTCGACGTCGGGCAGGCCTCGGCGCCGGACGATCGCCCTGCCGGCGGCCGCGAGGTTCCGCGTCCACTGTGCCGGACCGTTCGGGTGGCCGACGTACCAGTGACCGCCGACCTCGAGCAGTCCGACGAGCACCGGTCGCGGCCGACCGCTCCGGCGACCGACGACGACGAGGTCGATCGTGTCGGCCAGCGGCGCCCGGCGCAGCCACCACCGGACGAGCGGGTCGGCGACGCGGATCAGCCGGTACTGGACCCGGAACCAGGTCGCCCACGCGCCGGTCGGGCGAGCCACGCTCACGGCTGGCGCCGCCGAGCCTGCCGATCGCCGCGCCCCGGGACCGGCAGGTTCCGGCCGAAGGCCGCCGACTTCATCCCGACCGCTCGCGGGTCGAGGGTCGCCGCGAGGTGGGCCGGCGAGTCGTCGGCGGCGATGGCGGCCGCGGTCCCGAGCAGCTCGACCCGGGCCACGGCGGCGGTCCACGCAAGCCCCGCCAGGCTCCCGGTCGTGGCCAGGCCGACCCGCTCGAGGCCGCGTCCCGCGGTCGAGGCGGCGTAGTGGGCCGCCCAGACGACCACCTCCTTGGTGACCGCGCCCGATGGCGCCGGCGGGACGACCCCGCAGACCACGCCGCGCTCTCGCGGCAGGGCCGCCACCAGCCGCCAGGCGTCCGGCCCGGCGACCAGGTCGACGAGGAGGCTGGCATACGGGAGGGCGGCGAACGCGTCGACGCCGATCGGGGCGGCATCGACGCCGGGCAGGGCCAGCATCAGGTGCGGACGCTCGGTGGCGGCGGCGATGGCCGCGGCGAGCCGTCGGTGCGCCTCGAGGACCCGGGTCCGACCCGGTCCGTCGACTGCGACCGCGGCGGCACCGGGGTCGTCGACCCGGATCATCGGGCAGCCGGCCCGGGCCAGCTCGCCGAGCTCGGTCACCGTGCGGTCGACGGCGAGCTCGACCGACGCGGCGTCGGATGGATCGACGCCCGGCCCGGAGAACGGACCGTCGACGACCCCGAGGACGACCCGGTCGGTCGCCGCCGCCGTCCGCCGCCAGCGCTCCGCCGGGGTGCGGCCGGCGAGGGCCCCCGCGTCGTGGACGGGCTCGAGCCCGGCGCGTGTCTGCAGCTCGAGGACGGCAGCGAGCGCTGCATCGGCATCGAGCGCGTCGGGTGGCGGCGGGAGCGATCCGGCGAGCATCGCGAACATCGGCCCAAGCGTAGCGGCCCATCGCGCGGCCGCGTCGGTCGCTCGGGGCGCGCGCCGGCCGCGTCCCGCCCCGCGGGGAAGGCGGCGACCCCGGCCTCGCCCCCTGGACCATCCGGACGGCTCCCGCCTGCGAACAGGGGGCGATGGACACGCTCGCCCTCGGGCTCGGCAACGGCATCCCGACGCTCCCGCTCCCCGCCCACCGCTATCATCGACTCGTCGGCACGCCCATCCCGGGTCGCCGACCGACCGAGGAGGGGCGGGTGACCGAGGGCCCGATGGATCCGCAGGTGGCGCGACGCCAGGAAGAGGCGGCCCTGCTGGTGCGGATCCGCGAGCGCGACGAGCGTGCGGTCGAGGAGCTGTACGCGCGCTACAGCGGACCGCTCTACTCGCTCGCCTACCAGGTCACCCGCTCGGAGCGCTTCGCCCAGGACGTCGTCCAGGAGGTCTTCATCGCCGTCTGGAAGGACGCCGGCCGGTTCGACGCGTCGCGCGGCGCGCTCGGCCCGTGGCTCTTCTCGCTCGCCCGCCACAAGGCGATCGACCTCGTCCGCCGCGAGGCGAACGTCCGCAAGCGGACGGCCGACGTCGACCTCGACTTCGAGGAGAGCGCCGATGACGTCGACCAGGAGGTCTGGCTCCGGCATCGCCGGGAGACGGTATGGGCGGCGATCGCCGAGCTCCCCGACGCCCAGCGCGAGGCCCTCGAGCTCGCCTTCTTCGCCGGCCTGACCCATGTCGAGGTGGCCGAGCGCCTCGGCATCCCGCTCGGAACGGCCAAGACCCGGATCCGGACCGCGCTCCTGCGCCTCCGCGACCGCCTCGGTGACTCGCTCGCCGAGGCGAGCACGACGAACGACCGATGGATCACGGAACCTTCCGGGAGCTAGCCGCCGGGGCGGTCCTCGACGACCTCGACCGGACGGAGCGGATCGCCTTCGAGACGCACCGGGTCGGCTGCCGACCCTGCCGCGAGCTCGTCGCCGACCTCGACGCGGTCGCGGCCGACCTCGCCCTGGCCGTGCCGATGCGCCGGCCGCCGGCCGACCTCCGGACCGCGGTGCTGGCCGCGGTCGGCTCGACCGCCGCGGTCGACGCGACCGCGACGCGTCCCATCGACGACGGACCCGTCGCCATCGCCGAGCTTCGCCGCGAGACGCGCCGGCTCCGCTGGCTGACCGGGGCGTCGCTCCTCGCCGCCGCCGCCGTCGTCGTCCTCGCGGTCGGGATGGCCGCCCGGACCGCGACCCTCGGCGACGAGCTCGCCGCCGCCCGCGACCGGGCGGCCGCTGCCGAGACCGCCCTCGCCGCACAGGCCGAGACGATGTCCGCGGCGATGGTCGTCGCCGTCGATCCGACCCACCAGACCGCGGCCCTCGAGGCAGAGCCGATGGCCCCGACCGCGACCGCGGTCGTCGTCTACCTGCCCGGCTCGACCGAGGCCTACCTCATGGCCAGCGACCTCCCGCCGACCCCCGAGGGGAGCGTCTACCAGCTGTGGGCCGCCGACGAGGCCGGGGTCCACGGGCTCGGGACCTTCGTCCATGACGGCGTCGGCGCCTTCGTCGCGCCGTTCGACCACGATCTCGACGGCGCCACGGCGGTGATGGTGACCCTCGAGCCCGCGGGCGGCGCGACGGCCGAGCCGGGGCCACAGGTCGTCTTCGGGGAGCTCTAGGTCCGCGTCGCTCCAGGACCGTCGGTCGTCACGACGACCGACGTGCTGGCGAGGATCCCGTTCGGGCCCGATCCGCCCCGGGCCTCCGTGCCGACGACGACGCCGGCCGCGATGGCGACGACGAGGGCGAGGACGCCGACGGTCCGCAGCGCGGCGCTCGTCCGCCAGCCGCCCGCCTGCCGGTTCTGCCATGCCCCCGCCAGGGTCCCGATCCGGCCGGGGGCGAGGAGCCAGCCGAGCCAGAGGCCCGCGACGAGCCCGCCGATGTGGGCGGCGTTGTCGATGCCCGGGAAGAAGAAGCCGAACGCGAGGTTGAGCAGGACGATCGGGCCGAGCTGGGCGAGGACGGCCCGTGTCCGGCGGTCGGTCAGCGGGACGTGGACCCGCGACACGGCGAGCAGGACCCCGAACAGCCCGAACACCGCACCCGATGCCCCGACCGACGGGGTGTCGCCGCCGAAGACGAAGCTCGCCACGGAGCCCGCAGCCGCGCAGAGCAGGTACATCAGGAGGAAGATGCCCGATCCGTAGAACCGCTCGACGATCGGGCCGGCGATCCACAAGGCGTACATGTTGAAGAGCAGGTGGAGGATCCCGCCGTGGACGAGGGTCACGGTCAGCAGGCGCCAGTACTCGCCGTCGGCGACCGCCGCCTTGTCGAGCCACAGCCACGGCAGGAGGAGCGCCTCGCCCTCCGGCAGGAAGCAGACGACCGAGACGATCGTCGTCAGCCCGATGAGCCCGATGGTCACCGGGGTGCCGGCGTCGCCGCGGGCCCGGGCGAACCAGCGTCGGCTCGCCCCGGCGTCGCCGAGCTCCTTCGACAGCCAGCCGAGCCGTGAGGCGATCTCCGGGCGATCCTCGGGCGGGGCGAGCCGATCGGCCTCGCGGTAGGCGTCCATGGCCCCGCGGAGGTTCCCCGCCCGGACCCGGGCCGCGGCGACGTTGCGCCAGGCCGCGTAGGTGGCCGGGTTCGGCGGCAGCCGCAGGGCCGCCTCCCAGCTGGCGACCGCCTCATCCTCGAGGTCGAGCCGGTAGCGGGCCTCGCCGAGACCGAGCAGCGCGGCGCCGGTCACGTCGGCGTCGCGATGGCCGACCACGCGGCCGTAGGCCCGAGCGGCGTCGGCGTACTCGCCGGCCGCCATCCGGGCGGCCGCCGAATCGAGGAGCGACCGGGCCTGGTCGCGCGAAAGCGGCCCGTCGATCGAGGGGTCGGGGGCGTCCATCGCGGCGACTCTACTAGACTCCCGACGACGACGGTCCCGGTCGCCCGGCCGGGACGGCGACCGAGCGGGAGGGGCCGGCGATGTGCGGACGCTTCGCCCAGCAGCGGCCTGCCGCCGAGCTCGCCGAGCGTTTCGCCGCTGAGCTCCTCGTCCCCGAGCCCGGCGAGCGCTACAACGTCGCGCCGACCGACGAGGCGCTCGTCGTCGTCCAGCGCGAGGAGCGGCGGGCCGTCACCGCCTATCGGTGGGGGCTCATCCCGCACTGGGCGACGACGCCGTCCGCCGGGGCTCGCGCCTTCAACGCCCGGGCCGAGACCGTCGCGACGACGCCGATGTTCCGGGACGGCTTCCGAAAGCGGCGCTGCCTCGTCCCCGTCGACGCGTTCTACGAGTGGCGGCGCGAGGGGAAGCTGCGCCTGCCGTTCGCGATCCGGCGGGCCGACGGCGACGTGCTCGCCCTCGCCGGCCTCTGGTCGGGCTGGCGCGACGCCGAAACGGGCGAGCTCCGCCGGACCTTCACGATCGTGACGACCCGGTCGAACGCGGCGATCGCCGAGCTCCACGACCGGATGCCGGTCGTCCTCGATCCCGAGGCCTGGGCGACATGGCTCGACGGCGGCGCCGCCGATCCCGCCGAGCTGCACGGCCTGCTCGTCCCGAACGAGGCGGTCGAGCTCGACATCTACCCGGTCAGCCGGGCCGTCAACGACGCCCGCGCCGACGGTCCCGCGCTCCTCGAGCCGCTCGCGGGCTGACGCTCAGGCCGGCGCGGTCTCCCAGCCGAGCTCGGCCGTCGCGGCGTGGAACGCCGTGGCGGGGTCGTCACCCCGGTCGAGGGCCGCGGCATACCGCCCGACGACCCCGGCGAACCGGCCGTCCGGGTCGTGGGCCGGGCGGGCGAGGACGGTCGCGGTCTCGAAGGCCGGCGGCGTCCTCGAGCCCTCGACGACGGCGACGACCGCGGCTCCGGCGAACCGGGCCGCCTCGGCGACGACCGCGGCGGCATCGTCATCGAGCGGATCGGTCACGACGACGACGCGGAACTCGACGAGATAGCGCAGGCCGAGCGCGACGTCGCCTGCGTCGAGCGGCAACCCGGTCAGCTGGACCGACGGCGGCGCCGCGGCGACCGACGCCGGGTCCACGCCGGGATCGATCGCGTCAGCGTCCACGACCGACATGACCGGCGTCGGGTGGGCCGCGTCCCGCAGCACCGCGACGTGGCCGACCTGCGCCGCCCCGAGCGCGAGGATGAGCGCATCGCCCGTGTCGTCGTCGCCGACCCGCCCGACGAGCTGGACGCCCGCCCCGCCGGCGGCCGCCTCGGCGGCGACGCGCCCCGCCAGGCCGTTGCAGGCGGGACCGTCCGGTGCGGGTCCGAGGACCGGGGAACCGACGACGACGAGCATGGCCCGAGTCTAGTCCTCGGTGCGGGCGCGTGAATGGGCGCGGCGACCGGTCAGTCGTCCGGGTCGGGGGAATCGGTCGGGTCCGGCGTGTCGTCCGGGTCGGGAGTGTCGGTCGGGTCCGGCGTGTCGTCCGGGTCGGGAGTGTCGGTCGGGCGCGGAGTGTCGGTCGGCCCGGGCGAGGACGTGGCCTTCGGCGTGTCGGTCGGCGCCGCGGTCTTCGTCGGGACCGGGCTGTCGGTCGGCCCGGGCGAGGACGTGGGCCCGGTCGACGGGCTCGGCGTGGCGCTCGGCTCCGGCGAGGCGCTGGGCACCGGCGAGCTGCTCGGCTCGGCCGTCGGCGCCGGCGACACGACCGGGCTCGGCGGCGGCGCGTCGTCCCTCGAGAGCAGCCGATACGCCCCCACCGCCACGGTCCCGCCGACGGCGGTGATCCCGACGGCCACCGCGAGGAGCAGGGCGGCGGCCTGCGCCCGGACGGCGAGCGGTCGCATCCCCGGGCCGAACGCCGTGCGCCACGCCGCGCGGAGCGCGACGAGGACCCCGCCCGGCTCGGCGCGACGGACCGCGGCCGCAGCCGCGACGGCGGGCCGGGGATCGGGCTCGGCCGCGACCGCGGCCATCACCCGGTCGGTGAAGTCGGCCGAGGGCGACGGGTCGTCGCGCCCGACGCGCTCGACGGCTCGCGCGGCGCCGAGGAGCTCGGCGAGCTCGGCGTCGGTGAGCCCGCTGTCGGCCAGTTCGTTCGGATCGAAGCGGCCGCCGCTCATCGGATGCCTTCCGGTTCGAGCTCGCGCCGCAGTCGGGCCAGGCCACGGTGGAGATGCGTCTTCACCGTCCCGAGGGGTCGGTCGGTGGCCGTCGCGATCTCGTTGAGGGACAGGTCGCCGAAGAAGCGCAGGGCGACGACCTCGCGGTAGGGCTCGTCGAGCGAGGCCACGGCGGCGCGGACGCGGGCGTCGCCCTCGGCGCGGATCACCCGGCGGGCCGGATCGTCGGCGGCGGCCGCCCGGTCGACGGCGTCGTCACGGACCTGGCCGGCGAGCGCGTCGGGCTCCGCCGGGTCGATCCAGGCGACGGCGCGACGGCGGCCGGCCATCCGGATCGCGATGCGCACGGCGATCCGCGTCAGCCAGGCCCCGAACGGGCCGTCGGCCCGCCACGTCGCGAGCGATCGGTACGCGGTCACGAATGCCTCCTGGGCGGCGTCCTCGGCCTCGTGCATGTCGCCGAGGACGCGATAGCAGGCACGCACCACGGCGCGGGCCTCGCGGTCGACCAGGTCTCGGAACGCATCGCGGTCGCCGTCGAGGACGCGGGCCACGAGGGCCGCCTCGGCGGTACCGGATGAGCGGTCGGCTGCGGTGGGAAGCGTCGGATCGATGGCCTCGGTCCCCGGAACGAGCCGCCGGCGCGGCGCCGGCGGTCACCGTCCCATGATGCCGCGGGTGCGACCGGGACGCCGGAGCCGTCAGGCACGCCGGCGTGTCCACGATCGCACCCGGGCGTCGATGCCGGGTGTCAGTCGTCGTCGCCGCCGGACCCGGAGTCGTCCGAGCCGGAGTCGTCGTCGTCCGAGCCGGAGTCGTCGTCGTCCGAGCCGGAGTCGTCGTCGTCCGAGCCGGAGTCGTCGCTGTCGTCGTCATCGTCGTCCGGCGAGGCGGTCGCGTCGGGGCTGTCGTCGTCATCGTCGTCCGGCGAGGCCGTGGGCGAGGCCGTCGCGTCGGGGCCGTCGTCGTCGCTGTCGTCGTCATCGGTCTCGGGCGATGCCGTCGGAGCGGCGTCGTCGTCGTCGGCGCTGTCGTCGACGCCGTCGTCATCGTCGGCCTCGGGCGAGCCGGTCGGCTCGGGGCTGGCGTCGACGCCATCGTCATCGTCGGCCTCGGGCGAGGTCGAGGCTTCGGGTGAGGCGTCCGGTGCGGTCGAGTCGTCGAGCAGATCGGTCGCGGCGGGCGCCGGGGTCGGGTCGTCGTCGGTCCGCAGGACCGCGTCGGCGGCGAAGGCGGCGCCGGCGACGAGGAAGAGCGAGACGGCGGCGACGCCGACGCCTCGGGCGATCCGGATGTTCTTGTCCATCGTTGGTGTCTCCCCGGTCTGGCGGTGTGGTCCACGAGCGGGTCGCGTCGGTGACCGCTCATCCCTACCGAGACCGGCCGACGCCGAAAGGTTTCAGCCGGCCGCCGCGGACAGCCTCAGCCGGTCGCCGGGCGACGGACGGTCTCGGGTCGGATCGCCCGGAGGGTCGGGAACGCGACCGCCACGACCCCGGTCAGCGCGAGCGCGAGGAGCGACCCGCCGGTGAGCGCCACCGGGGCCGAGAAGCGCTCGGCGACGATGCCCGCGAGGAGGTTGCCGAGCGGCATCAGCCCGATCGCGGTGAGCAGCCAGAGCGAGAGGACCCGGCCGCGCAGCCGCGACGGGACGAGGACCTGGATGAGCGTGTTGGCCGTCGAGTAGTAGGTCGTCTGGCTCGCGCCGAGCGCGGCGAGGGCCGCGAGCGACAGCGGCAGCCAGGTCGAGGCCCCGAACAGCGCGGCGCAGCCGGCCATCGCGGCGAGCCCGCCGAGCATGAGCCGGCCGCTGCCGCCGGCCGGGCGCCGGATGGCGATCGTCGTCGCCCCGGCGAGCGCGCCGATCCCGACCGCCGCGGTCATCATCCCGAGCCCGGCCGGGCCCGTGCCGAGGACGTCCTTCGCGTACACCGGCAGGAGGACGAGGTAGTTGAGGACGAGGACGGCCGGGACGGCCGACAGGAGCAGCAGCGCGAGCATCGTCCGCTGCCCGCGGACGTATCGGAGCCCGTCGAGGAGGTTCCGCCACATCGACGACTCGGCCCGAACGATGGCCGCCTGGTCGATGACGCGCAGCGTCATCAGGACGACCGCCACGAGTCCGAGGGCGGCCACGTTGGCCCACAGCGCGAGCACCAGGCCGCCGGCGGCGATCGCGACACCGGCGATGCTCGGGCCGATGATCCGGCCCAGGTTGAACTGGGCCGCGTTGAGGGCGACCGCGCTGCCGATGACGCTCCGGTCGACGAGCGACGGGACGATGGCCCCGAAGGCCGGCGTCGCGAGCGCCGAGGTGGCACCGCCGAGGAAGGCGAGGACGACGATCTGGGGGAACGTCACGAGCCCGGTCGTCGCGAGCAGCGCGAGGATGCCCGCGATCGCCGCCCCCGTCAGCTGCGTGCCGATGAGCAGCCGGCGGCGGTCGACCCGGTCGGCGAGGACGCCGGCCCAGAGCGAGAAGAGGAGCGTCGGCATCGAGCTCGCAGCGCTCGTCACCCCGAGGAGGGCGGGCGACCCGGTCAGGTCGAGGACGAGCCAGCCCTGGGCCGTTGCGGCCATCCACATCCCGATGTTGCCGACGAACACGCCGCCGAGGAAGCGCCGATAGGGCGGCGAGGCGAGCGCGGGGATCCGTCGGCCGAGGCGGCCCCGGGGCGCGTCCCCCGACGGCGTCGCTGCCTCCGCCGGCGTCGCGGCAGCTGCGGGCGCGCCCGGCGTGGACTCAGCCGTCGTCGGTCCCGTCCTCCCCCGCATCGTCACGCTCGACGGTGACCGGGCCGATCCCCGCCGCCTCGAGCTCCGTCCCGAACGCGTCGGCATCGCCGACGAGGACGATCGCCGCCGCGGCGGGATCGATCCGCCGCCTGGCGGCGTCGAGCACGGCGTCCGCCGTCACCGCCTCGATCGCCGGACGGTAACGGCGGAGCTCGTCGTCGGGCAGGTCGTGGACGACGATGCCGGAGAGGGCGCCGACGACCGGCCCGGGGGTCTCGAAGCGGAGCGGGAAGACCCCGACGAGGAAGTCGCGGGCCGTCCCGAGCTCGGCGTCGGTCACCGGTGCCTCGCGGATCCGCTCGAGCTCGGCGAGCGTGTCGAGGATCGCCGGCACGGTCACCTCGGTGTTCACCGCCGCCCGGGCCGAGAACGGCCCCGCGCCGCGACGGAGGTCGAAGCCGGCCCCGGCCCCGTAGGTGTAGCCCTTCTCCTCGCGGAGCTTGAGGTTGAGCCGCGAGGTGAACAGCCCGCCGAGGATCGCGCTCAGGACCGACACCGCGTGGAAGTCCGCGATCCGCCGCGGCGCGCCCGGGTGCCCGATCCGGATCTCGGTCTGGACCGAGCCCGGCCGGTGGATGACGCGGACGCGCCGGTCGGATCGGGCCGGGCGGTCGTCGATCGGACCGGCGGCCCCGGCCTCGGGGGCCACGACCCAGCCACCCATCGCCCGGCGGACGGCCCTCGCGACGTCGATCCCGGACAGGTCGCCGCCGATGACGAGGGTCATCCGCGCCGGGTCGAGCCCCCGTGCCCAGGCGGCCCTGACCCGGTCGCGATCGAGCGCGCCGACCGTCGCCGCGGTGCCGGCGGCCGGTCGCGCGTACGGCGCGGTCGACGCGTAGATCGTCTCGATGAACGCCTCCTCGGCTCGCCGTCGCGGGTCGGCCCTGGCCTGGAGGATGTCGTTCAGCCGCTCGTCGCGAAGCCGCGCCACCTCCCGCTCGGGGAACGTCGGTCGGGCGGCGACCTCGGCGAGCAGCTCGAGCGCCGGCTCCAGGCGACTCGCCGGGACATCGACGCCGAGGGTGAAGGCGTCCCAGCCGGCCTCGGCGTGGAGCGAGGCCCCGAGGCGCTCGGCCGCCTCGATGAGGGCCACCGCGTCGTAGGCCTCGGTGCCCTCGGTCAGGGCGCGCGCGGCCAGGACGGTGGCGCCGCCGTCGGCGGCGGGCTCGTCGACCGCGCCGGTCCGCAGGACGAGCGACGCCGAGACGAGCGGCCGGCCCGGCAGGTCGACGAGGACGAGGGCAAGGCCGTTCTCCAGCCGGGCGCGCTCGACCTCGGGGAACTCGTAGGCGCGCGGGGTGCCCGGGACCGGGCGCTCGGGGACGACGGTCGATCGGCCGCTCATGCCGCGGCCTCCGCCGGCTCGCCGGCCGGCACGTACGTGAGGACGAGCCGTTCGCTCGGGGCGAAGGTCGTCGCCGCGACCGACCGGATCGCCTCGGGCGTCACGGCGAGATATCGGCCGAGCATCCGGTTGACGAGGTCGGGGTCGTCGAAGAGCGTCGCGTACATCGACAGCCGATCGGCGCGCTCCTCGACCCGCTGGAGGGCCGACAGCTCGTCGGTCTCGACCAGGGCGAGCGCGCGCGCGAGCTCGTCGTCGCTGACCGGATCGGTAGCGACCCGGTCGAGCTCCTCGAGCAGCGTGGCCTCCACCCGCTCGATCGGGACGTCCGGCCGGGCGGTGGCCCAGCCGGCGCAGATCGAGGCGCCCCCGACGAAGCCGAGGGCGAACAGCGAGACGTCCTGGGCGATCCGCTCCTCGCGGACGAGCCGCTTGTAGAACCGGCTGCCCTTGCCGCCGGCGAGGATCTGGCTGGCGACGTCGAGCGCGTCGAGCGCCGGATCGCCGAAGACCGGTGCCCGGAACCCGACGTAGACCCGGGGCAACGGGACGCGGTCGGGCACGACCTCGCGGCGCTCGCCGCCGAGCGAGGTCGGCAGGGCCGGGATCGAGAGCCGCGGGATCGCCGGGTTCGCCGGGATCGCTCCGAAGTAGCGCTCGACCCAGGCGCGGGCCTGGCCCTCGTCGCAGTCGCCGACGATCGAGAGGACGGCGTTGTTCGGGGCGTAGTACGCCTCGAAGAAGGCGGTCACGTCGGCGAGCGAGGCCGCGTCGAGGTCCTCCATCGAGCCGATGGTCGGGTGGTGGTACGGATGCTCCGGCGGGAAGAGATGCGCCTGGAGCCTGTGGACCCAGCTGCCGTAGGGGCGGTTGTCGTACGACCAGCGCTTCTCGTTCTTGACGACCTCGCGCTGGTTGTCGAGGTTCTCCTGGTCGAGGGCGGAGGTCAGCGTGCCCATCCGGTCGGCCTCGAGCCAGAGGGCGAGCTCGAGCTGGTGCGAGGGCAGCGTCTCGAAGTAGTTGGTCCGGTCGAGCCAGGTCGTCGCGTTGCCGGTCCCCCCGGCCGCCTGGAGGAGCGCGAAGTGCTCGGTCTTGGCGACGTTCGCCGAGCCCTGGAACATCACGTGCTCGAACAGGTGGGCGAACCCGGTCTTGCCCGCCTCCTCGTGCTTGGAGCCGACGTCGTACCAGAGGTTGACGGCGACGACCGGCGCGAGGTGGTCCTCGGCGACGATGACCCGCAGGCCATTGGCGAGGCGCTCGTCGCTGAACGAGACGCGCGGGACGGACATGCACGACTCCGGAGGCATGCGGTGGACGGGTGGGCCGATCGTAGCCGAAGCCGGCTCGGACCGTGGGCAGGGTCTTGACACGCGTCGGTCGGTGTGTAAGATAACCGTCTAACAGGTGTTAGGAGTCAGACTCGATGGCATCTCGATCCGCCGGCCGAGGCAGCGCGACCCCGATCGCTCCGGCCGCGCCCCGCGTCCGCGACTTCTCGGGTGGTCTCGGCGGCGGGCTCCGGGTCGATTACGACGCTCGGACGGTCTACGACTTCGTGTTCAGCCTGTCCGACGACGTCGGGACGACGGAGGACCTGCCGGCCGTCGACCGGCGCTGGATCGCGGGGGCGCGCGAGGAGATGCGGGCGCTCTTCGGCGAGACCTTCGAGATGTACGGCGCGACGCTCTGCATCATGCTCGCGGGGCTCGCCGTCGACCGGCCCGAGGTCACGACCGCGGCCCGCTTCGTCGACCTGGTGACCGACCTCGACGACGGGATCATCGTCCGGATGGTCGTCGGCGAGGACCTGCGCGACCCGGAGCGCGGACCGCTCGTCGAGCGCGCCCTCGCCGGCGACGACGAGGCAATCGAGCAGCTCGTTCGCCGCTTCGGGGAGCAGGACCCGGGCATGGACGCCCACAAGGAGCGGGCGAAGATCGTCGCCGCCCTCTACCGCCGGCCGGAGGTCATCCTCGGCCCGGCGCGCGGGATCCTCGCGGCCTGGCTCGACCACTTCACCGGGATCGAGGACCGGGTCCGCCGGATGATCGAGCGCGACGTCGAGCTCCGGGCGGAGGACCGCCGGACGCTGGCCCCGGCCGACCTCATCGAGAAGACGACCGGCGGCGTCCGGTTCTCGGCCGATCCGGTCGTCCGGCGGGTGATCATGGCCCCGTCCTACTTCTCGCGCCCGTACAACTTCCTGCTCGCCGCCGACGATTGGCGGCTCTTCGGCTACCCGATCGCCGATGCCGCCCTCGACGCGAGCGACCCGCTCGCGCCCCCGGCGACCGTCGTCCGCTTCCACCGGGCGATCGGCGACGAGACGCGGCTGCGGATCCTCCGGCTGCTCCGGGAGAAGGACCTCTACCTGACCGAGATCGCACAGCTCCTCGAGCTCTCGAAGCCGACGATCAAGCACCATCTCGCGCTCCTTCGGGTGGCGGGTCTCGTGACCGTCACCGAGGAGGCCGGGTTGACCTACTACAGCCTGCGGCGTGATCGCCTCGAGGACGCCGCCGGCGAGCTCCGCCGCTTCCTCCTCGACTGACCCAGGGAACCCGACGACCGGAGCCGGTCGTCCAGGAGTTAGATGAACGACTAACAGATGGAAGGGAATGGACGACAGATGCAGCCGATGAGCCCGATCCCCAGGATCGACCCGACGATGCAGCCACAGCGCGGCGGAAGGGAGTGGGACGTGTTCGACCCGATGCAGGCCTCGATCGTCGCGCAGCGGATGACCGACCACCGGCGGGAGGCCGACGAGGCTCGCCTCGCCGGGGGCGTGGGCTCGCACCGCTCGATCCGGACGATGCTCGGCGCCGTCCTCATCGGCGTCGGCGCCCGGATCGCGGGCAGCCTCGAGGAGCCGGCCCTCCGGCGCGCCTGACCCGGCCCCCTCGACTCCCGACGAGGCCGTCGCGGTCGCCGCGGCGGCCTCGTCGCGTCCGCCTCGTCTGACTCAGACGGGGAGCGCGACGAAGAGCGCGGTGATGGCGAGCGTCGCGATGCCGCAGGCGGCCCCGATGAGCAGGGCCCGGCGGCGGTCCTCGGCGGCGGCCTCGGCCTCGACCTTCTCGGCCGAGCCGAGCGGGCCGAAGTTCCGCACGCCGGCAAGCCCGAAGCCGACGCAGAACTTCAGCTGCGCCTGGGCGAAGCCGATGATCCCGCCGTAGAGGGGGATCGCGACGACCCAGCGGAGGATCGGCTCGGCGCCCGCGACGAGCATGAGGACGGCGAGCGTCGCCGCGGCGGCGATCCCGGCGATGCCCGCCCGGCGGCGACGAGCCTGCTCGGCCGGGCCGATGTTGCAGGCCCCGGCGCGGTAGGGCGTCTGGTCGTTCACGTACTGGATGCTCGGCACGGTCGGCTCCTTGGGGCGGGTCCTGCCCGCACCACGTGTTCGGTCGCCGAGCCGGATCGGATCGCCCGCGGCGGCGACCCGATCGCCCGGCCGCTCATCGCCACGTCGGCGGCGCCAGGAGGTCGACCCGCATCGCCGGATAGCCGGCGGCGTTGCAGCGGTCGATCCGGCCGTCCGCCCCGCGCCCGAAGACGAGCGGCTCGCCGCCGGGCCGACCGTCGCGGATCGTGAAGACGAGCGGCTCGCTCGTCGGCTCGAGCGGGTGGTCGGGCTCGCCGTCGGTCGGGTCGCCGACGATGACGAGCCGGCCGTCGCGCCAGTCGACGACGATGTCCGTGCCGAACTCGGGGTCGCGGTACGTGCCGAGCAGCTCGCGCCAGGCGTCGGGCGCCGGCTCGGGCGGCGCCGCCAGCGGGACCCGGTCGTCGGCCTCGCGGATCGCCGGCAGGACCGCCTCCACGAGCGTCCGGGCGAGCGTCGAGGCAGGGCCGACGCCGTTCAGCAGGACGATCGCGCCGACCCGACCGGCGGCCGAGAAGGAGACGTTCGACAGGAAGCCCCACAGCGCCCCGGAGTGGCCGACGAGGATCGTCTCGCCCTTCCGGGTCGCGTACCAGCAGAGGCCCTGCGCCTCGGTCAGGTCGGGCTTGGAGGCGAACGTCGGCCGGTGCATCTCGGCGAGCGTCCGGCCGGCGAGCACCTGGCCCGGACCCCGCTCGAGGGCCGGGTCCGCCCGCAGCTGCTGGGCGACCCAGCGGCCGAGGTCCTCGAGCGTCGACCACAGCCCGCCGTCGGCGGTCGCGGTGTCCGAGGCGATGTCCCGGGCGACCGGTGGCCGGTCGTCGCGGGCCCGGGCGTCGTGGCCGACCGCCCGGCGGGGGGACTGCTCCTCGTCCGGGTGCCAGACGGTGTCGCGCATCCCGAGCGGATCGAGGACGGTGGCCCGGGCATGCTGCGGGAACGGCACGCCGGCGATCCGGGCGACGATCAGGCCGAGCAGCTCGAAGCCGAGGTTGCTGTACTTGTGGTCGACCTCGGGCGGGGTGGCGACCCTCGCGAGCGGGAGGGCGGCGAGGAGCTCGGCCGGTCGGTACATCCAGATCCGGTCGGTGTCCTGCCACGGCGCCTCACCCTGGAGTCCCGAGGTGTGCTGGAGCAGCCGGCGGATCGTCAGGGCCTCGATCGAGCCGAACGGATCGGCCACGGCCGCGAGCTCCGGCAGGTGGCGGACCGCGGGATCGTCGAGGCCGAGGCGGCCCTCGTCGCGGAGCTGGAGGACCGTCGTCGCGGTGATCGTCTTGCTGATCGAGGCGATGCGGTAGAGCGTCCGCTCGTCGGGGCGCCGGCCGGTCGCCGGGTCGGCGAACCCGGCGCCGTGCCACCAGCGCAGGCCGTCGCGCGTCGCGATCCCGGCGGCGACCCCGGGCAGCCGGTGCTCGCGGCGGAACGCGCCGACCTTCGAGGCGAGGATCGGGGCCAGCTCGGCGACCACCGCGTCGACGACCGGCTCGGCGATCGCCCCGTCGGGCTCCGGGTGCTCGGGTCGGGTACCCAGCGTCGCGGTCTCGCTCATGGCGTGCCTCCTCCCGGCCACGGGGTCCGGACGCGCGCCCCGACGATCAGGCCGGCCGGGACGTCCCGGCCGGGACCCAGTCGCGGAGCGATCGTACCTCCGCCAGCCGATCGCGGATCGCCGGGTCGAGCGCCTCGGCGGCGGCGACGGCGGTCTCGATGGCGGTCAGGCACAGGACCCCCTCGGCGACGGCCGCGTGGCGGATCTCGGCGGCGTCGCGGATGGCGCCCGAGCGCGGCGTCGGCGTGTTGACGACGAGCCGGACGCGACCGGACGCGATCAGGTCGAGGATCGGCTCGCCCGGGGCGTCTGCCGGGTCACCCAGCTTCGCCACGAGCTCGGCGTCGTGGCCCGCGGCCCGGAGCGCGTCGCGGGTGCCGGGCGTCGCGGCCAGTCGGTAGCCGTCGGCGGCCAGGGCCGCGGCCAGCCGTCCGAGCGACGCCTTGTCGCGGTCGGCGATCGACAGGAGGGCGAGAGCCCCGGTCTCGCCGGCGCGAGGTGGAACGAGCGACGCGCCGAGGAGCGCCTTCGCGAGGGCGACCCGCGGATCGGCGTGGAGCCCGATGACCTCGCCGGTCGACTGCATGCCGGGGCCGACCGACGGGTCGACGCCGCGCAGCTTCGTCGTCGAGAAGGCCGGCGCCTTCACCGCGACGAGCGGCGGTGGCGGCAGATGGCCGCTCCCCCACCCCATCGCGGCGAGCGTCTCGCCGAGCGAGATCCGGACGGCCAGCTCGACCATCGGCACGCCGGTGACCTTGGACAGGAAGGGGACCGTCCGGCTCGCCCGCGGGTTGACCTCGATGAGATAGACGCCGTCCTCGCGGACGATGAACTGGGCGTTGACGAGGCCCCGGGCGCCGAGCGCCCGGACGACGCGGGCCATCGTCGCGACGATGAGGCCCTGGTCGGCCTCCGACACCGTCTGCGGCGGGAAGAACGCGATCGAGTCGCCCGAGTGGACGCCGGCCCGCTCGACGTGTTCGAGGAGCCCCGGGACGAGGACCTCCTCGCCGTCAGCGACGGCATCGACGTCGACCTCGATCCCCTCGAGGAAGCGGTCGATCCGGACGGGGCGGTCGGGGTCGACGACGGTCGCGGCCGCCAGCTGCCGGACGAGGTCGTCGGGCGAGTAGGCGAAGTCGATCGCGAGCCCGCCGATGACGAACGACGGCCGGACGATGACCGGGTAGCCGATCCGGTCGGCGAGCGTCAGCGCCTCGTCGATGCTGTGGGCCATCCCGCCCTCGGGCTGGGGGACGCCGAGCCGGTCGAGCAGCGCGCTGAAGCGCAGGCGGTCCTCGGCCTGGTCGATCGCCTCGAGGTCCGAGCCGAGGAGCGGCACCCCGCCGCCGTGGAGCGGTTCGGCGAGGTTGAGCGGCGTCTGGCCGCCGAACGCCACGACCGCCGGGATCGACGGGCCGCCGTCGGACCGCTCGGCATCGAGGACCGAGCGGATCGACTCGACGTCGAGCGGCTCGAAGTAGAGCCGGGTCGAGGCGTCGAAGTCGGTCGACACCGTCTCGGGGTTGCTGTTGACCATGACCGCGCTCCAGCCGGCCCGCCGCAGGGTGTCGGCCGCCTGGACGGCGCAGTAGTCGAACTCGATCCCCTGCCCGATCCGGACCGGGCCGCTGCCGATGACGAGCGCCGCGGGCGAGGCGACCGGCGGGGCCTCCGGCGGCGAACCGGCCGCCGCGTACGTCGAGTAGAAGTACGGCGTGGCGGCGGCGAACTCGGCCGCGCACGTGTCGACCATCGCGTAGCCCGGGACGAGTCCGAGGGCCGTCCGCGCAGCCCGGAGGTCCGCCTCGCCGACGCCGGCGAGCAGCGCGAGGTCGCGGTCGGAGAAGCCGGCCCGCTTCGCCGTCGCGAGGAGGGCGATGGCATCGGCGTCGGCCGGATCGAGGAGCCCCCCACCGGCCGCCCGGACCGCTGCCTCGAGGGCGACGGTACGGCCGATCTCGGCCAGGAACCACGGGGCGATCCCAGTGGCCCCACCGACGACCGCCTCGGGCACGCCACGCCGGAGGAGGCCCATGACCCGCCACAGCCGCGAGTCGGACGGGGCGACGAACCGGCGCAGGACGATCGGCGCCGCGCTCCGCTCGGCGAGCCGGGTCGACTCGCAGGCCTCGCCCCGTTCGTCGATCCAGCGGATCGGCTCGCCGGCGGCGTCGGGGTCGTCCGGGTCGCGCCCATCCCCGTAGACCGCCGCGAGGTAGGCGAGGGTCGGCGCCCAGGCCGGATCCTCCGCGAGCGGCCCCGCGCCGGCCTGCTCGAGGCCACGGAGCGCCTTGTTGAGGGCCGAGCCGAACGTGCGCTCGATCGCCATGACCTCGCCGGTCGCCTTCATCTGGCTGCCGAGGCTGCGATCCGCGGTCGGGAACTTGTCGAACGGGAAGCGCGGCAGCTTGACGACCAGGTAGTCGAGGGCCGGCTCGAAGGCGGCGACCGTCGTCCCGGTCACGACGTTCGGGATCTCGGCGAGCCGTCGTCCGGCGGCGATCTGGGCCGCCACCCGGGCGATCGGGTAGCCGGTCGCCTTGCTCGCGAGGGCCGAGGAGCGCGAGACCCGCGGGTTGACCTCGATGACCGCGTACTCGGTCGCGTCGGGGCTGAGGGCGAACTGGACGTTGCAGCCGCCCTCGACGCCGAGCGCCCGGATGATCGCCAGGGCGGCGCTCCGGAGCCGCTGGTGGACCGTGTCGGTCAGCGTCTGGACCGGCGCGACGACGATCGAGTCACCGGTGTGGACGCCAAGCGGGTCGACGTTCTCCATCGAGCAGATGGCGATGCAGGTGTCGTCGGCGTCGCGCATCACCTCGTACTCGATCTCCTGCCAGCCGACGAGGCAGCGCTCGACCATCACCTGGCCGATCGGGCTCGCCCGGAGCCCGGCCCGGACCCGCTCCCAGTAGGCCGGCTCGCCCTCGACGATCCCGCCGCCGGTCCCGCCCAGGGTGAAGGCCGGGCGGACGATCGCCGGCAGCCCGATCGTCGCGAGCGCCGACCGCGCCGACGCCTCGCGGGCGGCCTCGTCGGGCCCCTCGACGATCGCGCTCGGCGCATACGGCTGGCCGATCCGGTCGAGCAGGTCGCGGAACGCCTCGCGGTCCTCGGCCATCTCGATCGCCTCGAGCGGCGTGCCGAGGAGACGCACGCCGTGGCGCTCGAGCACGCCGGCCTTCGCGAGGGCCATCGCCATGTTGAGCGCGGTCTGGCCGCCGAGCCCGGCGAGGAGTCCCTCGGGACGCTCCCTGGCGATGACCGCCTCGATGGCCTCGACGGTCAGCGGCTCGAGGTAGACGGCGTCGGCGACGTCGGGGTCGGTCATGATCGTCGCCGGGTTGCTGTTGACGAGGATCGTCCGGACCCCCTCGGATCGGAGGGCTCGGCAGGCCTGGGTGCCCGCGTAGTCGAACTCGGCCGCCTGCCCGATGACGACCGGCCCGGAGCCGACGATGAGGACCGACGCCGGCTTCGGGCGCTCGGCGCGGGTCATCGGCGACGGTCCGCGACGGCCGTCGCCGCCGCGACGAACCGGTCGAAGACCGCGAGCGCGTCGAGCGGTCCGGGGGCGCCCTCGGGGTGGTACTGGACCGTCTCGATCGGCCGTTCGCGATGCCGCAGTCCCTCGACCGAACCGTCGTTGAGGTTGCGCTGGCTGACGAAGAAGCCGCTCGCGGCGGGCAGCGTTTCGCCGACGACCTGGACCTCGTGGTTCTGGGCGGTGACCTGGACGAGGCCGGTTTCGACGTCCTGGACCGGGTGGTTCGCCCCGTGGTGGCCGAACCGCAGCCGACGGGTCTCGGCTCCCGCCGAGCGGCCGACGATCTGGTGGCCGAGGCAGATCCCGAGGAGTGGCCGACCGTCCGCGACGATCGCGCGGGCGAGCGCCACCTGGGCGTCGAGCCGGGCCGGGTCGCCAGGTCCGGGCGATAGGACGACCCCGTCGACGTCGCTCGCGAGGACCTCGGGCGGGTCGGCGGTGTGCGGCAGGATCCGGACGCGGACGCCGCGGCGGCGGAGGCTCGCGACGATGTTCGCCTTCAGGCCGAGGTCGACGATCGCGACGAGCGGACCCCCCTCGGCCGCGTTGCCGATCTCGGCGACCGAGGCGGGCGAGACCTGGGCGACGAAGTCCTGGTCCTCCCAGCGCGGGACCGCGGCCGCCGCGGCGGTCGCCCGGCCTGGGTCGGTCGCGCCCGGGGCCGTGATGAGGGCCCGCTGGCAGCCGGTCTCCCGGAGCCGCCGAGCGAGCGCCCGGGTGTCGACGCCGGCGATGGCGGGGATCCGGTGGCCGCGCAGGAGCGTGGCGAGCTGGCGAGCGTCCTCGAGGACGGCGGCGGTCGCGGTCGCCACGACGAGTCCGCGGAGCCAGGGTCGGAGCGACTGGTCGTCGTCGGGCAGCCGCCCGTAGTTGCCGATGAGCGGGTAGGTCATCACGACGACCTGGCCGGCGTACGAGGGGTCGGTGCAGACCTCCTGGTAGCCGGTCTGGCTCGTGTTGACGACGAGGTCGCCGCCGGCGGCGACCGGCGCACCGAAGGCGATGCCCGGGAAGACGGTGCCGTCCTCGAGGGCGAGCAGGGCGGGGCCGTGGTCGCCGATCCGCGGGTCGACGAGGGCGGACGAGCGCGGCAGCGGGACGGATCGTGGGCTGCTGGCGCCGGTCATCGGGCCCCGGAAACGAGAACGCCACCGGCCCGGGGGGCGCGGTGGACGCACGGGAACACGCTCGATCGCCTCCTTCCCGGCCTCACGGGACCGGTCCACCGGCCTCACGGGACCGGCCGCCAAGGGACGCTGTCAGGGTAGCACGCGATCGGGGCGGCCCGGGCGGCCGAGCCCGAGCCGGGTGGCGGCGACGGCGGCCTCGGTCCGGTTCGCCACCCCCAGCTTGCCGAGGATGTTCGACACGTGGACGCCCGCCGTCTTGACGCTGATGCCGAGCGCCTCGGCGATCTCGGGGTTCGACCAGCCCAACGCCACGAGGCCGAGGACCTCCTGCTCGCGCTCGGTCAGCGCGCCGCCGGGACCCGGCCTCGTCGCGCCCGGGCCGGTCGCGCCGAGGGCCGTCGGCTCAGTCGCCAGGCGGGCCAGCCGCCCGAGCCCCACGATCCGGTCGACGAGCGGGGCCGCCCCGAGCTCGTCCGCGGCGACGCGGGCCTCGGCGAGGTGCTCGCGGGCGATCGATCGCGGCCCGCCGCTCGCGAGGACCGCGGCCCCGGCGCGATACCGCGCGTACGCGGCGGGCAACGGGCGGCCGAGCCTCGACCACCGCGCGACCGCCACGACCCAAGCCGCCGGATCGTCGCGCCCCTCGAGGCGACCGAGTTCGGCGCGGCCGAGGGCGACGATCGCCGGCGCCCGCGCGTCGCCGGCGATGGCCTCGACGGGGCGGTCCGCGGCACGTCCGGACAGCGCCGCGTCGGCCGTGGCGGGATCGGCCGGGATCCAGCGCCGGGCCCCCTCGACCAGTCGACGGCCGCGCTCGACCGCCTCCGTGACCGCGGCCGCCCTGCCGGATGGCCTGGCGACCTCGGCGGCGTCCGCCTCGATCCGGAGCCCGTTGACGACGATCCAGCCGAGCGCCGGGTCGGGCGCGCCGGGCGCCGGGTCGAGGGCGAGCGCCGCGTCGACCGCGCTCCGACCTGCCTCGAGGTCGTCGACCCAGGCGGCCCGCTCGACCCCGGCCCCGAGGAGCGCCATCCGGTGCTCCACGACACCCGGTCGGGCGACGAGCGCCTCCGCCTCGGCGAGCGCGAGGCGGGCTCGAGCGTCGTCCCCGGTCGCGGCGGCCAGCCGCGCTTCCTGGATCCGGACGTAGGCCAGCCCCCTCGCCACGGGTCGGAGCGCGAGCGCCCGGTCGACAGTCGCCGCTGCGTCGGACCAGCGACCGAGGTGGAAGCGCAACCGCGCCGCGTGCCCGAGCAGGATCCCGCCGAACGTCCTCCCGAGCCCCGATCGCTCGACGGCGACGAACCCCTCGTTCGCGGCGGCGAGGGCCTCCTCGGTCCGCCCGGCCCGGTCGAGGAGCCCGACGAGGTTCGTGTAGCCGAGGGCGACCCCCTCGACGCTGCTGAGGACCTCGGCGATCCGGAGCGCCTCGCGGAACCGGGCCACCCCCGCATCGACGTCGCCCAGCATCCCGGTCGCCCAACCGGCGACCCCGAGCGCGAGCGCTTCTTCCGGGAGCCCGGACGCGGCACGCGCGACGATGAGGGCGGCCTCGGCCCCCTCGAGCGCCTCGCGCGGACGACCGGCGAGCATCTCGAGCCCGGCGGCATGGGCGAGGGCCCGGGCGCGGGCCGTCGACGGCGGCGCCGACGGGACGATCCGGAGCGCCTCGGCGACCGCCTCGGCGGCGGCCGGCCGGTCGCCCGCCTCCCAGAGGAACCACCGGAGCCGCTCCCGGAGGTCGCCGGCGCGGGCCGGCTCGTGGACCGGGTCGACGATCGTGATCGCCTCGCGGATCAGCGCGACCGCCCGGTCGTAGTCGCCGTCGAGGGCGGCCGCCTCCGCCGTCGCCTCGAGCAGGTCCGGCCGGGCGATGCCGGCGGCATCCTCGGCGACAGCCGGCCCGTGCGCGGTCGCGACCTGGTCCCACAGCGCGAGCGCCCGCTCGTCGTGGCGGCGGGCCTCGGGGAAGGCATAGACGCGGAAGGCCGCCCGACCGGCACGGACGTGCGCACCGAGCGCGCGGCGCGGCTCGTCGGCCGCATCCCAGTGGATCGCCAGCTCCGCCGGCGGCACGCCGTCCGGGTCGGTCCGCGCCCGTGTCGCCAGGGCGGTCGCGAACGCGGCGTGGAGGCGGCGCCGCTCGCGCGGGAACAGCTCGTCGTACACGGCGTCGCGGAGGAGCCCGTGGCGGAACCGGTGGCGCGGTCCGTCGTCGCCGCCCGGCGTCCGGACGAGGATGCCGGTGTCGGTCGCCTCGCGCATCGCGGCGTGGACGGCGCCCTCCGGCAGCCCCAGCGCGTCGGCGAGCAGCCCGTCGTCGACCTCGCGGCCGGCCGCGGAGGCTGCCCGGAGCACCGCGAGCGCGGTCGGCTCGAGCACCGCAAGGCGAGCCGCGACGAGCTCGCGGAGGCGGTCGGGGATGTCGGTCACGCCCGCCGCCGCGGCCTCGGCCAGCGCCTCGGTGAGGAACGGGTTGCCGCCGGCCCGGTCGACGATCCCATCGACGAGCGACGCCTGGGGCTCGTGCCCGAGCACCTGGGCCACGAGCGCCGCGACGTCGGCGGCCGGGAGCGGCCCGACGTCGAGCCGGTCGACCTCGGGCAGCCGGCCGAGCTCGGCGAGCCAGTGCCGCGACCCCTCCTCGTCGGCGAGCCCCGGGTCGTCGGTCCGGATCGTCAGGACGAGGAGGAGGCGCTCCCCGCTCAGGCCACGGACGACGAACTCGAGGAGGTCGCGACTCGAGCGGTCGATCCACTGGACGTCCTCGACCACGACGACGAGCGGCGCCCGCCGCGCCAGACGCTCGAGGACCGAGGCGACGAGCTCGAAGAGGCGGATCTGGCTCGCCGGGTCGACGGGGGCTTGCGGGACGTCGGCTGCCCGGTCGACGAGCTCCGGGACGAGTCGGGCGAGGTCGGCCCGGCCCGGCCCGAGGATCGCCGCGAGCTCCCCGGGCGCGACGGCCCGGCGGAGCGAGCGGAGGAGCGCGACCACCGGCGCATACGGCGGGCCCCCGCGGCCGAGCGGCAGGCAGTCGCCATCGAGGACGGTGGACCCGGTCGCGGCCGCCTCGTCGGCGAGCCGGCCGACCAGGCGGGTCTTGCCGACGCCGGCCTCGCCGGCGACCAGGACGACGCGGGGGGTCCCGGACGCGGCGGCCCGGAGCCGGGCATCGAGCCACGCGAGCTCGTCGACCCGACCGATGAGACGCCCTTGCGTCCGGCGTTCGGTCACGGCCCCGCAAGGATACGTCCGGGTCCGACGCCCGCGACGCCCCCGCGCTCGTGGTGGCGCTCGCGACGCCGGTCTACATCTGGGTCGCGACCGGCGAGGGACCCGCGGCCAGCAGCTCCTGCCGGAGCCGCGCCCGCGCCCGGCAGAGGCGAGTGCGGATCGCGACCGCCGATACCCCGAAGCGATCGCCGATCTCGGGACCCGGCAGCCCCGACGCAGCCAGCATGACGACCTCGCGGTCGAGTGGGCTCAGCGTCCCGAGGGCGCGCCGGAGCTCGGCGTCCTCCTCGCGACGGACGGCGACGTCCTCCGGTGAGGCGACGATCCGCCGCTCGGCGAGGGCTGGCGCGTGCCGGACCGCCACCTGGTGCCGCCGACCCGTGCTCGTCGCGAGGTTCGCCGCAACACGGTGGAGCCAGGCGCGGGGGTCGTCGGGAGCGCGACCGGCCATGGCCTCGCGGTGGAGCCGCAGGAGCGCCTCCTGGAGGTGATCCTCGGCCGCGACCGCGTCGCGCGTCCGGGCGCGGAGCGCGCCGAGCACCTCGGCGCCGTGGAGACGGTAGACGTGGGCGGCGAGCGTCTCGGCTGGGATCGCGGCCGTCTGGTCGTCCATTCGATGGGTCCTCGTCCGGCCGGTGGTGAGCCCCGGCCTGCGGACCACGGTCCGTCTAAGGCGTGGTCGGCGGCATCGGGCGATCGCCCAATGCCGAGCCCCGTCGACCCCGTATCCATCGATGAGGAGCCGTCGGTGCAACGTTCCGGCGGCTGCGGCGTCGCACCGTCGGAACCCGGCTACCTGGCCGCCGGCCGATCGGCGGACAGCCGGGGCGACGGAAGAGGGCCTCGTGGACGACGGGCGGTCGATGGCGCCATGACCGATGCCGGCACGCTCCTGGGGATCGGGGCGGTCGTCGTGCTGATCGTCCTGGTGGCGATCGGCGCCCGGGGCACCGTCACCCGCGCCCGCGGCACGGCCGCGGTCCCGAGCGCCGCGGCGCTGCCGGATGCGCCCATCGAGGGCGCGACGATGATCCGTCGCTACGGCGGGAGCTATCGGACGGCGACCAGGGCGTTCGAGGCCGATGCGGCGCTCCACGCCGAGCTGCAGTGGGCAGCGACCTCGGTCGGCTACGTCCCGGGCCAGTGGCGGCTGACCGACTTCGTCGTGGCGTTCCTGCTCATGCCGATCGTCGTCGGCTGGGTCGTCCTCGCCTACCTCGTCGCCGTCAAGCCGCCCGGCGAGCTCGTCGTCACGTACGAGTACCGGCCGTCACCCGGTCGCCGGCCCACGGGCCCGGGCGAGCGGCTGCGGCGCCTCGCCGAGCTCCGCGACATCGGCATCGTCTCGGAGGGCGAGTACGAGGCGAAGCGGGCCGACCTCGTCGCCCAGCTCTGATGCCAGGCGCGACCTCGGTCGTCTTCGTCGTCCACTGGTGAGCCCGGTCGGATTCGAACCGACAACCTAGTGATTAAGAGTCACTTGCTCTGCCGTTGAGCTACGGGCCCGCGGGAAGGATAGCCGAACTTCCCTCCCCCGGGCCCGGCCCCGGTCGGGCCGACCCGGGACCCGTGTCGGCAGGACCGGCGACGCTTCGGTTCGACCATAACGGCGACCGGTTCCTCTCGCTCGATGGCCACAGCCGCGACGGATGCAGGACACTCGGCGACTGACGCTCGCTGGACCCCGGGGCGCGCGGGATCCACTCGGGGTCCGGCGCGCCCGCGCGGCCCGTGTCCCAGCCGCCATGGGACGGGGGCACCGAGCGATGGCGACCGGCGGCAGCGTGGAGCTACGGCACCGCGACCGGCTCGACGGCGGCGCAGCAGCGCCACAGCCGCAGCGGCAGCGGCACCTCGACCTGCCGGCGGACGCCGAGCAGGAGGCGGCCGGTCGCACCGTCGGTGTCGCCGTTCGCGGCCGCCTCGACCTCGAGCCAGAGCCGGGCGCCGCTGGCCGTCGGTGGGACGATCGCCGAGGGGACCGCGAGCGCCGTCGCGACCCGGCTCCACGAGCCGTCGTGGGGAACGCCGTGGACGATCGTCTCGGTGTAGACGCGTCCGGCGTCGTCGACCAGTCGGACGGTCGCCTGCGGCGTGGCGGCCGGGACGAGCGCCTCGACGACGATCGCGTCGCCGCCGTGCCAGCCCTCGAGCCGGTCGGGCGACCAGAACGCGACCGAGCCCCGGGTCGGGACGAGATATGGGAGCTCGGCGAGGACCCGACCGGTCACCGCATCCGCGACGTGGATCGTCACGTGGCGCTCCCGGGCGGGCGGGGCGAAGCGGACCTCGGCCTCGAACCGGCCGTCCGGCGCCGGATCGGCGGATCCCGACCCGAGGATCGCGCCCCAGCCGTCGGCGAGGGTGACCGTCAGGCCGCCTGGCGCCTCCGGCTCGGGCGAGGCCACGGCGTCGCGGACCTGGCCGAAGACACGGACCGAGGCGACGACCGCCGACTGCCCGTAGCGGCCGGTGCCGAGCGGCAGGTCGACGCCGAGGAGGCCGATCGTCGGGACGGCGACGGCCGGATCGACGTCCGCGGGGTCCGGGGCCACGGTGGCCGGGGCGCTCGGCGATGCGATCGTGGCCGGTTCGTCGCCGCGTCCAGCCGGGTCGAGCAGCCCGCCCGACCCGAACAGCCCGATCCCGACGACGAGCGAGATCGCCGCGATCCACCCGACGACGGCACGGCCGCCGCCGGGCCGACCGAGCCGCGCTCGAGCGGCGGATCCCGGCCGGCCGGCCTCGGGTGCGTCGAGGTCCGCGAGGACGGCGTCGAGATCGAGCGGCTCCCCCATCGCGGCCATGGACCGAGTGTAGGGGCGACGGCGCGCGACGTGAAGCGCCGGTCGGCCCGGAGCGTCAGCCGGTCTGGTTGTCGATCTGCGCCTTCTGGAGCTTCCCGCTGAAGTCGACGTAGATCGCCTTCCACTCGGTGTACGTGTCGAGCGCCGCGTGGCCGGCCTCGCGGTGGCCGTTGCCGGTCTCCTTCCAGCCGCCGAACGGGAGGTGCGTCTCGGCGCCGGTCGTCCCGGCGTTGACGTAGACGATCCCCGTCTCGAAGTCGCGCATCGCCCGGAAGGCCGTGTCGACGTCGCGGGTGTAGATCGACGAGCTGAGCCCGTAGCGGATCCCGTTCACCGCGGTGACCGCGGCCGGGTAGTCGACGACGGGGATGACCGACAGGACCGGCCCGAAGATCTCCTCCTGGCCGAGCCGGTCCATCGGGGCGATGCCGGTGAAGATCGTCGGCTCGAAGAAGTGGCCGTGCTCGAGGCCCGGCCCGGTCGCCCGGGCGCCGCCGCAGACGAGCTCGCCCTCGCGCCGGCCGACCTCGACGTACGACTCGGTCTTGTCGACGGCCGCGGCATTGATCATCGGCCCGACGTCGGTCGTCGGGAGTCGTCCGTCGCCGAGCCGGAGGCCGCGGGCGCCGGCCTCGAGGCGCCGAAGGAGCGGCTCGAGGACCGCCTCCTCGACGATCACCCGGCTGCAGGCGGTGCAGCGCTGGCCGGTCGTCCCGAACGCCGACCAGAGGATCCCCTCGGCGGCCAGGTCGAGGTCGGCGTCGCGGAGGACGACGATCCCGTTCTTGCCCCCGAGCTCGAGGCTCAGGCGCTTGAGCCGCCGGCCGGCCCGCTCGGCGATCCGCCGGCCCGTATCCGAGTGGCCGGTGAACGAGATGACGGGGATGTCGCGGCTGTCGACGATCGCGTCGCCGACCTCCGCGCCGGAGCCGGTCACCAGGTTGACGGTGCCGGGCGGGAAGCCGGCCTCGGCCATCAGCTCGACGATGAGCGTCGCGCAGTGCGGCGTGTCGCTCGCGGGCTTGAACACGACGGCGTTCCCGGTGACGAGTGCCGGCATCATCTTCCAGGCCGGGATCGCGGTCGGGAAGTTCCAGGGGGTGATGATCCCGGCGACCCCGATCGGCTGGCGGATGCTCATCGCCCACTTGTCGGGAAGCTCGGACGGGACCGTGTCGCCGAACATCCGGCGGCCCTCGCCGGCCATGAGGAAGGCGATGTCGATCGCCTCCTGGACGTCGCCACGAGCCTCGGGCAGGACCTTGCCCATCTCCCGGGTCAGCTCGGTCGCGACCCGCTCCTTGTGCTCGGCGAGCAGGGCCCCGAAGCGGTAGAGGATCTCGCCGCGCTTCGGCGCCGGCGTGGCCGCCCACCCGGGCTGGGCGGCCTCGGCAGCCTTGACGGCCATCGCGACGTCCGCCGCGGTGCCCGCCTGGAACCGGCCGACGAGGTCGCGGGCGTCGGACGGGCTGCGACTCTCGAACGTCCGGCCGGAGACGGACTCGACCCACTCGCCGGCGATGAACAGCTTGAACGTGGGGGCGTCGGCGGCCGGCTCGGCCGCTGGACGGGAAGCGTGCTCGGTCATGGCCCGAGTGTAGGCAACGCCGGAGGCCGACGCGCGTCTATCCGCCGGAGGCGGAGATGACGATCGATCGGGCCGATGCCGTCGGGCGATGGACGTGGCGGACGCTGGCGGACGCGACCGATCCGCGGCTCGACCTGCAGCGCCTGCGCGCCGGATCGGTCGCCCGCTTCGTCAGGCGGCTCGCGTACCGGCTGGTCGTCGGCGGCGGCTGGCCGCCGACGCTCGTCGCGGTCGAGCCCGGGGCGCCGGTCCCGCCGCTCGCGAGCCGGAACGTGTACGTCCACCTGCCGTTCTGCGAGACGCGGTGCCCGCACTGCCCGTACACGACCGCGATCGACACGCCCGCCCGGCGGGCCGCCTACGGCGTCGCCCTCGCCCGCGAGATCGATGGCTACCTGGCCATGCCCGGCCGTCCGGCGATCGCATCCCTCTACGTCGGCGGCGGGACGCCGAGCCGGACCCCGGAGCTGGTCGAGCTCGCGATCGACCGCTTCCGGCGGCTCCTCGCTCCCGGCGCCGAGGTCGGCGTCGAGGTCCATCCGGCCGACGCCACGGCGGCGCTGATGCGTCGGCTGCGGGACGCCGGCGTCACCCGGGTGAGCCTCGGGGTCGAGACGCTGCGCTCCGACCTCCTCGCCTGGCTCGGCCGGCGCTACACGCCCGAGGCGGCCCTGGAGGCCGTCCGGCTGGCCCGCGCCGCCGGCTTCGAGTGCGTCGACGTCAACCTCATCTTCGCCATCCCCGGACAGACGGCCGCCGACGCCGAGCGCGATGCCGACCGGTGCCTCGCGCTCGGCGTCGACCAGGTGTCGGCGTACCCGCTCTTCACCTTCCCCTACACCCCGCTCGGACGCCGGCTGGCCCAGGGCCGGGTCCGCCCGGTCGGCGACCGGACGCGGCTGACGGCGCAGCGCGCGGTCGCCCTCGCCTGCCGCCGGCATGGCCTGGCCCGCTCATCGGTCTGGTCCTTCACCAGGCCCGGCGTGACCCCGTACTCGACCGTCACCCACGAGGACTACGTCGGGTTCGGCGTCGGCGCGGGCTCGAAGGTCGACGGCGAGCTGCGCTTCAACACCTTCTCGCTCGACGCCTACGTCGCGACCGACCCGCCGCGGGCGGCCCTCCGGTTCGTCCCAGACGATCGCTTCCGGCGAGCGCACTGGCTCTACTGGCAGGCGTACCGGACGCACCTCGACCCCGCCGACTACCGGCGCCGGTTCGGCCGCGACCTCGAGGCCGACGCAGGGGCCTGGCTCCGCCTGCTGCGGGCGACCGGGATGGCTCGACGGGTGCCGTCGGGCGCCTGGGAGCTGACCGAGCGCGGTGCCGTATGGATCCACCGCGCCCAGGCGCTCTTCTCGCTGGCCTTCATCGACCAGCTCTGGAGCCGGGCCCGGTGCGAGCCGTGGCCGGACGAGGTCGTCCTCCGCTGAGCGCCCCCGACCCGCCGGGCGTCAGTCGCGCAGCTTGACGAGGAGCGCCTCGACCTCGGCCAGCTCGTCGGCTTCCTCCCGCCCGAGCGTCGACTCGAGGAGGCGCAGCGCCGTCAGGACGAGCTCGACCTCCTCGGGCGTGAGCTCGATGGACCGGGTGGGCCCGGTCGCCGTCGTCTCGGTCATCGTTCCGGTCTCCCTGGCACGCCAGACAGGAGCAGTGTCACGTTCGTCGCGGGCCCCGGCCAGAGGCATTCGGACCGCCGGGCCCGGCCGATCGAGCCTGTCAGACGCGCTCGATCGCCATCGCGACCGATCCGCCACCGCCGAGGCAGAGCGTCGCGAGCCCGTAGCGGCCGTCGCGGCGCCGGAGCTCGTGGGCGAGCGTCGCGACGATCCGGGCCCCCGACGCCCCGATCGGATGGCCCAGGGCGATCGCGCCGCCGTTCACGTTGACCCGCGACCAGTCGAAGCCGAGCGCCCGGCCGTCGGCGAGGACCTGGGCGGCGAACGCCTCATTGATCTCGATCAGGTCGAAGGCGTCGATCGCGAGACCCGTCCGCTCGAGCAGCCGGCGGACCCCCTCGACCGGGGCGAGGAAGAGCCACTTCGGGGTCACCTCGGCCTGGACGTAGTCGACGATCCGCGCCAGCGGCCGGAGGCCGTATCGCTCGACCGCCCGCTCGCTCGCGACGATCGTCGCGGCGGCGCCGTCGGTGATGCCCGGGGCGTTGCCGGCAGTGACCGTCCCGGTCGTCGCGTCGCCGCGATCCTCGTCCTCGGGCAGGGCGAAGACCGGCCGGAGCCGGGCGAGCGCCTCGGCGGTCGTGTCGCGGCGCGGGTTCTCATCCTCGGCGACGACCGTCTCGCGACCCTTCGCGTCGCGGATGGTCACCGGGGCGAGCTCGTCGGCGAAGCGCCCGGCGTCCATCGCCGCGATCGCCTTCTCGTGCGAGGCGAGGGCGAACGCGTCCTGGTCCGCGCGGGTCACC
Organism: uncultured Anaerolineaceae bacterium; assembly: GCA_964483405.1. Lineage (GTDB taxonomy): Bacteria > Chloroflexota > Limnocylindria > Limnocylindrales > CSP1-4 > CAZABC01. Next base: position 112,079 of record CAZABC010000003.1, read on the forward strand.
TGCTCGCGGATCGCGACGCGCTCGGCATGGGTCCCCATGTGGCAGCCCTCGAAGGCGCACCACAGGCCGTCGGCCACGGTCGAGTCGACGAGTTCGGCGTTGCCGAGCCGGTAGCCGAAGCGCGCCCCGCGGAGCAGGTACGGCGCGCCGTTCATCGACTCCATCCCGCCGGCGACCGCGACCTCAGCGTCGCCGGCCCGGATCTCCGCGGCGGCGAGCATGATCGCCTTCAGGCCCGAGCCGCAGACCCGGTTGATCGTCGTGGCGCTCGTCGTGTCGGCGAGCCCGCCGGCCAGCGCGGCCTGGCGGGCCGGGGCCTGGCCGGCGCCGGCCTGGAGCACCTGGCCCATCAGGACCTCGTCGACCGGCGTCCCCTCGGGCAGTCCCGAGCGCTCGACGGCCGCCCGGATGGCGACGCCCCCGAGCGTGGTCGCCGGCACGCCGGCGAGCGCCCCGCCGAACCTGCCGATCGGCGTCCTGGCGGCGGAGACGAGGTAGACGCGGCCGTTCGGACCCGGCGTCGATTCGGTCATCGGTCGCTCCTCCTCAGCCGGGCCGCGTCCGCCGGAGCAGCGCCGCCGCGACGATCTCGCGATGGACCTGGTTCGTGCCCTCGTAGATCTGGGCCCCCTTCGCGTCGCGCATCAGGCGCTCGATCCCGGTCTCGCGCGAGTAGCCCGAGCCGCCGAACAGCTGGACGGCGTCGGTCGTCACCCGCATCGCCGTGTCGGAGGCCGTCCACTTCGCGAGCGACGACGTCTCGGCGAGCGGCTCGTCGCGGTCCTTGGCGGCCGCGGCCTCACGGGTCAGGGCCCGGGCGGCCGCGACGTCGCGGGCCATCTCGGCGAGCATGAACCGGAGGCCCTGGAGCTCCGCGATGGGGGCGCCGAACGCCTTCCGCTGCTGGACGTACGCCGCCGCCTGCTCGAGCGCCGATCGAGCGAGCCCGACGCACGCGGCGGCGATCGAGATCCGCCCCTCGCCGAGGGCCGAGAGGGCGATCCGATAGCCCTCCCCCTCCCCGCCGAGGCGGTTCGCCGCCGGCACCTCGGCCCCGTCGAAGACGAGCTCGGTCGCGGGACAGGCACGGATCCCCATCTTCCGCTCGTGCGCCCCGAACCCGAACCCGGACGTGCCGCGCTCGACGAGGAAGGCGGTGATGCCCTTCGCGCCGCGGGCGGGGTCGAGCGTCGCGAAGACGAGGTAGCGCTCGGCCTCGGGCGCGTTCGAGATCCAGATCTTCGTGCCGCTGAGGCGGTACGCCACGACGGCCTCGGCCGGAGCGTCGGCCGGGAGCTCGGCCCCGCCGGCCCCGATCCGGACCGCCCGGGTCGAGATCGCCGCGGCGTCGGAGCCCGCGTGCGGCTCGGTCAGGGCGAACGCGCCGAGCACCTCGCCGGCCTGCATCGCCGGGAGCCAGCGGGCGCGCTGCTCCTCGGTGCCCCAGGTCACGACCGGGAACTGGGACAGGACGTGGACCGAGAGGGTGACCGCCGCCGCCATGTCGGCGGCCGCGATCTCCTCCATGACGAGCGTCCAGCCGACGTAGCTGACGCCGGCGCCGCCGACCGCCTCGGGGAACGGCGCCCCGGTCAGCCCGAGCTCCGCCATCCGCTCGAAGATCGACCGATCGAACCGTTCGGCCTCGTCGCGCTCGGCGGCCCCCGGGGCCACGACCTCCCGGGCGAACTCACGGGCAGTCTGCTGGAGCAGCCGCTCCTCCTCGGTCAGCGAGCGGTCGACGTACGAGGTCATGTGCGGAGGATACGTTGCGGCCGGGGACCGGGGGTGGGAGGATGCACGCCCAGCGTCCGCCCGTGGAGGGTCTCGTGGCCCGTCTCCAGCGCCGCCCCTTCGACGACCCCGTCGAGATCCGGCGGTTCCCGAATGGCCACGTCGACGTCGTCGAGCTCGACGACGTGGTCGTCGGTCGGTTCGTCCTCGAGCCGGGCTGGCGGTGGTCGACCGACGTCGGCCCGGTGGCCGGCACCGCCACATGCCAATACCACCACGTCGGTGTCGTCGTCTCGGGCGAGATGGTGACCCGGATGGAGGACGGGACCGAGATCCGCGTCGGGCCGAACGATGCATTCGAGATCCCGCCCGGCCACGACGCCTGGGTCGTCGGCGACGAGCCGTGGGTCGCCATCGACTTCGCGGGTTCGCGAACGTTCGCGCGGCGACCCGGAGAGCGCGACGAGCGGATCCTCGCCTCGATCGTGTTCACCGACATCGTCGCCTCCACGGAGCTGGCGGCCAGGATCGGCGACCGCGCCTGGCGCGACCTCGTCGCCGAGCACAACGCGGTCGCCGCCAGGGAGATCGACCGGTTCCGCGGCCGGGCCATCAAGACGACCGGCGACGGGATCCTGGCCCTGTTCGACGGCGCCGAGCGCGCCGTCCGCTGCGCCGCCGCCATCGGCGACGCGGTGCGCTCGCTCGACCTCGCGATCCGTGCCGGCGTGCACACCGGCGAGGTGGAGTTCGCCGGCGGCGATGTCCGTGGCGTCGCGGTCCACGTCGCGGCGCGCATCCTCGCCCTCGCCGGCCCCGGCGAAGTCCTCGTGTCGGGGACGACCTACGAGCTGGTCGCGGACTCGGGGCTCGTCTTCGAGGACGCCGGCAGCCACGAGCTGAAGGGGATCACCGGGAAGCGCTCCGTCTTCCGGCTCGGCGACCCGCCCGGCTCCTGACGGGAGCGCCGCCCGACCGCGGCCGGGCGCCCGGGGGCGGCCGCCCCTGCCGTCAGCCCCGCGGGTACGAGTGGAACCCCCGCCCGGTCTTCTGGCCGAGGTGGCCGGCGGCCACGAGGTCCTCGAGGGCCTTCGGTGGCCGGAACTGCTCCTGGCCGAAGCCCTCGTGGAGCACCCGCATGATCCCGAGGCAGACGTCGAGGCCGATGAAGTCGGCGAGTTCGAGCGGGCCCATCGGGTGGGCGAGCCCGACCTTGGCGCCGGTGTCGATGTCGGCGGCCGACCCGGTGCCCTCCTCGTACGCCCGCATCGCCTCGGCCAGGAACGGCATGAGGATCCGGTTGACGATGAAGCCGGGCCGGTCGGCCGAGACGATGACCTGCTTGCCGAGGTCGGCCGCGAGGGCCCGGACGGCGTCGGCGACCTCGTCGCCCGTGGCACTGCCGCGGATGAGCTCGACGAGCGGCATGACCGGGACCGGGCTGAAGAAGTGCATCCCGAGGAAGCGGGACCGGCGCGGGGCGGCGACCGCGTCGGCGAGCGTATCGATCGAGATCGAGGAGGTGTTCGTCGCGAAGATCGCGTGGCCCGGGGCCCGGGCGTCGAGCTCCCTCCACAACGCGGTCTTGACGGCGGCGTCCTCGTAGACGGCCTCGACCACGAGGTCGGCGTCGGCGACCGCGGCGATGTCGTCGGTCGTCGAGATCCGCTCGAGGATCGCCTCGGCGGCGCCCTCGTCGAGCCTGCCCTTCGCGACCGCCCGGGCCAGGTTGCCGGCGATCCGGTCGCGGCCGGCGGTCGCCCGGGCGTGGTCGGGCTCGTAGACGACGACGCGGCGACCGGAGGCCGCGAGGACCTGGGCGATACCGTGGCCCATCAGCCCCGCGCCGGCCACGAAGGCGCGCCCGATCGTCGTCTCGCTCATCGCCCATCCTCCTGTGGTGCCGCCTCGCCGTCCGTGCCCGTGCCGCCTGCCAGTCGCTCGAGCAGGCGGTCCGCCGCCGCGTAGGGATCGAGCTCGTGGGTCGCGACGGCGGCGAGCGTCGCCTCGGTCGCCGGCCAGCGGCCCGGCGCCCGCAGCCGGTCGCGGAGCCGCTCGACGACGATCGCCCAGACGAGCTGCTCGGCCCGGGTCAGCCGGGCGGGGCCGCCGGCGGCCCGGTTCGCCGCCCGGTGCCGGTCGAGCGCCGCCAGGAGCTCCGGCACGCCGTCACCGGTCGCGGCGGTCGTGATGAGGACGTCGGGGCGCTTCGGTCGCGGGCGACCGTCGCCGGGGTCGGGCGCGGCGGTCGCCGAGAGCATCGCCCGGAGCTGGCTGGCCGTCCGCGCGGCGCCGGGGCGGTCGCCCTTGTTGACGACGACGAGGTCGGCGACCTCGAGCAGGCCGGCCTTGATCGCCTGGACCTCGTCGCCCATCTCGGGCGCCTCGAGGACGACGGTCGTGTCGGCCGCCGCCGCGACCTCGACCTCGCTCTGGCCGGTGCCGACCGTCTCGAGCAGGACGAGGTCGAAGCCGGCGGCGTCCATCACCGCGGCCGCCGCACCCGACGTCGCCGCGAGCCCGCCGGCGTGGCCGCGCGCCGCCATCGACCGGATGAACACGTCGCGGTCGCCGGCGTACGACTGCATCCGGACCCGGTCGCCGAGGAGCGCGCCGCCGGTGATCGGCGAGGACGGGTCGACGGCGATGACCGCGACGCTCCGGCCGGCCGCCCGGACCTCGCCGATGAGCGCGGCGACCAGGGTCGACTTGCCTGCACCCGGCGGCCCGGTGATCCCGACGAGGTGGGCCCGGCCGGCGAGCGGGTAGAGGCGGCGAAGAGCGTGCTCGGCGACGGGCGTCCGGTTCTCGATCGCCGTCAGGAGCCGGGCCAGCGCCCGGCGATCGCCCTCGAGCGCGGCATCGGCCAGCTCGGCGGCGCGGGCCGCCGCTTCGACGGCCACCCCCGTCAGTCGCGCGCCGGGGCGTTCGCCCGGAGGAAGTCGGCGACCTGCCGGATCGTCGTGCCGGGACCGAAGACGGCGGCGATGCCCGCGTCCCGGAGGGCCGCGACGTCGTCGTCGGGGATGATCCCGCCGGCGGTCACGAGGACGTCGTCGAGCCCGGCCTCGCGGAGCAGCGCGACGATCCGCGGCAGGAGCGTCATGTGGGCGCCCGACAGGATCGACAGGCCGACGACGTCGACGTCCTCCTGGAGGGCGGCCGTGACGATCATCTCCGGCGTCTGGCGGAGCCCGGTGTAGACGACCTCGAAGCCCTCGTCGCGCAGGCCGCGGGCGAGGACCTTCGCCCCCCGGTCGTGGCCATCGAGACCCGGCTTGGCGATGAGGACCTTGATCGGGCGGTCGGTCATGGCGCGATTGTAGGCCCCCGGCCGGGCGCCGGGACCGCCAAGTCGGCCGATCCGGGGCACCGTCCGCTCGCCCGCGGACGCGGGAACGCCCGGGGAGTGGTTGGCACCCAGACGGTGCCGTTGCCGCTGACGGCGACATCACCGTGGTGGGTCGCGGCGCCGGGCGCCAGCGGGCGCCCGCGCTCAGGCTCCGGGCGGGCGGCGCTCGAGGTGAGCGAAGAACTCGGCCCGGGTCTTGTCGTTGCGCCGGAAGAGGCCGAGGACGGCCGACGTCGTCATGACGGTGCCCGGCTTGCGGACGCCGCGCATGACCGCGCAGAGGTGGGTCGCCTCGACGACGACGCCGACGCCCTTCGGGGCAAGGCGCTCCATGAGGAAGTCGGCGACCTGCTGGGTCATCCGCTCCTGGACCTGGAGCCGCCGCGCGAAGGTCTCGACGATCCGGGGGATCTTCGACAGCCCGAGGACCCGGCCGTCGGGCACGTAGGCGACGGCGGCGTCGCCGAAGAACGGCAGGAGGTGGTGCTCGCACAGCGAGTAGAACGGGATGTCCTTGACGACGACCATCTCCGAGTAGTCGACCTCGAAGATCGCGCCGTTGACGAGCCGCTCCGGATCGACGTGGTAGCCGGCCGTCAGCTCGGCGTACATCCGGTGGACCCGCTCGGGTGTCGCCCGGAGCCCCTCGCGCTCGGGGTCCTCGCCCATCTCGAGGAGGATCTCGCGGACGGCAGCCTCGACGCGCCCGTTCCCGGACGCTCCGGCGCCCCGGCCGATCGCGCCCTCGATGAGCGCCTCGGGCGGGATCGGGACCTCGCCGATCTCGGTCTCGATCTCCTCGACGAGGTGGCGGACGTTCGGCGGCAGCTCGCGCATCGTGCCGGCCATGGTACGCCGCGCCCGCTCAGCCGCGGGAGCCGCCGGCCGAGAATCCGGCGGCGGGCAGCGGCTCGGACGGACGGCCCTCGACGCCCCGGAGCCAGGCCCGGGCGTTCTCGCCGAGCGACGGGCGATGGTAGCCGCCCTCCTGGAGGACGACGTGGCGTCGTCCGAGCGACGCGACCCGCCGCCCGCACTCGTGGTAGACGGCGGTGGTCAGGGCGAAGTCGCCGATCGGGTCGTGGCCGTACGTGTCGAAGCCGAGCGAGACGACGACGATCGAGCCCGACCGGCCGGCGATCGCCTCGAGCGCCCGGTCGAGCGCGACGAGGTACTCGGCGTCGGTCGTCCCCGCCGCGAGCGGCAGGTTGAGGTTCGCGCCGGCGCCATCGCCCTCGCCGGTCTCGTCGGCCGCACCGAGGAAGAACGGGTACTGGCGGGCCGGGTCGGCGTGGATCGAGGCGTAGAAGACGTCGCCGCGGCGCCAGAAGATCTGCTGCGTCCCGTTGCCGTGGTGGTAGTCGACGTCGAGGATCGCGACCGGCTCGCCCGTCGCCCGGGTGAGGGCCTCGGCGGCGATCGCGGCGTTGTTGAAGAAGCAGTAGCCGCCGTACATCGACCGCGCGGCGTGATGGCCGGGCGGCCGGCAGAGCCCATACGCGGCGGCTTCCCCGCCGAGGACGAGATCGACGGCGGTCAGCGCCACGTCGACGGCCGCCCGGGCGGCGCCGTACGTCCCGGCGACGATCGGCGCGGCCGAGTCGAGACCCCACCAGCCGGCCCGCCCCCCGACCGCGGTCGGCTCGCGGAGCCGCTCGATCGCCGCCTCGCTCATCCCCTCGAACATCGCCCGGTTCGGGTAGGTGTCGGCCGCGAGGAAGCTCCGGGCGACCGCCTGTGCGCGGACGGCCGGCCAGGCCTCCTCCAGGAACCGCAGGAGCCCGGGGTCGTGGACGGCGAGGATCGGGTCCGCGCCGTGCTCGGTCGGCCCGACCAGCTCGAAGCCGCCGTCGGCCTCGAGGGCGCCGCGGATCCGCTCGGCTCGTTCCGCGACCTCGTTCGCCGGCACCGGCACGCCGAGGAAGGTCTCGACCGTGATGTCGTGGGCGAGGTGGGCCGGGCTGTACACGACCTTCATCGGGGCGACTCCTCCAGATGGGCGGCGAGGATGGCGGCGGTCGTCTCGGCCGGACGGTAGCGCATCAGGTTGTGCCCCACGCCCGGGAACCGGATGACCCGCGGCCCCGGACGGCCCGCCCTCGTCAGCCCGACGATCGTGGCCGCGAGGGTCCGACCGTGCGTCCCGGTCTCGTCGTCGGCGGCCGCGAGGATCGCCACCGGCGCGGTCACCTCCGCGAGCGTCGTGACGGGTTCGTAGGCGTCCATCGCCCCGACGCAGGCTGCCCGGACGTGATCGTGGATGGACGGGACGACCCGCCCGACCGGCAGCTCGACGACCGTCGCCCGCGCCGCCCGCTCCTGGTCGGCGTCCCAGGTCGACGGGTCGAACGCCTCCCGGTCGGCGAGGAACGCGGCGAGCGAGCGCATGACCTCGGGCGGCTCCTCGATCGCCGGGAGGAGCTCCTCGGGGTCGAGCCCGACGGCCTCGGTCGGCCGTTCCCAGCCGCCATCGACGAGGACGAGCCCCGCGCAGCGAGCGCCGAGCGACGAGGCCGCCCAGGCCGCGACGATCGCCCCGAACCCGTGACCCGCGAGGACGACGCGGCCATCCGCGCCGGCGGACGCCGGGCCGGACCCGCCGAGCGCGCCACTCCCCTCCGCGGCCGCGACGACGTCCTCGGCGAGCGTCGCCTCGTCGTACCCGTCGTGGGCCGCGTCCGAGAGCCCGTGGCCCCGGAGGTCGACCGCGACCACCCGTCGGACCTGCCGCAGCCGGCGGGCGACCGGCGCCCACGACCAGGCCGTCGAGCCGAGCCCATGGAGGAGCACGATCGCAGGGCCGGCGCCCGCCCGCGCGTCGCCGGGCCCGCCCCAATCGAGGAAGTGGATCCGGTCTCGCTCGCCGACGAGGACGACGTAGCCCTCGGGCTCGGCATCGCGATCCGGCGCCGGCGCGGCGGGTGGCGCGACGGTCCCGGCCCCGGCGGGCGGCTCGGCGGTCCTCGGCGGTTCCATCGTCGGTAGGATACGGAGCCGATGGCCAAGCGACGCCGGGGCGCCCGATCCGGGCGCCCGCTCCCGAGCCGCCACGTGCGCTTCGAGCGTGTCGTCGACGGCGTCCTCCGCAGCCTCCCGGCTCCGTTCGCGGCCGCGCTCGACGACGTCGCCATCGTCATCGAGGACGAGCCGTCGCGCGACCAGCTCCGCGAGAACGGCCTCGCCCCCGACGACTCCCTGTACGGCCTCTACGAGGGGACGCCGCGGACCGAGTGGGGCGCCGACTGGGTGCCGGCCCCGAACAAGATCAGCCTCTTCCGGCTCCCGCTCGAGGAGGACTTCCCCGATCCCGAGGATCTCGCCGACGAGATCCGGATCACCGTCATCCACGAGCTCGCCCACCACCTCGGCATCGACGACGACCGCCTCGAGGAGCTCGGCCTCGACTGATCGGGCTTGAGGGCTGGTGCCGGTCGCCGCGAACGGCCGGCGCCCTACTCGGTCGCGCTCCCGAGCAGCGAGCTCCGCAGCAGCGCCCGCTGGAGGATCGCGAACAGGATGACGACCGGGATCGTCATCAGCAGCGCGTGGGCGGCGGTCAGCACCCACTCCGGCGTGAAGAAGCCGTCCGACGCCGAGTTGAGGATCATCGCCAGGGTGACGTTCTCGTCGGTGCTCGCGAAGAGCCAGCCGATCGCGAACTCCGAGTAGGCGAGGAGGAACGCCACGAGGGCCGCGACGAGGATCGACGGAGCGGCGATCGGGAGGGCGATCCGGATGAACGCGGTGCGCCGATCGGCCCCTTCGACGAACGCCGATTCCTCGACCTCCTCGGGCACGGCGGCGAACGCGCCGCGCATCAGCCAGACGCAGAGCGGCAGGGCGAACGCCGCGTACAGGAGCCCGAGCGCGAGGGTCGAGCCGCGGAACCCGATGTCGCGCAGGACCGGCACCGCGTTCTCGAGGGCGAAGAACAGGACGAACAGCGGCGCCGCGAACGCGATCGGCGGCAGGAACGCCCCGACGAGGACGGCGAACTGCCCGGCCCGCGAGCCCGGGAAGCGGAGGCGGGCGAAGGCATAGGCCATCGAGGCCCCGAAGACCAGGGCGATCCCCGCGGCGAGGAACGACACGAACAGGCTGTTCCGGAGGAGCCCCAGGAAGTCGAGGGTGCGATCCGGGCGGACCCACGCCTCGATGAACCGCTCGGCGGTCGGCTCGGCCGGGAGGAGGCGGAGCTGGGTCGGCGTGCTCAGGATCGAGGCGTCGGTGGCGAGGAGCGCGAGCGACCAGATCGGCAGCAGCACGAACGCGGCGACGCCGAGCAGGAGCAGCTGGCTCGCGACCTGCCCGCGCCGGGTCAGCCGCATCTCGACTCCCCGCTGCACGTGACGTCGGTCACGCGTACACCTCACGCCCGCCACGCCCACGCCATCGGAGGAACCAGGCGACGACGAGTCCGAGCCCGACGAGGGTCGCGACGTTGATCGCCGCCGAGACGCTGTACCAGCCCGGTCCGCTCTGGCTGTCGAAGATGTAGAAGGACCAGGTCGCGCTGGTGACGGTCTGGCTCGATGGCCCGAGCACGTAGAACAGGTAGAACTGGTTGAACGCGGCGATGCCCCGGATGACGATCGCCGCGCCGAGGAGCGGGAAGAGGAGCGGCAGGACGATCGAACGGATCCGCCGCCATGTCGACGCCCCGTCGATCGCGGCGGCCTCGACCGCGCCGCGAGGCACGACCGCCAACCCCGCCGATGCCACGAGCATCATGAGCGGGAAGCCCATCCAGGTCGAGGCGACGAGGAGGACGAGGAGCGACAGCTCGGGACTGCCCGGCCACGGCAGCTCGGTCGCCAGGCCGAGCGCGAGCCAGCCCGACGCGGGATGGACGATCGTCCGCCAGGCGATCGCCCCGACGAACTCCGGGATCGCCCAGGGGAGGATGAACAGCAGCCGCCAGGCGTTCGCGAAGCGCAGGCCGGGGCGGGCGAGGACGAGCGCCACGCCGACGCCGACGACGGTCTGCAGCCCGACCGCGAGGACCGCCCAGAGCGCCGAGAAGGCCCACAGCGCAGCCGAGGTGTTCGATCCGAGCCAGGTCCCGTTGGTGAAGCCGCCGATCAGGTCGCCCGCGACGTACCGGACGTCGCTCGAGAGCCCGCGCGGATCCCATGGCGTCGCCGGGATCCCTCCGGTCACCCCGCCGACGGCCTCGCGGACGACCCCGCCGTTGATCCCGTCGCGGATGCTCGCCCGGCTGAAATCGGTCAGCGACATGGCGACCTCGTACGCCAGCGGGAGGAGTGCCAGGACGGCCAGGGCCAGGGCGCCCGGCAGGAGCCACGGCGCGGCCTCGACGAGCCGGCGGCGACCCGACCGGGGACGCGGCCCGACGGTCGCGACGGCCGGGCGAAGGTGCCGGGCGACGCGGCGACCGCGCCACTCGCGCCACCGATCCACGGCCGGCTCGAGCGCGATCGCCCGGATCCCATGGGCGGCCGCGAGCGAGAGCGGGGCCGAGAGCATCAGGACGTACTGCGGCCACTTCGTCGGCCAGACGAGCAGGAAGGCGAGCGCGAGGAGGAGCCAGACGGCGACGACCCGCTGGCGCGCCCAGAGCCGCGGCAGCCCGACCAGGGCGAAGGCCGAGATCGCCAGGTCGACGGCGACGAGGAAGGTCCCCGGTCGGTGGAACGGGACGGAGCCCGCCAGCCAGGTGAGCGGCTGCCAGGCCGGCCAGCCGGTCTGCTGGACCGCGTCGCTGACGGCGTAGCCGCCGTGGTACGTCAGCGAGGCCCAAAGCCGTCCGAGCGGGTCCGGCCACAGATACGGAGCGGCGAGGAAGAACGTCCCGACCGCGAGGGCCGCCCATGCCGCCAGCACCGAGAGACGCCGGGGCAGGTCCGGACCCTCGGTGCCGGTCGGTCCGGCCGCTGCCCCGACCCGCGCGTCGGCTCCGACGCCCGTGGCCGGTCGGCGGGCCAGCCAGGTCAGCGCGATCGCCACGCCGGCGATGGCGTACGGGTACTTCGCCGCAACGGCCAGCCCGAGCGCGACCGCCGAGACGACGAGCCAGGCGACGCGTCGGCGCGACCGACCGCGGTCGCCCTGGGCCGGGTCCGCCGGGTCGGCGCGCATCCAGGCGAGGACCGCGACGAGGGTCAGGGCGACCGGGACCGCCTCGAGCTGGACCTGGCTGGCGTACTTGATCGTCCAGGTGTGGACGGCGAGGACCCCGCCCGCGAGCGGGTCGAGGATCGCGAGCACCACGACCGCCGCGATCCCGAAGGCCGCCTGCAGTACCCGGGCGACCGTGTGGTGGGGTTCGGGGAGCGACCCGGCCGGTGCGGCCGTGGTCGGGAGGTCCGGGACGAGCGGCGCGGGCTCGAGCGGCGTGAGGACGACGCCGGTCAGGATCTTCGTCAGCGGCGGGTGCTCGGGCCGGTAGTTCTCGCGGAGGAGGACGCCCGGGTCGCCGTTCTGGAAGCCCTCCGCGTAGACCTGGCCCGCCCGAAGGTAGTCGTCCTCGTCGTAGTCGATCGGCAGCCGGTCGACCGCGGTCGCCCGGGTCAGCGTCGCGAGGCTCACGACCAGGGCGGCCGCGGCGAGGCGAACGGCAAGCCGGCGGCGGTCGCCCACAGTCACCCGCCCCTGGCGGCGGCGGCGACGCCGAGGATCGAGGTCACGACCGCGGACCCCGTGCCGACCGCCATCGGGACGCTGAGCCAGCGGACCGGCCGGGCTCCCGGTGCCCCGTCGCGCGCCGGGTCGAGGCCGGCGCCGTAGCCGGTGAGCCCGACGAAGGCCACGACCTGCGGCGCCGTTGCGATCGCCGCCACCGTGAAGAGGAGCGATCCGACCGCCGCCGTCGCGGCCAGCGCGATCGTCAGGGTCACGATCGTCGTCGCGGTGTCGCCCTCGAGCCCGAGGCCGACGGCGCCGCCGACACGGACGAGGATGTCGAGGCCGGCGAAGACGGCGAAGACCAGGAGCGTCTGGGCCAGCGTCTCCGCCACGGCGACGACGAGGGCGGTCGACCAGCGGTAGCGGGCCATCTCCCACGATCGCCGGATGGCCTCGAACGCCCCGACGCCGCCGAGGACGAGGCCCGAGACCGTATAGGCGAACGGCGCAGCGACGACGGTCGCGACGATCGTCGAGAGGACGAGCGTCGCCTCGGTCGGACCGACCACGGCGTCGAGGAGCTGCGAGACGATCCCGCTCGCGGCGTTGACCGGCAGGCCGACGATGATCGAGGCGCCGACGACCCGCCAGTACACCTGCCGGGAGCGGCGCAGGGCCTCGTGCGGCGCGACCGGCCGACCGACCGCGTGGCCCCCGAGGATGGCGATCGCGACGATGCGGCACTCGATGACGATCGCCGCAAGGGCGAGGATCGCGATCGTCCCGCTGACGAGCAGCGCGAGGGCCAGCGACCCGGCCGCCGCGTCGTCGAGGTCGACCGGGGCGCCCTCGAGGATGCCGAGCGACCCGCCGCCGACGAGCACGAGCAGGACGACGAACGGCCCGGCGACGGCGACGAGGATCGTCCCGATCGTGACCGAGACGGCCCGGAGCGTCGCGTTCGCCCGGAGGCAGAGGTCGAGCCCCGCGGAGACCAGCGCCCGCGCCTTCGGCATGGGTGGCCGGGCGGCCGGCACCGGGCCGGGTGGCTCCGGCGTGACCGGCGACGGGGCGTCAACCGGGGCCGGGACGTCCTCCGGGTCGATCGGCCCGCTCATGCGTCGGGCAGCGGCGCGGCGGCGGCGAGGTGCTCGCCGAACCGCTCGAGGACGGCGTTCCCGCCGCACAGGATCGTCGCGACGCGGTCGCCCGGGCGGAGCGGCACCCGTCCGAACAAGAGCGCCGCGAGGGCCGCCGCCCCGGCCGGCTCGAGCACCTGCTTGAGCCGTTCCGCCGCGAACCGGACGCCGGCGAGGATCTCCGCGTCGTCGAGGAGGACGATGCCGTCGAGGTAGTGGCGGCAGATCGGCAGCGTCCACGCTCCCGCGTACGGCGCGCCGAGGCTGTCGGCGACGCTCCGCGGCTCGATCCGGACGGCCTCGCCCGCGGCGAACGCCCGGCTCATCGCGTCGGACCCCGTGGGCTCGACGCCCCAGACGCGGACGCCGGGTCGCCGCTCCTTGAGCGCCGTCGCAACGCCGGAGATGAGGCCGCCCCCGCCGATCGCGACGACGACGACGTCGACGTCGGGCACGTCCTCGAGGAGCTCGAGGCCGACCGACCCGTTCCCGGCGATGACCTCGGGGTCGTCGAACGGATGGCACAGGACGAGGCCGCGCTCGGTCCGCTGCCGGTCGAGCTCGGCGAAGGTCTCGGCCATCGTCGCCCCGGCCAGGACGACCTCGGCCCCGTACCCGCGACAGGCCGCGACCCGGTTCGGAGCGGCGGCGAGCGGCATGACGACCGTCGCCCGGATGCCCTGGTCGCGACCGGCCCAGGCGTACGCCTGCGCCGCGTTGCCTGCCGATACGGTGACGACGCCGGCCGCCCGCTCGGCGGCCGTCAGCGAGGCGAGCTTCGCACTCGTCGCCCGCGGCTTGAACGAGCCGGTCTTCTGGAGGTGCTCGGCCTTGAGGTGGAGCCGCCCATCGGCGATCGCGACCCCGGACGACGCCTCGATGACCCTCGCCGCGGTCGCCGACGAGAGCATCGGCGTCCGGTGGACGCGGCCGGCGATCCGCTCGCGGGCGGCATCGATCCGGGCGAGCGGAACCAGGCGGTCGGGATCGGGCGATGACTGCACGCCCGAAGTATCGCAGCGGTCGCCACCCGGTCGGCGGTCCGCCGGCGCCGTCCCGGCGCCGAACGACGTGCGATGTCGGGAGCGCGAGGTGCCGTCCCGCAGCGCGGACCGCCATCCCGCATCATCAGGGCATGGACGCGCTGCCGGTCGTCATCCTCGTCGCGATCAAGGCGGCCGTGACGATCCTCTCCCTCTACCCCCTCGTGGACCGAGGGGCGTCGCACTTCGCTGGCAAGGCGATGGGCGTGCGGGCGGTGGCGTACCCGCTGGCGATGCTCGCCATCCCGGTGGTCTGGCTCGCGGCCGGTCGCCCCGAGCCGTATCCGGTGCTGGCCGACGCCGCCTTCGGCCTTCCGTTCCTCCTCGACTCGGCCGGCAACGTGTTCGGGCTGTTCGCGATCGACGGCTTCGACCGCATCCCGCATGCCGGGGGCTGGTTCGGCCTCGCGATCGCCTTCGGGCTCGCGGTATCGCCGCTGCTCGACGAACGATGGGTCGGCTTCGCGCTCGTCGTCGGGTTCGCGGCGACGGTCGACGTCCTCTGGGAGATCGGCGAGTACGGCCTGATGCGGAGCGGCGCCTCGGGCCTGGACCTGACCTACGAGAACACGATCCAGGACCTTGCCTTCTCGCTCGCCGGCGGGGTCGTCGGGGCGGTCGTCGTCGTGACCCTGCTGTGGCCGGCGCCCGGCACGCCGCGGGCGCCGTTCGGCTGGACGGTTCCGACCGAGGAAGCGGCATGGACCGGCGGAGCCGCTCCGCACCAGGCGACGCTCCCCGCTCCGCGTTGATGCAGCGAGCCGGATGAGCTGATGCAGCGAGCCGGATGAACCCCAGGGCCTGGCGGTCCCGCCCGATGACCGGTGACGTCGCGCCGTCATGGCGTAACTACTTGCGTGATTGCGCAAGCTGTGACATAGTCCCGGCGTGATGGACCTCATGACATCGACCGACGACCGGCACCTGCGGGCTGCCGCCGTCGGGCGTGCCCTGGCCGATCCCAAGCGACTCTGCGTCCTCGAGTGCCTCGCCTCCGGCGAGCTCTCGGTCGGCGAGCTGTCGTCGCGGATCGGCTGCCAGGTGCCGAACATGAGCCAGCACCTGTCGGTCCTCCGGAGCGCCGGCCTCGTCGTGGCCCGACGCGATGGGAACACCGTTCGATACCGCCTCGCCGACCCGACGGTCCTCGAGGCCTACCGCCTCATCCAGCAGCTCGCCGAGTAGTCGGCGACGACACGCCCGCCGGTGCGGGAGAAAGGACTCCGGTCCCGATGGCCGAGATCAAGCACGCGACCGACGACACCTTCCAGTCCCTCGTCATCGACAACGAGCGGCCGGTCGTCGTCGACTTCTGGGCCGCCTGGTGCGGGCCCTGCAAGATGGTCGCGCCGGAGATGGAGAAGCTGGCCGCGAAGTACGACGGCGTCGTCGACGTGGTCAAGGTCGACGTCGACGCCAACCCGGGTCTGTCGCGGGCGTTCAACATCATGAGCATCCCGACGATCGCCTACTTCCAGCCCGGCAAGCAGCCGATGGGCGTCGTCGGCTTCCGCCCGCTCGAGCAGCTGGAGCAGCAGTTCGGCCTCACCGAGCTCGCCAAGGCCGCGGCCGTCGCCAAGCCCGCGCCGCAGGCCTGATCCGGCGAGTCCTCCCGCCCGCGACGGCGGGCCTCGCACCCGACCGAGCCCCGGCATCCGCCGGGGCTCGCGTGCGCTCAGTCGGTCCAGTAGCCCTCGGGCGAGACGATGACCCACTGGCCGTGCCAGCGGGGCCGGGCCGGATCGTCGTAGCGCCGGAAGCGATCGGTGAAGGCCGCGTAGCCGATGTAGGCGTTGCGCGGGTCGCTCCGCGAGCCGAGGGTCGTCAGCGGCCCGGACAGGTACACCCCGATCACCTCGTACGTCGGCGTCGTCCGCGGATCGGCCGAGGTCACGACGCCGGTGACGACCGAGGCGTGCCGGCCCGCGGACACGAGCACGCCGACCGGCTGACCCGTGACCGCGAGCCGGTAGGCGAGATAGCGCATCGCCTCGCGGTAGGTCGGGAACGAGAGGTCGCGGTACCGATACGGGACCGACAGGCCCTCGAGCGCCGCCGCCCAGCCCTGCGGGTCGCTGCCCTTCGTCGTCGCGTTCGGCTGCGTGTCGCGATCCCGCGCGTAGATGTGGAGCCAGCGCTGGAGCGTGGACGAGCGATCGACGAGCTCGGGGTAGCCGTCGCCGATCGCGATGAAGTTGGCCATCATCTGGGTCGACGCCGCGACGCACTGGTAGATCGTGTACTGGGGCACGTAGCCCTCGGTCCGGTACGTCTTCCGAACGTACGGATCCGCGGCGAGCGCCGCCGCCGGGATCGCGACGACGAGCGCGGCCGCGAGGACGAGGCCGCCCAGGACGGCCCGCGGCGAGCTGTGCATGGCGACAGTGTCGGCCGCCCGGTGTCCGCCGGTGACCCGCACGATGGTCCGCACCCGCGGGGGACCTTCGGTCAGCGCACGACCGGCGGGGCGATCCTCGACGGCGCCGGCAGCGCCAGCCGGCGGTCGGCGAGCGCCACGACCGCGGCCGCGCCGATCCCAGCGAGCGAGACGACGGCGGCGACCTCGAACCCGGCGACCGCGAACAGCGGCGCGGCACCGAGGCTGCCCAGCCCGAGCGCCGCGGCGAGGGCCGCCGAGAGCAGCGAGAACGCCGAGCCGCGGTCGGCGTCGTCGCTCCGTCGCGACAGCTCGACCAGGACCGGGGTGAGGACGAGGCCTCCGCCGGCCCCGGTGCAGATCCCGATGACGACCAGCAGGAGGGTCGTCGGCGGCATGACGAGGAGCGCCACCCCGACGCCGGTCAGCGCCAGCCCGGCCAGGACGAGGGTGCGGGCGGGCATCCGGTCGGCCAGCCAGCCGGTCGGGATCCGCGACAGCATGATCGCGAGGCCGTCGGCGACGAACAGCAGGCCCACCTGGGCGTCCGCCGCGTCCGCCCGCTGCGGCAGGTAGGCGAGGACCAGGCCCCAGTGGGCGACGAAGAGCAGGACGATCGCGAGCGGACCGCTCCAGCTCCGACGGAAGGCCGGCCGGAAGCGGCGGGTCGTCGAGCGGGCGGCGTCCATCGGTCGGAGCCCGAAGGGCCGGGCGACCACGAGCAGCAGGCCGGCCGCGACGACGACGCCCGCCGCGGCAGCGACACCATCGAGCGAGGTCGCCGCGAGGATCAGGAGCGAGACCGGCGGGATGACCACGAGCGTCAGGTTGTTCGCCGAGCCGGCGATCGACAGGGCGAAGCCCTCCCGCTCGCGTGGGGCGAGCCGCGGAACGAGCGAGAGGCCGGCCGGGAGGACGGCCGCGATCCCGATGCCCTGGGCGGCCCGAACGATCGCGAATGGCAGGAGCGGACCCTCGGGATCGACCCCGGGCAGCAGGACGATGGCGCAGGCGACGAGATACGTCAGCCCGCCGACGATGAAGACACGGACGCCCCCGAATCGGTCGACGAGCCCGCCGGCGAGCAGCGCCGCGGGGACCTGGATGACGGCGGCGATCCCGACGACGACGCCGATGAGCGGGTCCGGCACGCCGGCGTCGGCGAGGGCGAGCGGGAGCGACGCGGTGAAGGCGTGGAAGCCCGCCTGGACGGCGAAGAGAGCGACGACGAGGCGGCGCACGTCGCCCGGCCCGAGCGGTCAGCCGCGCCGCCGCGAGCGGACCCGCGGCGGCGTCACCGGAAGGCCGCGAGGATCGCCTCGAGGTCGGCCCGGTGGTCCTCGTAGTGCTCCAGCGTCTCGCCGATGAAGGTCTCCATGTGGCGCGGGTGCTTCACCCAGCGCGACTCGGGGACGACCGTCAGGTAGCCCCGGAGCTCGCCGGGCACCGCGGAGAAGCGACGCCGGAGCTCGGGCATCGGGATGGCGGCCCACTCCGCCTGGATCGCCGCGTTCACGGCCTCATCGCCGCGGGCCTCCCAGTCGGCGTCCATCCGCTCGAGCGAGGCGCTCGTCTCGCCGACGGCGAGGTCCCGGGCGATGTCGAGCGCGACCTGCTGCCAGGCGGCCAGGTGGGCCATGAGATCGCGGCCGGACCAGCCGTGGGCGGCGGCGACCGGGGTCGCCAGCTGGGCGTCGTCGAGGTCGGCGAGCGCCTCGAACGGGCGCCAGGCCTCGCGCTCCTCCTCGAGGAAGGACAGGCCGTCGAGATACATGCGCCGAGGATAGCCGCTCGGTCCGGGGCCGGTGGTACAGTCCCGCCATGGCCGACGACCTCGAACCCCGCCTCCCGCCCGTCGACCCGGCGGCCGCGTCGGTGCCCGCCACCTCGCTCTCGCCGGAGCTCCTCGCCTCGCTGCTCGTCGAGGGCGACGACGAGCTCGCGGCGTGGACGTTGCGACACGCCCTTGCCGAGGGTTCGCGGGCCGAGGTCTTCGACGGCCTCCTCGCCCACGCGATGGCCCTCATCGGCGAGCGCTGGCAGACCGGCCAGTGGGGCATCTCCGAGGAACACCTGGCGAGCCAGACGGTCCTCCGGGCGCTCGACCGGATCCGACCCGAGCTGGGCCCCGAGTCCAGGGTCGGGCCGCTGGCCGTCCTCGCGGGCGTCGCCGGCGAGCACCACATGATCGGCCTCGTCTGTCTCGCCCAGGTCCTCGCCGAGGCCGGCTGGACGGTCGCCAACCTCGGCGCCGACGTCCCGGCGGAGGATCTCGCGCGGTACGTCGGGCGCAACGACGCCAGGCTTGTCGCGCTCTCGGTCTCCGACCCCGGGCGGCTCGAGCCGCTCATCGCCTCGATCGCCGCGGTCCGCGCCGTCGACGCGGCGATGCCGATCCTGCTCGGTGGCCGGATCGCGAGCCAGCCCGAGATCGCCGCGACGCTCGGCGTGACCTGGGCCGGCACGCGGCTCGCCGAGGCGGAGGCCGTCGCCGCCCGGATCGCCGCCGGGGGCTGAGCCGGGGCCGGGCGCCGGGCCCAGGTCCGCAGGGGGGCCGGGTCGGCACCGCCTCGCGGGCCGGTCGTCAGACGGCGACCGGCTCGCGGTACTCGCCGAAGACGCCGCGCAGCACCGCGCATTGCTCGCCGAGCGTCGCGTACGCCTCGGCGCAGCGGACGAAGTGCGGCATGAGGTTCGTCTCGCTCGATCCGGGGCGCGAGGCCGCGTCCCGCAGGCCGGCCAGGGCGGCGGCGACCCGCTCGGCGTCGCGCTCGCGCCGGGTCCGCTCGAGGCGAGCGAGGTGGCGCTCGAGCGAGCCCTCCGGGACCTGGAGGACCGGGACGGTGAGCCGCTCGCCGGCGTCGGCGTACGCGTTCACCCCGACGATCCGGCGCTCCCCCGCGTCGAGCTCGCGCTGGAAGCGGTAGGCGGCGTCGGCGATCTCGCGCTGCGGATAGCCGGCGGTGACCGCGGCGACCATCCCGCCGAGCCGATCGATCTCGGCGAGGTAGCGCTCGACCGCGACCTCCGTCTCGTTCGTCAGCGTCTCGACGAACCAGCTCCCGCCGAGCGGGTCGACCGTCGCCGCGACGCCCGTCTCCTCGGCGATGACCTGCTGCTGGCGGAGGGCGAGCAGGGCGGCCGCGGCGGTCGGGACGGCGAGCGCCTCGTCGTAGGCGTCGGTGTGGAGCGACTGGGTCCCGCCGAGCACCGCGGCGAGGGCCTGGATCGCGACCCGGGTCAGGTTGTTGAGCGGCTGCTGCGGCGTCAGCGAGACGCCGGCCGTCTGGGTGTGGAACCGCATCCAGGCCGACCGCTCGTTTTCCGCGCCGTACCGCTCGGTCATCAGCCGCCACCAGACGCGCCGGGCGGCCCGGAACTTCGCGATCTCCTCGAAGAAGTCCGAGTGGCTGTTGAAGAAGAACGACAGCCGCGGCGCGAAGTCGTCGATCCGCAGTCCGCGGGCAAGGGCGGCCTCGACGTAGGCCATGCCGTCGGCGATCGTGAAGGCGAGCTCCTGGACCGCGGTCGAGCCGGCCTCCCGGATGTGGTAGCCGCTGATGCTGACGGTGTTCCAGCGGGGCAGCTCGCGGGTCCCGAACTCGATCGTGTCGGTGACGAGCCGCATCGACGGCTCGGGCGGGAACAGGAACTCCTTCTGGGCGATGAACTCCTTGAGGATGTCGTTCTGGGTCGTCCCCTCGAGGGCCGCCCGCGGGACGCCCGCCTTCTCGGCGGCGACGATGTACATCGCCCAGATCGGCGCCGCCGGCGAGTTGATCGTCATCGACGTGCTGACCCGGTCGAGCGGCAGCCCGGCGAGCAGCACCTCCATGTCGGCGAGGCTGCTGACGGCGACGCCGCAGGTCCCGAACTCGCCCTCGGCCTCGGGGTCGTCGGTGTCGTAGCCGTACAGCGTCGGCATGTCGTAGGCGATCGACAACCCGGTCTGGCCCGCGTCGAGCAGCGCCCGGAAGCGGACGTTCGTGTCCTCTGCCGCGCCGAACCCGGCGAACATCCGCATCGTCCAGAGCCGGCTCCGATAGCCGGACGGATGGATCCCGCGGGTGAACGGCGGCTCACCCGGGAGCCCGATCGCCTCGGCGCCGGCATCGGGCAGGTCCCATGGCCCGTAGAGCGGGGCGACCTCGACGTCCGAGATCGTCGAGAACCGCTCGCGGCGCTCGGGTGCGCGGGCGACGGCCGGTTCGTACCGCTCGACCCGCCAGCGGGCGTGGCGGGCGGCGCCGGGACCGCGCGGATCGGCGGGTCGGTCGCTCATGGGCGGGACTCTAGCATCGGCCGGTCGTCACGGCGGCACGAGCGGCGCGGCCGGCCGGGCGGACGGCGGCCGAGGGGTCAGCCGTCGAGCGCCTCGCCGAACGCCTCGACGGCGGCGACGACCGCCGCCTCGTGGGCCCCCGGATCCTCGACGTCGCGGGCCGAGCTGCTGACGAGCGCGACCCGGACGGTCGCCCCGTCGGGTGCGGGCCAGGTGACGATCGACTGGAGATACGTGTCGTTCGTCACGTCCAGCCGGAAGCCGTCGCGACCCGCCACGGTCACCTCCGTCGTCTCGAGATCTTCGGTGTCTGGGGCGGCTCGCGCTCCGGCCTCGTAGAAGTCGAGCATCGCCTCGGCGGTCAGGCCGTCGGCCTCGAAGACGGCGAGCGTCGTCCCGGTCTCGACGCCGCGCTCCCAGAGCCCGCCCGCGAACCGGATCTCCTCGATCCCCGCCTCGGCGAGCGTGCCGAGGTTCCGCTCCGAGCAGTTGCGGCCCGAGTCGAGCCGGTCCGGCGGACGACCCTCGAGGGCCGTCGGCACGAGCGCCTCGAGGTCCGGGTATGCGCCGGACGCGCGGCCATCGGCGACGCAGGGGCCATCGGGCGAGAAGGTCGCGCCGCTCCAGCCGCAGCCGAGGACGGCGGTCGCGACGACCGCGGCGAGGACGACGGGCATGACGGCGCGGGCGCGATCGAGGGGGAGCACGGCGAGAGGGTACCCGAGGTCGGCTGTCCGGGTCCGGCGGGGCGAGGGCGTTCGCGCCGGCGGCGGGATCGTCGAGAGCGAGTCGGCCGTTCGAGGAGTGCGGGCGCCGGCGGCCCGGTGCGGCCGCACCGGTACGGTCGTCCCACGGTGTTGACGGGATGCGCCCGACCTTCGCGCGGTCCGCGACGGGACGAGCGCGTCATTGTCCGCACCTCGAAGGCCGGCGTACGGTGTGGTTGCGCCGTCGCGAGACGACCGGGAGCCCCTGGGGCGTCGGTCACGGACGGAGGCACGGACGACCCGCCGGGGCGATCGCGGAGCACCGGTCGGGCGGCATCCCGGGCCTCGGTCACGAGCCGAGTAACCGACGATCGGCCAACAGGCCCGGGCTCGAGACGGCGGGCACTCGTCGCCGCTCCGACGGCCGGTGGCACCTATCGCCACCGGCCGTGTCGTTCCCGGGACGCCCCCTGCGCCCCCCGTCAGTCGAACAGACCGAACGACGACCCGCGGCGGGCCGACTCGCGGACCCTGCGGACGACGCCCCGGCGATCGAGGTCGGCCTGCAGGACGCGTGCGCTCATGGTCAGGTCGCGGTCCCGGGTGACGGTCCTCGCCAGCCAGTCGATATAGGACGGCTCGAAGGCGGCGATCTCGCCGAGGGTGTGCCCCCGGAACTTCCCGAAGTCGATCTCGTGGGCCGACGCCGTGGCGAGCGACGGCTCCGGCGTCCGATGGTGGCGGGCGGCCCTCGAGCGTTCGACGGGACCGTTCGGAGCCGACGCGCGCAGCGGCTCCCGGACCGGGCGCGGCGGTGGTGGCGGGGACTGCCCGCGAGGTCGGGCCGCGGCGCCGAGCGTCGCGTTGCGGGGCCGGAACGTCGCCGTCGTGTCGACCCGGCCCGTCACCGGGCGCGGCCGTCCCGTCGGCTGTCCGCCGCGCGACGCCCGGCCGCGCCCATCGGTCCCGGCCGCCGACGACCCGTCCGCGGCGTCGCCGGCCGGCTCGCTGCGCGCCCCCCGGCTCCCCGTCGGTCGGCGGTCCGCGGCCGCGCGGCTCCCCGCCGCACGGCCGGCGCCGGACGCCCCGCGTGTCAGCGCCTCGTAGGCGGTGTTGATCTCGGCCATCCGGCGCGTCGCGCGGCGCGCCGCGGCCGCGTCGGCGGTCGCGAGGTCCGGGTGGTGCTCGCGGGCGAGCCGTCGCCAGGCGGCCTTGATCGTGGCCTGGCTCGCATCGGGCGGGATGCCGAGGACGGCGTGGGGGTCGCGCGGTGGCACGGGAAGAGTCTACCGAGCGGCCGCCCGCCCGACCCGGGGCGGCGCGCTTGACAGGGTCGCGTGGCTGCGGTCCCCTAGGTCCATGCCGCTCGCCCGTCGCACCGGTGCCGTCGCCGCGGTCGCGGCCGTCGCCGGCGCGCTCGCCCACCGGTTCGCCGTGGTCTACCGGACCCGGGCCGGGTACCCGCGCCGCCGCCCGCCGGCGATCACGCCGGCGGACGTCGGGCTGGCCTTCGAGCCGCTCGCGATCGACGCGACGGACGCGCGCCTCGAGGCCTGGTTCATCGCCGCCGAGGGTGGTCGCCGCGGACCGGGCGTGCTCCTCGTCCACGGCTGGGAGTCGGCCCGTGACCGGACGCTGCCGAACGCCCTGATCCTCCATGCGGCCGGCTTCCACGTCCTCACCCTCGACATCCGGGGCCACGGCGCCAACCCGGCGGAGACGCTCCCGATCACCGGCGGTGAGTTCGGCGCCGACGCGGCGGCCGGGCTGGCGGCGCTCGCCGCACGGCCCGAGGTCGACCGGGTCGCGGTCCTCGGTCACTCGATGGGCGGGATCGGCGCGATCCTCGCCGCGGCCGCCGACCCACGGGTCGCCGCCCTCGTCGTCGTCTCGTCGCCGGCCGACCCGATCCGGTTCACCCGCCAGACCTTCCGCCTGGCCGGCCTGCCGATCCCGGGGCCGATCGCCTGGCCGCTGGCGTGGTACACGAGCCACGTCTACGTCCGGCCGCGCCGGCATCGCCTGCGCCGGATCTCGGCCACCCGGGCGATCGCCCGCTACCGTGGACCGGTCCTGCTCATCCACGGCACCGACGACACGGTCATCCCGATCGTCCACCATCGGCGCCTCGCAGCAGCGGCCCGGGCCGGGCGGATTGCCGAGCCACACCTCCCCCCGGTCGAGACGCTCGTCGTCGCCGGCGGCGCCCACAGCTGGCTCTACGAGCACGAGTCGTACCGGCGAGCGGTCGCGGCGTTCCTCGCCCGGGCACTCGGCGGACCGCTCGACCCGGACGAAGCGGCCGAGCGTGCCGCGGCGGTGCCGGCCACGCGCCTGCCCGATGCCGAGCGCCCGTTCGGCGCGCTCGACCGGCCGCGGGCGCGGCTGCGGACGATCGCCGAGCTCGCCGGTGCCCGCCCCGCGCGCGCCGACCGGACCGGGGAGGGCTGACCGATCGACGTTCGAGAGGCGGTCGCGACGCGGCGGGTCGTGCGGGCATTCGCCGACCGGCCGCTCGACGACGACCATCTCCGGGCGATCGTCGACGCCGGGCGACGGGCGGGCAGCTCGAAGAACCTCCAGCGGTGGACGTTCCTCGTCGTCCGCGACCGGGCGCGTCTCGCGGAGCTCGCGACCGTCGGCCCGTACGCCGGGCACGTCGCCGGCGCGGCGGCGGCCATCGCCCTCGTGACACCCGACCCGCACGCGCCGGGGGCGCCGCTGTCGGTGACCTGGGACCTCGGCGGTGCCGCCGCCCAGATGATGCTGGTCGCCTGGTCGCTCGGGATCGGCAGCTGCCCGGCGACCGTCTACGACCAGCCGCTCGCCCGCCGGATCCTCGGCCATCCCGACGACCGCTGGTGCGAGTACGTCCTCTCGTTCGGCTACCCGGCCGACCCGGCGGTCCTCACCGCGCCGAGGCGGCCCGGCGGCCGGCGGCCGTTCGACGACGTCGTCCGCGACGAGACCTGGTAGGCACGATCGTCACGAGGCCGCGCCGTCGTCCGCGAGCGAAGCAGCGTCGGTCTCCGCGATGGCGGCCTCGTCGACGACCGCCTCCACGGGCCCGACCCCCTGCTCGGGGCCGGGCGCGCCCTCGGCCAGGTAGGCCCGGAGCGCCTCCTCGAGCCCGATGTCACGGCCGCTCGCCTCGGACCGCAGCCACTTCGTCTCGAGCACGTCGCAGTACGCCTGGAGCGGATCGCGACCGGGCTCGAGGACCTGCCGCAGCCGGGCGAGCGTCGGCTCGAGCACCTCGGCCAGCCAGCGCCGGGAGCCCTCCTCCCTGGTGAGCGACCGGCCCTCGCTCCGCTCCAGCCACAGCCGGTACTCGCGCTGGTCGTTGAGGAGCTTCTGGGCCTGGCCCTCGAGCGCGCGGATCCCCGTCCGCCGCTCGAGCTCCCGGACGTGGAAGCGCCGGTTCGTGACCGCGACCCGGAGCCGCAGCCGACCGGCGTCGCCGGGCGCCAGCTCGATCTCGTCGACGGCGAAGCCGAGCTCGTTCAGGCGGCGGATCCGGCCGGCGATCTCGTGGCGGTCGCCCGCCTCGAGGCTCGACTCCGCGTGGAGCTCCTCCCACAGCGCCCGGTACCGGGTCCGGACGCCCTCCGCCACGCCGACCGCCTCGTCGACGAGGTCGTCACGGCCGTGCATCGCGGCGAGGTCGGCCAGGCCGAAGGCCACGTTCTCGACGAGGACGTCGAGGTCGTAGCGACGCTGGCCGGCCGAGAGGGTCGCGTGGACCTCGCTCGTCTCGGCGTCGACGAGATACGCCTGGATGCGGTCGCCATCCCGGCGGAACAGCGTGTTCGCGAGCGAGCAGTCGCCCCAGTACACGCCGGCCCGGTGGAGGTCGACGAGCAGCCAGGCCATCGCATCGAGGAGCCGGTCGCGCATGGCGTTCGGGCCGGGCGGGACCCGCGCGAGCAGGCGCCGGTACTGGAGCGAGCTCGGGAGGTAGCGGGTGACGAGGACGGCCGAGCCGCGTTCCGGGGCGGCGGCGATGCCGACCGGCTCGACCGACGGGAACGACTGCTCCTCGAGGTGCCGAAGCACGTCGTACTCGCGCTCGGCGACCCGCAGCGGCTCCTCCTTCAGGGCGAGCAGGCCCCGCCCGGTGACGAGGAACCGGACGAGGTGGCGCGACGGCCCGACGGGGAGCGCCCGGAACCTGAGCTCGTCCGCCGGCCAGTCGGCGAGCGGCCGCTCCCAGGGCAGCCCGATGAGCTCGGGCGACGGGTCGCGGAGCCGCAGACGCGGGAACTCGGGCGCGGGATCGGCAGCGGGCGGGTCGGGGCGTCGGCGGGCCATCACGCTGGGTGACCGGGCGGTCGCCGGTCAGATCCGCTTGCGGAGGTAGGTCGTGACCGACGCGTCGTAGCCGCGCGACTCGAGGAGCCGGCGGGCCTCCGGACGATGGTGGCCGGCCGTCACTTCGACGTACGCCGCACCTGACTCGGCGGCGACGCGCTCCGCCGCCTCGACGAGCAGCCCCCCGATGCCCCGCGCCCGCGCACCCGGATCGACGACGAGCGCGAGGATCCGGCCGACGTGGTCGTCGTGCTCGAAGCGCGGCAGCAGGTGGAGGGCGATGATGCCGATGACCTCGCCGCCGAGGTCGGCGACGAGCACGGTCGTTCGCTCGGCCTCGACCCGCTCGAGCCGGGCGACGACGCCGGATGTCCCGACCGGATAGCCCTCGTCGGTGAAGAGGGCGGCGATGCGGTCGGCGTCCGCGGGGAGGGCGGGTCGGACGACGACCGGCTCGTTCGTGCTCATCGCCCGATGGTACCCGGTGGCGCCATGCCGGCGACCTCGAGGATGAACGGGCCCCACGGCCGGACGGCGACCGCGACCGTCGCCGGTCCCAGCGGCCCGTCGCGGACGGTCCCACGGACGGGCGAGGGGCCGGCGACCCAGATGGCGACCGGGCCTTCGCCGTGCCGCGCGAGCGCCGTGGCGAGCCGTCCCTCGGTCGATGGCTCGAGGACGACGATCGCCGGCCCACCGGGGGCGACCCGCGTCCGAGCCCCGAGCCAGCGGTCGTCGGCGGCCGGCGCGAACCGGCCCGCCGCGAGCCCGAGCCGGGCCGCGGCATCGCCGACCCCCCGGTCGAGGTCGACGGTGGCCCAGCCGACGGCGATGAGCGCGATCCGCGGCGACGCGGCCCCGCCGGCCCCCGAAGGTCGTCCGCGACGGCGCGGGCGGACCTCCAGTCCCCCGACACCGCCGGGGCCGACGCGGACCAGCCGGAGCGAGCCGCCGGCGAGCGCGACGAGCGCCTCGAGCGCGTCGGCGTCCGGGCGCGGCAGGCGCAGCCGGTCGGCGAGCCGGGCCGCGACCTCGATCGCGTCCGGGATCCGCCAGGCGACGTCCACGTTCATCCGAGCACGAAGTCGCCGACCAGGCCGTCGACCGACCGGAAGCCGAGCCGGTCGTAGACCGCGATCGCCCGCCGGTTGTCCGGGAAGACCGTCAGGTACGTCCAGCGGCAGCCCTCCGCCGTCGCGTCGCGGGCCGCGGCCGCGGTGACGAGCGTGCCGAGCCCGCGGCCTCGCCAGCCGGGCCGGGTGCCGATCGAGGACAGGTGGGTCGCCCCGTCGAACGAGGTCCGCTTCGCGACGGCCACCGGCAACCCCTCGACCCGGACGAGGTAGAGGTGGAACGCCGCCGCGTCGAAGGTCCGCAGGAGGTCGGTCGCGAGGCGTGGCCGCGCGAGCGGGTCGACGTCGAAGGCCGCGCACAGCAGCTCCGCCGCCTCGTCGGCGAGCCGCGTCCCACGCGCCCCTGGGCGGACGTGCCGCTCGATCTCGACCGACGCGTCGAGGGCGGCGGTCGCGTGCGGCTCGGGCTCGGCGACCGGCCCATCGAGGACCATCAGCCGGCCACCGCCGACATCGCGGAAGCCATGGTCGCGGAGCCGCGAGCCGAGGTCGACCGGGCGGGCGACCGATGGGGCGACGACGAGGTGCGGGCGCCGGCCGAGCCCGCCCATCAGCGTGATCAGCTCGCCGAGCCGGCGGTCGAAGGGACCGTCCTCGTCCGGCAGGTCGAGCGCGCCGAGCCGGTTCCAGAACGGCTCGCGATCGATCGGGTCGTGGAGAAGGACCGCGTCGCCGAGGTCGCGCAGCTCGCGACCCGCCAGGGCATACGCGGCGAGCTCGTGCCGCTCGAGGCGGCGGAGGATCGGGTCGTCGGCGGCCGGCGGCATGGCGCCACGATACCGGCGGCCGGGGTGGCCATGTCGGCGCAGGAAGGGTATGGTCGGCGACACCGGGTGGGGGCACCGCCCGTCGCGCTGGAGGTCCCACCGTGCGTTCCCGCCACGGCCTCGGTCTCGTCGCCGGCCTCGTCCTCGCGGTCGCGGCCTGCGGCGGTGATGCCTCTCCCACCCCGTCCGCTGACGGCTCGCCCACGGGCTCCGCCGGCGTGTCGCCAGGTGGACCGGCCGGCCTCGCGTGTGCCGTCGCGGCCGCCGACGCCTCGCCGGCGGCGACCGTCGAGATCCGTGACTTCACCTACGACCCGGCGAGCCTCTCGGTGACGACCGGCGACGTCGTCGCCTTCACGAACGCCGACACCGCCACGCACACGGCGACGAGCACCGCCTGCGACAGCGGCACGATCGGCAAGGGCGCGACGGTCGCGATCGAGTTCACGGCCCCCGGCGAGTACGTGTTCTCCTGCCGGATCCACTCGACGATGCCATCGGTGACGGTCACCGTCGCCGACTGAGCGGCGAGCGCGGCCGGCGGGCTCAGGACCGGGCGGCGACCAGCGCCGTCGCGCCCGAGGGAAGGTCGATGACGGCCGGCGCCGGGAGGCCGGCCGCGGCGAACTGCTCGAGGAACTCCTCGAGCGTCCGGAGGCGGGTGCCCTGGAACAGCTCGTCGAGCTGGATCGCGCTGATGAGCCGGCCCTGCTGGGTCCGGTAGTCCTCGAGATCGGACGGGGCGCACCAGTCGAGGACGAGCAGCCGGCCGCCCGGAGCAAGGCTCGACCACGCTGCCCGGAGCGCGGCGACCGGGTCGCCCAGCTGGTGGAGCGCGTACTGGAAGTAGGCGAGGTCCTGGGCGCCCACGCTCCGGTCGACCGCGGCGATGGAGGCTTCGACGACCGTGATCCGGTCGGCCAGCCCGGCCTCGGCGACGTTCTCGCGGGCCCGCTCGACCGAGTCGGCCTGGAACTCGACGCCGAGCAGGCGAGCCTGCGGGAAGCGGCGCGCCATCGCGATGAGCCACCGGCCGCCGCCGCAGTGGAGATCGACCACCCTCGCCCCGCCGGCGAGCGACGTCACGAGGTCGGGCAGCGCGGCGAGGACCTCCTCGAAGAAGACCGCGATGTCCTGGCGGGTCAGCCGCTCGATCGAGCGGCGATAGCGGTCCGGGCGCGACGCGACCGGCTCGCCGGTCCGGAAGACGTCGGCCATCCGCTCGTGGTCGAGCGAGGCGACGACGGCGTGGAGGAGCTGGCCGCCGAGGTAGTCGGACCGGTCCTCGTCGAGGAGCACCTCCGCGAGCGCCGGGTCGATCCGCAGCCGCTCGCCGTCGAACTCGACGAGGTCGTGGGCGTCGGCGGCGATCGTCCAGGCGCGGACGGGATCGGCCGCGCAGCCGGCGGCCACGGCGAGTCCATCCGGGTCGATCCCGGCGACCCCGGCCTCCCGGACCGCCTCGAGGAGCCCGAGCTCGAGCCCGATGGTCGCGATCCAGACGCGATGGAAGCCCGCGAGGCTGTCGATGATGTCGTCGAAGCGGTCGTCGATCGCCATGACCCGCTGATCGTCGCACACGGGACACGGGATCGCGACCCCGCCGCGCCGATACCATCGGGCGATGCAACGGGCCGGTCGCACACCGTGTTCCGGACAGTGATGGACGACACCGACCTCGCCGCCCACCTCGCCGCCGATCTCGACGGCACCTTCGAGCTGCTCCTCGCCGCCCACCTCGACACCTGCCACGCCGTCGCCCTCCGGATCACCGGCTCGCGGACGGACGCGGAGGAGGTCACCCAGGACGTCTTCGTCCGGGCCCACCGGGCGCTTTCGTCCTACGATCCGGAGCGGGTCCGGGCGCTCCGGCTGCGGCCGTGGCTCGCCACGATCGCCGCGAACCTGGCGCGCAACCGGCGACGTCGGGTGTCCGACCGGCTACCCGCCTTATCGCTCTCGGTCGTCGGCGATCGGTCCGGCACCGCGCCCGAGGCGGCCTCGGCCCGCCCGCTCGACCGGGCGGACGTTCTCGGGGCCGCGCCGTCGGCCGAGACCGTCGTCGGGGAACGACTCGAGCGCGAGCAGATGGCCCGGCTCCTGGCCGGCCTGCCGGATCGGTACCGGGTGCCGCTCGTCCTGCGCTACGTCGCCGACCTGTCCTTCCTCGAGATGGCCGACGCGCTCGGCCGTCCCGAGGGCACCCTCAAGGCCCAGGTCCACCGGGGCCTGGCGCTCCTGCGAGCCGCGCACGACGCGGCGGAACGCGCGGAGGCGATCGCATGACCCGCCCGACGACCGACGACCCGAACCTCGAGCCGCGGCTCGCGGCGATCGAGATCGCCCTGCGCGATCTCCGCGAGCCGGCGCCGCCCGCACTCACCCCCGCGACGCTCGTCGGGGTGGGCCTCGCCGACGCCCTCGAGCGGTTCGACTCCGCCATCGGGCCGATCGTCGTCTCCTGGAACGGCCGCGGCGTGTCGATGGTCGACCTCGCCGACGACCCGGACGCGGTCCGGGACCGCCACCTGGAGGCCACCGGGCGACCGCTCGCCGAGGGCCCGGCGATGCCGGTGAAGCTCCGCCGAGCCGTCGAGCGGCGACTCGCCGGCGATCGACGCGCCAAGGTCCCCTTCGACCTGCGCGGCCGGGCCCCGTTCGAGCAGGCCGTCTGGATGAAGGCGCTCGAGATCCCGCGCGGCGAGGTCCGCCCGTACGGCTGGGTCGCGGCCGAGATCGGCAACCCGCGGGCCGTCCGGGCGGTCGGCTCGGCCCTCGGCCGGAACCCGGTGCCACTCCTCGTGCCCTGCCACCGGGTCGTCCGGACCGACGGGACGATCGGTCGGTACTCGCTCGGCGGTCCGTCGGTCAAGCGTCGGGTCCTCGAAGCCGAGGGTCTCGACGTCGGCGAGCTCGAGCGGCTCGCTGCGACCGGGATCCGGCTCATCGGCTCCGACACGACCCGGATCGTCTGCCACCCGACCTGCCGGAACGCCCGCCGGATCGGCCCGGCGCATCGGGTCCCCTTCCACTCCATCCGCGAGGCCGCGGGCGCCGGGTATCGGGCCTGTCGCGTCTGCCGCCCGGTCGCGACCGCGGCGTGACGATCCCGGGCGGGGTGTTATGCTTCGGTCTTGGACCACTCGACTAATCCAACCAGCAGCGCGACGAGCGTGACCCCCGCCCGTTCCGCACCCGCGGCCGGGCCGTCCGACCTGCGGATCTGGGCCGGGATCTGGGTCATCTACGTCGTCTGGGGCTCGACGTACCTCGCGATCGCCGTTGCCGTCGAGACGATCCCCCCGTTCATGATGGCGAGCGTCCGCTTCTTCCTGTCGGGCGGGATCCTGCTCGCCTGGACGCTGCTTCGCGAGGGGCGTGGCTGGCGGCTCCCGCCGCGGCGCGAGCTCCGGGACGCGGCCGTCACCGGGACGCTCCTGCTCGGCGGCGGGATGGGGATGGTCGCGGTCGGCGAGCAGACCGTGCCCTCCGGGGTGACGGCGCTGATGATCGCGATGATGCCCGTCTGGCTCGCCGTGTTCGGCCGCGTCCTCCTCGGCGAGCGGCTGCCGGCGGTCGTGGCGGCCGGCATCGCCCTCGGCTTCGCCGGCGTCGTCGTCCTCGTCTCTCCCGGCGACGCGTCGCTCGCCGACGCGGAGCCGATCCACATCCTGGCGGTCGTCCTGTCGCCGGTCAGCTGGGCGCTCGGATCGCTGTACGCGGCGCGACGCGCGGTCCGGACCGAGCGGCCGCTCCTCGCGACGGCCAACCAGATGCTCGCCGGCGCGGTCGTCCTCGGGGCGCTCGCGCTGGTCGCCGGCGAGCCGGCGGCATTCGACCCGGCGGCGGTCTCGCCGGACTCGGTCGCCGCGCTCCTCTATCTCGCCTTCATCGGCGGGCTGTTCGCCTTCACCGTCTACGCCTGGCTCCTCCGGGTGGCGCCGCTGCCGCGGGTCGCGACGTACGCCTACGTCAACCCGATCGTCGCCTTCGTCCTCGGGGCGATCCTCCTGGGCGAGCCGATCACGATGCGGACGGTCGTCGCGGGCGCGGTGATCGTCGTCGCGGTCGCCCTCATCGTGTCCGCCCGCAGCCGCGACCGGGCCCCCGCCGATTCGCCGGCGGACGCGATGCCGGTGCCCGGCGCCACCGCGCCCGGTGCCGACGGGGTGGCCCGCGGCACCGGCGGGGTGGCGCTCGCCGCCAGTGGGTCGGCGCACGCTCCGGGGCGCCGTCCCGAACATCGTTCGGTGATGGATGGTCCCTAGGGGGTAGCATTCGGCGCAGGCCACCGACGGCCGAACCGTCGTTGACAGGAGACGCCGCGATGACCCAGCCTGCCCTCGATGACCTCGATCGGGCGATCCTCCGGACGCTCCAGGCCGACGGCCGGATCAGCAACCTCGACCTCGCGCGCACGGTCGGCCTCTCGCCGGCCGCCACCCACACCCGGGTCCGGCGGCTCGAGTCTGCCGGCGTCATCCGCGGCTACACGGCCCTCGTCGACGCCGAGGCGGTCGGCCAGGACCTGCTCTGCCTCATCAGCATCAGCCTCCAGCTCCATCGCCCCGAGGGCGTGGCGCGGACCCGGGAGATGATCGAGGCGATGCCCGAGGTCCTCGAATGCCACCACCTGACCGGCGAGTACGACTACGTCCTCAAGGTCGTCCTGCCGAACCGGCGCGCGCTCGAGCGCTTCGTCGTCGAGCGGCTCACCCCGCTGCCGGGCATCGCCCGGATCCACACCAGCCTCGTCCTCGCCGTCTGGAAGTCGACGACGGCGCTGCCCATCCCCTGACCCGCGACCGAGGAGGCCCCGATGACCGACACGATCCAGGCGACCACACCCGCCGCCGACGCCGGGAGCGCGACCGGGGCCGCGCCGGGCACCGACCCGCTCGACGAGCTCGCCCCGGGCGTCCGGCGGGCGGTCGAGATCGGCGCCGCCGCGACGGCCGACCTCGAGGCCCGCCGGGCCGCGGCCCGCGGGCGCCGGTTCGACACGATCGCGGTCCATGGCGTGTATGGCGCGAGCCAGGCGCTGGCCGCCCATGGCGCGATCAGCGAGCCGCTCTACCTCTCGACCGCCCAGCACCACGCCTCGGCCGACGCGATGGAGGCGGTCATCGCGCACGGTGCTCCCGGCTGGGTCTACGCCCGCGTCGCCGACCCGACGAATGCCTACCTCGAGGAGACCCTCGCCCTCCTCGAGACCTACGGGTCCGACGTCGAGGCGACGGCGATGGTCACGGCGTCGGGGATGGCCGCGACCGCCGCCGCCACCCAGCCGTTCCTCGTCGAGGGCGGCCCGGCGGCCCGGCGGCCGAACATCGTCGCCTCGGCGCGCTGCTACGGCGGCACCTTCGTGCTGTTCACCCGCTACGCTGCCGAGCTCGGGGTCGACGTGCGCTGGATCCGGGATCCCCTGGACCTGGCGGCCTGGGCGGCCACGATCGACGACGACACCCGGTTCGTGTTCGGCGAGACGCCCTCGAACCCAGGCCTCGCCATCGTCGACGTCCCGGCGGTCGCGGCGGTCGCCCATGCGGCCGGCCTACCGTTCATCGTCGACTCGACCGTCGCGACGCCGGCCCTCCTGCGCCCGCTCACGTTGGGCGCCGACGTCGTCGTCCAGTCGCTGACGAAGACGATCGGCGGGAGCGGGATGGCGATCGCCGGGGCGGTCATCGCCAGGAAGGACATCCCGAGTCGCGTCGGAAACGACGACCTGCGGGCCGACTACGGGCTCCATCTCAAGTCGTCGCCCCTGCGGGACCACGGCGCGACGCTCTCGCCGTTCGCGGCGCTCATGCTGCTCAACGACCTCCGGACCCTGCGGGCTCGCGTCGACCACTGGAGCCGGACCGCAGAGGTCATCGCCCGGGCGCTGGCCGGCCACCCGGCGATCGAGAGCGTCGCCTACCCGGGCCTCCCGACCCACCCCGGCCACGGCATCGCGGCCAGGGACATGTGGCTCGCCGACGGCGACGCCGACGGGCGGCCGGTGAACCGGTTCGGCTCGCTGATGGGCTTCCGGGTGAAGGGCGGCCGCGAGGCGGCCCGGGCGGCGTTCGACCGGCTGGAGCTCGTCTGGCGGGCCACCGACCTCGGGCGGGTCAAGACGATCGCCACGATCCCGATGATCTCGACCCACCAGCAGCAGGGACCCGAGGGCCGCGAGATCGCCGCCATCCCCGACGACCTCATCCGGCTGTCGGTCGGCGGCGAGCACCCCGACGACATCCTCGCCGACCTCGACCAGGCGCTCCGGGGCATCGACCGATGAGCGACACGCCGCGGACCATGGGTCAGCAGTTCGGCCGCCGATCGTGGGCCGAGCCCTGGAAGATCAAGATGGTCGAGCCGCTGACGACCCTCGACCGTCCCGGCCGCGAGCGGGCGATCCGCGAGGCCGGCTACAACACGTTCCTCCTCCGCTCGGAGGACGTCTACATCGACCTGCTGACCGACTCCGGCACGTCGGCGATGAGCGATCGCCAGTGGGCCGGGATGATGCTCGGCGACGAGGCGTACGCCGGCAGCCGCAACTACTACCACCTCGAGGACGCCGTCCGGCGCTACTACGGCTACCGCTTCCTCGTGCCGACCCACCAGGGCCGCGGCGCCGAGCACCTCATCAGCCGGACGCTCATCAAGCCCGGCGACCACGTCCCCGGCAACATGTACTTCACGACGACCCGGCTCCACCAGGAGCTCGCCGGGGCGACCTTCCACGACGTCATCATCGACGAGGCCCACGATCCCGAGTCGCTCCACCCGTTCAAGGGCGACGTCGACCTGGCCAAGGTCGAGCGGCTCGTCGAGCAGGTCGGGGCCGAGCGGATCCCGTATCTCAGCCTCGCCGGCACGGTGAACATGGCCGGCGGCCAGCCGGTCTCGATGGCCAACGTCCGCGAGCTGCGGGCGCTGCTCGACCGGCACGGCATCCGGCTCCTGCTTGACGCGACCCGGATGGCCGAGAACGCCCTGTTCATCCAGGAGCGCGAGCCCGGCTACGCCGAGAAGTCGATCGCCGAGATCCTGCTCGAGTTCTGCTCGTACACCGACGGCGCCTGGATGAGCGCCAAGAAGGACAACCTCGTCAACATCGGCGGCTGGCTGGCGGTCAACGACCAGGACGTCTTCGAGGAGCTCCGCAACCTCGTCGTCGTCTACGAGGGCCTCCACACCTACGGCGGGATGGCCGGCCGGGACATGGAGGCACTCGCCATCGGGATCGAGGAGTCGGTCCAGGACCAGCACATCCGCTCGCGGGTCGGCCAGGTCCGGTACCTCGGCGAGCTCCTCACCGACTGGGGCATCCCGATCGTCCAGCCGGTCGGTGGGCACGCGATCTTCCTCGACGCGCGGCGCTTCTACCCGCACCTCGAGCAGGACCTCTTCCCGGCCCAGACCCTGGCGGCCGAGCTGTACCTCGACTCGGGCATCCGATCGATGGAGCGCGGCATCGCCTCCGCCGGCCGGAACGCCGAGACCGGCGACCACAACCGGCCGAAGCTCGAGCTGACCCGGCTGACGATCCCCCGGCGGGTCTACACCCAGGCCCACATGGACGTCGTCGCGGAATCGGTCAAGGCCTGCCACGACGAGCGCGACTCGGCCCGGGGGCTCCGGATGGTCTACGAGCCGAAGTACCTGCGGTTCTTCCAGGCGAGGTTCGAGCCGCTGTAGGCGGGAGCCGGGTGACCACCACGCGTGCGGGGCGTCTCCGCACGGCTCGCCCTCAGCCTGCGCGTATTCGGGTCTTGTCGGTCGTCACCCGGGGCATGACCCAGGCCCCGACCCATCCGGCCGGTCCGCGCGATCAGCTCGGCCGCTCGAACCCCTGGGCCGGCCACGGTTCGCAGCGCAGGGGGCGGTCCTCGCGGTAGCCGAGGGCGTAGTCGGCCTGGATGAGGGTGTGGAGCTGGCTCGTCCCCTCGTAGATGACGGCGGCCTTGCTGTTGCGCAGGTAGCGCTCGACCGGGAACTCGTTCGAGTACCCGTTTGCGCCGTGGATCTGGATCGCGTCGAGGGCGGCCTGGACCGAGTGGTCGGTCGCCCACCACTTCGCCGCCGACGTCTCGCGGGTGTTGCGGAGGCCCTGGTTCTTGAGCCAGCCGGCGCGCCAGACGAGCAGCCGCCCGATCTCGGTCCCGCGGGCCATCGTCGCGATCATCTGCTTCACGAGCTGGTGGCGGCCGATCTCGTCGCCGAACGTCCGCCGCTCGTGGGCGTACTTGATCGAGGCGTCGAGGCAGGCCTGGGCCAGCCCGACCGCGCCCGCGGCGACCGTGTAGCGGCCCTGGTCGATCGCGCTCATCGCGACCAGGAAGCCCTCGCCCTCCTCGCCGATCCGGTTCTCGACCGGGACCCGGACGTCGTCGAAGTTGAGGAGCCCGGTGTTGCCGGCCCGGATCCCGAGCTTGCCGTGGAGCGTGCCGGTCGTGAACCCGGGCATCCCGCGCTCGAGGACGAAGGCCGTGATGCCCCGGTGCTTCAGCGCCCGGTCGACCGTCGCGAAGACGAGGAAGTGGTCGGCCAGGTCGGCCAGGCTGATCCAGATCTTCGAGCCGTTGAGGACGTAGGCGTCGCCATCGCGACGGGCGGTCGTCTGGAGGGCGCCGGCATCGGTGCCGACCCCGGGCTCGGTCAGCCCGAAGGTGGCGAGCTTCTCGCCGCGGGCCTGCGGGACGAGCCAGCGTCGGCGCTGCTCCTCGGTCCCCCACTGGAGCAGGGTCAGCGAGTTCAACCCGACGTGGACGCTCTGGACGACCCGGAAGGCCGTGTCGGCCCGCTCCAGCTCCTCGCACAGGATCGCGAAGCTGATGTAGTCCATCCCCGAGCCGCCGTATGCCTCGGGGATCGGCGCGCCCAGGAAGCCCAGCTCGCCCATCTTCTCGAAGATCTCGCGGTGGACCTCGCCCCGCTCGTCCCAATCGCGGATGTACGGCAGGATCTCGGCTTCCGCGAACGCCCGGGCGGCGTCGCGGACGAGCTTGTTCTCCTCGGTCAGGCTGAAGTCGATCACGGCGGGCTCCGGGTCGGGTCGTGGCGCACGGGTGGCCGGGCGGGGACGTCCGTATCGTAGGGTCCCGTCGGCGCGGTTGCCCGGCGCTATCCTCGGTCCACTCGCCCGATGAGGTCCCGATGGCCACCGACGACCGCACCGCCCCGCCCGGCACCGGCCCGACCGCGGCACCCCTCGACCTGGCCGCGCTCGCGGCCGGGAGCCTGACCCCGACCCTCGGCCGCTACTTCGAGCGGTCGTGGAGCCACGGCGAGGGACACCGCCTCTACGACACCGCTGGGCGCGGTTACCTCGACTTCGCCAACGGCATCGCCGTCAGCGTCCTCGGTCATCGCAACCCGCGGGTGACGGCGGCCATCCACGCCCAGGTCGACCGGCTCATCGGCCCGATGGCGGCCATGGGCTACGCCGAGCCGACGGTCCGCCTGGCCCGCGAGCTGGCGAGCGAGCTGCCCGACCCGATCGACTCGGTGTTCTTCCTCAACTCGGGCAGCGAGGCGATCGAGGCCGCGCTGAAGATGGCCCGCCGGGTGACCGGCCGCCCCGGGATCGTCGCCTTCCGCGGTGGCTTCCACGGGCGGACCTTCGGGGCGATGACCGTCACGAGCTCGAACCCGAACTACCGGCGCGGCTACGAGCCGCTCCTGCCCGGCGTGTATCTCTCGGCGTACCCGACGGTCTATCGCGACTTCGGCGGCGACGAGGCGCGGGCGGTCGAGGTCGCCTTCCGGCACCTGCGCGACCTGTTCCACTCGACGATCTCGCCCGACGAGACCGCGGCGATCGTCGTCGAGCCGGTCCAGGGCGAGGGTGGCTACGTGCCGGCCCCGCCGGCGTTCCTCCAGATCCTCCGCCACGTCTGCGACCGGCACGGGATCCTCCTCATCGTCGACGAGGTCCAGAGCGGCTTCGGGCGGACGGGACGGATGTGGGGCTTCGAGCACGCCGGGATCGTGCCGGACGTCGTGACGATGGCGAAGGCGATCGCGAACGGGCTGCCGCTCTCGGCGATGGCCAGCTCGAGGACGCTCCAGGAGCGCTGGGGCAAGGGCGCCCACGGGTCGACGTACGGCGGCAACCCGGTCGCGTGCGCCGCCGGGCTCGCGGTCCTCGACGAGATCCGCGAGCGCGGGCTCGTCGCGAACGCCGCGGCGCGAGGTGCCGAGCTCACCGCCGGACTCCGCGAGATCGCGGCCACCGACGGCCGCATCGGCGACGTGCGGGGCCCAGGTCTCATGATCGGGGTCGAGCTCGTCCGCGACCGCGCGACCCGCGAGCCCGACGGCGCGACTTGCGAGGCGGTCCTCCAGCGCTGCGCCGACGAGGGCCTCCTGCTCCTGTCCTGCGGCGTCCAGCACAACGTCATCCGCTGGATCGCGCCGCTCGACGTGACGAGCGAGGAGATCGCCGAGGCGCTCGCGATCTTCGGCCGCGCGCTGGCCGCGACACCGGCGGCCGGCTGACCTCCGGAAGCGGCCGATCGGCGGCGGGACCGTCGGGCGTCCGCGCGCCGTTGCCCGCGCGCCGGACCCGCGCGCCGGCTACGCCATCGCGAGGACGGGCGCGATCCGCTCCATCGCCCAGTCGATCTCGTCCCTGGTGATGACGAGCGGCGGGGCGAACCGGATCGTGTGCTCGTGGGTCTCCTTGGCCAGGATGCCGTCGCGCTGGAGCGCCTCGCAGAAGCGACGGGCCCCGCCGGCCTCCGGCCGCAGCTCGACGCCGATCAGGAGCCCGCGGCCACGGACCTCCCTGACGTGGCCGGTGGCGACCTCGCGCAGCCGACCCATGAAGTACTCGCCCATGGTCGCGGCGTTCGCGACGAGGTCCTCGTCGACGAGCACCCGGAGCGCCGCCCGGGCCACGGCACAGGCGAGCGGGCTGCCGCCGAAGGTGCTGCCGTGGGTGCCCGGCGTGAAGACGTCCATGATCTCGTCGCTCGCGAGGACGGCCGAGACCGGGTAGAAGCCGCCCGAGAGCGCCTTGCCGATCGTGACGATGTCCGCCCGGACGCCCTCGTGGTCGAAGGCGAAGAGCCGTCCCGTGCGCCCGAGCCCGGTCTGGATCTCGTCGGCGATGAGCAGGACCCCGTTCCGGTCGCAGATCTCGCGGACCCGGCGGAGGTAGCCGTCGGGCGGGACGATGACGCCGCCCTCGCCCTGGATCGGCTCGACGATGAAGGCCGCGGTGTTCGGGGTGATCGCTGCCTCGAGCGCATCGGCGTCGCCGTACGGGACGAGCGAGAAGCCGGGCGTCAGGGGGCCGAAGCCGGCCCGGTACAGCGGCTCGGGGCTGAAGCTGATGATCGAGATCGTCCGGCCACCGAAGTTGCCCTCGCAGGCGATGATCTCGGCCGCGCCGTCGGGGACGCCCTTGACGTCGTAGGCCCACTTGCGGGCGGCCTTGATCGCCGTCTCGACCGCCTCGGCGCCGGAGTTCATCGGGAGGATGCGCGGGTAGCCCGTGAGCGCCGACAGCTCGCGGTAGTACGGGCCGAGCTGGTCGTTCCGGAAGGCCCGGCTGGTCAGCGGCAGCCGACCGGCCTGCTCCACCATCGCCGCGAGGATCCGCGGGTGGGCATGGCCCTGGTTGACCGCGCTGTAGGCGGACAGGCAGTCGAGGTAGCGACGGCCGTCGACGTCCCAGACCCAGACGCCCTCGCCGCGGGTCAGGACGACGTCGAGGGGGTGGTAGTTGTGGGCGCCGAAGCGGTCCTCGAGCTCGATGAGCTCACGCGCCGACGAGCGTTCGACGAGGGTCATGGGCGGTCCCGTCCGTGACGTGGCTGCTCGTTGGGTCCTCGGGAACAGCCCGTACCGAAGCCGCTCAATCATAGCGAAGCGCCCGTCCTGCGACGGGCGCTCGGTCGTCCGTGACGGGACCCGGCAGCGGCCGGAGCCCGTCGCGTCGGCGGACTAGCGGTTGCGGGCGAGGAAGGCCATCACGTCCTCGAGCCGGAAGCGCCGGTCGCCGCGCCGGCAGACCCGGTAGAACGGCAGCTCGCCGCGGTCCCCGAGCCGCTTCACGGTGTTGACGTGCAGATGGAGCATCTCGGCCACCTCGCTGGCGGTCAGCATCGGGCCGAGCTCATGGGCGACCATCGAAGCCATCGTGGCGTTCCTGCCTCTTCGCTCGTCTCGCGGGGTGGCTCCCCGGCGGTGCGGTGCGCGGGTCGGTCCGCGCGACTCGACCGGACTGTACGGACCGAGGCGGGGTGCGAACAGCCGTACTTTCGGGTACCGCGGGGGGGTAGGACGGAGGGAGGACCGGTCTCGGGCCGCGCGGGGCGGTCCGGCCGGGTCAGGTGCGGACGACCGCGAGCGCGGCGATCGGGGCCGGCCCGCGCGGCGGGCCGGCCGCCTCGGTCGGATCCTCGACGATGACCTGGCCGAGCGACCAGAGGGTCACGACCGTCAGGACGACCATCAGCCCCGCGAGCGGCAGCTGGCGGCGGCGCAGCCGGCGGAACGCGGCCGGGTCGGTCGCCGCGTCCGGCTCGGCCTGGAGGGCGGCCTGGTGGCCAGCCCACGCCCCGACCATGTGCCCGCCGACAACGGCGACGAGCTGGACCGTCCAGAGGACCGATGGCGGCAGCCACGCGATGTCGGGCTCGAAGAACGCCGTGCCGAAGAGGTCCCAACCGAGCTGGAGCGGGTCCGAGATCGCGATGACGATCCGCTGGCCGTCCACGAGGAGGTAGGTCAGGTAGTGGGCGACGAGGTAGCCGACCGCGATCGGCAGCAGCCCCGCGCCGAGGGCCGGCAGTCCGGCCAGCCGGGCGACCGCGAGGACGGCGAGGACGAGCAGCGCGAGGAAGCCGGCGAGGATCGCCGTCTCGGGACCCAGGGCGGGCGCGCCGAACAGGTCGAAGAACGGCTGGTTCTGCGAGAGCCCGTCGTAGATGATCGAGCCGGTCGCGAGCGCGACGAGGACGACGAGCGGGATCGTCCAGGCGGGTCGCTCGAACCCCGCGCCGAAGGGCTGGCGGCGGACGAGCGTCCGGGTCGGGTCGCCCGGATCGCCGACCCATCGGGCGAGCCGGCCGAGCGTCACGAACCAGACCGAGAACGTCTCGCCGTCGGCTCGCCAGCGGTCCCGACCGTACTGGGCCATCCCGGCCAACGTGAGCGCCGTGTAGCCGATCAGGATCGCGCCGAGCGTCGGCCCGGCCGGCTCGAGGACGAGCTCGAGCCAGACGAAGAAGGCGAAGCCCGCGGCAGCCGGCCAGGACCCGAGCCGCGACGGGTAGGCCGCCGGGCGCCAGCCCGAGATCCCGACGGCCCGCAGGGCCCGCGCCCCGGCGTCGTGGAGCGTCGAGAACGGGTCGATCCAGGTCCAGGCCGGGCCGAGGAATGCGGAGACCATGGCGAGCCCGACCCAGCCATAGACCCACAGGAACAGGGTCGCGACGTCGGCGTCGCCGCCGCCGCCGACGATCGCCTGGGCGACGATCCAGAGCCAGCCGAGCAGGCCGAGCGCCCGGAGCCCGAGCCGGAGCCAGCGCGGTGCGGGCCGCGAGGGACCGAGCGGCGGGACGGCCGCCCGCTTGTCGCGCAGGAGGACGAAGGCGAACGACAGCCCGACCGCCGCGGCCGCGCCGGCGAGGTACACGGCGAGCGGCAGCGGCGACTCGTACCGGCCGGACAGGCTGTGGGCGAGCGCCGGCGCGGCGAGCGCCAGCGCGAGGACGGCGCCGATGGCGACCCCGAGCGCCCGCCGGGCGCGGGCGATCACCCGGCAGGATCCACGCGCCGGCGGCGCCACAGGAGACCTGCGAACGCCCCGATCGCCAGACCGGCGACGACGAGCGGGATGACGATGGAGCCCCCGTCGTCGGCGCTCGACCCGTCGTCCGGCGGCGGCGAGGGCGAGGCGACCGGCGAGGCGCTCGGCGCCGGAGACGGCGACGCCGCCGGTGAGGGGCTGGGGGCCGCAGACGGGCTCGGCGATAGTGACGGGCTCGGCGAGGGCGACGGGCTCGGCGAGGGCGACGGGCTCGGCTCGGGGATGGCGACCGTGAAGGTGTAGGTCCCGCGCTCGATGTGCCCGTCGGTCGCGGCCGTGGTCCAGCGGACCTCGTGGACCCCGTTCGCGAGGGCGGGCAGCTCGACGGCCGCGGCGAGGCCGTCCGCGGCGAAGGAGTCGGCCGAGCTGCGGGCGACGACCGTCCCGGCCGGATCGCGGACCTCGATCGTCGACTTGGCGGGGTCGACGGCCTCGGTGAAGGTGGCCGTCAGCGTGCCGGGCTGCGTTTCGATCGTCGCGCCCGGACCCGGGGTCGCGGTCTCGAGCTCGGCGTGCGCCATCGCCGTGGCCGGCAGCGCGAGCGCCCACAGGATGGCGAAGAGCCAGGGCAGGCCGGCGCGGACGGGTCGGGGCCGGCGGACGGGTCGGCGCGTGGGGCCGGCGTGGGGTGCGGACATCGGGCGGATGATACGGCCGACGCGGCTCAGCGGCGGTCGCGGACCTGGCGACGCGCGTCGCGGACGACCCGGACGAAGCTCGTGAAGTGCTTCCACGGCCGGACGTGGCTGGGCTCGCCGGCGTAGATCGTCCGGATCGGGACCCAGGCGATCGGCCAGCCGAGGCGGATGCACGTCGTCAGCTGCTCGACCTCGAACTCGAAGCCGGCCTCGCGACCCTCGAGCAGCGCCGCCATCAGCCGACGGCTGAGGAGGCGGTAGCCCGACTGGTTGTCGGGGACGTCCCGGCCGACGGCCCACGAGAAGGCCATGCCGCCGAGCTCGTTCGAGACGCGGCGGACCGGCGGCATCCGCCGGAAGTCGCGGCGGCCGACGACGAGGTCGGCGCCGCTCGCCGCGAACGCCGCGAGGAACGCCGGGATCTCGGCCGGGTCGTGCTGACCGTCGGCATCGAGCGTCACCGCCGCGTCGTAGCCGTCGGCGATCGCCCGCCCGAAGCCGGTCCGGAGCGCGACCCCCTTGCCCTGGTTCGGCACCTGGCGGA
Source organism: uncultured Anaerolineaceae bacterium (assembly GCA_964483405.1). Classification (GTDB taxonomy): domain Bacteria; phylum Chloroflexota; class Limnocylindria; order Limnocylindrales; family CSP1-4; genus CAZABC01. The sequence goes on from CAZABC010000003.1 coordinate 154,507, forward strand.
CGACCTCGGCGCCGGCCGCGGCGGCCCGCTCGGCCGTGTCGTCGGTCGAGCCGTCGTCGACGACGATGACCGGCAGGTGGGCCAGCGCGCCCCCGACGACGGCCGCGATCCGCGGGCCCTCCATGTAGCCGGGAACGAGCGCGACGACGCGCCGCGCCGGGTCGGTCGTGGTCAGTGGAGCCTCCCTGGG
>CAZABC010000004.1:0-152175 GCA_964483405.1 uncultured Anaerolineaceae bacterium
GTCGAGAACTTGAAGCCCTTCTCGTAGTCGAACTTCTCGACCGCCCGGATGAGGCCGATGTTGCCTTCCTGGATGAGGTCGAGGAACGACATCCCGCGGCCGATGTACTTCTTGGCGATGGAGACGACGAGCCGCAGGTTGGCCGACGTCAGCTGCTCGCGCGCCTCGCGCCCGATGCGGACGATCTCGCCCTTGCGGTGGGCGAGCTTCGTCGTCGGCGGGACCTCGGGGTCGTAGCCCATCCTGCGGAGCTGGTCGGACTCGTTGCCGGCCTCGATCCAGCGCCGGAGCGCGGGCACCGCGACGTCGTCGCGGGTCCAGTCGTAGATCGCCCGCAGGCCGACGTTGTCGCGCGAGTCGAGGTCGCCGGTGTGGACGGCGCCGTAGGCCCAGTCGAGGAGCGTGACGAACGACGCCGCGTCGAGGTGCTCGTTGTAGGCCGCGAGGAGCTTCTTCGCCTCCCGGAGGAGGTCCTTGGTCGCGTCGGACTGGGCGTCCCGGCCGGCCCGGATGAGATGGAAGTCGGGAGCCGTGACGAGGAGGTCGGGATCCTTCGTCGCGGCGGGGTCCTCGAGGGCGGTCCGGACCATCCGGTGGGCCTCGTCGCCGAACGGCAGTCGGTGCTGCGGCTTGGCGGTCCGCGTCTTGCGCTCGGTGTCGTGCAGGGTCCACTCGTGGAGGCTGATGAGGGCCTTCCACGGCTCCTCGGCCATCTGCTCGCCGAGCTCGATCGCCTTGGCGAGGACGACCTCCTCCTCGGCGGTCAGGAGGGCGACCTTGCCGATCTCCTTGAGGTACATCCGGACCGGGTCGTCGATCCCGATCATGTCGGCGCTGAGGGCGTCGAGCTCCTCCTGGCTCGGCTCCTCGAGCTCGGCCGCGTCGAGCTTGACCGGCTCCTCGACGGCCGCCAGCGACCCGCCTTCGCCCTCCGTCACGACCTCGGCCTCGACCCCGGCCGCGGCGTCGAGCTCGGCGTCGACGACGTCCATGTCGACCTCCCCGGCAGCCGGCGCGGGCGCGTCCTCGTCGGCGGCGGGATCCGCGGCGACGGCCGCGCGGCTCGGTCGGATCCCCGCGAGCTTCGCTTCCTCCAGGTCGGCCTTGGCGCGCCGCGGACGCGACAGGACGGCCTCCACGAGCTGCTTGTCGAGCGGGTCGGTCACGGGCGGGCCCTCCTGGCGGCTGGTTCGGTCTGGGTCGACTCGATCCGGGCGGGAGCGCCCGGGCGAGCGAGGAGTCGGACGTCATCGCGTCGCCGGTCGAGCGACCGGCGAGCTTCGTCGATCTGGCGGGCCTGGGCGAGCGCCTCGGTCATCGCCGCGGTGTCGCCGCGGCGCTCGGCGTCGGCCTGGGCGGCGAGGTTGAACGCCGCCCGCTCCTCGAGCCGGTCCGCCTCGAGCGAGAGCAGGCAGGCATGGGCGGCGTATCGGAGCCGGTCGGTCGTGAGCTCGGTCGGGTCGGGTCCGCTCCGGGCGTACAGGGCGATCGCGAGCGCCCGCGTCTCCTCGTCGAGGCCGTCGAGGAGCCGGGCCCGCTCGAACCGACCGGGGACGCCGGCATCGTCGGGCGCCCGCATCAGGACGATCGCCCGGAACAGCTCGCGGGCGAGCGTCGAGGGGAGCTGATCGGGGGCGAGCTCGTCGACGACGGTGAGCTGGAGGTCGGGCACGAGCAGCAGCAGCCGGAGCAGCTCCGCCTCGACCGGCGTGATCGCCCGGACGACCTCCTCGGGCGAGACCTGCTCGCGGGCGGCGAGGACCGCCCCGAGCGAGAGCCGCGCGCCGCCGTGCTCGCCGTCGCCGGCGAGGCCGCCGGGTCGCGGGATCGGGTTCGGCCGGGCGTGAAGGACCTCGAGCAGCGTCCGTTCCTCGAGCCCGGCCCGCCGGGCGAGGAGCTGGAGGTACGAGTCCCGCACGACCGGGTCGGCGACCCGCCGCAGCGTCGGCATCACCCCGTCGACGAGGCGTTTGCGGCCCTCGGGCATCGCGAGGTCGACCTTCGCGGCGTGGTAGTCGATGAGGTAGGCGAGGACCGGCACCGGGGCCCGGGTCGCCTCGCGCCAGAGGTCGGGATCCTCGCGGACGACCTCGTCGGGATCCTTGCCCTCGGGCAGCCGGACGACGCCGACGTCGGTCAGCCCGACGCCCGCCTCGCCGACCTGGACCTCGCTGATGAGGGCGTTGAGCTCGGTCACGCCGAACGTGCCGGCGCTCTGCCCGGCCGGGTCGACGTCGTAGGCGAGGGCGATCCGTTTGGCGTAGCGGGTCAGGACCGCGACCTGGCCGGGCGTGAGGGCCGTCCCGAGCGAGGCGACGACGTTGTCGAAGCCGGCCTGGTGGGCCATCAGCGCGTCGGTGTAGCCCTCGACGAGGACCGCCTGACCGGACTTGCGGATCGGCGCCTTCGCCCGGTCGATGAGGTACAGCGTCCGGCTCTTGTCGAAGAGCGGTGTGGCCGGCGAGTTGAGGTACTTCGGGCCGGGGTCCCGGCCGCCGCCCCGCTCGCGGGCCTCCGCCTCGCTGCCGAGGATCCGGCCGCCGAGCCCGACCGCTCCGCCGTTGGCGTCGCGGATCGGGAAGATCACCCTCGCGCGGAAGCGGTCGTAGACGCCGCCGCGGCTCCCCTGGCGGGCCGTCGCGAGGCCGACGGTCACGAGCTCCTCGGGCTTGACCTGGCGGCGCGCCTGGAGCTGGCGGGCGGCGACGTCCCAGCCGTCGGGCGCCCAGCCGAGCTGGAACCGCGCGATCGTCTCGTCGGTGAAGCCGCGGCCCCGGAGGTAATCGAGCGCCGGCTTGCCGGTCGGGTGGGACGTCAGGACCGTGTGGTAGAAGGCGATCGCCCCCTCGAGGACCTCGCGGAGTCGCGCCCGGTAGGCGTCCTGGGCCCGGGTCCGGTCGTCGAGCTCGACCCCCGCCTTCGCCGCGAGGACCTTGAGCGCGTCGGGGAACGACAGCCCGTCGCGCTCCATGACGAAGCTGAAGACGTCGCCGCCCTTGCCGCAGCCGAAGCACTTGTACGTTTCGCGGGCGGGTGTGACGACGAACGACGGCGTCTTCTCGCCGTGGAACGGGCAGAGCCCCTTGAACGTGGTCCCGGCCTTCTTCAGCTGGACCGTCTCGCCGACGACGTCCACGATGCTGAGCCGGCCCTTGACCTCGGCTGCGACGCCGACCGCCAACCGCTACCTCCGGGTCCGGTCGTCGAGCCGCGCCCCCGCCTGGGCCCGCGATCGCCGCGCCGGACATGGCTACGGGCCTGTCAAGTCTTGACAGGCCGCGACGATCGGATGGTGCGCCCGATCGCGGGTCATGTCAAGGGTCTGTCAATACCCCGTTGGAGTATCGCGCCAGGCGATACCCGGGCCGACGCCGGCGGGTCTAGCCGGGACCGCCGGCGGCCTCCAGCTCGGCCGTCAGGCGTCGCTCGAGGGCGAGGAGCGTCTCCCGGCCCGCGTCGCCCGTCCCCGGCCGGGCGGCTCGCTCGCGGATGAACGCCAGCAGATCGGCCAGGACCGCGACACGCTCGCGGGCGCCCGGCAACCGGAGGGCGAAGGCGAGGATCGCGTCGAGGTCGCCGGCGTGGACCCGGTCGACCCCGATCGCCGCGAGCGTGCCCGAGCGGTCGAGGAGATCGCGGACGCCGGGCCGGAGGTCGCTCAGCCAGAGCTCGATCCCATCGTCCGCGAGCCGTCCGTGGAGGTCTTCGAGCGCCTCGACGACCGGGACGTCGACCTCCGGCGTGAGCGCCAGGTCGAGCAGCACGACCGTCGGTCGCGGGTCGGCCGCCTCGACGGCCTCGAGGACGCCGTCGCGGACCGCGGCGACGTTGGCGAAGAACAGCATGTCGTCGGGTCGGGCGATGAGCAGCCCCGGGATGGCCGCCGCCGGGTCCACCCGCAGGTCGACCGGGTCCAGGCCGCCGCTGGCCCGGCCGAGGAAGGTCAGGCGCCCTTCGCTCGTCCGCCAGACGAGGACCGCGAGCGACGCGACGACGGCGATGCCGAGGGCCTGGAGCGTCGGCACGACGAGGACACCGACGAGGGCGATGATCGCCAGCCAGAAGTCGATCCGCCGAAGCTGCCACAGCCGGCGCAGCTTGCCGACCTTCATCATCCCGGTGACGGCGACGATGACGACGGCGCCGAGGATCGGCTCGGGCAGCGGCTCGAAGAGGGGTGTCAGGAACAGCGCGACGAGGGCGGTCGCGGCGGCGGCCGTGACGAGCGACGCCGGGGTCTTCGCGCCGGCGCGGTCGTTGGCCGCCGACTTCGAGAGCGACGACCCGATCGGGAAGCCCGAGTAGAGGCCGGCCCCGGTGTTGGCGGCGCCGATCGCGATGAGCTCGCGGTTCGGGTCGATCTTCCCGCCATGCTTCCGGGCGAACTCGTTGGCGGGGCCGATGGCCTCCGCGAACGCGACGAGCGCGATCCCGATCGCCCCGGCGAGGAGGAGCGGCAGCGCCTCGAGCCCCACGCCGGGCAGCGACGGCCGCCCGAGGCCGGCCGGCAGGTCGCCGACGACGTGGACGCCCAGCGCCTCGAAACCGACCGCCACCGACAGCCCGATGGAGACCAGCATGACGACGAGGGCGGCCGGCAGGCGCGGCACGAGCCGCTCCAGCGCCAACAGGCCGGCGATGCCGGCCAGGCCGATCCCGAGCGTCAGGCCGTCCGTCTCGCCGAGCTTGGGCACGATGTCGAGGACCAGCTCGAGCGCACTCTCGCCCTCCGCCTCGATGCCGAGCAGCTTCGGGACCTGCTTGATCGAGATGAGCAGGGCCAGCCCGAAGACGAAGCCGATGAGGACCGACTCGGAGAAGAACTGGGCGATCCGACCGAGCCTGAGCACCCCGGCGGCGATCGAGACAAGACCGGCGAGGATCGCGAGGGCGGCGGTCAGGGCGATGTACTCGGGTGTCTCGGCCGGGGCGAGGGCCGAGATCGTCCCGGCCGACATGATCGCGATCGCCGACGACACGGCGACGACGAGCTGGCGCGAGCTGCCGAGCGCCGCGTAGGCGAGCAGCGCCACGGGGGCCGCGTAGAACGCGGTCTCCGGCGGGACCCCGGCCAGCTCGGCATAGGCCATGCCCTCGGGGACGAGGATCGCGCAGACGGTCAGCCCGGCGACGACGTCGAGCGGGAGCCATGCCCGCCGGTAGCCGGGCACCCAGGCGAAGATCGGCCAGGCCCGTCCGCCGGACGGCCGCGGGTCGCGGTCGCGCCCCTGGCCGCCTGTCGTCCTCGCCGGGTCCGTCATGTCACCGAGTGAACCATACCGACGGAGGCGCCGTGCATCGCCCGTGGCGAGCGATGCCCCGACGCCCGCGGCCGATCGGCGTCCTCAACGGGCGATGTCCCGGCGCTCCATCCCCCAGGCGCCGAGCGAGATGCCGCCCGCCGCCAGGGCGACGCTCAGGACGATGCCGACCGGGTCGACCTGGCCGATCATCGGCTGCCCGAAGTGCGTCGTCAGGGCGAGCTCGGCGACCCAGTCCGGCAGCTCCAGCGCCGGGGCGAGGAGGGCGACGAGGAAGGTGACGACGACGAGCAGGGCGACGACCTCGGCGGCGAGCGAGGTCCGCCACAGCCCGCCGACGGCGACGCCGACGCCGATCAGGGCGATCGCGTAGAAGCCGATCACGAGGGTCCCGACGGTCGGCGCGATCACGTCGCCACCGGCGAAGATCGAGCCGAGCAGGATCCCGACCGCGACGAGGACGGTCGTGACGACCGCGGCGCCGATCGCGCTGATGCCGCCGGCCACGACCCAGGTCCGCCGGGTGAGGGGCGTCGCCAGGAGCTCCTCGAGGCGACCGCTGGTCTCGTCGCCGGCCCACCTGCCGACGAACGTCGCGGCGGCGAAGCCGATGACGATGATCCCCATCTCGACGAAGATCAGTTGGAGGAACCAGCCCGACGAGGTCATGTCGCCCCCCGGGAAGACCGCCTCGAGGATCGTCTCGAAGGTCGGGAAGTCCGTCAGCAGCTGCTCGGAGAAGGTCCGGCTGACCGCGGCCATCATGAAGCCGAAGATGCCGATCCCGATGCCCCAGGCGAGGGCGCCCGGCAGCTGATCGCCGAACGCGCGTCCGACGGGCCCACGCGTCCCGAGGGTGGCCCGCGGGAGGCCCGGGACCGGTAGCCCGGTCATCACCCCGAGGTCGCGCCGAGCGAACAGCTCGACGCCGACCGCGAAGAGGACGACGGTGATCACCGCGACGACGGCCAGCGACGCCCAGTCGAACCGGCCTGCCAGCGGGACATGGTCGTACGTCCAGGCGAACCACGACAGATTGGCGATGCCCTCGAAGGCGGGCACGTGTGGGGCGTAGTTGCCGACGATGAAGGATGCGAGCATGACGCCGCCGGCGACGCCGGCCGCGCTGGCCCGGCCGACGATCGGTCCGAGGGCGAACGCGACCGAGCCCGAGACGAGGCCGAGCAGGCCGACCCAGAGCCCGAACCCGATCCCCTCGACCAGGGTGATCTCATCACCGAGCGCTGGGTCGCCGAAGGCGCTGGAGGACACGACCGCGGCGACGGCCATGACCGCCATCGCGACGACCATGATCGTGACGTGGGCGACGAGCTTCTCGAGGGCGATACGGCGCTTCCCGAACGGGGCGACCGCGACGAAGTCGAGGCTCGCCCGGCGCGCCTCGCCGGCCAGCGTCGAGGACAGGGCGAGGATCGACCAGAGCCCGGCGATGAAGATGAAGATCGGGCCGTACTTGTAGGTCAGGAAGCCGCCCATCGTCCCGACGTCGACCGGGTTGCCGGCGATCCCGGCCATGATCGGCGGGACGGCGTCGACGAGGGCCGCGATCTCCGCCCGTGCCTCGGGGCTGGCGTAGGTGCTGCCCCAGACGCTGCCGAGGACGAGCATCAGGCCGGCGAAGAAACCGGTCATGATGATGAAGGCGAGCCGCGAATCGCGGATCGTCTTACCGTAGATGCTCCCGAAGCCGTAGAGCCGCCGGTGGAACGGGATCGCCGGGATCGCCGCCCCACGCGGCGGCAGGCGCGTCTCAACGGCCATCGCCGGCCACCTCGACGGCCTGCCGGCCGTACTGGGCGAGGAACGTGTCCTCGAGGGACGGCTCGCGGCTCGTGACGTCGAGCAGCTCGTGGCGGGCGGCCGCCTGGACGACGGGCCCGATCGGCCCGCTGACGCGGAGCCGCATGACGTGGTCGTCGACCTCGACGTCGCTCACGCCGGGCAGGACCTCGAACTCGGCCGCCGGCACCGGGCCGCTGAACCGGAGCTCGACCTGGTGGTGGGCGAGGTCGCGCAGCGCGTCGACCGTGCCGAGCCGGACGATGCGACCCTCGCGGATGATGGCGACGCGGCCGCAGGTCTTCTCGACCTCGCTCAGGATGTGGCTCGAAAGGAAGATCGTCGTCCCCTCGGCCGCCGTCTCGAGAATCGTCTCGAAGAAGCTCTGCTGGACGAGCGGGTCGAGGCCCGAGGTCGGCTCGTCGAGGATGAGCAGCTCCGGCCGGTGCTGGAGGGCGATGACGAGGCCGACCTTCTGCTTGTTGCCCTTCGAGTACTCCTTGAAGCGCCGGCTCGTGTCGAGGTCGAGCCGCTCGACGAGGGCCGCCTGGTAGGCCGGGTCGACCCCGCCGCGGAGGTTGGCGAAGTACTCGAGCGTCTGCTTGCCGGTGAGTCGGTCGTACAGGGCGAACTCGCCCGGGATGTAGCCGACCCGACGGTGGATCGAGACGGGGTCGACGGTCGACTCGACGCCGAACACGAGGGCCCGGCCGCTCGTCGGCTTGATCAGGTCGAGCATCGTCCGGATCGTCGTCGTCTTGCCGGCGCCATTGGGTCCGAGGAAGCCGAAGATCTCGCCGGCCGCCACCTCGAGGTCGACGTCGACGATGCCGCGGCTCGAGCCGTACGACTTGGTCAACCGCTCGAGCTGGATGACAGGGGGCATCGGGACTCCTTCTCAGGCGAACCAGCGGCGCAGGGTGGGCTCGTCGACGAGCTCGAACGACCCCGGCGGCAGCCCGAGGATGCGCTCGAACGCCTCGTCGAACGCGGCGACGGCCGTCGCGACCTCGTCGTATGGGACGAGGCCGTCGAGCCGGGCGAGGAAGAGACGGCCGGTCGTGTCGCCGGCGCCCACCATGAGCGCGACGAGGATCGCCGCGGCGTGGTCGGCCGAGGTCGCCGTGAACGTGCCCTCGGCCTTGCCCTGACGGATGATCGTGGCGAAGAGCGGCGGCAGCCGCTCGCCGACGACCCGGGTGAACCGCTCGCGGACGAGCGCGTTGTCGTCGGCGTACCAGGCCCGCTGGACGGCGATCGTCAGGTCGCGCCGCTCGGCCTTCCAGCGACCGGCCGTCGCGAAGACGCCCCGGAGCTTGTCGAGTGCCGGCAGGTCCGGATCGCCCGCGATCGGCCGCATCGCCCCGATCACCGCGTCGGTCATCCGGTCGATGACGGCGGTCAGCAGGTCCGCCTTCGAATCGAAGTAGTGGTAGAAGGCACCCTTCGACGTCCCGAGCTCCTCGAGCACGTCCTGGACGCTCATCCGCTCGTAGCCCTTCGTCCGGATGAGCCGCTCCGCGACATCGACGAAGGCATCCCGGCGGACGGCGTGCGCCGTCACGTCGACCGTGCGCGACATGCGTCCCTCGAATGACAGACCGACCGTCGGTCTGAGTATACGCCCTCGGCCGGGCGCGGCGCGCCGTCCAGCCGTCGTCGTGCTCGGCGCCGCGCGGATGGCGGCGTGACGCCCCGCGGGGCGGCGTGGCACGATCGTCGCCAGCGGAGGAGGCGGGCGCGATGGTGAGCACGACCGGCGGGAGCGAGACGTCCCGGACCGAGGGGCCGCGGGAGCGGGCACGCGCGGAGGTCCTTGCGGCATGCCGCCGGATGGCGGCGGAGCACCTCGTCCCGTTCACCGCCGGCAACGTCAGCGTCCGGGTGGCCGGCGAGCCCGGGGTGTTCGCGGTCACGCCGACCGCCCTGCCGTACGACGAGCTCGAGTCGGCCGACGTCGCGATCGTCGCAGCGACCGGCGCGGTCCTCGATGGACGGTGCCCGCCGACCTCCGAGCTGCCGCTCCACACGCTCGTCTATACCCGTCGGCCCGAGGTCGGGGCGATCGTCCACACCCACAGCACGGCCGCGATGGCGATGGCGGCACTCGGCCTGACGCTGCCGGCCTTCCTCACCGGCCTCGTCGACGCGACCGGCGGCGCGGTGGCGACGGCGCCGTACGCCCGCCCCGGGACCTCGGCAATGGCGGACGCCGTCGAGGCGGCGCTGCGCGAACGAGGCGCCTGCTTCCTCCGCCACCACGGCCTCCTCGCGATCGGCGCCGACATCGGGCGGGCGTACCGGGCGGCCGCGGTCACCGAGAGCGCCGCCGACGCGTACCTCCGTGCCCGCGCCGTCGGACCCGTGCCCGAGCTCGCACCCGAGGAGGTGGACTGGATCGCCGAGGGCTGGCGCGCCCAGTGGTCCGGCACCGCGGTCGCGACCCGGGGCTGAGTCCGACCGGCACCGCGGCCGGTCGTCATCAGCCGGGCGCTGGCCCCGGGCGATCCACGCCGCGCCGCCGTTCCCGGATCCCGTCGACGAGCCGGCGCGCCATCCCGACCTCCGGGGCGCCGGAGCGCCACGAGAGGACGGCATAGAGCAGCGCCCCCGCGCCGCCCGCGACCCCGATGGCGATGACCCCCGCGATCGGGCCGTGGGGCGGGGCGTCGAAAGCGAGCAGTCGATCCGCCACGACGGCCGCCAGCAACCCGGCGAGGGTCGCGAAGGCGAGCGACCGAACGGCCGGACCGGCGGTCGTCCGCCAGGCCGGTCCGGGGACCCGCCGGACCAGCGCGACGACGAGGAGCGTCGCCGCGGCCGTGGCGCCGAGCGAGAAGGCCGCGGCGATCCCGTCGAGGCCGGCCCGACCGGTCAGGAAGACGAGGACGATCGTGGTGATCGAGAGATCGAGGCCCGCGGCCCCGACCGACGTCACCGTCCGGTCGGTCGCGTACAGCGCCCGGTTGGCGAACGCCGCGACCGAGGCGGCGGGCAGGCCGAGGAACAGCAGGGTGAGCGCGCCCGCCGTGAGCGCCACGGACGCGTCGTCGTACCGGCCGTGGCCGAAGAGCAGGTCCGCGATCTCGGGCGCCAGCCCGACGGCGAGGGCCGTCACCGGCAGGACGAGGAACAGGACGAGCCGGAGCGACGACGTCACGAGGCGGCCGAGCGACGCGGCCGCGCCCCGGGCGTGCTGGGCCGCCATCTCGGGGAGGGCCACGGTCCCGAGCGGGACCGCGAGCACCCCGGCCGGGATCTGGAAGATCGTGTAGGCGATGGTGAACGCGGTGACCGATCCGGCGGGCAGCGTGCTGGCGAAGGCGAGGGCCAGGATGATCTTCAGCTGGTCGACCGAGAGCCCGAACGCCCGCGGCCCGAGGAGGCCGATCGCGCGCCGGAGACCCGGGTCGGCGACGCCGAGCTCGGGACGGATCCGGAGACCCATGCCGTGGAGGGCCGGCAGCTGGACGACGAGGTAGGCGACGGACCCGCCGAAGACGCCGACCGAGAGCGCGTGCGGACCGAGCGGCCCGCTGAGGAGCAGCGCGCTGCCGACCGAGACGACGTTGTAGGCGATCGGCCCGAGGATCGCCGGCCCGTAGCGCCGATCGGCCTGGAGGATCCCGCCGACCATCCCGCCGAGGCCCAGGAGCAGCGGCGCGAAGGCCAACTCCCGCGACAGGGCGATCGCGAGCTCGCGTGTCGCGGGATCGAACCCGGGCGCCAAGAGCGGGATGAGCAGCGGCGCGACGGCGACGATGAGGAGGCCGAACAGGGCGAGGCCGACCGCCGCCCAGGTCAGGAGCCCCGACGCCGTCCGCGACGCCTGCCCGTGCCCGCCACCGGCCAGCACGTGGGCGATCGGCGTGACGACGGCTGCGGCGAGAGCGCCGCTCGCGACGAGGCTGAGGACGAGGTCCGGGAGGCGGAAGGCGACGGAGAACGCATCGAGCTCGCGACCCGCGCCGAAGATCGCGGCGTAGACGAGCAGCCGGACGTAGCCAAGGGCCCGGGCGACGACGTACCCGACCAGGACGAGCGTCCCGGCCCGGGCCAGCGACGCCGCGAGAGCGCCGGGCAGCGCTGCCGACGCCGCGGCGTTTCCCGCGGGGCTCGGATCGTCGAGGCTCACCGGGCAAGTATCTTCCACCGCGATCCGCCGGTCGCGGCTAGAATCCGGGTCGCGGCCACGGCGACAGACGTCACCGGGCCGCCGGCAACCCCGTCAGAGGCACATGGCACGAACACGCTACCCGGCGCGCCCGCCCGCGGCCGGGCCGCGGCGATCGCCCGGCATCGCGGCCTTCCTCAGCTTCCTCGTCCCCGGCCTCGGCACGGCATGGGCCGGCGAGCGCGAGCGGGGGATCCGGATCAGCCTGCCGTTCGTCACGCTCGTCGTCGTCGCCCTGCTGGTCGCGCTCGTCGCCGGCGGCCTGACCGGCCTGGCCGGGCTCGTCGTCCAGCCGAGCGTGCTCCTCCTCATCGTCGTCCTCGACCTCGCCTGCCTCGTCTATCGAAGCTGGGCGATCGTCGACGGCTTCCGGGTGGCGCGGGGTCCGCGGACCCGCCACGGATCGACCGCCGCGGGCGGCATGATCGTCGTCGCGGTCCTCCTCGCGATCACGGTCGCGACCCACGGCGCGGTCGCCTACGTCGGCTGGAACGCCTACGACCTCGTCACCGGCGTCTTCAGCGCCGGCGGCGGCGAGGGACCCGCCTGGGGCGACGAGGTGAGCGCCGAACCGTCGCCCGACCCCTCCCCGAGCCCGGAACCGTCACCCGACGCCTCGGCGAGCTCGACGCCATCGCTCGCGCCGAGCCCGAGCCCGTCGCCGAGCCCCAGCCCGTCGCCCGACCCGTCGGCCCCGTACTGGGCGGACGACGGGCGGCTCAATCTCCTGCTCCTCGGCGGCGACGCCGGGCCAGGCCGCGAATCGATCCGGACCGACTCGATGATCCTCCTGACGGTCGACCTGGCGACGGCCCGGGCCGCTCTCGCGAGCATCCCCCGCAACCTCCTGAACGTGCCCCTCCCCAAGCCGTACGCCCAGCGGTTCCGGAACGGCGTCTTCCCGGGCATGCTCAACGCGCTCTGGCGCTACGCGAACGACCGGCCGAAGCTGTTCCCGGGCAACGACGAGACCCGGGGCTTCCGGGCGATCTCGGCGGCCGTCGGCCACATCACCGGCACCCGGATCGACGGGCTCGCCTACGTCGACCTCAACGGCTTCGTCCGGGTCGTCGATGCCCTCGGCGGGCTCGAGATCGACGTGCCGTACCGCGTCTACGACCAGCGCTACCCGAACGAGGACGGCAATGGCACCCGGGTGGTCGACATCCGGCCCGGGATCCAGACGCTCGACGGCTCGACGGTGCTGGCCTTCGCCCGGACCCGGCGCCAGGACTCGGACTACGGCCGGATCTCGCGCCAGCAGCTCGTCCTCCTCGCGTTCCGCCGGCAGGTGAACCCGTGCACCCTCCTGCCGCGGCTGCCCGAGCTCGTCGGGATCGCGAAGGAGACGATGTACACGAACATCCCGGTCGAGGAGCTGCCCCGTCTGCTCGCCCTGGCGACCGAGATCGAGACGTCGCGGATCGAGCGGATCGCCTTCACCCCGGCGAACGGCTACCCGGAGGTCGCGACGAAGGCGTCGGTCGAGAAGATGCGGCGGGCGATCCGCGACGCCTTCAAGGGCGACCCGCCGCCCCCCGACGGTGGCCCGGACCTGTCGCTGCTGAGCTGCTGAGCGGCTCGCCACCACGGCCGGGCTCGGTCGGTCAGCCGCGCGGCGCCGCCGTGATCGCGCCCTGTGGCTCGACGACCGTGAGCGTCCCGCCGTACATCCCCATCGAACAGGTGTAGGCGATCGTCCCGGGCTCGAGCGGCGGGAGGTCGATGACGTTCTCGCCCTTCGCGAGCGTCACGGCGATGTCGAGCGTCGGGACGACGAGGAAGACCGCGCACGACCGCGGCTCGAGCGAGTCGACGATCCAGCGGGTCGGCAACCGCGCGTAGAGGGCCGTGTCGGCCGGCAGATAGCCGTCGGCGACCTGGAAGGTCCGCAGGGTCTGGACCCCGTCCTCGATCGTGACGACCGGGGTCGGGCCGCCGCCGGCCGCGTCCCCGCCGCCGGCTCCGCCGACGGTCGCGGCGACGGCGTCGAGCGATGGCGAGAGGCCGAGCAGCCGCAGGCCGGCCATCCCGTTGACGAGGGCGAACCCGAGGATGACGACGCCGATGACCCGCAGGAGCGTCGGTCGCGACGCGGCCGGGAGCAGGTTCGGCAGCCCACCGAGGGCGAGAAGCCCGGGGGCGGTCCCGAGCGCGAAGACACCCATGATCGCGCCGGCATGGAGCGGCTCGCCGGTGGCGAGGGCGACGACCTGGACGGCCTGGGTGAAGCCGCAGGGCAGGAAGAACGAGGCGGCGCCGAGGACCGCGGCCCGCGTGTCCGAGTAGGTCGAGGCCGCCGAGGCGTCGACGCCGAGCGCCCGGGCGAGGCCCGTCGGGAGGGTCGGCGACCAGGCGGCGATGCGCGGCGAGATCCCCGTCAGGCGCGTCCCGAGGAGGGTCATCAGCAGCGCCACGACGATCATGAGGACCGCGGTGAGGACTGGCGGCATCGAGATCGAGGCGCCGACCGCGCCGAGGAGCGCTCCGAGCACGGCGAAGCCGACGACGCGTCCGCCGACGAAGACGGCGCTCGGCCGGAGCCGCATGCCGATCGAGCCATCGGCCGTCTCCGGGTGGCGGGCGGCGAACGTAGCCGACAGGGCCAGGACGAGCCCGCCGACGAGCGCGAGGCAGGTCGAGACGCCCGCGGCGAGACCGAGGAGCAGGGCGACGACGAGGCCGCCCTCGGCGAGGTCGCCGGCGCTCGAGGCGAGATCGGTGAACCCCGTCAGCTCGGCGAGGGCGACGATGGCCGCGACGACGAGGAGGCCGAGCCCGGCCGTCGCCCAGACGGCCCGGTCGCCCGAGAGCCACGGCGACCGGCCGATCGCGTAGCCCGCCGCCTCGATGGCGGCCGCGAGCTCGGCGGTCGACACCGGGCCGGCCGCCTTGATCCGGACCCTGCCCGCGACCGCCGACGCGGAGACGCCGACGACGTCGGGCAGGGCAGCGAGGTGGTGCTCGATCCGTCGCTCGCAGGTCCGGCAGGTCATCCCGGCGACCGGCACGTCGAACGAGGTTGGCACGGGCGCAGGCCGAACCGCCGCGGGCTTGTGCGCCTTCGCGGAGGACGCCGGTCGGGGACGACGGGACGCGCCGGACATGGGCCGAGCATGCATGCGCCGGAGCGAATGCGTCGGGGCCCGACCGGCCCGAAGCGAGGGGCCGGTGGTCCCGTGCGAGCGCCGCCGACGGCGGCGCGGCGACGCCGCCCGGCCCTCGTCGGATCCGGCCTACCCCTGGCGCAATGGCGGCATCGGGACCGGGATGTCGAGCATCGTCGCACCGACGCCGACGCCGCCCTCGCACGTGTTCGGTGGTTGTGTCCCGATACCGCGCGTCGAGGGCTTCTCGGCCGCCCAGAACATGAACCCGAGCATCCCGGGCGTCGCGCCCGCCAGCTTCGGCTCGACGGTCCGGACGAAGGTAGCCGTCGACTGCTGGAGCGAGGAGGCGAAGGTCGAGCACTCGGGCCGGACCCGCGAGCCTTCGGCCACGTAGACGCTGCCGGTGAACCTGGCCGGGGCGAGCGGCGGGATCGGCGGGTCGTACTGCGGCTTGCCGTCGACGTGCTCCTGCCAGTTCGCGATCGCCGCGGAGGTCGACGGCTGCTTCGAGGGGACCATCGCATTCGCGTAGTCGAGGACCGGCGCGTCGGTCCGGAGCCAGTCGGCGGTCGCCTTGCGGGTGATGCCGATGAGCCAACGGTCGCCCGCCGCGAGGTCGATCGTCAGCCGCGCCGCCGGGTTCGCGCCCGTCGCGTCATACGGATGGATCGCCCGGTAGGCGGTGATGAAGGCCTGCAGGCCGGTCAGGTCCGGGCTGCGGTTCTCCTCGTAGTCGATCTCGATGCCGACGCCGAGGTCCGTGGCCAGCTCGGCGGCCGCCCGACCGAGGCCCGCCGCGTCCTTCGCGAGCGCCTGGTTCCAGGCCTTCGTGTAGGTGATGCCGCCGATCGACAGCATCACCCTGATCCCGTGTGACGTGAAGTACTCGACGATCGCCGGGGTCATCCCCTTCGGGACACCGCCGACCGTCGTCGCGTCGGTCGTCCCCTCGAGGAGCTTGAGCGGATGGACGAACGAGAGGACGACGAGGTTGACCGACGGGCGTCCGTCGCCGCGGTCGACGAGCCAGTGGTTCATGGCATCGAACTCGTCGACCCCCCGGGCCCGGCCCCAGGTGCAGTAGTCGTCGGAACAGTGCCAGGCGCCGTAGACCTGGAGCTGGACGGCCTCGGCCGCCCGGACGCCCCGGGCGCCGGCGACCGGCGACCCGGTGCCAGCAAGGCCCGCGAGCATCGCGGCAAGGATCGAGATCGACACGAGGCGACGGCCCATCGTCTGCTCCTCCAGGGCGGCTCACCGACGGCAGCGTACGCCGCAGCGCGGGTGCGACGCCACGGCCGGACGGCCCCGACGGTGCGACGACGCACCGGGGGCCGCGGCCCGACCGAGGCTCGTGATCCGATCGAGGGGCCGTGGCCTTGGCTCAGGCCGGCGTCGGCGCGCTCGTCGGCGGTGGCAGCAGCGAACCAGGGGCGAGCTTGGACGGCAGGAAGATCCCGATCGCCCCCTTCAGGCCGACGGTCATCACGATGTTCAGGAGGAACGCGAGGAGCGCGAGCAGCAGGAGCCCGCCGCAGAGTCCGGCCAGGATCATGAACAGCTCGTACTCGTCCTCGTAGTAGATCGTCCGCCGGAGCATGCCCTGCAGCCCGGCCATGCCCATGAAGGCGCCCATCCCGATCCCGCCGACGAGATGGGCCCAGAAGTGGAAGGTCGCGAGCTTCTGGCTCCACAGCTTGGCCCCGTTGGTCAGGATGGGCAGCAGGAGATAGATGGCCGAGTAGAGGGTCATCGTCAGGCCGACGAGGACCGCGACGTGGACGTGCGGGCCGATGACCCACTGCGTGTTGTGGAGGATGCGGTTGAGGCCGACGTCGGCCTGGAGGATGCCGGCGGCCACGCCGAGCCCGAACCCCGTCAGGCCACCGAGCAGGAACTTCAGCTCGTTGGTCATCTTGAGCGGCCTCGCGGTCCAGAGGGTCGCCAGCGTGATGAAGAAGGCCAGACCCTGGGTGACGAGCTCGAACGCGGTCACGAGCTCGCCGGAGACCACCTTGAGCATCGCCGGCTGGGCCTGGTCCGAGAGGAGGTGATGGGACCACACCGTCCACGACACGACGAGCTCGAGGAGCAGGGCGGCCCGGGCCACGTTGGCCATGAAGACCGGCTTACCGGTGATCAGGTTCGCGAGGAGGTACCAGGTGCCCGCGACCCAGATGAGGACGAGACCGTCGGCGATGAGGTCGAGACCCCACCAGAAGAAGTTCTTGTAGAGGAGGGCGTCGACGATCGTCGACTGCAGGGAGATACCGACGGCCGCGGCGACGAGGAAGATGAGGATGAGGATGCCGCTCGCCAGGATGACGAACGAGTTGAGCAGCGCGTCGACGGCCCCGCGGGCGATCGCCGCCACCGCCAGCGGCACGGGCTCCTCGCTCTCCGGGCGCCGCCTGGCGATGTTGCGGAACCCGGTCAGGCCGATGGCCGACCGGAAGAGCGGACCCTTCGGCTGATGGGGCTCGCCCTTCGGCGTGTAGAGGATCGTCGCGAACACGTTGAGGACGAACAGCAGCGTCCCGAGCATCACGAGCGCAACGCCGACGATGAAGATCGAGCCCGCCACCGGGTCGAACTGCGACGTGTCGGCCGGCAGCGGCCAGTACAGCGTGTACAGCGGGGCGTAGTGCGTGATGAAGCCGTCGAACCAGAACACGAAGGTGCCGATCGCGATCAGCCAGAACGTGGCCTGGGCCGCGCGGAAGCTCCAGAGTGGCTTCTTCATGAGGAACGGGACGAGGAACAGGAACGCCCCGAAGGCGATCATGTAGGTCGAACCGAAGATGCCGACGAGCGGGTGCGCCGTCAGGATGCCGAAGTACTGGTCGGCCGGGATGAGCGGGATCGGCTCGACGGCGTAGATGCGCATGATCCCGCCCTCGATCGCGGCGAAGGCGTAGTAGACGAGACCGACGATCACGAAGCGAAGCGTCAGCTTCTGCATCGGGGTCATCGTCTCTGCCCGGAACGCGCGCTGGTTCCCCTGGACCAGCGTCTCGACGATCGTCATCGCGTCACACCCGCTTCCTCGGACGTCGTGCAGCCGGCGACCTCGACGGCGTCCTCGACGACCATCCGGTGCCCTTCGGGGCCGGAGTACTCGGTCGAGCGGATGTCGTAGACCCCGTTCTTGTCGAAGGTCCAGATCACGTCATTCCGATGACCCGGGACGACCTGCATCTGGAAGACCATCGAGTGGTCCTGTCGGAAGAGCCCGAAGCCGTACGTGAGATCCGCGGTCGTGACATCGAAGGCGACCATGTCGCCGCAATCGATGAGCAGCCGCTCGGCCGGCAGCGTGAAGGCGTGCTCGGCGACGGTGATCTCGAAGGTCTTGTCGGGGGTGACCGCCTCGCGATCGAGGTCGACCTCCACCCACGGGATCGTGTTCGCGCTCACGAGATGGAGCGACACCCCGGTGACGACGAGGACGCCCGCCCACCCGACGAAGAACCACGTCGGGACCGTGTTCGACGAGCCGACCCTGGTCACCTTGTAGGCGAAGGCGCCGACCACGACGAGCACCGCGAGGGCGTACAGCGTGTAGACGAGCGCCTGCCCCCACAGGACGACGCTCGAGTCGACAGGGCCTGGGTCGGGCATGGGCGCGCACCTCCGGGCGGGCCGCCCCTCGCTCGGCTGGCCCTACACGAACGACGGCGCCAAGTCCGGGACGCTGGCGCCGCGGTCAGCATCGAAGGAGGGCGCCGCCGTCGACAGGGCCCTTCGGAGCGTCGCCCACGTCCACTCTTCCCGATCCGCCGTACGATCGGCCCGACCCACAGCGCGGCCCGCGCGGACCGGTCGTTCGGGCGAAAGGACCCTCGACGGCCGCGCCGGCATGCCGGAAGACTCGGGCAGGACGTGAAGCGCATCGAGGAGGTCGATGATGCAGGGCAAAGTCGGCGACCGGATCCTCGTCGAAACGGAGCGCGCCGGTCAGCGGGACCGATCGGGCGAGATCGTCGAGGTCCTCGAGGCATCGACCGGGATCCGCTACCGCGTCCGCTGGGACGATGGCCACGAGTCGGTCATCCAGCCCGCGGCCGGCAGCGCCCGGATCGTGGCCGCGACGAAGCGCCGGACCTGACCGCCCGGGGTGTCGGCGCCGACGGCTGGATCGCGTCCGACGCTCCCCTCTCCGCGCCGCATCGTCCGCGAGCTGCGGACGGAGTTCCCGCCGGTCGTCCAGGTCCTCGCGGCGGGCGACCTGGTCGCGAGCTTCGGCTTCAGCCTGTTCTTCCCGTACCTGACGATCTACCTCGTCGAGACGCTCGGCGCGACGGCGGCGATGGCCGGGCTCGTCATCGCCGCGTACTCGCTGTGCTCGATCGTCTCGGGGCTCGTCGGCGGCTGGCTGGCCGATCGGATCGGCCGGCGACCCGTCCTCATCGGCTCGATCACCGCCACCGCGATCCTCGTCGCCTCGATGGCCTTCGCGACCGAGGTCTGGCAGGTCGCCCTGATCTTCCTGCTCCTCGGCTCGATCGACCCGGCGTTCGCGCCGGCGGCCCGGGCGGCGATCGCCGACGTCGTGCCCGAGGAGCACCGCCCACGGGCCTACGGCCTGCTCGGCGTGGCGGCCGCCCTCGGCTGGATCGCCGGACCGACGATCGGCGCCGGCCTGTCGATCGTCGGCTACCCGCTCCTGTTCGGCGTGTCCGGCGCGCTCGTCGGCGGGTACACGCTCATCGCCTTGCGGTGGCTGCCCGAGACTCGGCCCGCCGGCGCCGGGCGACATGGACCACGGCCGGCCGTCGCCCGCCCGGAGCCCCGCATCGGCGCGGACGCGCGGATCGGCGCCGACCCGGAGGCGATCGGTCGGATCGACCCGGTCGAGCGACCCGCACCGACCGTCGCGGGCTCCGGCGATGCGTCCGCGTCCGACGCCGACCGCCTCCGGCGACGGGTCTTCGTCGCGCTCCTGCCGCTGCTCGTCCCGATCCACGCGGTGACCTTCATCTGGGTCACGACGCTGCCGATCCATGCGGCCGGCGACCTCGAGGTCGCCACACCGGTCTGGGGTGTCCTGTTCTCGATCAACGGCCTCCTCATCGTCCTCTTCCAGCTACGGATCTCGGGGCTGGCCGAGCGACGCTCGCGGCCGCGCGTCCTCGCGGGCTCGATGCTGCTGTACGCCACCGGGCTCGGGCTGGCCGCCGTCCTCTCGCCGACCACGGCCGTCGTCGGGCTCGCCGCGGTCATCGTCCTCGTCACCCTCGGCGAGATGCTCCTGATGCCGATCGAGCCGTCGCTCGTCTCGGACATGTCGCCGGTCGCCCATCGCGGGGCCTACCAGGGGATGGCCCTCGCGGCCGGGAGCATCGGCGCCGCCCTCGGGCCGCCGCTCACCGGCCTCGCGCTCGACGGGGGCGCCGGCGGCGTGGTCTGGCTGGTCGCCGCGGCGATCCTCGTCGCCGTCGCGGGCGCGCTCGTCGCGCTCGCCCGTTGGACCGACCGGCTCCCGCCCGCACCGGCCTGACGGATCGACCGGCCGGGCCCGCGGAGCTAGGCCGGCGCGACCTCGGCGACCGGCGGCTCGATCGCTGGCTCCGGCTCGATCTCGCCGCGGGCCAGGCGCTCGGCCCGGTCGCGGATGCCGCGGAGCATCGCCATCTCCATGAGGAAGTGGATGGGCTCGAGGCCGTACTGGTTGACGACGGCGCCGGCGGGGCTCGGCCGGTAGTCGCTCCGGAAGCGGACGACGAGCCGGCTGCCGAGCGGCGTCGGGCGGAGGACGAACGCCCAGCTCGGGTACGGCATGCCAGCCTCGAACGCGGCGGCGGCGTCACCGATCGGCCCGAGGACGAGGTGCCGCTCGGGCTCGAGCTCCTTGACCTCGAACGCGAGATCGGGCTGGGTGCCCTCCGGCACGAGCCGGATCCGGTCGCCGACCGCGAGGTTCTGCCACTCGGGGTGGATCGTGTCGGCGGAATGGAAGCCGAGCCCGGCGGCGTTCTCGAGAGCGTCGACGCTGTACAGGCCGCCCCGCCCGTGGCCCATCTGGACGATCCACGGCCAGACGTCCGACGGTGGCGCCGAGATGTCGATCGCCCGGGTCGAGACCATCCTGGCGCCGGGGACGATGTCGTCGCCGGGGAGCGGTCCCTCGACCTCGGTCGCCGTGGCGCCCCAGCGCAGGAGCCGTGGGCGGGCGACGATCGCGTAGCCCGCCGCAGCGGCGGCCCCGATGACGAACAGACGCGTGAACGCGCTCATGGCGTGCCACCTCGATCGATCAGCGGACCGCTCCGGCGGGAGGGGCCGGACGTCCGGAGAGGCCGAGTATCGCCCACCCCCGACCCGCCCGGCAGGGCCGGATGGCCGGGCCGGGGCCGTCGGGCCGGGCCGTCCGAACGCCGGTGGCAGACGGATCGACGGGCCGCTCGCCATACTCGGCCCATGACCGACCACGCCGCCACCCACCCGCTCCTCGTCGAAGCTCGCGCCGACCTGCCCGCGATCGTGGCGGTCCGGCGGCGGCTCCATCGCCATCCGGAGGTCGGCCTCGAACTGCCCTGGACCCAGGCCGCCGTCGCCGAGGCGGTCGAGGGCCTCGGGCTCGCGCCGGCGCTCGGCCGGTCGGTCGGATCGGTGACCGCGACGATCGAGGGCGAGCGACCCGGCCCCACGATCCTCCTGCGGGCCGACATGGACGGCCTCCCGCTCCACGAGGACACCGGGCTCGACTTCGCCTCCGAGATCGACGGCCGGATGCACGCCTGCGGCCACGACACCCACGTCGCGATGCTCCTCGGCGGCGCCCGGCTCCTCCTGCGACGGCGAGCCCAGCTCCGCGGGCGGGTCCTGCTGATGTTCCAGCCCGGAGAGGAGGGGTTCCACGGGGCCCGGTCGATGCTCGAGGAGGGGCTGCTCGACACCGCGGCCGCCGCCCCGGTGACCCGGGCCTTCGCGATCCACATCAGCACCCAGTACGCCACCGGCGCGGTCCACCTCCGGGCGGGCGCGCTGCTCGCGAGCTCGGACACGATCCGGCTGACCGTCCGGGGCCGTGGCGGCCACGCCTCGGCTCCGCATGCCGCACTCGACCCGATCGCCGTGGCGGCCGAGATCGTCCTCGCCCTCCAGGCGATGGTCGGGCGGCGGATCGACGTGTTCGACCCGGCGGTCGTCACGATCGCCCGGTTCGCCGCCGGCACGACGAGCAACATCATCCCCGAGACCGCCGTGCTCGAGGGGACGTTCCGGACCGTCTCGGACGAGACGCGGGCGACGGTCCGCCGGCGCATCGGCGAGGTCGCCGACGGGATCTGCGCCGCCCACGGCGCGACCGCCGAGCTCGAGATCGAGGCCGGCTACCCGGTGACGGTCAACGACGCGGCGGTGGCGGCCAGCGTCGCGGACACAGCGGCCGCGCTCGTCGGGGTCGCCGACGTGGCCGAGATGCCATCACCGATCATGGGCGCCGAGGACTTCTCGTACGTGCTCCAGCGGGTCCCGGGCGCGATGGCCTTCCTCGGCGCGACGCCCCGCGACGACGACCCGACGACCGCGCCGGCCAACCACTCGAACCGGGTCGTCTTCGACGAGGCCGCGCTGCCCGTCGGCGCCGCCCTCTACGCCGCGGTCGCGCTCGAGCACCTCGCCGGCTGATGGTCGGCGACCGGCGCCGACGCCGGTCAGGCCGGGACCGCCGCCTCGGCCGCCTCGGCCGACCCGAGGGCGGCCTCGAAGCGCTCGGCCCAGCCGACGACCCCGCCGCGCCCGACGAGGCGGGCCGGGATCCCCGCGGCGTCGAGCAGGCTCGCCGCCATCGACGCTCGGTGGCCGGTGGTACAGACGACCCACCACTCGCGGTCCCCCGCGAGGCGGTCGATCGCGCCCGGCAGGTCGGCGACGAAGATCCGCTCGGCCCCCGCGATCGCCCCGTCGTCGCGCCACTCGACGGGCTGGCGGACGTCGAGGATCGCCACGTCGCGGCCCGCCTCGACCCGGGTCTCGAACAGCTCGCGCATCGTCGCGGTCGGGTACGAGCGGAGCTCGCGGCCGCTCGCGACCCAGGTGTCGACGCCGCCCGCGAGGCGCCCGACGATCCGGCCGTAGCCGATCCGGAGGAGCTGGACGACGGCCTCCTCGGCCGCCTCGGCGGCCCGGCTCGCCGGCTCGGGCAGGACCAGGACGACCGGCGCGTCGAACGGCAGCAGCCAGCCGACGTACGTCGAGAACGCCTCGGTCAGCTCGATGTTGACCGAGCCCGGGAGGTGGCCGGCGGCGAACTCGGCCCGGTCGCGGGTGTCGACGACGACCGCGCCGGCCATGGCGAGCCGCTCCACCTGGGCGGGTGGCAGCGCGGCGACCGGCCGGGGCGCGCCGACGACCGGCGGGCCGGCCCGGTTGATCGGGCCCATGTGGGCGTAGTACGCCGGGAACCGGCCGAGGACCCGGAGCTGCTCGTCGAAGAAGGCGGCCTCGTCGGCGGCCAGCATCGCGGCGTTCGTCCGGCGCTCACGGCCGACGCTCGTGACCTGGCCGGCGCCGGGCACGTTGGCGACGCAGAACGAGCCGGCGCCGTGGGTCGGGTAGACGTCGACATCGTCGGGCAGCGCGGCGAACGCCCGGATCGTGGCGAACTGGGCCCGGGTCAACGCCTCGGTCGCCTCGGGCCCGACGAGGTCGGTCCGGCCGGCGCTGCCGATCAGCAGGCTCCCGCCGCTGAAGATGCCCTCGGGCGCCTGGTCCGGCAGGCCCGGGATCCGCTTGCCCGCACCGTCGAGCCGGTGGAGGTCCCAGGCGACGTGCTCGAACGTGTGGCCGGGCGTCGCCCGGGCGACGAGCCGGAGTCCGCCGACCTCGACCGCCTCGCCGGCCTCGACGGGCCGATGCGGGAAGGCGTAGCCACCGAGCGCGGGGGCCAGGATCTCCGCGCCGGTCGCCGCGCGGACCTCGAGCGCGCCCGACACGTAGTCGTTGTGGGCGTGGGTCTCGAGGACGTACCGGACGCGCCAGCCGCGGCGCTCGGCGACCGACAGGAAGCGCCACGCATCGCGCTGCGGGTCGACGAGCGCGGCCTCGCCCGCCGAGGCGACGAGGTACGAGCTGTCCCCGAGCCCCGGGGTGGTGAAGACTTCCAGGTCCACGCCGGCTACGCGCTCTTGCGGACGTAGAACACGAGGGCGCCGTCCTCTTCGCCGCTCGCGACGAGCTCGTTGCCCGTGTCGTCCGCCCAGGCGGGCACGTCGGCCCTCGCCCCGCGGTCGGTCGCGAGGAGCTTCACGACCTGGCCGGGCTCGGCTGCTCGCAGCTCCCTGTTGAGCATGACGATCGGCATCGGACAGAGATGGCCGCGGGCATCGAGCACGCGGTCGGCGACGATCGGATCCATGGTCCCTCGGACGGTCAGATGAACAGGGTGACGTGCGACTTGCGGGCCTCGGAGAGGAACGCGGCCGCGCCACCGAACTCGACGCCGTCGATGAACTGGTCCTCGGCGAAGCCGAAGACCTCCATCGTCATCTGGCAGGCGATGAGCCGGACGCCGGAGTCACGGGCGACGTCGAGGAGCTCGCGGATGCTCGCCACGCCCTTGCCCTTGAACTTGGACTTCATCATCGACGTCGCCATCGGCGTCATCCCCGGCAGCGCGGTCACGAGCTGCGGCATCGGTACCGGCATCGGCATCGCCGGGTTGCCGGTCGTGCCGACCTGGAGCCGCGACTCGAAGTCGCGGTGGATGATATTGAGCCCGTAGAAGGTGAAGAAGATCGCGGTCTCCATCCCGGCCGCGGCCGCCGCGGTCGACAGGATGAGCGGCGGGTAGGCCCAGTCGAGCGTGCCCTTGCTCGCGATGAGCATCGCCCGCTTCTTTGCGGGGTCGGTCCGGAACGCGCGCTCGACCTCCTCGCGGACGATCCGGCGAACGTCGTCCTCGTCCACCGCGACGGCCCGGGGGCCAGGTTCGAGCGCCGTCAGGACCGGGGGCGCAGCCTGGGCACGCACCGGATCGGCAAGCGTCATCGGTGTCCTCCCTGCCGGTGCCACCCACCGGGGCGCGCGTCTCCGGGCGGGACGCGCAGAAAGCATACCGGACAAGTAGGGATTATGCGAGCCGGCGCCCGTCCCGGCGCCCGGCTCCGCGTGCTCGACGCGGTCAGCCCTCGACCGGGGCCGACACGCCGCGCCGGTCCTCGGGGTGCTCGCCGCTCGGCGGACCGACCTCGTGGTGGCGGTTGCAGCGCGCCTCGTACGTCTCGATCGCGTGATCGTCGAGCCCGCCGATGACCACCAGCGGGTCGTCGAGCGCGGCCGGCCGGCCGTTGACCAGACGCTGCGTCCGGGTCGCGGTCTCGCCGCAGATGACGCAGATCGCGGTGAGGGTCGTCACGTCGTCCGCCCGGGCGAGGAGCTCCGGCATCGGCCCGAACGGCCGACCCGCGAAGTCGAGGTTGAGGCCGGTGACGATGACGTGCCGACCGCTGCGGCGGATCGCCTCGACGACGTCGACGATCTCGGGAACGAAGAACTCCGCCTCGTCGATGCCGACGAGGTCCGCGTCGGACTCGCGGGCGAGGGCGAGGATCTGCCAGGGGTCGCCGGTCGGGACGACCCGGCTCGGATAGCGGGCCTTGCTCCGGCTCTCGGCGAACTCGGGTGGGGTCCGGGTGTCGATGTCGGGCCGGACGAGGAGGACCCGACGCCGGGCGATCTCGGCGCGGCGGAGGAGGCGGAACAGCTCGTCCGACTTCCCGGACGACATGCAGCCGGCGATGACGTGGAGCCAGGGGTCGGCGCGATAGAACACGGCGATATGAGAGGGTAGCGGGTCCGAGCCGCCCCGCGCGCGGTATCGTCGTCACCGACGTCCACCGCGCCAGGAGCCCCCATGCACCCCGACCCATCCGCCGACGCCATCCGACGCGACCGTCTCGCCGAGCTCGCCCGCGCGCTCGGCGACCGCCTCGTCCGCCCCGGCGACGCCGACTACGAGACCGGCCGGCAGGTCCTGAACGCCGCGATCGACCGGCATCCCGCCGCGATCGTCCGAGCCACCGGCGTCGACGACGTGGTCCGAGCCGTGACGCTCGCCCGCGCGGGCGGCGTGCCGCTCGCGGTCCGCGGCGGCAGCCACAGCGAGGCGGGCTTCGGGACGGTCGACGGCGGGGTCGTGCTCGACATGGCGGGCCTCGACGAGCTGGCGATCGATCCCGCCCGGCGCGTCGCCCGGGTCGGCGGCGGCGTCCGGGCGGGCGCGTACGTCGAGGCGGCGGCGGCACACGGCCTCGTCACCCCGTTCGGCGACACGGCGACGGTCGGGATCGCCGGCCTCACCCTTGGCGGCGGGGTCGGCTGGCTCAGCCGCCGGCACGGCCTGACGATCGACAGCCTCCGCGCCGTCGAGCTGGTGACGGCCGATGGCGAGCGGGTCACCGCGAGCGCGACCGAGCACCCCGACCTGTTCTGGGCGCTCCGCGGCGGCGGTGGCAACTTCGGCGTCGTGACCGCGCTCGAGCTCGATCTCCACCCGCTCGGCCCGGTCTACGGCGGTGCCCTGTTCCTGCCGCTCACGTCGGCCGTCGTCCGCGGCGTCGTCGACCTCGCGGCGGTCGCCCCGGACGAGCTGACGATCATCGCCGCCGCGATGCGGATGCCGCCCGCGCCGTTCGTCCCCGCCGAGCTCATCGGGACCCCGGCCTTCGCCATCCTGCCCGCCTTCGCCGGCGATCTCGAGGAGGGCGCCCGGGTCCTCGCGCCGTTCCGGGCCCTCGCGACCCCGCTCGTCGACGGGCTCGCCCCGCTGCCGTTCCCGGCGATGTACGCGATGACGGCCGAGGGGTCGAAGCGTCAGGCCGGGGTGATCCGGTCGCACTTCCTCGCCGCGCTCGATGCCGCGGGGATCGAGGCGATCGTCGAGACCCTGCCGACCGCGCCGACGTCCATGGCGATGGTCCAGGTCCGGGTGCTCGGCGGCGCGATCGCCCGCGTGCCGGCCGATGCGACGGCGTACGCCCACCGCGACGCCGGCCTCCTCGTCGCCGTCATCGCCGCCGGCCACGATCCGGCGCGTACGCCCGAGGTCGCGGCATGGGCCGAGCGGCTCGCGGCGGCGATCGCCCCGGACCCGGTCGGCGCCTACGTCAACTTCCTCGGCGACGAGGGCGAGGCCCGGGTCCGGGCCGCCTATGGCGAGGCGACGTGGACACGGCTCCTCGAGGTCAAGCGGCGCTGGGACCCGACGAACCTGTTCCGGTCCAACCAGAACCTCCGGGCCTGACGCCGACGAAGACGACCCGGCCCCAGGGATCGGTCTCGGCCCGGGCCTCGAAGCCGACCTCGGCGAGCAGGCCGAGCCACTCGTCGCGTCCGAAGAGCCCCTCCTCGTGGCGATCGTGCTCGACGTGGACCGAGCCGTCGGCCTCGCGGATGGCGATCACGAAGTCCGTGACGCAGGTCGTGTCGGCCGGATCGGGGTCGGTGGACCACTCGAGGTAGCGGAGGCCGCGTCCGTCGGGCGCGTCGTGCCCGCCATGGTCCGTCGACGGCGCGAACGTCTCGCGCAGGTCGTCGGGCATCAGGACGGTCGCCCCGCCGGGCCGGAGGTGGACGAAGACCGTCTCGAGCGCCGCCCGGAGGTCGGCCGGCGTCGTCATGTAGCCGATCGCGTCGTGGACGAGGACCGCATCGAACGTCCGGTCGAGTCGGAGCGTCCGCATGTCGCCGACGACGTGCTCGACCCCGGGATTGATCGTCGCGCTCAGGGCGAGCATCTCGGGCGAGCGGTCGGTCAGCGTCAGCTCGAACCGGTCGCGCAGATGACTCGCGGTGTTGCCGCCGCCGCTGCCGAGCTCGAGGAGCGTCAGGACGGGTCCCTCGGCGGCGGCCTCGAGCAGCCCCACGACGTGGGCGGCCTCCTCCGCGTAGTCCTCGGGGGCGGTCAGGAGGTGGAACCAGGGCGCGAGGTCCGCGTACATCCGCGGGAGGCGCGACATCGGGTCACCCGTCACGCAACTGGTACACGGTGCCGCCGGCCAGGTCGGTGACGTAGAGGTAGCCGGCGTCGTCCTGGCCGAAGCCGCCGATCCGGAGCGACGTGTCGAGCAGCCGACGGAGCGAGGCCGGCGAGGCCGCCGTCGCCGCCACCGAGAAGATCTCGCCGGTGCAGTAGTCGGCGAAGAAGTAGCCGCCGACCATGTCCGGGTAGGCCGTCCCGCGGTAGACGTAGCCGCCCGTCACCGAGCAGCGCCCGCCCGCGTGGGCGTACTCGACGAGCGGCAGGACCTTGCCGGTCGTCGAACAGCCGGTCGCCGGCGCGTAGCAGTGGCGGCCCTCCATGACCCGCCAGCCGTAGTTCGCGGCGCGTCCCGCGGCCACCGCGCTCCCCTTCACCGACCGGTCGACCTCCTCCCACGAGGCCTGGCCGACGTCGCCGATCCAGAGGTCGCCGGTCTGCCGGTCGAACGACCAGCGCCACGGGTTCCGAAGGCCGCGCGACCAGATGAGGTCGAGCCCGGCCTTGCCGACGTACGGGTTGGTCGCCGGGATCCCGTACGGCAGCGTCCCGGTCCGGCCGTCGACGTCGATCCGGAGCATCTTGCCCAGGTACGACTCGAGGCTCTGGGCGCGGTTGCCGGGGTCGCCGGCGCTGCCGCCATCGCCCATCCCGATGTACAGGTAGCCGTCCGGCCCGAAGGCGATCATGCCGCCGTTGTGGTTCGCGTACGGCTGGTCGATCCGGAGCAGCGTCCGGCCGGTCGTGGCGGCCCGGTCGGGGCTCGTCGACGAGCGCCGGTACTCGGCAACGACCGTATCGCCCGCGGTGTCGGTGTAGTTGACGTAGAAGCGGCCGTTCGTCTTGTACGACGGATGGAAGGCCAGCCCGAGGAGCCCCTGCTCGCCGCCCTTCGAGACCTTCGCCGAGAGGTCGAGGAACGGCGTGGCGAGCAGGACCGGCGGACTGCCCTTGACGATCCGGATCCGCCCGCCCTTCTCGACGATGAACTTCCGGTTCGTGCCGTCGCGGGCACCGGTCAGCAGGACCGGCTGGCTGAGGCCCCTGGCCAGGAGCGAGAGCCGGAGCGACACCTTGCCGGGGTCGAACGCCGTCGGGGACGGCGAGACCGCGCCGGCGGTCGACGGGAGGCCGACGGCCACGGCGAGGACGACCGCCGCGGCGATGAGCGACCGGGCTCGGCGGGCCGGGCCGGCGGCCGGCCGCGGGCGGCGGTGGAGGGTGCGCATCGTCGGATGGTCGCACGAGCCGCTGCCCGGCGCCATCACCGCCGGGATGGCTCGATGGTCACCGTCCCGGCCGGTCGTCCCGGACGACGACGCCACCCTTGACGACGACGACCGGGCGCTCGAGGACGGTCACGTCGGCGAGCGGGTCGCCCTCGACGGCGACGAGGTCGGCGAACCGCCCGGGGGCGAGCGAGCCGACCCGGTCGGACCAGCCCATGAGCTCGGCCGCCCAGAGCGTCGCCATCCGGATCGCCGTCAGCGGGCGCAGCCCGAGGCGAACGAGATAGGCGAACTGGCGGGCGACCCAGGCGTGGGGGTAGACGCCGCTGTCGGTCCCGTAGGCGAGCCGGACGCCGGCGGCGGCGGCCCGTCGCAGACCGTCGCGCTGCGCGTCGGTCGTCGCGTCGTTCTTGCGGAGCGTCTCGGCCGGCCAGCCCTCGCGCCGGCCGACCTCGGCGATCCAGTCGCCGTCGTACACGTCGGCGACGAGGTAGGTCCCGTGGCGCAGCAGGAGCTCGATCCCCTCGTCGTCGAGGAGGCTGCCGTGCTCGATCGAGCGGACGCCGGCGCGGGTCGCGGCCTTGATGCCCTCCGCGCCGTGGGCGTGGGCGGCGACGTACGCACCACGCTCGGCCGCGGTCTCGACCGCGACGCGGAGCTGGGCCTCGCTCAGCTCGGCCGCGCCGAGGGCCGTCCCGCGGGTGAGGACGGCGCCGGTCGCGATGCACTTGACGAGGTCGGCCCCGCCGGCGAGCAGGCGATGGACGACATGCCGCACGTCGGTCTCGTCGCGGACGACGCCGAGGCGGAGGTCCCACGGCAGGACGACGTCCCCGGCGAGCCCGGTCACCTCGCCCCCGCCGCCCGGAGCCGTGACATAGGCGCCCGCGCACTGCATCCGCGGCCCGGGGGTCCAGCCCGCGTCGATCGCGTCGCGCAACGCGCAGTCGACGAACGCCCGGAACGTGCCCAGGTCGCGGACGGTCGTGAAGCCCGCCTCGAGCGTCAGCCGGGCGTTGCGGACGCCGAGCATCGCCTCCTCGGCGGCCGAGGTCGTCGAACCCGGCACGCCCGCGTGCTCGAGCTCGCCGACGAGGTGGCTGTGGGCGTCGATCAGCCCCGGCAGGACGGTCAGGCCGGTGAGGTCGAGGACGGTCGCGCCCTCGGGCAGCCGTGTCGAGCCCGCCTCGATCCCCGAGACCCGGTCGCCGGCCAGGAGGAGGAGGCGATCGTCGAGGCGCTCGCCGGTCGCGACGTCGAGGAGCCGGCCGGCCCGGACGGCCGAGACGGGCGGCGACGGGCGGGGCTGCGGGATGGCCGAGGGGCGATCGGGTTCGAGCATGCCCGCAGGATACGACCCACGGACGGCGCGTCAGGCGGCGACGGGCGCGGCCGGCGGGGGTGCCGCCCGGCGCGGCCGGGCGCGACGGCGGACGGCCGCGGCGATGGCGACGACGAGCATCGTGGCGGCCCCGGCGGCCGCCACGAAGGCGACGGGCACCACGTCGACCTCCCTGACGGCGATGCCGGCGTAGGCCCAGACGATGACCAGGCCGTAGGCGGCGTCGCGGGTCAGCCAGGCGGCCATCCCGGCGATCGCCAGCCCGACGAGGAGGACGGCGGCGGCCCAGGGCTCGGGCGCGATCCCGAGCCCGGTGAAGCCGGCCCACGCCAGGACGGCCGCGACGTTCGTGATCGTGGCGACGGTGATCCAGCCGGTGTAGACGCTGAACGGGATCCGAACGGCCCACCGGGCGACGCCGGCCTCCGCCTCCCCACCGGCGCGGATGCGCCCGCCGATCGCGAGGAGCGTGACGAGCAGGCCGACCATCACGACGAGCGTCGCCGCGAGGATCTCCCAGTGCCAGAGGACGATCCAGCCGGCGTTGAGGACGGCGACCATCGCCGGCAGGTAGCCGAGGCGCCGCAGCAGCGGGTCGTCGCGGCGCGACGGGAGGGCCTGGAAGGCCGTGAACGCGAGCTGGCCGAGATAGATGAGGCCCCAGATCGCGAAGACATAGCCGGCCGGGATGACGAGGACCTCGAATCGGTCGGAGATCTCGCCGGTCCGCAGGCCGTTGAGCGGCAGGGCGTTGGTCATGCCGTTGACGGCGATCGTGACGATGAACGCCAGGACGGTCACGACCTGGCGGAGGAGGTCTCGGGACATGCTCGGGCTCCGGCGAGGCTTGGGTTCGCACCGACGATACGCGCGACGCTGCCGCGCGGATGGCGGTACCCTCCGCCGATGACCGATACCCACGAGCTGCCCGAGCACGTCGCCCGGAACCGCGAGGCCTGGGACCGGTTCGCCGCCGACTACGTCGGCCCCGGCGAGCGGGCGTGGACCGAGGCCGAGCCCTCCTGGGGGATCTTCGGCATCCCCGAGGCCGAGGTCGGCTTGCTGCCCGACGTCGACGGCCTCGACGTCATCGAGCTCGGCTGCGGCACGGGCTACGTGTCGGCCTGGCTCGCCCGGCGCGGGGCCCGGCCGGTCGGCATCGACAACTCGCCGAAGCAGCTCGAGACCGCCGCCCGCCTCCAGCGCGAGCACGGCATCGACTTCCCGCTCCTCCTCGGCAACGCCGAGCGGGTCCCCTACCCCGACGCCTCGTTCGACCTCGCGATCTCGGAGTACGGCGCGGCCCTGTGGGCCGACCCGCACGCCTGGATCCCCGAGGCGGCCAGGCTGCTCCGGCCGGGCGGTCGGCTCGTCTTCCTGACCAACCACGTCCTCGCCTACCTGTGCGTGCCGGACATCGAGACCGACGGCCCGCCGGACGAGCGGATGAAGCGCCCCTACTTCGGGATGGGCCGGACGGAGTGGCCCGACAGCGAGGGCGAGATCGAGTTCCACCTGACCCATGGCGACTGGATCCGGCTCCTCGTGGCCAGCGGCTTCGAGGTCGAGGATCTCGTCGAGCTGCGACCCGGGCCGGAGGCGACGACCACCTACCAGTGGATGTCGCTCGACTGGGCCCGCCGCTGGCCGTGCGAGGAGGCCTGGAAGGCCCGCCGGCGCGGCTAGCCGGCGCGGTCGCGGTGGTCCGAGGGGTCGGCTGCGGCGGCTACCATAGGACGTCGAATCGGAGCAGCCGGATGACGTCGGACCGATCGTCGGTCAGCGGGCTCGCCGCCGGCTCGACGACCGACCAGCCGCGCTCGGTGAACCAGGCCACGTCCTCGGCGTCGGCGGTCGCCACGACCCAGTCTGAGGTCGTGATCCCGCGCTCGGCCTCGGCGTCGGTCGGGTCGTGCAGCCGTTCGAGCGCCGTCATCCCGAGCGGGGCGACCCCGGCGGCGATGGCCGGGGCGAGGGTGTAGTAGCGGCTCGAGACGTTCACGGCGAGGAGGCCGTCGTCATCGAGGACTCGGACGGCGTCCGCGAGCGCCTCCGCGGTGATCAGATGGACCGGCACCGCGTCCGAGGCGAAGGCGTCGAGGACGACGAGGTCCGCCGAGCCGGTCGGGGCCCGCTCGAGCTCGAGCCGCCCGTCGCCGATGACGACCGCGGCCGGCTGCTCCGCGTCGGCGAGGTAGGTGAACAGCGCCGCATCCTCGGCGACCCGTCGCATGACCTCGTCGATCTCGATGAACGTCATCGAATCGCCGGGGCGCTGGTAGGCCGCGATCGTGCCGGCCCCGAGGCCGGTCACGATCGTCCGGCGGGGCGCATCGGCAAGCCGCTCGTCGACCCGGACGACGACATCGCCGAGGGGGCCCTCGCGGCTGAAGTAGCCGGCCGGTTCGGCCCGCAGGGCGGGGTCGGCCGCCTGGAGCGAGTGGACGGTCGTCCCGTGACGGAGGACGGTGAAGTCCGGCGGCTCGGGCTGGAGGGCCTCGACGACGCCGAAGAAGCTCCGGTCGCGGAACAGCGTCGGCGGCGGGTTCGCGACGGTGATGACGAGGACCCCGCCGAGGACGACGGTGAAGACCCGGACGTCACCGCCGAAGACGAGGATCGACGCTCCGATGATCAGCCACAGGCTCGCGTCGGCGACCGCGACCGAGCGCGACATCGTGAGGAGGACGCCGAGGAGGCCGGCGACCGCGAGGTAGACCGTCAGGCGTCGGGTCGCCCCGGCGGTCGCCGGGGCGAGGTCGAGGAAGCGCGAGCGCGGCCGCCGGCGCCGGACCGGGGCGGCCGCGGCGGCGGCCAGGGTCGGGGTCACGACCATCGCGACGCCGGCCGCGACGAGGAGGATCGGGTACTCCCAGACGGCCGGGAACAGCGACGGGGCGAGGACGCCGACGAACGCCCCGCCGATGACGCCGCCGAGCGCGACCGCGAGGTAGAAGGCGGTCAGGCGCGACGACGCGGGGCGGTCGTCGGCGAGGCCGCCGTGGAGGACGACGCCGACGATCGCCAGGCCGCCGTACTGCACCGCCAGGAGCGGCAGGACCGGCCAGTCGAGGGGCGCCGCGTACGGGACGGCGAGCAGGGTCAGCGCGATCGGGACGAGCCAGGCGAGCCGCCGCGCGATCGCCGGTCCGCGGCCGCCGAAGGCGACGACGAGGGTGACGAGGTAGGTCCCGAGCGGCCCGATCCACAGCAGCGGCGCGGAGATGAGGTCGGTCGCGATGAAGTTGGTGACGGCCGAGAGGAGGCCCGCGGGCACCGCCGCAAGGAGCAGCCAGCGGGCGACCCGGGCCGGGGCGAGTCGCTCCGCGGCCACGATGCCGGCACCCGTGCCCGGGCCCGCGGTCGGTCCTTCCGGCGCCGGGCGGACGGTCCGGGTCGCGACGACGACCCAGCCGATCAGCCCGGCGAGGACGACCAGCCCGCCGCCGAACAGCAGCCGCTGGAGACCGATCCCGGCGAGCGGCTCGACGACGAACGGGTAGGCGACGACCGCGACGAGGGAGCCCGCGTTGGAGACGGCGTAGAGGCGGTACGGGTCGCGACGGATGGCGTCCGCACCGCCGGGCTCGGCATCGGCGGCCGCGGGAGGCTCGCCGGCCGCCGTTCGCGACGCCGGCAGCCAGCTCGAGAGGAGCGGCGTGGTCGCCGCGAGCGCGACCGCCACCGGCCCGACGGTCAGCGCGAGGACCCGCAACAGGTCGAGGACCGGCGGCAGCGACTCGACCCGCACATCGACGAACCGGTCGGGGGCGAGGACGAAGACGACGATCGCCCCGCCGAGCACGACGAGGTGGAGGAGGCCGCCGCGGCGGGGCCCGAGCCGGGTCGCCGAGACGTGGGCGTAGGCGTAGCCGGCAAGGAGCGCCGCCTGGAACGCGACGAGGACGGTCGCCCAGGCGGCCGGTGCGCCGCCGTAGGCCGGCAGGACGAGCCGGCCGACGAGCGGCTGGACCGCGAAGAGGAGGAACGCCGAGAGGGCGATCGCGGCGGCGGCGGGGACGATCGCGCGGGTCGGCACGGCGGCATCGTGCCACGCCGCCGGTCGACGCGCCGACGGCGGCTCGGCCCGGGTCGGACGGCGGGCCGTCGGTCGCCCCGGCCCGCGGCGAACGGGACCTTCGGACCGTGGACCGGCGGCCGCGCGTCCACGACCCTTGTGGCGAGCGACGCCCCGCGTCCCCGCGTGGCTCGACCGACGGAAGGGATCTGATCGTGTCCATCGTCCGGCGCCTCGGCCGGCTCCATCCGGCCATCATCCTGATGGCGCTCGACACCTTCGGGCTCGTCGTCGCCTCGTACCTCTCGGTCGTCGAGCTCCAGGGCGAGCTGCCGTACTGCGGGCCGCTGTCGGGCTGCGAGACGGTCGCCCTCTCCGAGTACGCCCGGATCGGCGGGCCCGACGGCATCCCGGTCGCCGTCTTCGGTGTCGGGCTGTCGGTCGCGCTCCTCGCGCTCGCCTTCGCCTGGTGGCGGACGAACGCGACCTGGGCGCTCGCGGGCCACTACGGCCTGTCGCTCGTCGGCGTGCTCTTCGAGGTCTACTTCACCTTCGTCGAGCTGTTCATCATCGGCGCGGTCTGCATCTGGTGCGCGCTCTACGGGATCAGCCTGGTGCTGCGCTTCCTCATCGCCCTCGCGATCTGGATCCGGCGCCCGCGGACCGTCGCCGGCGAGATCTTCCAGCCGGAGGGACCCTCGGCCTGACCCGGCGCAGCCCCGCCGCTACGTCACGGTCGCGGGGTCGGCCGCCAGCGGCTCGCCCGGCGCGACGAGCGCCTCGCCGATCCCGCCCGCCCAGGACCGGACCCCCTCGAGGTCGCGATAGTCGCCGGCCGCCCCCGCGCGGACCATCAGCCGCTCGACGAACCCACGGGCGTCGGGCGCGAGGGCGCCACCGAACCAGGCGTGACCCCGAGCGTCGACCCGCCCGGCCACGTCGCGGACGTGCTTGATGGGGTCGAGCGCCTGGGTCTCGGCCGAGTGGTCGAGCGGTCCGCTCGAGAACAGCCAGACGGCCCGCTCGAGGAGCGCGCCGCGGTGGCGCTCGACGAAGGCCAGCGCTTCCGGGCGCCAGCGCATCGCGTAGACGGCGCTCCCGATCACGACCGCGTCGTACGGGTCGACCGATCGGACCTCGGCGACCGGCAGGAGGTCGACCGCGCAACCGGCTCGTCGAAGCCCGTCGGCGGCCGTGGCGGCGATCTCCGCGGTCGAGCCGTGCTTCGAGGCGTACGCGATCAGGACGCGGGGGCTGGGCATGGGCTGGCTCCTCGCTCGCCGGGCGGGATGGGCCGCGACCGACAGACCCGATCGTGCCGGCCGCTCGGCGCGTCGGATAGGGTCGGGAGGCCCCGCGTCCGCGGTCCGAAGGGTCCGGGTCGCCCGGACCACGGCGGCCGCGGTCAGACGGCCGCCGGCCGCAGCCGCTGTCAGGCGGCCCGGGGAAGCGCCGGCGACGGCAGGCGACCGACCGCCGCCTCGTCGAGCTCGGGGTAGGTCGGGGTCTCGAGGATCCCGAAGGCGGCGACCGGCCAGTAGCGGAGCCAGGCCCGGCCGATGACCGACGACGTCGGCACCGGGCCGAACGTCCGCGAATCGGCCGACGCTCCCCGATGGTCGCCCATGACGAAGATCTCGTCGGGCGGGATCGTCCAGCGGCTCTGGCCGCCCGTCGGCTCGGTCGGCTGGCTGGAGCCGTCCGCCTCCTGGTAGACGTAGGGCTCCTCGATGGCGACGTCGTTCACGAAGACCCGGCCGTCGCGGAGCTCGATCGTGTCGCCGGCGACGCCGATGACCCGCTTGATGAACGGGGTCCGGTCGCCATCGCTCGCCCAGGCGGACGGGGGCTCGAAGACGATGATGTCGCCCCGGTCGTAGGCGTCCCAGCGCGGGGTGAGCTTGTCGACGAGGACGTACTCACCGGGCAGCAGCGTCTGCTCCATCGACTGCTGGCGGACCTGGTACGGCTGGGCGATGAACGTCTGGATGACGAAGAAGATGACGATCGTCAGGACGAGCGTCTCGACGACCTCGAAGACGCACCCGAGCGCCTTGCGGGTCGGCGACGGCTCGGCCGGGGCGGGCGCGACCGGCGGCTGGGCCGGCTCGGGGAACGGGGAGGTCACGGGAGCGGAGTATAGGGGCCGGGTCGGAACGCCGCCGGTCCCGCGAGACCGGGTCGGTCAGCCGCGGGTGGCGCGCGGGTCGTGCGGCCCGCCATCGGGCAGGGTGACCGGCCGATGGACGACCGGCTCGAGCGGCAGCGTCTCGACCCACGCCGCGACCTCCGCACAGGTCGTGACCCACATCCCGTCGATCGACCTCGCCCGCGCGATGAGCTGCTCGAGCGCGACGGCCCGCGACGCCCGGCCCGAGACGAACGGGTGCATCGTGAGGTCGAACAGCCCGCCCTCGGCCGCGAGGGCCTCGAGCTCGAGGGTCCAGCGCTCGAGCACGGCGCTCGGGCTGTGGATGACGCCGGAGCCGGTCAGGCCCGGGTAGTGGTTGTAGGCGCCCCAGTCGTCGAGGCTCCAGTGGGTCGGGATCTCGACGATCGTCGGGCCAGCCGGGTCGCCGGTCGCCGCGAGCCGGTACGGCCAGTCGCTGTCCATGAGCCCCGCGTCGTACCGGAAGCCGTGGCGGGCGAGGAGCGACGGCAGTCGCCAGGTCATCTCCCATGACGGGGCCCGGTAGCCGACCGGGCGGACGCCGAGGACCGTGTCGAGCGCCTCCAGGCCCCGGAGGAGCCGCGCCTCCTCGGTCGCCTCGTCCGCCCCGCGCGAACCCTCGTGGAGGTAGCCGTGGTGGGCGATCTCGTGGCCGGCGTCGCGGATCGACCGAGCCACGGCGGGCCAGTGCTCGGCGGTGTAGCCGGGGATGAAGAACGTCGCCCGGATCGCCTGGCGGTCGAGGAGCCGGAGGAGCCGCGGGACGGCCGTCCGGGGTCCGTACGCCTGGTGGGCCATCACGTCGAGGTGGGCCGCCGTCTCCGGGTGATCCCACAGCATCGCGCTCTCGGCATCGAGGTCGTAGGTGAACACGGCGGCGGCGCGGATGCCATGCGGCCAGCGGAAGCCGGGCGGCAGCGGTGAGGCGGCGGTGGGATCGACGGAAGCGGACATCGGCGGCTCCGGTGGCATCGGCACGCGACGATGGTAGCGGCGTAGCATGCCGGCATGCGTGCCGCCGTCCTCACCGCCCCCGGTCGACCCCTCGCCATCGAGGACCTCGAGCTCGACCCGCCGCGAGCAGGCGAGGTCCGCGTCCGGATGACCGCGTCCGGCGTCTGCCACTCCGACCTCCACGTCCGCGACGGCGACTGGGAGCGCGAGACGCCATGCGTGCTCGGCCACGAGGGGGCCGGGATCGTCGAGGCGGTCGGGCCGGGCGGGCCGGACGACCTCGTCGGGCGCCTCGTCGCCCTGTCGTGGTACTGGCCATGCCTGACCTGTCGCGCCTGCCAGACCGGCCGCCAGTGGCTGTGCGCCGGCTCCAGCTCGGTCCGCCATCGCCAGGCCGACGGCACGACGCGGCTCCATCGACCCGGCGGCGATGACGTCTTCTCGTATCTCTCCATCGGCACCTTCGCCGAGGCGACGGTGGTCCCGATCGGGGCGGCCATCCCGATGCCCGCGGGCACGCCCGACGCGGTCGCCGCGCTGATCGGCTGCTGCGTCTCGACCGGCGTCGGCGCCGTCCTCAAGACCGCCGAGGTGCCGGCTGGCTCGACGGTCGCCGTGTGGGGCCTCGGCGGCGTCGGGCTGTCGGTCGTGATGGGCGCGGTGCTGGCGGGGGCGGCGAGGATCGTCGCCGTCGACCGGGTGCCGGCCAAGCTCGAGCTCGCCCGCGCGCTCGGCGCGACCGACGGCGTCCTCGCCGGCGACGACGACGTGGCGACGATCGCGGCGGTCCGCGAGGCGACCGGCGGCGGTCCCGAGTACGCCTTCGAGGCGATCGGCCGACCGGCGACGATCGAGGCGGCGATCGCCTCCCTGCCGCCCGGCGGCACGGCCGTCCTCGTCGGGCTCACGGCATTCGGCCGGCGGGCCTCGTTCGACGCCTTCCCGTTCGTCGACGGCAGCCGCCGGATCCTCGGCTCGAACTACGGGTTCGCGGTCGCGGCCGTCGACTTCCCGCGCTACGCGGAGCTCCACCTCGCGGGTCGGCTGCCGATCGACCGCCTCGTCGACGGACGGATCGGGCTGGACGACCTCGAGCCGGCGTTCGACCGGATGCGGCGGGGCGACGGCGTCCGCCTCGTCATCACGCCGTAGGCGCCGCCCGGCGGGCCCGGCGACGGTCGGGCCCGGACCACCGGGCGGCGCGCGGGCCGACGAAGGTCCCATCGACCCGGGCCGCGGCGGCCCGCTAGGGTGGTCACTGCGCGCAACAAGTGGCAACAACGCGCAGTCGGAGCCCCAAGCCGATGACGACGCCGGCCGAGCCCACGGCCGAGACGGACCTCGCCGGGCGCCGCCCGGACGCCGACCCATGGATCGGGATCGACGCCGCGGCGGCGCATCTCGGGATCCCGGTCCGGACGCTCTACCGCCTCGCCCAGCGCGGCAAGGTCCCGGCCGCCAAGGTGGGCCGGACGTGGCGGTTCCGCGCGTCGCTGCTCGACGCCCACCTCGCGGCCAACGGGGCCGGCCCGGCCGTGGCCGAGCGGACCCCGGTCCCGGCCGAGCGGGTCGAGCGCCCGGACCCGGTCCGGATGCTGACCGAGCTCGCCGACCTCGCCCTGTCCCTCGCTGAGCGCCGGGACCCGACGGACATCGCCGACCTTCTCGCTCGCGGGCTGACCCGCAGCTTCGGCGTGGACCTGGCCGGTCTCGTCCAGCGTGACGGTGAGATGGTCCGGACCGTCGTCGGGCACGCCGGCCGCGACCGCGCGGTGGGTCCGGTCACCCGGGACCACCGGTCCGTCGCCGACGGCGAGCGTCGCTTCCCGCTGCGGGCGCACGAGGGCCTGCGGCGGGTCATCGAGGACGGAGCCGTCCTCGTCCTCGATGACGCCGGGCGGGTCAGCGGCCCGGCGGCGTCGATCGTCGCGGCGCTCGGGATCCACTCGGCGCTCGTCGTGCCGATCCCCGAGCGCGACGCGATCTGGGGCGCCCTCGGGATCGCCAGCCGGACGCCGCGGACGTTCACCGCGTTCGAGATCGAGCGGCTGTCCGGCGTCGCCACGCAGGTCGGCCTCGCGCTCACGAACGGTCGGCTCCTCGCCGACGCCCACCGCTGGTCCGAGCATCTCGAGGGCATCGAGGCCCTGAGCCGCGAGCTCAACCGGTCCCGCGGCGTGGCCGAGGTCGGCGAGGCCGTCGCCCGCGAGATCGACGCGGTCATCGACTGGGACGGTGTCCGCTTCTACGTGCTCCAGCCGGACGGCGAGACGCTCGAGGCGACGACGCTCCGGGCGCGGGTCCCCTACTACGCCGACGAGACGCCGGAGATGGTCCGGCTCCGCCTGGGCGAGGGCCTCGGTGGGACGCTCGCCGCCGCCAGGCGGGCCGAGATCGTCGGCGACGTGCTCCACGACCCGCGGATGCAGGACATCCCGGGCACCGACGACGTCGACGAGTCGATGATCGTCGTGCCGCTGGTCTTCGAGGAGCGCGTCCTCGGGGTCCTCGAGGTCTCGCGGCTCGGGCTCGACATGTTCGACGCCGAGGATCTCCGGCTCCTCCAGATCATCGGGGCGCAGGCGGCCGTCGCCCTCGCCAACGCCCACCAGGTGGAGGAGCTCGAGCGACGGGCCCGGACCGACGCGCTCACCGGCCTCGCGAACCGGGCGTACTTCACCGAGCGGGTCGACCAGGCCCTCGCCCGCCGGGCCCGGGTCGGCGGCTCGATCGCGGTCCTGTTCCTCGACCTCGACGGGTTCAAGCTCATCAACGACAGCCTCGGCCACGCCGCCGGCGACGCCCTGCTCGCGAGCGTCGCCGAGCGGTTCCGGCGGACGGTCCGCGGCGCCGACACGATCGCCCGCCTCGGCGGCGATGAGTTCGGGGTCCTGCTCGAGGACGTCACCGACCCCGGCCAGCCGATCGTCGCGGCCGAGCGGATCGGCGAGACGCTCCGGGCCCCGCTGCGGCTGGCCACCCGGCTCGTGCCGATCCGGGCGAGCATCGGCGTCGTCATCGACGCCGGGGAGGCCCGCTCGGCCGACGAGCTGCTCCGCAACGCCGACGTCGCCATGTACCGGGCGAAGGCCGCCGGGCGCGGCTCGTACGCGGTCTTCGAGCCCTCGATGCACGCCGCACAGCTGGCGCGCCTCGAGCTCGAGGGCGAGCTTCGCGTCGCGATCGAGCGCGGCGAGTTCGCCCTGCGGTTCCAGCCCGTCGTCGACCTGCGGACCGGTGACCTCGCATCCGTCGAGGCCCTCCTCCGCTGGGAGCACCCGCACCGCGGCACGATCTCGCCGCTCGATTTCATCCCGCTCGCGGAGGAGACGGGCCAGATCGTCCCGATCGGGGCCTGGGTCCTCCGCGATGCTTGCCGCCAGCTCGCCCGGTGGGACCGCGGCGGGATCGTCGGCCCCGCCGTCCGGGTCTCGGTCAACCTCTCGGCCCGCCAGCTCCTCGACGACGCGTTCCTCGACGAGGTCGACGCCGCCCTGGCCGAGACCGGCCTGTCGCCCGAGCGGCTCGTCCTCGAGGTGACCGAGAGCGTCATGCTCGTGGACGGCTCGAGCGCGGTCGCGGTCCTCGATCGGCTGCGGAGCCAGGGGGTCCACATCGCCCTCGACGACTTCGGCACGGGCTACTCGTCGCTCGGCTATCTCCGATCGCTGCCGGCCGACGGGATCAAGCTCGACCGGACGTTCACCGAGGGCCTCGGCGTCGAGCGCGAGCGGACCGCGATCGTGGAGGCGGCCATCGCCTTCGCCCACGCCCTCGACCTGAGCGTCGCCGCCGAGGGGATCGAGACCGACGACCAGCTCGACCATCTCCGTCGGCTCGACTGCGACCTCGGCCAGGGCTTCCGCTTCGCCGCGCCGCTGCCGGCGCGCGACCTCGAGGCGCTCCTGCGCACCCGGACGACCTTCCTACCGTCGCCCGCGGCTCGCACCGTCGCCTGAGCCCGGTCCCGATCGGCCGGTCGGGCGTGGGCCATCCGGCCCGCCCGACGTCCCCTCCCGCATCCGCTCCGGTGGCCGCATCGGCCCTTGC
The DNA here is from genome assembly GCA_964483405.1 of uncultured Anaerolineaceae bacterium. Taxonomy (GTDB): domain Bacteria; phylum Chloroflexota; class Limnocylindria; order Limnocylindrales; family CSP1-4; genus CAZABC01. The sequence goes on from CAZABC010000004.1 coordinate 41,091, forward strand.
CGCCGGACGCCGGGTGGGCGACGCTTCCGCTCGGTGACGCCTACCGGTCGGCGATCCGGCCCGGTGGTCGTCGCCGAGCGAGGTGAGGCCATGAAGGTCGAAGCACTCATGCACCGCGACGTCGTCACCGTGCGGCGGGACACGCCGCTCCGGGAGGTCGCCCGGCTGCTCGTCGAGCACCGCGTGTCGGGGCTGCCGGTCGTCGACGACGCGGGCGCGGTCGTCGGCGTCGTGTCGGAGGCCGACTTCCTCATCCGGGAGCGAGGGGAGCCGACCGAGCGCCCGCGCTGGCTCGAACGGGTCTTCCGCGGCGGGGAGGGCCTGACGGCCGAGGAGCTCGTCAAGGTCCGGGCGATGACCGCCGGCGAGGCGATGACCGCGCCCGCGATCGTCGTCGACCCGGCGACGACCGTCGAGTCGGCGGCCCGGACGATGATCGAGCGGCGGATCAACCGGCTGCCGGTCGTCAGCCGCGGCCGGCTCGTCGGCATCGTCACCCGGGCCGACGTCGTGCGGGCCTTCGTCCGCACGGACGACGAGCTTCGCGAGGCGATCATCGACGACGTGGTCCGGCGCGCGATGTGGCTCGACGGTCGCGACCTGACGATCACCGTCACGGACGGGGTCGTCCGGATCGCCGGAACGCTGGAGCGACGCACCGACGTGGCGACGATCGAACAGCTCGTCCGGGCGGTCCCGGGCGTCCTCGACGTCACCGTCGAGGCCGACTGGCGGGTCGACGATCAGCGGGTCGAGGCGCCGGTCGTCGACATGGTCAGCCCACCCTACGGGCCGCGCTGAGCCCGGCCCCGGCGCGGCCGATGGCGACCCTCAGCGCCCCCGGCGGTCCTTCGCCTTCGACTTCGAGGCCGTGCGGGGGGTGCCGGCGTCAGGGCGGCTCGCCCTGGCGAACGCCGCGAGCCGCGCCTCCACGGCCGCGTGGACCGCGGACGCCCGGCGGCCGGTGAGGAGCTCGAGCGCCTCGTCGAGCGTCTCGACCGCCCACAGCCGGAACCGGCCCTCGCCGGCCGCGTCCACGATCGCCGGCCGGAGCATCAGGTTCCGGGCGTTGGCGGCGGGGAGGACGACCCCTTGCTCGCCGAGCGTCCCGCGGACCTCGCAGACGTCGTAGAAACCCTCGACCTTCTCGTTGACCCCGCCGACCGGCTGGACCCGGCCCCATTGGTCGACCGAGCCGGTCACCGCGATCGACTGGCGCAGGGGTACCTCGCCGATCGCCGAGAGGAGCGCGCAGATCTCGGCGAGCGACGCGCTGTCCCCGTCGACGCCACCGTACGACTGCTCGAAGCCGATCGAGGCCCGGATGCTCAACGGACGCTCCGCCCCGTACCGGCCGCCGAGGTACCCCGCGAGGATGAGGACGCCCTTGCTGTGGATCGGTCCGCCCAGGTCGACCTCGCGCTCGATGTCGACGACCTCGCCGCCCCCCACGCGGACCCGCGCGGTGATCCGCGACGGCCAGCCGAAGGCCTCGTCGCCCAGCTGGTGGACCGAGAGGCCGTTGACCTGCCCGACCGCCGTGCCGTCGGTCTCGATGAGGAAGGTGCCGTCACGGATGGCGTCGAGGAGCAGGCCGCGCCGCCGGCCGAGCCGCTTCCGGCGGGCCGCGAGGGCGGCTTCGACGTCGGCGGCCTCGACCCGCTCGCGTCCGGCGAGCCCGGCCCAGTGATCGGCCTCGCCGACGAGGTCGGCCAGCGCCCGCATCCCCGTCGACAGCCGCATGCCGTCGCCGGCCACGCGGGCCTGGTGCTCGATGAGCGCCGCGACCGCGGCCGCGGCCAGCGGGCGCCCGCCGACGGAGCGGCTCATCGTCGCCATGACCCGGGCGAACAGCCGATCGGCCTCCGGGCTCCGGGCGACCGCGTCGTCGAAGTCGGCGGCCACCCGGAACAGCTCGGGGAACTCCGGGTCGAGCGCGGTCAGCACATCGAAGAGACGGCGCTCGCCGATGAGCGCGACCTTGACCCGCAGCGGGATCGGGTCGGGCTCGAGGCTGACCGTGTCGACGAGCGTCAGCGCCCGGGCGATGGACTCGATCCGGATCTCGCCCGCCCGCAGCGCCCGCTTGAGGCCATCCCAGGCGTATGGCTCGACGAGGACCTTGCGGGCCTCGAGGATCAGGTAGCCTCCAGCCGCCCGGTGGAGCGCCCCCGCCCGGATGAGGGTGAAGTTCGTCGCCATCGTCCCGAGCTGGCTGACGTGCTCGACCCGGCCGACCAGGTTCGCGTAGGTCGGGTGGTCCTCGTAGACGACCGGCGCGCCGGTCTCGCCGCCGTGGTCGACGACGAGGTTGACCACGTACCGCCGAAGCGACACGGCCTCCTCGGTCGCGACGGCCCGCATCGCGGCCGGCGTCGGGTCGCCCGCCATCGACGCCGCGATGAACTCCTCGGCGTGGGCGACCGCATCGGCCTCGACCTCGCCGAGGTGGGCGACGACGTCGGGCAGGTCGGCGACCGTCTCGCGGACCGCGGCGACGGCCGGACCGACGGTCGCCCGGACGACCTCGCGGTGGAGCGCGGCGAGCTGGTCGCGACCCTCCTGCTCGAGCGTGGGGAGGTGCCGGACGATGACCTGGAGGTCGCCCTCGAGCCGCTCGAGCTCGGCCCGCCGCCGGGCCTGCTCGTCGGGCGGAAGCGCCTTGAAGGCCTCGGGCTCGAGGACGGCCTCGCCATCGGTCATCGCGAGCCCAAGGCCCATCGGCGTCCGGATCAGGGCGACGCCGGCGGTCCGGGCACGCTGGTCGAACGCCTCGAGCGTCTCGTCGCGCCGCGCACGCAGGTCGCCCTCGAGCGCCTCTCGCCGGGCCCGGTACGACTCGCTCTCGAAGGCCGCCGGGAGCGCCCGCCGCAGCTCGACGACGAGGCGCTCCATCGCGTCGCGGAACGGCCGACCCCGGCCCGCCGGGAGCCGGAGTGCCCTGGGTCGCTGCGGGTCGCCGAAGCGGTGGACGTAGCACCAGTCGTCGGCCGCCGGCGCGCCGGCGGCCGCACGGCCGAGCGCGTCGCGGATGAGCGTCGTGCGGCCGCTCCCCTCCGGCCCCTGGACGAACAGGTTGTAGCCGTCGGGTCGCATCGCGATGGCGAACTCGACCGCCTCGACGGCCCGGTCCTGGCCGACGATCCCCTCGACGGGCTCGAGGTCGGCGGTCGTCCCGAACCCGAGCGAGTCCGGGTCGCAGGGCGTCCGCAGTGCGGTCGTCGGCAGTGGGTCGAGCGGCATCGGTGGTCACCTCCGGGCCGGGGCGCAGGCCGACCCTACACCCGCCGCGGGTCGCCGGGCAGGGCCATCCGCCCGGGCCGTCGGGCACGATCGCGAGACCGCTCGAACCCGGACCGATCCATGGCGACGGGTCCTCCGAACAGGAGGGTGACACCGCCGCGACAAGGTGTCCCGCACCCGGATCGCCCGCTCCTCCTCCCTCACGGGCGATCCCCTCCTCCTCCCTCGCGAACGCCGGGCCTCAGCCCGGCGTTCGTGCGTTCCCGCGGTCCGGTCGGCCCGGCGCCCGCGATACCCTGTCGGCATGACCCAGACCGCCGAGATCGTCGTCGTCGGGGCGGGCGTCCAGGGCGCCAGCCTCGCCTTCCACCTCGCCCGGCGTGGCGCCGACGTGCTCATCGTCGAACGGACGGCCGTCGCCGCCGGCGCGACCGGCCGGTCGAGCGGCTTCGTCCGGATGCACTACGACCTGCTCGCCGAGTCCCGGATCGCCTGGGCGTCGCTGCCGTACTTCCGCGAATGGGCCGAGCGGGTCGGCCACGGCGACCCGATGTTCGTCGAGACCGGCTTCATCCAGCTCATCGGCGCGCCGTACGCCGATGCCCTCCGGGCGAACGTCGCCGCCCAGCAGGCCGCCGGGATCCGGACCGAGGTCCTCGACCCGGCCGGGGTGCGGGCGCTCGTCCCAGGGCTCGTCGTCGCCGACGACGAGATCGCGGCGTACGAGCCGCTGTCGGGCTACGCGGATCCGACCGCGACCGCGACGGGCTTCCTGGCGGCGGCGCGCGCCGCCGGTGCGCGGTATCTCGCCGGATCCGAGGTCGCCGCCGTCCGGACCGCCGGCGACCGCGTGATCGGCGTCTCGACCGGCCACGGCGACATCGACGCGCCGATCGTCGTCGACGCCGCCGGTCCATGGGCGGCGAGGCTCGCCGCGACGGCGGGCGTCGACATCCCGGTCGTGACCTGGCGGCACGACACCGGCTACCTCGGCAGGCCCGACGGCTTCGCGGCGTCCTTCCCGATCATCATCGACCACCCCGGTGCCGCGTACTTCCGACCCGAAGGCGAGTCGCTCGTCCTCATCGGGCTCGAGGACGACAACGAGATCGGCGGCTCGCCCGACCGGCCGACCGGCTCGGCGGCGCCGACCTTCACCGAGCGGGCGGCCGAGCGGATCGTGCGGCGGCTGCCAGCGATGCGCGACGGGACCTTCCACAGCGCCCACAGCGGCCACGACGGGATCACCCCCGACCAGCGCGCCATCCTCGGCCCGGCCGGACCCCAGGGGTTCTTCCTGGTCTGCGGCTTCTCGGGCACGGGCTTCAAGACCGCGCCGGCGGTCGGGCTCGCGATGAGCGAGCGGATCCTCGACGGCGCGGCGACGAGCGTCGACATCGCGCCGTTCGACCCCGGCCGGTTCGCCGCTGGGCGGCCGTTGACCGGCGAGCACCCCTACGAGGCGCTCTGGCGCTGAGCGGCGGCCGCCGGGCCGGCCGTGGGTGGGCCGGCGCGACCCTCGGGGCGAGAGCCTCCGGCCCTCGCCGTCAGCCGATCGCGAGGACCGCCGCGCCTTCGACCCGGCCGGTCGCGAGCCGCTCGAGCGCGAGTCCGCCGTCGGCGAGCGGGTGGACCTCTACCGCCGTCCGGATCGGGATGGTCGCGGCGAGCTCGAGGAACTCGCGGGCGTCCGCGCGGGTCACGTTCGCGACGCTCGCCAGCGAGCGCTCCCACCACAGGAGCTCGTACGGGAAGGCCGGGATGCCGTCGAGGTGGATCGCGTTGACGACGACCGTGGCGCCGCGATCGACGGCCCGGAGCGCCTCGACGACGACGGCCCCGGCCGGGGCGAACGTGATCGCGGCGTCGAGCGGCGCCCCGGCCGGGGCGCCGTAGGGGCCCGCCCAGGCGGCGCCGAGGTCGCGCGCCCTCGCCTGCTCGACGGGGGAGCGGGTCCAGACGTGGATCTCGCAGCCCCAGTGCCGGGCGACCTGGATCGCGAGGAGCGCGCTCGCCCCGAAGCCGAACAGCCCGAGCCGGCCGCCCGGCCGGATCCCCGAGCGGCGGAGCGCCCGGTAGCCGATGACCCCGCCGCACATGAGCGGCGCCGCCTCGAGGTCGCCGAACCCGGCCGGGATGGGGACGGCGACGTCGGCCCGGACGACCATCCGCTCTGCGAAGCCGCCGTCGCGGTCCCAGCCGGTGAACCGGGCGTCCGCGCAGAGGTTCTCGCGTCCCGTCGCGCAGCGGTCACAGGCGTCGCAGGCCCCGCCGAGCCAGGTGACCCCGGCCCGGTCGCCGACGGACCAGCCCGAGACGCCGGCGCCGACCGCGTCGACGCGCCCGACGGCCTGGTGGCCGGGCACGATCGGCAGCCGCCGGGCGGCCAGGTCGCCCTCGACGATCTGGAGGTCGGTCCGGCAGACGCCGCACGCGGCGACCCGCAGGGCGAGCTCACCCGGCCCGGGCTCGGGATCGGACCGCGACGCGAGCCGGAGCGGCCGTGAGGCGGCCGGGCCCGGGCGGTCGAGGACGAGGGCGTGCATCGCCATCGTGGTACCACCCGACCCGACCGGGCGGCAAGGGTCGCTCGGCCGGTGGGGTCGGTCCCGTCGGCGGCCCGTCGCGGCGCGCCGGTGTATCGTCGGGCCATGGCCAGACGCCTCCATCGCTTCGACACGCCCGACCGCTTCGTCGCCGGCACCGTCGGTCAGCCCGGCCAGCGGACGTTCTACCTCCAGGCCCGCGACGGAGCGCGGATCGTGAGCGCCTCGCTCGAGAAGATCCAGGTCGCGGCCCTCGCCGACCGGCTCGAAGCGCTCCTCGAGGAGCTCGAGCGTCGCGGCGTCGCGCCCGCGGGCGACACGCCACCCCCGGCCGACGTGCGGCCGCTCGACGAGCCACTCAACGAGGCGTTCCGGGCCGGGACGCTGACGATCGGCTGGGACCCCGGCGAGGGCTCGATCGTCATCGAGGCGCTCGACATCGAAGCCGACGAAACGGACGATGCGGACGTCGGTGACATCGACGACGACGATCCCGACGGCCCGGACCTCCTGCGGGTGCGGCTCGATCTCCCCCAGGCGCGTGCGTTCATCGAGCGGGCGCGGCGGATCGTCGCCGCCGGTCGGCCCCCGTGCCCGCTGTGTGGTCGGCCGCTCGACCCCGGGGGGCACATCTGCCCACGACGCAACGGGACCTACCTGAACTGAGCGACCCGGCTGAGCGCGCCGCGGCGTGGCCGCCGCCGCTGACCGTCGACGACGCGACCGCGCTGGCGGTCCTCCGGGACGGCTCGCTCGAGCTCGTCGGCCGGCTGGTGGCCTCGTCGAACAACGCGATGGTCGGGATCGTCTCCGCGGCCCAGGCCCCCGGCGACGCCGGTCCCATGACCGCCGATGAGCGTGATCACGCGGCCGGCGCGATCGTCGTCCCGTGCGTCTACAAGCCGACGCTCGGCGAGCGGCCGCTCTGGGATTTCCCCGACGGAACGCTCGCCGATCGCGAGGCGGCGGCGTTCCTCGTCTCGGCGGCGACGCCGTGGCGGATCGTCCCGCCGACGGTCCTCCGCGACGGCCCGTTCGGCCGCGGGATGGTCCAGCTCTGGCTCGAGGCCGACCCCACGGCCGACCCGGTCGCGATGGTCGTCGAGGGCGACGAGCGCCTGCGCCGGATCGCGCTCTTCGATGCCGTCGTCAACAACGCCGACCGGAAGATCGGGCACCTGCTGCCGATGCCCGACGGCCACGTCGGCGGCGTGGACCACGGGATCTGCTTCAACGAGGAGCCGAAGCTCCGGACCGTCCTCTGGATGTGGCGGGGCGACCCGCTCCGCGACGACGAGCTGGCGGTCCTGCGGGCGCTCCGCGTCGCCCTGCTCGGCGACCTCGGCCGAGCGCTCGGCGAGCGGCTGGCGCCGGCCGAGGTCGCCGCGACGGCCGCCCGGGTCGACGACCTCCTGGCCGACGGCCGTTTCCCGCACCCGGACCCCGACCGACCGGCCATCCCCTGGCCGCCGTACTGAGCGGTCGGGCGCGTATCCTCGATCGATGGCCGACCGGCTCCTCGCGATCGACGTCGGGACGCAGAGCGTCCGGGCCCTCCTGTTCGACCCGCGCGGCGAGCTGCTCGCCGGCGCCCGGGTCGCGATCGAGCCCTACGTGTCGCCGGTCCCGGGCTGGGCCGAGCAGGACCCCGACGTCTACTGGCGGGCGATGGCCGAGGCGACGGCGCGGCTCCGGACCGACCCGGCGGCCCGGCCGGTCGACGCCATCGCAGGCGTCGCCCTCACGACCCAGCGCGGGACCGTCGTCGTCACCGACGGGGCCGGCCGGCCGCTCCGACCGGCGATCGTCTGGCTCGACCAGCGGCGGACGGAAGGACTCCCGCCGATCGGCGGGCTGTACGGGCTCGGCTTCCGGGTCCTCGGCGTCCGCCGGACCGTCGCCGCCTTCCAGGCCGATGCCGAGGCGAACTGGATCGCCCGCCACGAGCCGGATGTCTGGGCCCGGACCGAGCGGTTCCTGCTCCTGTCGGGCTATCTCGTCCACCGGCTCGTCGGCCGGTTCGTCGACGCCGACGCCTCGCAGGTCGGCTACGTCCCGTTCGACTTCCGGCGCCGTCGCTGGGCCGCCGCCCGCGACTGGCGCTGGCAGGTCGCCCCGTTCGACCGGCGCCAGCTGCCCGAGCTGGTCCCGAGCACGGGCCGGCTCGGCGGGCTGACGACCGAGGCGGCCGAGGCGCTCGGGCTGCCGGTCGGCCTGCCGGTCGTCGCCGCGGCCGCCGACAAGGCCTGCGAGGTCCTGGGGTCGGGCGCGCTCGAGCCGCGGATCGCGGCGCTGTCGCTCGGCACGACCGCGACGGTCAACACGACCCACGCCCGGTACGTCGAGGCCTTCCCGCTCGTGCCGCCGTACCCGGCCGCGCTGCCCGGCCTCTACTCGCTCGAGGTGAACGTCTACCGCGGCTTCTGGCTCGTCGAGTGGTTCAAGCGCCAGTTCGGCGATCGCGAGATCGCCCGGGCGCTCGAAGCCGGCGTCGAGACCGAGGCGCTCTTCGACGAGCTCCTCGAGATGACGCCGCCCGGAGCCCTCGGGCTGGTCCTCCAGCCGACCTGGTCGCCGGGGGTCCGGATCCCCGGGCCCGAGGCGAAGGGTGCGATCGTCGGCTTCGGCGACGTCCACGCCCGCGAGCACCTCTACCGGGCGATCCTCGAGGGGCTCGCCTACGCCCTCCGCGAGGGCCTCGAGCGGTGCGAGCGCCGGAGCGGCGTCCGGGCGACCGAGCTCCGGCTGTCGGGCGGTGGCGCTCGCTCGCGGCAGGTCCTCCAGCTCGCCGCCGACGTCTTCGGCCGGCCGGCGGCCCGACCGCACACGACCGAGACGTCGGGGCTCGGCGCGGCGATCGCCCTCGCCATCGGCCTCGGGATCCACCCCGACGCCGCGACCGCGGTCCGCGAGATGACCCGGGTGGCCGAGACGCGCGACCCGTCGCCGGCCACGAGCCGGATGTACGACGAGCTCTACCGGCGGGTCTATCGACGCCTCTACGGCTCGCTCCAGCCGCTCTACGAGGAGATCGCCCGGATCACCGGCTACCCGGCGGGCTTCTGAGCCCACGACGGGCGACCCGCGCGGCCGGACCGTTTGACAGGTCGGCGGCGCGGCCCCATGCTCGACCGGTATCGCCCGACGTGCCGGCGGCTCGCACCGAGCCATCTCACGCTCCGCAGCCGACCGCCCGGGCTCCATCGCGCTCCGACCCCCGACCCCGGGTCGTGCGAAGCGCACCACGGCCGGCCGCCCACCCCGCGGACCGCCACGAAAGGAATCGAGTCACCATGCTCTCGCGTTCCGCGACGATGCATCTCAGCCGGCGATCGTCGGCCATGCGCCGCCAACGCCGCCGCTCGCACACGAGCGCGCTCTACTGCGCGACGAACGGTTGCGCGAGCTTCCTCGTCGTCGACCCGATGACGAGCGTCGCCACCTGCCCGATCTGCGGCTTCACCCGGCAGGCCGGCTGACCCGTCCGGCGGCGTCGCCGACCGGACCGGCAATCCGCCGGGCCCCGTCTCCCGAATACCCGTCAGAACCGAGCGCAGCGACCGCGCCGCCCAAGGCCGGCAGCGACTCGGAGCGACGAGAACAAGGGAGACACCACCCGATGCACCGCCGCTTCGGCCGCCTTGCGGCCCTCCTTGGCGCCGGGGCCCTCGCCCTGGCCATCACCGCCCCGGTCCTCGCGGCCGATCCCGCGAAGCTGACCGCCGTCGTCGCGGTCGACAGCACCGACGCTCCCGAGGCCGGCAAGGCCTGGGTCCGCGTCCTCCACGCCTCGCCCGACGCCCCCGCGGTCGACGTCAAGGCCAACGACGCCAACATCCTCGAGAACGTCCCCTTCGGCACGATCTCCGAGTACCTCCCGGTCGACGCCGGGACCTACAACATCAAGGTCTGCGCGACCGGCACCGACACCTGCGTGATCGACGCCGACCTGACCTTCGCCGATGGCAAGAAGTACACCGTCGCCGCGACCGACCTGGTCGCCCAGATCAAGCCGCAGGTCCTCGAGGACACCGCCGCCGCGGTCGCCGACAAGGCCCAGGTCCGCGTCGTCCACTTCTCGGCCGACACCCCCGCCGTCGACGTCCTGACCCAGGACGGCTCGGCCAAGGTCGTCGAGAACCTGGAGTTCCCGGACGCCACCGAGTACCTCGCCCTCGACGCCGGGTCGTACGACCTCAAGGTCTGCGCCACCGCCGACAACACCGTCTGCCCGCTCGATCCGGGCGCCCTCGACCTCGCGGCCGACACGGCCTACAGCGTCTTCGCGATCGGCTCGCTCGCCGCGACGCTCGAGCCGGCGCCGACCACCCCGCCGACCGACACGATCGGCTCGACCGAGACCGGCTCGACCGGCAACGGCATCGCCGTCGCCCTCGCGCTCCTCGGCCTCGCGGCCCTCGGCGGCGCCCTCGCCGTCCGCCGCCTCGCGACCCGCCGCGTCGAGCGGTAGTCGCCCCCCCTCCCCCGCCACCGGAAGGCCGGCCCGGATCCCCGGGCCGGCCTTCGCACGTCCGGCGCCGAGGCCGCCGACCCCGGAGCGGCCCGGCACGCGGCGCCGAGAACGGCGAATATCAGCGGCGACAGCGACGCCCCACCGAGGTGACCGAGCCGTGACCGCCGCCGACGCCCACGTCACCCTCGACCGCGAGCGACTCGAGCGCCTGATGGCCCGCGAGCTCGCGGCCTTCGACGCGGCGAACCCCCGCTCGAAGGCGCTCTGGGAGCGGGCCAAGGGCTCCCTCCTCGCCGGCGTTCCGATGAACTGGATGGTGAAGTGGGCCGGCGGCTTCCCGCTCTTCGTCGACACGGCGTCCGGCGCCCGGTTCACCGACGTCGACGGGCATGCCTACGTCGACTTCTGCCTCGGCGACACCGGCGCGATGACGGGCCACGGCCCGGCGGCGACGATCCGGGCCGTCGAGGCGCAGCTCCCCCGCGGGATCAGCCACATGCTGCCGACCGAGGACGCCATCGTCGTCGGCGAGGAGCTCCAGCGGCGGTTCGGGCTCGCCTGGTGGCAGTTCACCCTCTCGGCGACGGACGCAAACCGGTTCGCCATCCGCCTGGCCCGGATGATCACCGGCCGGCCGAGGGTCCTCTTCCACGAGCACTGCTACCACGGCTCGGTCGACGAGTCGTTCGCCTGGCTCGACCCGGACGGCCAAGTCGTCCCCCGCCGGGGCAACATCGGGCCGCCGGTGGACCCGGCGGTCACCACCCGGATCGTCCCGTTCAACGACCTCGAGGCGCTCGAGCGCGAGCTCGCCCACGGCGACGTGGCCGTGGCGATCATGGAGCCGGCGCTGACCAACGTCGGCATCGTCCTGCCCGACCCTGAATATCACGCCGGCGTCCGCAAGCTGACCCGCCGCTACGGGACGCTCCTCCTGATCGACGAGACGCACACGATCTGCGCGGGGCCGGGTGGCTACACCCGGGCCTACGGGCTCGATCCGGACCTGCTCGTCATCGGCAAGTCGATCGGCGGCGGGGTGCCCTGCGGGACGTACGGCTTCACCCGGGCCATCGGCGAACGGATCACCGAGATGATCTCCTGGGAGGATTCCGACGTCGGCGGGGTCGGTGGCACGCTCGCGGGCTACGCCCTGTCGATGGCGGCGATGCGGGCGACGCTCGCCGAGGTCCTGACCGACGAGGCGTTCGAGCGGATGATCCCGCTCGCCGAGCGGTGGGCGGCCGGCGTGGACGCGGTGCTGCGCTCGCGGCGGGTGCCGTGGCACGTGACCCGCCTCGGCGCCCGGGCCGAGTACCACTTCATGCCCGAGCTGCCGCGCAACGGCGCCGACCAGTGGGCGCATGGCGACACCGAGCTCGAGCGGTTCCTGCACCTCTACGCGATGAACCGCGGGATCCTCATGACGCCGTTCCACAACATGGCGCTCATGAGCCCGGCGACGACCGAGGCGGACGTCGACCGCCACACGGAGGTCTTCGCGGCCGCGGTCGACGAGCTGTTCGGCTAGCCCTCGGGCGAGGCGCGGACCGGAGCCCGACCCGGGTCCGGCCGGCCAGCGTGGATCTCGCCCAGCCGGGCGAGCTCGGCCGCGCGGTCGAGGTGTGGCCGGTGCTGGGCCGGCGTCGGCGCCTCCTGCTCGAGGCGGAAGGCCAGCCGCTCGTGGGTCGCGACGAGCCCAGCGAGCTCGTCGCGGTCGCGCTGGTCGGCGAGCGGCGACGACCGCGACGCCCGGTCGAGGAGCCGGTCGATCCGCCCGAGGACGTCGCGCAGCTCGCGGTCGGTCTCGATCCACGGCGGGGCGACCCGGGCCTGCCGGAGGAGGTGGTCGGCGATCGATCGCTCGTCGGTCACCGTCGGATCGTCCTGGACCGGCAGGCGCCGGCCGGCGTACGCGGTCTCGTCGAACTCGCCGGCGGCCATGGCCTCGCGGATCTGGCGGTCGATGAGCGACTCCCAGGTCGGGGCGGCCTGGCGCTTCCCTTCGCCGTCGCGGCGCATCGGGCTCATGCCCGGCAGCGTACACGGGTGCAACAACGGCGGGCGTCGGGCGTCTGATCCACAGGAAGCGCCGGATGTGCCCCGGCGCGACGCCCTGGGGTGGCGGAATGGTCATCGTTCGGGCCGGCATCATCGTCCCGGCCGCGCTGATCGTCGTCATGGTGGCGAGCGCGTCGCCTGCGCGCGCCGCGACGTTCGCCGGGCCGGACACGGCGCCGACGGCCGCCGACGAGGTCGCGTGCCCCGTCCTCGACGGCCCGCCTGGCGTCGATCCGCCCACCGGCATCCACCGGCCCAGGCCCCTCCCCGACGTCCGACTGCTCCTCGCCTGCCTCGGGGCCATCCTCGTGGCGGCGGCGATCGCCGGGAACCGCCTCCGGAGCCGCGACGACCCGGAGGCGCCCGGCCATCATCGGCACCGGGTCGACCGTGACCGGCGAGGGGGCATCCACCTCGGCTAGCCTTGGCGGGTGCATCGCCACGGGGACGGTCCGCTCGTCGCCTCCGCCACCGACCTCGTCGGCTTCCTCGCCTGCGACCACCTGACCACGCTGGAGCTCGGCGCGGTCGCCGGCACCTGGCCGCGCCCCCACGAGCGCGAGGATCCCGAGGTCCTCCTGCTCCAGGAGCGAGGCCTCGCCCACGAGCAGGCGTTCCTCGCCCGGCTCCGTGCCGAGGGCCGGACCGTCGTCGAGATCGCTCGTCCCGAGCCGCGGACGCCGGACGGCTACCGGGCGGCGGAGGCCGAGACCGTCGCGGCCATGCGCGCCGGTGCGGGGGCCGTCTACCAGGCGACGCTCTTCGACGGGCGGTGGCTCGGGTACGCCGACTTCCTGCTCCGCGTCGAGCGACCGAGCCCCGCCTTCGGCGCCTGGAGCTACGAGGTCGCCGACACGAAGCTGGCCCGCTCGGTGAAGGCCTCGGCCGTCCTCCAGGTCTGCAGCTACTCCGCGCGGCTCGCGACGCTCCAGGGCGTCGAGCCCGAGCGGGTCCACGTCGTGACCGGCGATTCGGCCACGACGACGCTCCGGCTGGACGACTTCGGGGCGTACTTCCGGGCGGCGCGCGCGCGGTTCGAGACGGTCGTCGGCGGCGACCCGGAGCGTGGCATCGCGGCGCGCGACCCGGGGTCCGCCGCGACCTATCCCGATCCCGTCGACCACTGCCGCGTCTGCGCCTGGTTCCCGGTCTGCATCGACCGCCGTCGGGCCGACGACCACCTCTCGCTCGTCGCCGGGATGACCCGGGCCGCGACCGGGGCGCTCGTCGGCGCCGGGGTCGGGACCCTGGCCGAGCTCGGCCGGCTCGACCCCGCCCGTTCGGTCGCGGACCTGGCCGCCCGGACGCTCGGCCGCCTTCGCGAGCAGGCCCGGATCCAGCTCCGCGGCCGCGAGCTCGGCCGATCGCCCGAGCAGCCGATCCATGAGCGGATCCCGCCGCGGCCCGAGGAGCCCGGGACCGGTCTCGCCGGCCTGCCCGAGCCATCGCCGCTCGACATCTTCTTCGACATCGAGGCCGACCCGTGGCTCGACGAGACGGGTCGGGAGTACCTCCTCGGCGTCCTGACGGTCGACGAGGGGGCGCCGGCCTACCGCGCCCTGTGGGGCCACTCGCCGGCGGAGGAGCGGCGGGCGTTCGAGGCGTTCGTCGACCTGGTCATCGATCGGCTCGCCACGGACCCGACGATGCACGTCTACCACTACGGGGCGTACGAGCGAGCCGCGATCACCCGGCTCATGTCGCGACACTCGACCCGCGAGGAGGCCGTCGACCGGATCCTCCGGGGCGGGGTCCTCGTCGACCTCTACACGGCGGTCCGGCAGGGGATCCGGGCATCGGTCGAGTCGTACTCGCTCAAGCAGGTCGAGCACCTGTTCGGCTTCGTTCGGGCCGGCGGGATCACCCGGGCCGGCTTCTCGGTCGTCGAGTACGAGGCGTACCTCCGCGACGGCGACCCGGTCCACCTCGACGCGCTCGCCGCGTACAACCGCGACGACACCCTCGCGACGCTCGGCCTCCGCGACTGGCTCGAGGGCCAGCGACGCGAGGCCATCGACGAGGGCTGGGATCTGCCGCGTCCGCTGCCGCGCTCGGGCGATCCCGGCGAGACGGTCGCCGCGCAGGCGGCCGAGACCGCCGCCCGGATCGCGGCGCTCCTCGCCGGCGTGCCCGAGCCGCCCGACGAGCTCGACGAGGCCGGCCGGGCTCGCCGCCTCCTCGCCGGCCTGCTCGACTACCACCGCCGCGAGGCCAAGCCCGAGTGGTGGCGCTGGTACGAGCTGCGCGACGGCCGGACCGCCGAGGAGCTCGTCGAGGAGAGCGACGCGATCGGCCTCCTCGCCTGGGAGGCGGACGTCGGGACGGAGGCGAAGAGCGTCCTGTCGCGGTTCCGATACCCGCCGCAGGACCACCGGTTCCGACGTGGCGACACGCCGATCGATCCGGCGACCGGGTCGGGGGCCGGGACGATCGTCGAGATCGACGACATCGCTGGGACGCTCGTCCTGAAGCGGGGCCGGGCGAGGGCCGGCGAGCGGCCGACCGCCCTGATCCCGGCGACGCCCGTCCCCACGGACGCCCTGCGAGCCGGCCTCGGTCGGCTGGCCGACCATGTCATCGAGCACGGGATCGACCCGCAGGTCGGCGGCGGGGCCGCCGACGCGTACCGGGCGGCGACCGACCTGCTCGCCGGCCGCCCGCCCCGGATCGCGGCCGCGGTGGATGGCGGCGAGCTGCGCCGCGCCGGCGAGTCGGCCGCCGACGCCGGGATGCGGCTCGTCGCCGGACTCGACGCGTCGACGCTCGCGATCCAGGGCCCGCCGGGCACCGGCAAGACGTACACCGGCGCCCGGATGGTCCTCGCCGCGCTGCGGGCCGGGATGGGACCGGTCGGGGTGACGGCCCAGTCGCACAAGACGATCACCAACTTCCTCGAAGCGCTCGTCGCGGCCTCCGCGGAGACCGGCGACGAGATCCGGATCCTCCAGCGCTGCGAGACCGGTGACGACGGGAGTCATCTCCCGGGCGTCCGGCTGGCGACGAACGTGGAGATCGAGGCGGCCGTGGTCGCCGGCACCGTCGACGTCGTCGCCGGGACGGCCTGGCTGCTCTCAAGGCCCGGGTTCGACGGCCGGCTCGGGCTGCTCGTGGTCGACGAGGCCGGCCAGCTCGCCCTGGCGACCGTGCTCGCGATGAGCGGCGCGGCCCGGTCGATCCTCCTGCTCGGCGACCCGAACCAGCTCGCCCAGGTGACCCAGGGTCTCCATCCGCGGGGCGCGGACGCGTCGGCCCTCGGCCATCTCCTCGGCGAGTCGACGACGCTGCCGCCCGAGCGCGGCCTGTTCCTCGACGAGACGCGCCGGATGCACCCGGACGTCAACGCCTACGTCTCGCCGACGTTCTACGCCGGGCGGCTGGGCACGCACGCCTCGACGGCCGGGCAGCGGGTCCTCGCGCCGGGGCCGGCCGGGGGGACCGGGATCCGCTGGCACCCGGTCGTCCACGCCCGCAACGAGCAGCGCTCCCGGGAGGAGGCCGAGGCGGTCGCGCGGATCGTCGATGCGCTCATCGGCGAGCCCTGGACGGACGCGCTCGGCGTCACGAGGTCCCTCACGATCGACGATCTCCTCGTCGTCGCGCCATACAACGCCCACGTCGCCGAGGTCCAGCGGGCGATCGAGGCCAGGCTCGGGCCGGTCGCCCACGACCGCGTCGGGACGGTCGACAAGTTCCAGGGCCGGGAGGGCGCGGTCGCGATCTACACCATGGCGGCCTCGTCGGCCGAGGATGCGCCGCGCGGCCTCGACTTCCTCTACGACCGGCACCGCCTCAATGTCGCCGTCTCGCGGGCGCGGGCGGTCGCGATCGTCGTCGCCAGCCCGGCGCTCCTCCGCGTGCGAGCCCGCACACCGGAGCAGATGCGCCTCGCGAACGCGCTCGCCCGACTCGTGGAGGTGGCCGAGCTGCAGGCGCAGGCGCGCCGCTGACCGGCCATCGGGCGGGTCGGCGCCGTCGGCGGCCGGGGATGATCGGGGCCCCGCGGGCCGCGGGGTCTAGAGGGCGCGGCGGAGGACGATCAGCCCGCCGACCAGGAGCAACGCCGCGAGCGCGACGATGGCGATCGGCGGCAGCCCAGATGCCGCCGAGGCGTCGTTCACGAGGGCCGACGCCATCGCCACGAGGTTGCCGCCGGCGTCGACACCGGTCCCGCCGCCGGCCCCGCCGCCGGTCCCGCCGACGACGTCCGTCGCCGTGCCGACGCCTTGCCCGTACTCGACCATGGCCGAATCCTACGCCCGGCGGCAAGCGCCGCGCGCGGATGCTGCCGCCGGTCGATGGACCGCCGGTCCCGACTGCCGTCGGACCTCCACGGGCCGAGGACAGGGACGCCATCAGGACGGGCGCGGCGCGTGGGCGGATGACCGGTCGCGCGACGGCGCTCGTCGGGCGCAGCCCCGCGACCGGGTGGCTGACGGGCTCGGATCGGCACCCCCCGGTGGCCCGTATCATCGGCCACCATGGCCCACATCCCCGAGGACCCGGCGACGCTCGCCCGGCTGCGCCGCCGCGCGACCGGCACGCTGGTCGCCGGGGTCGCGCTCGGCAGCACCGGCTACATCGCCGCCGTGACGGTGGCGACGATCGCGGCCGAGGAGCTGGCCGGATCGTCGGCCTGGGCGGGGGTGCCCGGAGCGGCGGCCGTGCTCGGCGCCGCGGGCGGCTCGATCCTCCTGTCGTGGATCATGGTCCGGGCCGGGCGCCGCGCAGGCCTCACGGCCGGCTACAGCCTCGGCGCGATCGGAGCCCTCGTCGCGGTCGCGGCGCTCCTCGACGGCTCGTTCGCGCTCCTGCTCGGCGGCACGGTCCTCATCGGGATCGCCAACGCCGCCTCGAACCTCTCGCGGTATGCGGCGGCCGACCTCGTGCCCCCGGCACGACGGGCGGCGGCCCTCGGGACGGTCGTCTGGGCGGCGACGGTCGGAGCGGTGGTCGGGCCGAATCTCGTCGCCGGCGCGGGGACCGCCGCCGAAGCGCTCGGCCTGCCGCGGCTGACCGGGGCCTACGTCCTCCCGGCGATCTTCGTGACCGCCTCGGCGATCCTGACGTTCGTCCTGCTCCGGCCCGACCCGTATCGCCTCGCCGACCCATCGGCCCGGCTCGTCTCGTCCGACGGCGAGGGTGACCCGGTCCGGGCGCTCCTCCGCCGGCCGACCGTCGTCATCGCCCTCGTCGCGCTCATCGCGAACCAAGCGGTGATGGTGCTCGTGATGACGATGACCCCGCTCCACATGATCGAGCACGGGCACGGACTGGCCGCGATCGGGCTCGTCATCAGCGCCCACACGTTCGGCATGTTCGCCCTGTCGCCGGTCTCCGGCCGCCTCGCCGACGCGTTCGGGCCGTCGCCGGTCGTCGTGGCTGGGCTCGTCGTCGCCGGGTCCGCGGCGGTCCTCTCGGCCGCGGCGCCGCCCGACGGCGGCGTCGTCCTCGGACTCGCCCTGTTCCTGCTCGGGTTCGGCTGGAACCTCGGCTACGTCGCGGGCAGCTCGATCCTCACCCACGGGCTGGCGATCCGCGAGCGGACCCGGCTCCAGGGTGCCGCCGACGCGCTCGTCTGGAGCTCCTCGGCGATCGCCAGCCTCGCGTCGGGACTCGTCGTCGCGGCCGCGGGGTTCACGGCGCTCGGCCTCCTCGGCGCCGCGCTCGTCGCCGTCCCGGTCTGGCTCGTCGTCGGGCGACGGGCCAGCCTCGAGGCGGTCAGCCGGACCTGAGCTCGGTCGACAGCCAGGCGGCGATCGCGCGGGCGCAGCCGACGACGTCGTCCATCGGGACGTGCTCGTCGGCGCTGTGGGCGACCGCGACGTCGCCCGGCCCGAACATCGCCGTCGGCGTCCGGCCCTGGTGGACCAGGAGGCGCATGTCGGCGCCGTACGGCGCGCCGAGCCGGGCCGGCTCGCGCCCGAGGGTCGACCGGATGGCGGCCGCGAGCCCGGCGACGAGCGGGCCGCCGGGATCGACCCGGGCCGAGCCGAACCGCCCCCCGGTGACCGCGACGGTCGCGGGGTGCTCCGCGAGCCACGGGTCGGCCGCACAGGCCGCGTCGATCGCGGCCCGCAGGTCGGCCTCGGCCTCGCCGGCCGTCTGCCCGAGCCGGACGCCGTAGCGACCCTCGGCCACCACGCGGTCGAGGACGGTCGAGGCCCACTCGCCTCCGGCCACCTTGCCGACGATCGTCGGGTACGGGAGGCCGAGGGCCGTCATGAGCGGATCAGTCTCGGTGGCGTTGCGGGCGGCCTCGTCGGCCTCGAGGGCGCCGAGGAGGAGGGCCAGCTTGTCGAGCGCCGACACGCCCTCGCGACGCATCGACGCGTGGGCGGCGCGGCCGGGGACCTCGAGCCGGAAGGTGATCGCGCCGGCGTGGGCGACGATGAGCTCCATCCGGGTAGGCTCGGTGATGACGGCGCCGTCGCCGACCGAGCCGTCGGGACGGGCGAGCGCCCGGACGGCCGCCAGCATCCCCGCGCCGCCGTCCTCCTCCGACGGGACGAGGGCGACGACGATCTCGTCGTCGAGTCCGTCCGTCGGCGCGACCTCGCCGAGCGCCCGGACGGCGCCGAGGATCGACGCGACACCACCCTTCATGTCGCAGGCGCCGCGCCCGTACAGCCGGCCGTCGCGGACCTCGGCGCCCCACGGGTCGACGGTCCAGGTCGCCGGGTCGCCGACCGGGACGACGTCGAGGTGGCCGACGAGGACGAGCCGGCGACCGCCCGGCCGGCCGACCCGGCCGACGACGAGGGGCAGGGCCGTGCGAGGCATCTCCTCGCCGGGGAAGTCGGGGTCGGCCCGGATGATGTCGGCGTCGACGTCGAACCGCTCCACCCTCGCCCCGGCGGCAGCGAGCAGGTCGGCCGCGAGGTCGGCCGCGGCCCCTTCCCCGCCGGTGATCGACGGCGTCCGAACGAGCGCGCGGAGGTCGGCTGCGACGGCGGCGGGATCGACCGCCGCCGCGGCCGTGGCCGGGCCGCTCATCCGCGCAGGACCGGCCGGGTCATGCAGGTCGGACCGCCCGAGCCGTTGACCCCGACCTCGGTCGCCGGGTACGCATGGATCTCGCAACCGGCGGCCGCGAGCGCCGCGGCGGTCGCCGGGTTGCCCTCGGCGACGATGACCACGCCCGGCCGGACCGCCAGGACGTTGCAGCCGAGCGTGCCGAACTCGTCGTCGGGGACGTTGATGGTCCGGATGCCGAGGTCGCCGAGGAGTTCCCACAGACCGACGGGCAGGAGCGGCAGGTAGACCACGGCGAGGTCATCGGCGACCGGGCTGACGACCGAGAGCAGGTGGATCAGCTCGTCGGCGCCGCGCCAGTACGGGACGTCGAACACGCGGACGTCGCCGCCGACGAGCTCGGCCAGCGCCCGCGCGCCGGTCGTGTTCGTCCGCAGCGTCCGGCCGATGCAGAACAGGTCCGGGCGGAGCCAGAACGTGTCGCCGCCCTCGACGGTGCCGGGGTCGTCGATCCGGCCGAGCGTCGGGATCCCGCGGGCGCTCATCCAGGCCTCGATCGCCCGCTCCTCGCCGACCCGGTTCGGCTTGCCGGGGCGGAGCGGGATCGCCCCGCGGTCGGTGACGAGCAGCGGGTCGAACGTATAGACGAGGTCCGGCGACGCGGTCTCGGTCCCGAGCTCGTGGACCTCGACGCCGAGCCGGGCGAGGAGGTCGGTGAACGTGTCGTGCTCGCGCTGCGCGACGGCGAGGTCGACCGGGTGGAGGAACCCGTGGGCGGGATCGTCGAACGCCCGGCCGAACGCCGGCCCGGGCCGCTTGACGAGGACCGTCCGCAACGGGGCGGTCATGCTCTGGGCGCCGTACGTCCGGTCGGTCGCGGCGGTCATCGGGGGCGCCCTCCTCGCGCGTCGGTCGCCGGGCGACGGCCGGGCGACGGGTCCGCAGTGTAGCCCCGGGTCGACCCCGGCGGCACCATCACCGGGACTTCCCCGGCGCGTCGCGGGCCGCTACTCTCCGACGATGGTCAGGGCGACGGTCGACCTGCTCCCCGTGATCGTCCCGCTCGACGGCCCGGCCGGTCGGACGGTCGGCGGCGGATGGGGCCCGGCGTTCGAGTCCGGCTCGGCGTATGCGGTCGCGGCCCGGGTCGGCCGAACGCCGGTCCGGGCGATCGGGTCCGGCGGCGACCGGTCGGAGCCGGCGAGCGATGCCCGGATCGAGCCGCTCCGTCTGCCGACGATGGCCGACCTGCGCGACCGACGGGCGAGGCTGGCCGACCGGCTCGACGAGCTTCGCGTCGCGCTGGCGCAGACGACGTTCTACGTCACGGACCCCGAGTCCTGGCGCTGAGGCGCCCGCGCGGTCAGGGGCAGTCGGCGCTCGAGGACAGCTGGTTGCCGTCCTGATCGACGGCGATGACGGTGAGCGTCCCGTTCGGGTCGTGCTTGGCGAGGCTGTCCTTGACGTTCGAGCACATGAACAATCCGACGCCGGCACTGCCGAAGCCGTTCACGATGACGAGCGTCACCGTCGTGCCTTCGACCGACCCCTCGATCATCGAGGTGCCGAAGGCGAACTGGGCCTCGGCGATCACCTTCTGGGCGTCGGCGCCACCGCCACCCTCGCTCCCGGCCGCGCCACCGCAGGCGGCGACGATGAGGAGCGCGGCGCTCGCGACGACCGCGAGACGTCCGAGGCGGCGGTCGGTCCGCGGGGCGGCGTGGTCCATATGTGGCTCCCTGTCCGACGTCCTGCCGCGCCCGGCACCGGCGGCCTTGGACGTTGGGCGGATGATAGGGGCTCCCATCGCCGAGCGGAAGGGGGTGATCCCGGGCGGTCGTCCTCGCGTCACGCCGCCGGGCGGACGGGAGTCTCGCCGAGCCGGGCCCCGTCGTCCGTCGTCGGTCCCTACACTCGGACCGTGGACTACCGCCGGATGCCGATCGAGATCGAATCGCCCGAGCAGCTCGGCTACGGGCGGATCGCCAACAACCTCGCCGAGAGCTCGGTCGCCGACGCGACGCTCGCCGAGGTCGCCGACGACCTCGACCTCGGCTCGCTCGTCCTCCAGTACGGCGATCACGCCGGACACCCGGACCTCCGGGCGGCGATCGCGGCCGACGCCGGCGGCGACCCGGCCGCCGGCCGGGCAGCGCCCCTCGGGGCCGGCGACGTCCTCCTGGCCCCCGGGGCCGCGGCCGCGCTGTTCATCGTCGCGACGAGCCTGCTCGGTCGCGGCGACCGCGTGCTCGTCGTCCGGCCGAACTACGCGACGAACCTCGAGACGCCGAGGGCGATCGGCGCGGTCGTCGACCACCTCGACCTCCGGTTCGAGGACGGCTGGCGGGTCGACCCGGGGCGGATCGAGGCGCTCCTCCGACCCGACACGCGGCTCATCAGCCTCACGAGCCCCCACAACCCGACCGGCCAGGTCCTCGGGCCGGCCGAGCTGGCCGACATCGTCGGCCTCGTCGAGCGCCACGGGGGGGCCCGGCTCCTCCTCGACGAGACGTACCGCGACATGACCTACGACCCTCGACTCCCGTCGGTCGCGGCGCTCTCGGAGCGCGCGATCGCGGTGTCGTCGCTGTCGAAGACCGACGGGCTGCCCGGGATCCGGCTCGGCTGGCTGGCGACCCGCGACGGCGACCTCCAGGAGCGGTTCCTCGCGGCGAAGGAGCAGATGCTGATCACCGGCTCGGTCGTCGACGAGGCGATCGGGGCGGCGGCATTCGCGCGGCGGCCGGAGCGGCTGACCCGGATCCGGGCGGGCATCGACGCCGCGCTGGCGACGACGCGGGCCTGGATCGCCGCCGGGGACGTCTTCGAATGGGTCGAGCCACGTGGCGGTGTCGTCGGCTTCCCGCGGGTCCGCCCCGGCGTGCCGGTCGATCCCGACCGGTTCTACCGGATCCTGTTCGAGCGGTACGGGACGATCGTCGGGCCGGGCCACTGGTTCGACCAGCCGCGGACCCACTTCCGGCTCGGCTATGGCTGGCCGACGCCCGACCGGCTCGCCGCCGGGCTCGCCGCCCTCGACGCCGCCGCGCGCGACGTCCTCGCCTGAGCGTCAGCGAGCCCAGACGCCGACCGGGGTCCAGACGAGCGGGACGTCGACGAGGATGACCTCGGACAGCGCGGCCGCGGCGATCCGGAGCTCGGCCTCGTCGAAGACCCTCGCCGCGGCGCCGGTCGCGATGGGCTCGCCCGGGGTGTCGGACGCGTCGCCGAGCGTGGCTCGGCCCTCGATGAGGTAGACGTACGCCCCGCGGCCCGGCCCGATCGGGTGGCGGACCTCGTCCCCGGCGTCGAGCCGGGCGACGTGGACCGATGCGTCCTGGTGGACGAAGACCGGGTCGTCGGGGCGGGGGCCGGCGACCCGGAGGAGTCGGCCGGTGCGGTCCTCGATCGTGAACTCGCGCTGCTCGACCGACGGCGTGAGGTCCGCGGTGTCGGGGAGGATCCAGAACTGGAGGAAGCGCATCGGCGCATCGGCCGAGCCGTTGCGCTCGGAGTGCCACATCCCGGAGCCGAGGGTCGCCCGCTGGATCGCGCCGGGTCGGAGGACCCCGCCGTTGCCGAGCGAGTCGGCGTGCTCGAACGTCCCCTCGATGACGTAGGTGATGCCCTCGACGTCCCGGTGCGGGTGGAGCGGCCAGACGGCACCCGGCACGAGCCGGTCGTCGTTGAAGACGCGGAGCGGCCCGAAGCCCATCTGCTCGGGGTCGCGGTAGTCGCCGAACGAGAAGTGCCAACGCGCGGCGAACCAGCCGCCGTCGACGGCGTGGATCGAGTCGGGTGGGCGGACGAGGACGGTCATCGGGATGGCTCGCGATCTGTGGTCGGGGGTGGGCCCCGGCCCGGGACGCCGGACCGGGGCCTCCTGGTGGAGTGGTCGATCAGGCGCCGGCAGGAGCGGCGGTCGTGCCCTCGGTCGCGCCCTCGGCGACCGCGACCTCGTCGGCCGCGACGTCGATCTCGATCTTGACCTCGCGCCCGACGAGCCAGCCACCGGCCTCGAGGGCGACGTTCCAGGTCAGGCCCCAGTCCTCGCGGTCGATCTTCGTCCGCGCCGTGAGCCCCAGGTGGCGGGCGCCGGTCATGCCCGTCGTGATCCCACCGAGCTCGACATCGAACTCGACCTCGCGGGTCACGTCGCGGATGGTCAGGTCGCCGACGACCTTCCAGTCGCTCCCGAGCGGAACGACCTTCGTCGCGACGAACCGGATCGACGGGTACTGCTCCGCGTCGAAGAAGTCGGCCGAGCGGAGGTGGCCGTCGCGCTGGGCGACGCCGGTGTTGAGGCTCGCGCTCCCGACGATGAACTCGCCGCCCGATCGCGTCGGGTCGGCCTCGTCGAGCCGGAGGGTCCCCTCGACCTCGTGGAACTTGCCACGGACGGTCGAGACCATCATGTGCTTAGCGGAGAAGAGGATGTCGGTGTGGGCGGGGTCGATCTTCCAGATGCTCAGTGTGCTCACGGTGCTCGTCGGTCCTTCTCGGCGTCTGCCGGGGTCGCGGTCCGTCCGGCGGGTCCCG
Source organism: uncultured Anaerolineaceae bacterium (assembly GCA_964483405.1). GTDB lineage: Bacteria > Chloroflexota > Limnocylindria > Limnocylindrales > CSP1-4 > CAZABC01. Next base: position 64,926 of record CAZABC010000004.1, read on the forward strand.
CGTGATTGATTGACTACGCAACTATATGCCGATATGATTGCGCTGTCAACTACTTGCCGAGGGTTCGCGAGACACGGTACGATCGGCCGAGCGCGGCCCGACCGAGCCGGCGCCGCCACCCCCGAAGGGACCATGCCGACCACCGACGCGCCCCCGGCCCCCGCCAGGATCGACCCCCGCGACCCGCGGATCGTCGCCTGGCGCGCCTTCCTCGAAGCGCACGCGCTCGTGGCGCGGCGGCTCGACGATGAGCTGCGGGCCGAGCACGGGCTGTCGCTGGCCGAGTATGGCGCGCTCCTCGTCCTCGCCGAGGCGCCGGATCGCCGACTGCGGATGAACCAGCTCGCCGATCACGTAATCCTCTCCCGCAGCGGGATCACCCGGCTCATCGATCGGCTCGTGGCCGAGGGGCTCGTCACCCGCAGCCCATGCGAGTCGGATCGGCGCGGCGCCGAGGCGGCGCTCAGCCCGGCCGGGCTCGCGCGGCTGCGGGCGGCCGCGGTGACCCACCTCCGCGGGATCGACGCCTACTTCCTCGAGCAGCTCTCGGCGGACGACATCGCGTCGCTCGAGCGCATCCTCGGCGGGATCGCCCGGCGGGCCGCCGGTGGCGTCGAGGCGACGTCGATCGCCTGCACCGTCGGCGACGGCGCCGGCTGACCGGCCGATCAGGCGAGGCGCTCGACCGCGACGTCGAGGGCGATCGCCCGGGCGACCGACGGATCGAGTCGGCCGGCGCCGGGAACGAGGGCGTTCGCCGCGGCGGCGCCGGTCGCGAGGCGGAGCTGCTCCTCAGGCGACGCCCCCGCGAGGAACGCGACAAGCAGCCCGGCGAGGAACGCGTCGCCGCTCCCGACCGGGTACCGACCGCGGCGGGGCGGGGCTCCGACGCGCCATGTTCCCTCCCCCAGCCGGGCGACCGCGCCCGCCGTCCCGAGGGTGACGATCGCGACCGACGACCCCGCAGCGACGAACCGCGCGACGGCCGCGACGGCGTCCACGACGGTCGCGACGGTCGTCCCCAGGGCCGCCGCGGCCTCCGCGGCGTTCGCCTTGACGAGCCAGGGTCGGGCCGCGAGCGTCGTGGCGGTGGCCGCCCCGACGTCGACCGCGGCGGGCACGTCGGCCGCGGCCGCCATCGCCACGATCCGGGGATACGCCTCGGTCGGCGTCCCCGGTGGCAGGCTGCCGCCCATCAGGGCGACGGCGGGCCGCTCGGCGAGCGCCTCGCCGATCAGCGTCTCGAGCGCCTCGAGGTCGCCCGAGGCCATCGGATCGCCGAGCTCGTAGAACTCGGTCAGCCGGCCCTCCTCGGCATCGGCGACGGATGTCACCGTCCGCGTCTCACCCGAGCCCCAGGCGAACCGCGCCTCGACCGACGAGCCGGCGAGGGCCGCCTCGAGCCAGCGCCCGGCGTGACCCCGGAGCAGGCCGACGGCCGTCACCGGCGCGCCGAGCGCGGCGGCGGCGCGGGCGGCGTTGAGGGCCTTGCCGCTCGGGACGACCGTCACCGCGCGTGGCCGGTGGATCTCGCCCGGCATGAGCCGGTCGACCTCGACGAGGCGATCGACCGCGGGGCTGACCGCGATCGCGAGGATCCGGCCAGGGGCGCTCATCGGTCCGCCGGCAACGACCGGCCGTCCAGGGCGAGGAGGGTCCGGGCCTCTTCGAGCGTCGGCTGGCCGTCGACGCCGCCGAGACGCGTCGTCGACGCCGCGCCGCAGGCGACGGCGAGGTCGAGGGCGGCCGCGACGGGCCAGCCGTGGAGCCGGCCGGCGAGGAAGCCGGCGTCGAACGCGTCGCCGGCGCCGGTCGTGTCGACGACGGCCGTCGGCGGCGGCGCGCCGACCACCCACGCGGGCGCGCGCCACGCCCCGGCTCCGGCGGCGCCGAGCTTCACCGCGACGACGCCGCCGGGCGGCATCCGGTCGGCGAGCGCCTCCGCCGCCGCGCGCGGGTCGGGCAGCCCGGTCAGCGCCGTCGCCTCGACCCCGTTCGGGAGGAAGACGTCGGCTTCCGCGAGGAGGTCGTCGACGGGTGCCCATCGCTCCGCCGGATCCCAGTTCGGGTCGATCGAGACCGTCGCACCGCCGCCTCGGGCGGCCCCGAGGAGGGTCGCGAGATCGGGCCGGAGGGCGGTCTGGAGATAGACGCTCCCGACGTGGACGTGGCGGGCCCGGTCGAGCAGCGCGGGCGGTACGTCCTCGGCCCGCAGCGCCTCGATCGTGCCGATCGCGGTGAGGATCGCCCGGTCGGCGCCCCGGGCGAGGAGCACCGTCGCGCCGGTCGGGCGGACCGGGTCGACCCGACAGCCGGTCACATCGATCCCCCGGTCGGCGAGCGCCTCGAGCATGAGCCGCCCGGCCGGGTCGTCGCCGACGACGCCGACGAACCCGACCCGCAGCCCGAGCCTCGCGGCGCCGCAGGCGACGATCGCCGACGACGAGCCGACCGTCAGCGAGATCGCCTCGACGATCGTCTCGACCTGGCCGAAGCGGGGCCGCTCGGGCGCACCGGCGACGACGACGTCGGGGTTCAGCTCGCCGATGACGAGCAGGTCGAGGTCGCGCGTCACGGGGCCGCCCCGGGCTCCGGGTAGGCGCGGTGCCAGCCCTCGCCGGGCGGCGGGGCGGTCGTCAGCTCGGTCGCTCGCTCGGGCCACGGTCGGGCCTCCGCCTCGACGAGCGCAGCGAGCCGCTCGAGCCGGGCCCGCCCCTCGTTCGCGAGCCACGCGTCGCGCGCGGCCGGCGGCAGGGTCGCCGCCGGCGCCCAGACCGAGCGGCCGACGAGGACGCCCGACGCCCCGGCCCGGCAGGCGACCCGGACCTGGCGCTCGAAGGTCGCGTCGTCCACACCGCCCGACAGGAGGACCCACGGGACCCGCGACGCCTCGTCCAGCTCGGCGCATGCCTCCGCCCAGCGGCCCTCGTCGTCGATCGAGGCGTCGAACGGGAACTCCGCCTTGAGGACGTCGCCCCCGATGGCCGTCAGGCGGCGGGCGGTCTCGACGACGACCCGTCGCCGGTCCTCGCCGACGGGCGCGGCGACCGCCGGGTCGACGGAGAACCCGATCGGTTCCACGAACAGGGCGAGGTCCGCATCGGCGCAGGCGGCCGCGACATCGGCGACGAGCCGCTCCTGGTCGGCGGCGTTCGGCGCGTCCGGGTGGTAGTAGACGAGCAGCTTCGCGGCGTCGGCGCCCATCCGCTTCGCCTTGGCGACGCTCCAACCCTCGAGGACGCGGCTGACCCGGGCCGTCGACGGACCGTCGTGGCCGGTCGCCTCGATCGCGACGATCAACCCGACCGAGGACGGGAGCGCGCCGTCGGCGACCGCCGGCGCGGCCCCGATCTCGGGGTCGAGCAGGACGCCGCTCGCCCCGGACGCGAGGGCCCGGACGACCGCCCGCTTGAAGGCGACCATCTCGTCGAACGTCGTGGCGGCTGGGTCGGCGGGGTGGAGCTCGCGCCGGAGGTTCTGGCGATGGTCGAGGGCGAGCACCGCGAAGACGCCCCGGGCCGATGCGCACGCCCGCAGCCCTCGGATGCGCCCGATCGGGAGGCTCACCGCGACGGTCCTCCGCTCCGACGTTGACGCGGCGACCCGCCGCCGGACTATCATGACGTACGGACGTCCGGATGTCACCTCGCGTGTGCCGGCCACGTCCCGGCGTCCATCGGCCCGTCCCGCGGAGGCGACCATGACCCGGATCGTGCTGATCGGCGCCGGCAGCGTCGAGTTCACCCGGAACCTGCTCGGCGACTTCCTCTCGTACCCGGAGCTGCGGGAGGCGACCATCGTCCTCCACGACATCGACGCCGAGCGGCTGGCGACCGCGGAGCAGATGGCCCGCTGGACGGCCGCGGCCCTGGGAGCGGCGCCGGCCATCGAAGCGCATCTCGACCGTCGGTCGGCCCTCGTCGGGGCTGACTTCGTCGTCAACACGATCCAGGTCGGGGGCGCCCGGGCCACCCGAGTCGACTTCGACGTCCCGGCTCGGCACGGCCTGCGCTACACGATCAACGACACGATCAACGTCGGCGGGGTCATGCGTGGGCTGCGGACGATCCCGGTCGTGCTCGGCATCGTCCGCGACATGGAGGACGTATGCCCGGACGCCTTGTTGCTCAACTACACGAACCCGATGGCCATGCTCGTCCGGGCGGTCGCGGAGCGGAGCGGGCTCCGGACGGTCGGGCTCTGCCACTCGGTCCACTGGACGATCCACACGCTCGCCGGCTATCTCGACGTGCCGGTCGAGGAGGTCGACGCCGAGACCGCGGGAGTGAACCATCTCGCCTTCGTCCTCCGGCTCGAGCACCGCGGTCGCGACCTCTACCCGGAGCTCGACGCGTTCGTGGCGGCCGGGCGCATCCCCGATGACGACCTCGTCCGGGCCGAGCTCTACCGGCGCCTCGGCCGGTACCCGACCGAGTCCTCCGAACACCATGCCGAGTACAACCCGTGGTTCATCCCGAAGGGCGACCTCGTCGAGCGGTTCCGGGTGCCGATCGGCGAGTACCTGACCCGGGTCGACGCCAACCTCGCCGAGTACGGATCGGTCCGCCGGCGGCTCGCCGCAGGTGAGCCGTTCGAGATCGAGCGGAGCGGCGAGTATGCCGCCGTCATCGCCCACAGCGTCCTCACGGGCGAGCCGAGCCGGATCGTCGCCAACGTCATGAACGACGGGGCGCTCATCGCCAATCTCGCCGCCGACGCCTGCGTCGAGGTGCCGGCCCTCGTCGACGGCCTGGGCGTCCATCCGGTCGCGATGGGTCGGTTGCCGATCCACCTCGCCGCCTACATCGAGCCGGCCGTCGCCACCCAGGCCCTGACGGTGCGGGCGGTGCTCGACCAGGACCGCGAGGCGATCTATCACGCGGCGATGGAGGACCCCCAGATCCAGGCCCGGCTCTCACTGGCCGAGACCTGGCAGCTCGTGGACGAGCTCGTCGAAGCCGAGGCGGAGTGGCTGCCCGGATGGCTCGGCGGCGCCGCTTGACACCCGGGGCTAGCATCGACGTACGGACGTCTGGACGTCCTTATGACCTCAGCCGGTGAGGAGGAGCTCCATGGATCGCTCAGGCATCGCGTCCGGCGCGCATCGGCGAGCGAGGGTCGCCGCGCTGGCCACGATCTTCGTCGTCGCCGTCGCCGCCTGCGGGGGCAGCGAGTCCCCGGCGCCGTCCGGCGGAGCGAGTGCGGCACCATCGGGTGGCGGCTACGACGGCCCGCCGGTGACGATCACGTACTCGATCTGGGGCGACCCGGCCGAGATCACGAGCCAAACGGCGATCGCCGACGCCTTCACGGCCGCGAACCCGAACATCACCGTCGATGTTCGCGTTTCCGATTGGGACGCGTACTGGACCAACCTCCAGACGAGCCTTGCCGGCGGCGACGCGCCCGATGTCTTCGCGATGGACGGCCCGCTCTTCCCCGACTACCAGGCTCGCGACGTCCTCCTCGACCTCAAGCCGTACATCGATGCCGACGGGTTCGACCTGGGCGCGCTCGCGGAGCAGGGCGTGTCCGTCTTCACGACCGCCGACGGCGGCCAGTACGGCCTGCCGCGCGACCTGAACGTCATCGCCCTGTACTACAACAAGACGATGTTCGATGCCGCCGGGGTCGAGTATCCGGACGACACGTGGACCTGGGACGACCTCGTCGCGGCGGGCAAGAAGCTGACCCTCGACACGAACGCGGACGGCTCGATCGACCAGTGGGGCTTCTACACCGAGACGACCGACATGGAGAACTACTGGCTGTCGCTCGTCTGGCAGAACGGCGGCGACCTGCTGAACGAGGACCGGACGAAGACGGTCCTCGGCGAGCCGGCCGGCGCCGGCGGCGTCCAGTTCCTCCAGGACCTCATCTACGAGCACGGGATCATGGCCGACCCGGCCGTCTTCGCCGAGACCGGCGACGCCTTCGAGCAGGGCATCGCGGCGATGGAGGCGAACGGCTCCTGGCTCGTCCCGACCCACACCGCGGCGAGCGCCGATGGCGGCTGGGAGTTCGGCATCGCTCCGCTGCCGGCAGGCCCGGCCGGACGCTTCACCTCGGTCAACCCGACCGGCGCCGTCGTGGCCAAGACGACCAAGGCGCCCGAGGCGGCATGGGCCTTCGTCGAGTACCTCGCCAGCCCCGAGGCCCAGGAGCAGCTCATGCAGCTCCAGGTCGCGCTGCCGGTCGACAAGAGCGTCCTGGCAGGTCCGTACTCGACGTCCTTCCCAGGCGCCGATGTCTTCGCGGCAAGCCTCGAGTACGCGAACGTGAAGCCCTCGTTCGTGGGGTACACCGAGTACACGACGATCCTCCAGGGGGAGCTTGACGAGAACGTCTTCAACGCTCCGAACAAGACGGCCGCGCAGGCGATCGCCGACGTGACCCCCGAGCTGGACGAGATCCTCGCCCAGTGAGTCGCACCCCTGCCCCGGCCGCCCTCGGGCGGCCGGGGCGGATCGCCCTTCGGCTCCCGCGCCGCGAACGGCGCGCGGCCGGCCGCGGGCCGCTCGCCGGCGAGACGCGCTGGGCGTGGCTCTTCCTCGCCCCGACGCTGGTGGGGCTGGCGCTGTTGTCGGCGGGGCCGATCCTCGCCTCGTTCGCCATCAGCCTGACGAGCTGGGACCTGCTGACGGCGCCGTCGTTCGTGGGACTCGACAACTACGGGGCGCTGCTCGGGGACGACCGGTTCCTGATGGCGCTGCGGAACACGACCTTCTATGTCCTCGCCTCGGTGCCGCTCGGGCTGGCCCTGGCCCTCGGGCTGGCCCTGGCCCTGGACCAGCGGATCCGGGGCATCGCCTGGATCCGGACGGCCTACTTCCTGCCGGTCGTCACGTCGGCGACCGCGATCGGCCTCGTCTGGGCCTGGATCTACGCCCCGAAGGCAGGCCTGCTCAACCTCCTCATCGGCCTTCTCGGGATCCCGCCCCAGCGGTGGATCACCGACCCCTTCTGGGCGATGCCGGCGATCGTCCTGATGAGCGTCTGGCAGGGCCTCGGGACGAATGTGATCATCTTCCTCGCCGGGCTCCAGGGGGTACCGCAGGAGTACTACGACGCGGCCGCGGTCGATGGCGCCGGGCGCTGGGCTCGGTTCCGGAGCGTGACCCTGCCGCTCATCACGCCGAGCCTCTTCTTCACCGGGATCCTCAGCCTGATCGGCGCATTCCAGCTGTTCGACCAGGTCTATGTCCTGGCCCGCCCGGGCCGACCGACCGAGGCGACGATCACCCTCGTCTACTTCATCTACGAGAACGGCTTCAACTACTTCAAGATGGGCTATGCCGCCGCCGGCTCATGGGTCCTGTTCGTCATCGTCGCGGTGCTGACCGTCGTCTACTTCCGGTCGCAGCGACGCTGGGTCCACTACCAATAAGGCCCCGGTCGTGAGCGTGGCTGCGCCCGGACTCGAGCGGACGCCGTCGGGACGCGCCCGGGGGCCGGTCCTGACCGGTCGGCGCGTGCGACGGTCGGTGCTGATCGCCCTGCTCATCGCCGGCGGGCTGGTGATGATGCTGCCCTTCCTGTGGATGATCCTGACCTCGCTCAAGACGCGGGCCGAGGTCTTCGGCGCGCCGCCGTTCTCATTGCCCTCGGGTCCGCACTTCGAGAACTACGGCCGGATGTGGAACGCCCTGCCGGAGGTCACCTTCGGCGTGTTCTTCCTCAACTCGCTCAAGCTCGCCGCGCTGAACACCGTCGGCCAGCTCGCCACCTGCTCGATGGCCGCGTTCGCCTTCGCCGTCCTCCCGTTCCGCGGGCGGAGCGTCCTCTTCGGGCTGCTCCTCGCGACGTTGATCATCCCGTTCCAGGTCGTCCTCGTCCCGAACTTCGTCCTGTGGCGGCTGCTGCCCTACCCATGGAGCGACAGCGGCAACTTCATCGGGACCCAGGGGCCGCTCTGGATCGGCGCCTGGTTCGGCGGAGCGTTCGGGATCTTCCTGCTCCGCCAGTACTTCTTGACCGTGCCCCGCGAGCTCGCCGACGCGGCCCGTGTCGACGGCGCCGATCCGTGGCAGATCTACCGCCACATCTACCTGCCGCTCGCTCGCCCGGCGCTCGCGACCCTGGCGATCTTCACCTTCATGTGGAGCTGGAACGACCTGCTCAGCCCGCTCATCTACCTGCGCGACCTCGACCAGTACACCACGACCGTCGGACTGGCCTTCTTCCAGGGCCAGTTCGTCGGCAAGTGGCCCGAGATGATGGCTGGGGCGCTCGTCAGCGTCGCGCCGATGATCGTCCTGTTCGTGATCGCCCAGCAGTACTTCGTTCGGGGCATCGCCCTGTCGGGCCTGAAGGGCTGAGGAGGACCCATGCCGGCCGCGCCCGCGATCCCGCTCTACCACCGGATCAAGGAGGACCTGCTCGATCGAATCAAGGGAGGTCAGGCGCAGCCGGGCGACCGCATCGAGTCCGAGCTGGAGCTCATGGAGCGATACGGCGTCAGCCGAGCGACCGTCCGCCAGGCTCTCGGCCAGCTGGTCTCCGAGGGCTATCTCGAGATCCGCCGGGGCCTCGGCACGTATGTGGCGGTCCCGAAGCTCCAGCAGGGGCTCCTTGGCATGTACTCGTTCAGTCGCGAGATCGAGCGCCTCGGGATGCGCCCGGGGACCCGCGTCCTCGAACGCGCGGCCGAGCCGGCGAGCCGCGCCGTCGCGACGACCCTCGGCATCCCGCCGGGGGATCCGGTCGCGGCGATCAGGCGACTGCGCTCCGCCGACGACGAACCGATGATGCTCGAGACGAGCTGGCTGCCGGAGCGCCGCTTCCCCGGCCTCGTGACCCTCGACTTCGAGCATCGACGGCTCTACGACGTCCTCCTCGCCGAGTACGGCGTCCGCCCCGCCCGGGCTCGCGAGGAGTTCGAGCCAGTGCTCCTCACGTCGGAAGAGGCCCATCTGCTCGGCAAGCACGCCGGCGATCCGGGCCTGCTGCTCGAGCGGATCGCCTACGACCCGGACGGACGCCCGATCGAGTTCTGCCGGAGCATCGTCCGCGGCGACCGGTGTCGCTACTTCGTCGAGCTTCGCGAGCTGTGAGCGCCGACATCCGCGCCCGCGCCGGCGCGACCCGGACCTGGCAGGAGGCCGCGACGAGCGGTCCCGCGGTCGCCGCGGCGCTCGCCGCCGCGCGCGAGGCGCCCACGGCGCTGCTCGAGGTGCTGCTCGGGGCCGACGAGGTCATCTACACCGGGGCCGGGTCGTCGTACTACATCGCCCAGTCGGTCGCGTGGGCCCACCGCGAGATGCTCGGTCGACCTTCGACCGCCGTCGCCCTCTCGGAGCTCCTCCTCCGCCCGACCGGGGTGCTGTCGCGCGGCGAGCCGGGCAGGCGGGCGATCGTCGTCATCAGTCGATCGGGGACGACGTCCGAGGCCGTCGACGTCGCGACCCGGTTCGGGGCAGCCGGCCACCCGATCGTCGCGGTCACCTGCCGGCCCGCGGCACCGCTCGCGTCGTCGGCACCGCTCGGCCTCGTGTCGCCGCTCGGCGACGAGACGGCCGTCGTCATGACCCGCTCCTTCACGTCGATGCTGGCGCTCCTGCTCCGCGTCGTCGCGCGGCTCGCCGAACGGGCTGGTCACCCGCCAGGACTCGGTCGAGACCTCGACATGCTGCCGGATCGGTGGCCCGAGGCCCTGGCCGCGGCCGAGCTGGCCGTCGCCGTCGCGGCGGCCAGGCCGTGGTCGAGGGTCGTCCCCCTCGGCGGCGGTCCCGCCTTCGGCATCGCCTCGGAGGCCGCTCTGAAGCTGACCGAGACGAGCCAGGTCCCGGCCGACCCGTACGCACCGCTTGAGTTCCGGCATGGTCCGCTGTCGGTGTGCGAGCCCGACGTCCTCGTGCTGGCGATGCCGGATCCGACGGCCGTCGAGGCCGAGCTCGCCGTCGCCCGGGAGGCCGCCGCGCTCGGGGCGACGGGCTGGATCCTCGCGCCGGCCGGCGGGCTGGCCGACATCCCGCAGCCAGCCGACGCGGCGGCGATGACGGCCGCGCTCGCCGATGCCGGTGCGTTCGTCGCCACCTCGATCGGCGTCGGGCTCCATCCGCTCGCCCGGCTGCCGTTGCTGCTGCCGCCGGTCCAGGCGCTCGCGCTCGCGATCGCCGTCGGCCGCGGCGGCGACCCCGACGCGCCGCGGCACATCGGCCAGGTGGTCGTCCTCGACGGCTGACGCTCCACCCGGCGGAGGGCTCATGACCGGACCCGATCGCGATCTCACTCTCGGAGCCTTCCGGCCGCGGCAGATGGCCCGGACGACGGAGTCGAGGGTCGATCGGCCGAGGTTCCCGGTCGTCGACGCCCACGACCATCTCGGACCCGTCTTCGGCGGCCCGTGGGCGAGCCGGCCCGTCGAGGAGCTCCTGGCCGTGATGGACGCGGTCGGCGTCGAGACGATGGTCGACGCCGATGGCGGCTGGGGTGCGAGTCTTGACGCCGAGATCGCCCGGTGGCAGCGCCCGCACCCGGACCGGTTCGTCGTCTTCGCCGGCCTCGACTACGACGGCTGGGCGAGCGACCCGGCCTTCGGCGAGACCGAGGCCCGGCGGCTGCGCGATTCCGCCGCCCGTGGGGCGCGCGGCCTCAAGGTCTGGAAGCGGCTCGGCCTCACCGCCCGCGACACACGAGACCGCATCGTCATGCCCGACGACCCGCGCCTCGACCCGCTGTGGGCGACGGCAGGCGAGCTCGGGCTGCCGGTGTTGATCCACGTCGCCGATCCGATCGCCTTCTTCGAGCCCCTCGACGCGACGAACGAGCGCTGGGAGGAGCTCCGAGCGCACCCCGACTGGCACTTCTGGCCGACCCGACCGGCCGGCGAGCCCGACGCGCCCGGCTTCCCGCCGTTCGATGAGCTGATCGACGCGCTCGACGCGCTGCTCGGCAGGCATCGCGGGACGACCTTCGTCGGCGCTCACGTCGGGTGCGCAGCGGAGGATCTCGGCCGCGTCTCCTCGCTCCTCGAGGCGCACCCGCACTTCCACGTCGACATCGCCGCCCGGATCGCCGAGCTCGGCCGGCAGCCGCACGCCGCGCGGGCCTTCTGCATCCGGTGGGCGGACCGGATCATGTTCGGGACCGACGTGCCCGGGGATCCGGCGCTCTACCGCACCTACTACCGGTTCCTCGAGACGACCGACGACTCGTTCCCCTACGACCTCGACGAGCCGCCGAGCCAGGGGCGGTGGCGCGTCCACGGGCTCGGCCTGCCCGATGACGTGCTCCGGCGCATCTACGCCGACAATGCCCGTCGGCTCCTCCGGCTCCGATGACGACGACCGGGACGGTCCGGACCGGGACGAGCGGGTTCGCCTACCCGGAGTGGGCGCCCCGGTTCTACCCGCCAGGGCTGGCCGACCGCGAGCGGCTCGCCCACTACGCCGGGCGGCTGGCCGCATGCGAGCTCAACAGCACCTTCTACCGGCAGCCGACGGCCGAGCGCCTGGCCGCCTGGGCGGCGGCGGTCCCCGACGGCTTCCGGTTCGTCGTCAAGGCCCAGAAGGGCGCGACCTTCCGGGCGATGGGCGCCGCCCCGGACGGGCCGGCCGGGCCGATCGCGTGGCTGACCGACGGACTGCCGGCCCTCGGCGACCGGCTCGGGGCGGTCCTCTTCCGGATCCCCGACACGGCCCGGCGCGACGATGCTCGGCTCGCCGCCATCCTCGCCGCTTGGCCGGCGGGGATCCCGCTCGTCGTCGAGGCGCGCGATCCGTCATGGCACGTCGACGAGACGTTCGCCGCCCTCCGGGCGACCGGGGCCGCGCTCTGCGCGACCGACCTCGACGGCGGGCCGCCGCCGGACCTGCGGGTGACCGGCCCATGCCTCTATCTCCGGCTCCGCCGGGCGGACTACGGAGCGGCCGACCTCGAGGCCTGGGCGGCCCGCCTCGCCCCGTTCGTCGCGGATGGCCGCGACGTGCTCGCCTTCTTCCGGCACGACGCGACCGGCGAGTCGGCGCTGCGGGCGATCGCCCTGCGGTCGGCGGTCGAGCGGCGCCTCGCGGCGGGCGGCTGAGCGCGACCCCGGCTCAGGCCCGCCGTCCCTCCGCGGGCCCGAACACGACGAGGACGAGGAGGTCCTCGAGGATCGAGTGGAAGCGGTGCGGGACGCCGGCCCCGACGAAGACGACCGAGCCCGGACCGACCGGGCGGTCCTCGTCGCCGACGCGGAGCGTGGCCCGGCCTTCGATGACGTGGTAGAGCTCGTCCTCGGTGTGGGGCGACTGCGGGTCGGTCCCGCCCGCCGGCAGCTCGTAGATCCCCGCCGACAGATCGGCGGTGCGGACGAACTCGAGGTACGCGGTCCCGGCAGCCGCGCGGCGGTCGCGGAGGTCGGACAGCTCGTGGGCATCCATGGCACGCTCCTCCTGGCACGAACCGTCGCGTCCCGCGGTCCAGGCCGATCCGAGGACCGCCCGACGTTCGTACGGGAACCATGATGCCGAACCTCGCCCCGGCCGCCCTTGCCGCTTCGCTCGCCCTCCTCGTCGTCGCCTGCTCCGGCCCGGCGGCGACACCCACGGCCACGGATCCATCGGCCGGCCCGTCGGCCCGCCCGTCGGCGTCGGGTGGTCCAGGCGGCCCGAGCCCGATCCCGTCGAGCGGACCCGGCCCGACGGGCCTGGTCGTCGAGCTCGAGCCGCTCGTCGCCGGTTTCGAGGCGCCGCTCCTCGTCACCCACGCCGGCGACGGCAGCGGTCGGCTCTTCGTCGTCGAGCAGGGCGGGACGGTCCGGATCGTCCGCGACGGCCGCGTCCTCGAGGAGCCGTTCCTCGACCTGTCGCGCCGGCTGACGACCGGGGGCGAGCGCGGCCTGCTCGGGCTCGCCTTCCACCCCGACTTCGGCGCCGGCGACGGGCGGGTCTTCGTCGACTACACGAACCTCACCGGTGACACGGTCGTCGCCGAGCTCCGAGTCTCGGCCGACGATCCCGACCGCGTCGACCCGGGCTCGCACCGCGAGCTGATCGGGGTCGACCAGCCGTTCGCCAACCACAACGGCGGCCACCTCGCCTTCGGGCCCGACGGCTACCTGTACGTCGGCCTCGGCGACGGTGGCGCCGGCGGCGACCCGCTCGGCGCCGGCCAGCGGCTCGACACCCACCTCGGGAAGCTGCTCCGGATCGGGGTCGACCCGGCGGACGGGCGGCCGTACACCATCCCGGCGGACAACCCGTACGTCGGGGTGGACGGCGCCCTGCCCGAGATCTGGCTCTCGGGCGTCCGGAACCCGTGGCGCTTCGCCTTCGATCGGGCGACCGGCGACCTGTGGGTCGCCGACGTCGGCCAGGGTGACCTCGAGGAGATCGACCGGCTGCCGGCGTCGGCCGGCGGGGGGCGCGGCGCCGACCTCGGCTGGAACGTGATGGAGGGCTCGCGCTGCTACGGCGGCGGCTCAGGCTGCGCCGACCCGTCGTTCACCCTGCCGATCGCCGAGTACGGCCACGACGTCGGCTGCAGCGTCACCGGCGGCCACGTGTACCGCGGGGTGGCGCAGCCACGGCTTGCCGGCCTGTACCTCTTCGCCGACTACTGCAGCGGCCGGGTCTGGGCGGTCGAGGCGGCCGGCCCCGCGACCCAGGTACCGTGGCTCGCCGCCGAGACCGGCCGGACGATCTCGTCGTTCGGCGAGGACGAGGCGGGTGAGCTGTACGTCACCGACCACGCGTCGGGCGCGGTGCTCCGGATCGTCGCCCGCGGGGATGCCGGCGGCTGACCGCCGGGGGCGGCGGCTCGGGCCGGGCCGGCTCAGCCGGCCCGGAAGCTCGGCTCACCCGGCCGGGGCGATCTCGAACGTCGCCGTCACCCAGACGGCGATCTCCTCGGTTCCGGCTTCGACCGGCGTCGGCGACGCCTCGGCGACCATCGCCATCCGGGCGGCCATCGGCCGCGGGCCGGGCACGCCCGGGCCGCCCTCGACGACCTCGACGATCGCGCCGAGCGCGACGCCGGCCTCGGCCGCGATGGCCGTCGCCTTCGAACGGGCGTCGCGGATCGCCGCCGCCCGCGCCGCCGCCTCGGCCGCCGCCGGATCGGCCGTCCGGAAGGCGACCCCGTCGAGCGTCGTCGCGCCGGCGGCGAGGGCCCCGTCGATGACGGCGCCGAGCGCCTCGAGCGACCGGACCGTCACCCGGTACTGGTGGCTGACCTGCTGACCCCGGAGCCGCGGTCGGCGATCGTCGTAGTCGTACTCCGGCGAGACCGTGAGGCCGCTCGTCCGAACGTCGCCACGGGCGACCCCGGCGACGAGGACCGCCTCGAGGATCGCGCCGGCGGTCGCGGCGGCCGCCGCCCGCGCCTCCGCGACGGTCGGCCGGGTGACCGCGACGCCGAGGCGGACGTCGGCCGTGTCCGGCGCGACCTCGACCCGGCCGACGCCGGGGACGGTGATCGTGCGAGCCAGGCCGGGCCCGTTCACGCGCCGGGGGCCGTCTCGGCCCGCGGCTGCTCGGCCGGGCGGGGCGCCGATGGCTTGACCGGACGCAGGTACAGCGGCAGGACGATCGCGATGTAGGCGAGCCAGGCGACGAACGTGACGACCTCGGGGCTCGAGCTGTAGCCGAACATCGCCCGGAGGAGCATCCCGAGGACGTTGCCGCTCGCGGCGTCGTGGGGCAGGATCGCGCTGATGTCGAAGGCCGTCCCGGTGCCGACCGTGATGAGCCCGGCCTCGACGAGCTCGTGCACGGCGTGCGAGACGAGCCCGGCGGCGATGAAGATCAGGGCGACGCCGGTCCACTTGAAGAACGCGGCGAGGTTGACCCGGCGGGTCCCCTGGTAGATGGCGACACCGATGCCGACGGCGATGCCGAGGCCGACGATCGCGCCGAGGAAGACGCTCAGGGCACCGGTCTCGGAGGCGCTCGCCGCCGCGTTCGCCTGGCCGACGAGGAAGAGCGCCGTCTCGACCCCCTCCCGGATGACGGCGATGAAGGCGAGGAAGGTCAGGCCCCACAGGTTGCCCTCGGTCAGCGCCCGATCGACCGAGGCGCGGAGCTCGCCCGAGACGCCGGCCGCCTGGCGCCGCATCCAGAACAGCATCCAGGTGACGACGCCGGCGGCGAGCAGCATCACCGCGCCCTCGAAGTACTGCTCCGCGGGCTCCTCGAGCGTGCCGACCGTGAGGAACAGCCCGACGCCGACGACGAGGCTGAGGACGACCGCGGCGCCGACCCCGAGCCAGATCCGCCCGGCATGGCGGCCGTTCCCCGTCTTCACGAGGTAGGCGAGGATGATGCTGACGATCAGGGCGGCTTCGACGCCCTCCCGCAGGCCGGTCAGCAGGCCGCTCGCGAACGAACCGATCTCCACCCGGGGACGCTCCTCTCGAGGACTGGGCGGGTCGCCGTCGGCGACCGTCTGCGGAGCGCCGTCGGCGACCGTTGCGGGTCGCCGCACCGACCGACGGCGGCTGGACTCGCGACATCCTACGGGAGCCGCCCAGCGAAGGTCAAGCCCGCTTGAGTCACTGCTGCAAGGTCCCTTGAGTCGCCCTGTCAGTGGCGCCGCGTCCGCCGCACGAGGAGGACCGGCTGGACCCCCGACCGGTTCCGCCACCAGAAGACCGTGACGGTCACGTCCTCGGCGGCCGGTGCCGGTCCGGCCGGTGCGTAGCGAGCGACGATCGCGGCCCACGGGTGCGGGGCCGGCGGCGGCTCGGGCCCGGGGGCGCTGGGGGCGACGGCGGTCGCGGGACGGGCGGCCGGGCGGCGCGGATCGGACATCGCTCCCCTCTCCCAGCGCGCTCGACCGACGGACGACCCGGGTCGCCCCGGTGTGATGGCGCCGCGTCGGCCGGTGGTCCGGGCGCTACCATCGGACGATGACGATCGCCAGCCAGCGCTCGCGTGGCCTCGGCACCTTCCTCGTGGGCTTCGGCGTCGTCGGGGTCGTCCTCGCGGGCGCCCTCGCGGCGACGGCGGGCGGTGCCGCGGTCGCGACCGGCGGGCTCGACGAGCAGCTCGCCACCCAGCGGACCGCCCTCGCCGCGACCGTCCGCGATGCGAGCTTCGGGATCGGCAAGGCGGCCGTGACCGTCGCCAACATCGGCGGCACGCTCGAGACGACCGAGACGGTCCTGCGCGACTCGAGCGCCGCCCTCGACGACCTCGCGGCGGCCGCCGACGACCTCGCCGCGAGCCTCGACATCTCGATCCTCGGCCAGCGGCCGTTCGAGGATGCGGCGAGCTCGCTCGCGACGTTCGCCGACCGGCTGGCCACGTACGCCGACGGGGTCGAGGCGCTCGCGAGCGACCTCGTCGCCAACCAGGCGGACCTCGAGGACGCCGAGGAGCAGCTCCGATCGCTCCAGACCCGGCTCGACACGCTCGCCGACGACCTCGAGGCGGGAACCGGGGTCGAGACGCTCGTCGCCGGGCTGACCGTCGCCCTCTGGCTCCTCGCCGGGGTCGCGGCCTGGGCGGCCGTCGGCGGGGCGACCTGCGCCTGGGTCGGCTGGCGCCTCAGGTCGGCGAGCTGACGATCCCGGCCGCCGCGAGCGCCGCGACGACGACGATCGGCGGCACCCGGCCGGACAGCAGGGCGACCGTCCCGGCGACGGCGAGGGCGACGTCGAGCGGGCCGCGGATCGCCGTCCGGGCGACCGGATCCCAGAGCGCGGCGAGGAGGATGCCGACGACCGCCGCGTTGACCCCGGCGAGCGAGGCCCGGGCCCCCGGCCGGGCTCGGAGGTCGGCCCAGGCCGGCAGGGCTGCCACGACGAGCAGCAGGCCCGGCAGGAAGATCGCGGCGAGGGCGACCGCGGCGCCGACGACCGGCAGGCCGCCGGGCGCGGCGACCGCCCCGAGGTAGGCCGCGAAGGCGAAGAGCGGTCCCGGCAGCGCCTGTGCCGCGCCATACCCGGCGAGGAAGGCGTCCTCGCCGACGAGACCGGGCCCGACGATCGAGGTCTCGAGCAGCGGCAGGACGACATGGCCGCCGCCGAAGACGAGGGCGCCGGCGCGGTAGCAGGCCCAGGCAAGCTCGACGAGCGGGCCCGCCCCGCCGGCTGCGAGCAGCGCCAGCCCGCCGAGGAGGGCCGCGTAGAGGCCGAAGGCCCCGACGGCGACGACGCGCGGCACCGCGACGACGGCCCCCGGGACCTCGGTCGCTCCCGGGTCGTCGTCGGCCGACCCCGGCCGCACCGCCGGGATGAGGTGTCGGAACGCGACGAGCCCGACGCCGGCCGCGACGGCGATGATCGCCACCTGCGTCGCCGCGACCGGCAGGGCGAGCGCCGCCGCGGCCGCGAGCGCCGCGAGCAGCAGGCGGGGCGGGTCGGGCGCGAGCGCGCGACCCATGGCGATGACCGCCGCGGCGACGACGGCGACCGCCGCCAGCTTCAGCCCGGCGACGAGACCCGGCCAATCGCCGCCGGTCCCGGCCGCGAGCCCGAGGGCGACCATCGCCAGGGCCGACGGCAGGGTGAAGCCGATCCAGGCGGCGAGGCCACCGGCGAGACCGGCGCGGAGGATGCCGATGGCGACGCCGACCTGGGTGCTCGCCGGTCCGGGCAGGAACTGGCCGAGGGCGACGAGGTCGGCGTAGGTCGCCTCGTCGAGCCAGCGCCGCCGGACGACGTAGGCCTCGCGGTAGTAGCCGAGATGGGCGATCGGGCCGCCGAACGAGGTCAGGCCGAGCCGCAGGGCGACCCCGAGCACCTCCATGGCCGTGCCCGGCGGCTGCGGAGCGGCAGGTGGCCGGGCCTGTTCCGGAACCCCGTCGCCCACCGTCGCGGCCGGCCGCTCAGAGGTCGAGCGGCTCGGGAGCGTCGGGGTCGATGCCGAGGTCGCGCAGGGCGGCGACCGCCCGCTTGGCGGGCAGCGTCCCGGTCCTCGCGAGGCTCGAGACCGCCGCGGCGGCGATCGCCGGTGGGTCGATCTGGAAGAATGCACGCAGCGCCT
Source organism: uncultured Anaerolineaceae bacterium (assembly GCA_964483405.1). Classification (GTDB taxonomy): domain Bacteria; phylum Chloroflexota; class Limnocylindria; order Limnocylindrales; family CSP1-4; genus CAZABC01. The sequence continues at coordinate 82,838 of CAZABC010000004.1, forward strand.
CTCGCGTGTCGCTCCGTCCGAACCCGTCGGTCCCGAGCGAGACGGAGCCCGCCGGCAGCCACCGGGCCACCATATCGGGCAGCGCCTTCATCCAGTCGGTCGCGAGGACGGCCGGCCCGCCGTCGGGGCCGAGGATCTCGCTGACGTACGGGAGCCGGGCCGGCTTGTCGGGATGGAGCCGGCTCCAGCGCTCGGCCGCGAGGGCGTCGCGGCGGAGGAGCGGGAAGGACGGCGCGCTGTAGACCTCGGCAGCGACGCCGAAGCGCTCGGCGAGGAGCGCCTGGGCAGCGACCACCTGCTCGAGGATCGAGCCCGAGCCGACGAGGCGGACGCGCGGTGCGCTCGGGTCGAGCTCGGGCGCCTCGCGGAGCCGGTAGAGCCCCCGGATGATCCCCTCGGCGACGCCCTCGGGCATCGGCGGCTGACGGTAGTTCTCGTTGTAGAGCGAGACGTAGTAGGTCACGTCCTCGCCACGGCCGTACATCCGCTCGATCCCGTCGCGGACGATGACGGCGAGCTCGTAGGCGTAGGCCGGGTCGTAGGCCCGGATGCTCGGCACGGTCGAGGCGAGGATGTGGCTGTGGCCGTCGTCGTGCTGGAGGCCCTCGCCGGCCAGCGTCGTCCGGCCCGCGGTCGCGCCCATCATGAAGCCCCGGCCGCGCGCGTCGCCGACCGCCCAGGCCTGGTCGCCGGTCCGCTGGAAGCCGAACATCGAGTAGTAGATGTAGAACGGCACCATCGGCGTGCCGTGGGTCGCGTAGCTCGTCGCCGCGGCCTGGAAGCTCGCCATCGACCCGGCCTCGGTGATCCCCTCCTCGAGGACCTGGCCGTTCTTGGCCTCGCGGTACTTGAGGACGAGCTCGGCGTCGACCGGCTCGTAGCGCTGGCCGCCCGCGGCGTAGATCCCGACCTCGTTGAAGAGCGGGTCCATGCCGAACGTCCGGGCTTCGTCCGGGATGATCGGGACGATCCGGGCGCCGAGCTCCGGGTCGCGGATGAGGTTCCGCAGCAGCCGGATGAAGACCATCGTCGTCGAGACCGGGGTCGAGCTGCCGGCGGCGAACTCCGCGTCGACCGCCGGGGCCGGCGCCGGGAGCGGGGCGGCGCGGACGACCCGGCGCGGCACCGGCCCGCCGAGCTGGCGCCGCCGCTCCTGCATGTAGCGGACCTCCTCCGAGTCGGGGCCCGGGTGGAAGTACGGCGCGTCGCCGAGGGCGTCGTCGGGGATCGGCAGCTCGAGCCGGTCGCGGAAGACCCGCAGCTCCTGCTCGGACAGCTTCTTCGCCTGGTGGGTGATGTTGCGGGCCTCGACGCCGGGGCCGAGGGTCCAGCCCTTGACCGTCTTGGCGAGGACGACCGTCGGGGCCCCGCTGTACTCGGTCGCCGCCTTATAGGCGGCGTAGACCTTGTGGTAGTCGTGCCCGCCGCGACGCAGCCGGACCAGGTCGTCGTCGGTCCGGTCCTCGACGAGCCGGCGCAGCCGCGGGTCGGGGCCGAAGAAGTTCTCGCGGATGTAGGCGCCACCGGCGACCGAGAACTTCTGGAACTCGCCGTCGACGGTCGCGTTCATCTTGTCGAGCAGGACGCCTTCGACGTCCCGGGCGAGCAGGTCGTCCCACTCGCGACCCCAGATGACCTTGATGACGTTCCAGCCGGCGCCCCGGAAGAGGCCCTCGAGCTCCTGGATGATCTTGCCGTTGCCGCGGACCGGACCGTCGAGCCGCTGGAGGTTGCAGTTGACGACGAAGGTCAGGTTGTCGAGGCCGTCGCGGGCGGCGAGGGCGAGACCGGCGATCGACTCGGGCTCATCCATCTCGCCGTCGCCGAGGAACGCCCAGACCCGCTGCTGGCTGGTGTCGCGGATCCCGCGGTTGGCCAGGTAGCGGTTGAAGCGCGCCTGGTAGATCGCGGCGAGCGGGCCGAGGCCCATCGAGACGGTCGGGAACTCCCAGAAGTCGGGCATCAGCCGTGGGTGCGGGTACGACGAGAGCCCCTGGCCGGCCACGACCTCGCGCCGGAAGTGGTCGAGCTGGTCGGTCGTGAGGCGGCCCTCGAGGAAGGCCCGGGCGTAGATCCCCGGCGCCGCGTGGCCCTGGAAGAAGATCTGGTCGCCGCCGCCGGGATCGTCCTTGCCTCGGAAGAACCAGTTGAAGCCGACCTCGTACAGCGATGCGGCCGAGGCGTAGGTCGCCAGGTGACCGCCGATCCCGGAGAAGCGGTTGTTCGCCCGCAGGACCATCGCCACCGCGTTCCAGCGGATGAGCCGGCGGATCCGCCGCTCGAGCGCCTCGTCCCCGGGGAAGAACGGCTCCTGCTCGGGGCTGATCGTGTTGATGTAGCGGGTCTGGGTCAGCGACGGCAGTCCGACCGCCCGCTGGCGGGCGCGCTTGAGCAGCTTGAACATCAGGAAGCGGGCGCGATGCTCGCCTTCCTCGTCGATGACCTGGTCGAGCGAGTCGACCCAGTCCTGGGTCTCGTTCGGGTCCTGGTCCGGCAGCTGGAGCTTGAACTCGTCGAAGTACATCCGGGGATCGCTCTCCGTGGCGGGACGCTCGCCGGCCGTCAGGCCGGCTCCAGGCGAAGGGTCGTCGGCAGCACCTCCCGGCGCAGGAGCGGCGGCATGTCCGGGTCGCCGGCGTACTTGCCGGCGAGCGCCGCGGTCGCCCGGGCCGTCTCGGCGGGATCGTCGACCCGGAACGCCCGGGCCGGGATGGCCGAGTCGCCGACGTGGAGGACGAGCGAGCCGAGCTCGATCGCCTCGCGGTACCAACGGCCGCGCTCGCCCAGGACGGAGCGGACGTAGGCGTCCTGGCCGTCGACGGCGATCCAGACGACCGTCCGGTGCGGCGCGCCATCGGCCGACCGGGTCTCGAGGACGACCTCGACGGCCGCGTCGATCGCCGACAGGGCCGGCGCGGGGAAGTGCATGGCGGCAGGGTACGGCATCGGGCGCCGGCGCGACGCCGACGGCCGGGGCGCGGCAGGTGCGGTAGCGTAGGGCCATGCACCGCTACGATCCGGCCACGGCGCTCGTCGTCGTGGACGTCCAGAACGACTTCGCCGATCCGGCCGGCAGCCTCGCCGTCCGCGACGCCGCGGCGATCCTGCCGGTCATCGGCCACGAGATCGCCGCCGCCGACGCGGCCGGCGCGCTCGTCGTCTATACCCAGGACTGGCACCCGCCACACACGCCGCACTTCGCCCAGGACGGCGGGACCTGGCCGGTCCACTGCGTCCAGGACGGCTGGGGGGCCGCCCTCCATCCGGCCCTGCCGATCATCGGCCCGGTCGTCCGCAAGGGCGCGAACGGCGAGGACGGCTACTCCGGCTTCACGATGCGTGACCCGGTCTCGGGCGAGACGATCCCGACCGACCTCGAGCGGCTCCTCCGGGCGCGGGCCGTCGAGCGGGTCGTCGTCTGCGGGCTCGCGACCGACTACTGCGTCCGGGCGACGGCGCTCGACGCGGCCGCCCTCGGCTTCGCCACCGCCGTCCTCGTCGACGCGATCGCGGCCGTCGATCTCGAGCCGGGCGACGGCGATCGGGCGCTCGAGGCCCTCGCCGCGGCCGGCGTCGCGGTCGAGCGGGCGGTGGCGGCATGATCGGCCGGCTCTTCCGCCTCGCCGCGGCCGGCGTCGTCGCGGCCTTCGTGATCGACCGGATCCTTGCCACCCGCCGCGGCAGCGAGCCGCCACCGCCGATCCGGTCGATGGTCGCCATCGACGCGCCGATCGAGCGCGTCTGGGCCGAGCTCGCCGACATCGAGGGCCAGCCACGCTGGATGACCGAGATGAAGGCCGTTCGGATCACGACCCCGGGGCCCGTCGGCGTCGGGACGCGGGGCGAGGCCGACGTCCGCATCCTCGGCATCGGCGTGTCCGACCCGGTCGAGATCGTCGCCTTCGAGCCGCCCCACCGCTTCGCGATCCGCCACGAGGGCGTCTTCACCGGCGGCGGGGTGATCGAGCTCCAGCCGGGCTCCGACGGCCGCTCGACGATCGTGATGTGGGACGAGACGCTCGTTCCGCCGATCCTCCCGGAGCTCGGGGCGCTCGTGGGGCGGCCCATCCTCGGGGCCATCTTCCAGGCCGACCTCCACCGCTTCCGCGAGCTGCTCGAGACGCCGCCGCCCGGACCCGCTGCGGCGCTCGACGCCGCGCCGCCGGCCTGACCGGCGGACGCGGCCGGCCACCGACCCGCTGACGATGCGGATCCACCTGGTCGACGCGACCTACGAGCTGTTCCGGGCGCATCACGCACCGCGCCCGCCGGTCCGCGGCCGTGACGGGCTGCTGCTGTCCGGCGTCGCGGGGCTCGTCGAGCAGCTCCTCTTCCTGCTCCGCGAGCAGGGGGCCACCCACGTCGGCTGCGCCACCGACCGGGTGATCCGCTCGTTCCGGAACGACCTGTACCCGGGCTACAAGACGGACGCCGGCGTGGACCCGGCGCTGCTCGCCCAGTTTCCGATCGCCGAGGCGGCGATCGAGGCGCTCGGGCTCGTCCTGTGGCCGATGGTCGAGTTCGAGGCCGACGACGCGATCGCCACCGCGGCCACCCGGTTCGCCAGCCATCCGGCGGTCGAGGGGGTCGTCGTCTGCTCGCCCGACAAGGACCTCGCCCAGCTCGTCGCCGACCGGATCGTCCTCTGGGACCGCCGCCGCGACATCGTCTACGACGCCGACGGCGTCCGGGCGAAGTGGGGTGTGCCGCCGTCGGCGGTCGCGGATCGGCTGGCGCTCGTCGGGGACGCCGCGGACGGCTACCCCGGGCTGCCCGGCTGGGGCGAGCGGAGCGCCGCGGCCGTCCTGGCCAGGTACGGCTCGATCGACGCGATCCCGGTCGCCGTCGGCGACTGGGCCGTGCCGGGCCTGCGCGGGGCGCCGGCCCTCGCCGCGTCGCTGGCCCGGCACCGGGACGAGGTCGAGCTGTACCGGGAGCTCGCCCGGCTCCGCGTCGACGCGCCGGTGCCGCAGACCGACCCGGACGAGCTGCGCTGGGACGGCGCGCCGCGCGACGCCTGGGGCGGGTTCTGCGACCGCTGGGGGCTCGACCGGCTGGGGGACCGCCCGCACCGCTGGAGGTCCGCCGCCTGATCCGACCGCCGCCCGGGGCGACCGCGGGGCGAGCGTCAGGCGGGCCCTTCGCGGACCAGGTCGAGGAGCGCCCGGTGGTGGGCCGGCGGAGCGGCGATCAGCCCGAGCTGCTGCGTCGCCCGGGCGAGGTCGAACCATGGCCCCCCGTCGAACGCGGTGACCGTCGCGCCCGCCCGCTCCGCGATGAGGCCGGCCCCGGCCACGTCCCAGGTGGAGAGCCCGCCCTGCTGGACGAACGCGTCGAACCGGCCGTTCGCGACGTACGCGAGGGCGAGCGCCGCCGAGCCCATCGATCGGGGGATCCGGACGGCCCTCCGGACGGCCCGGCTCCGGGTCGCGACCGACCGACCGCCGATCGCGAGTGAGACGACGAAGTCCGACAGGCTCGCCTTGTCGCTGGCCCGGATGGGCCGGCCGCCGAGCGTCGCCCGGCCGTCGGCGGTCGCCGCGAACGTCTCGTCGCGCGTCGGGTCGTGGATCACCCCGACGACCGGCCGGCCGTCGACGGTGTGGGCGATCGAGACGCAGAAGAACGGGATCCCGTTCGCGTAGTTCACCGTGCCGTCGAGCGGGTCGACGATCCACGATCGCCCGGCCGTCCCGGTCGCCTCGCTGCCGTCGCGTCGGGCGTGCGCCCCCGATTCCTCGGCCAGGATGCCATCGGCGGGATAGGCCGCCCGGATCGCCTCGAGGATGTGCGCCTCGGACAGGTGGTCCGCCTCGGTCACGACGTCCTTGGCCGACTTGTGCCGGATCCGCTCCAGCCGCTCGTAGCGGTCCATCAGGATCCGCCCGGCCGACTGCGCCGTCGCGACGGCGAAGGCGAGCTCGAGCGCGTAGCGCGATCCGACGACGCGAGCCGCACTCACAGGTCGCGACAGGCGACGACGAGGTCGCGCTCGGTCGTCCCGAGCTCGGTGATCCGCTGGCTGAACGTCACCTCGTCGCCCGGCTCGATCCGCGGCGTCTGGATGTAGGCGGTCTCCGGGCCGAGGCCGAGCGACGGGTCGTAGACGCGGCAGGTCGTCGAGCCGGCCCGGCTCCCCTCGTTCGCCACGGTCAGGGTCACCGTCAGCCCCGGCGGGTCGGGGGCGATCGCCACGATCCGGCCGTCGAACGGGCCGACGCCGCTCACCGCGAACGTCGCGAGCAGCCACAGGCCGACGACGGCGACCCCGATGCCGGCGAAGATCGTGCCGTGAGCCTGGCTGGCGGCCGGCTGCCGCAGCCCGAGCGGGTTGCAGTCGTCGCACATCGCGTCGCCGATCGGGACCGGGGCGCCGCAGCGGACGCAGCCATGGGTCGGCTCGGGCGCGGCGACGGCGGGTACGGGCACGGGCTGGGTCACGGGCTGGCTCACGGGGGGAGATGGTGCCATGGCCGGCTTCCGTGCGCCGGCGAGCGGGCCGGCAGCTCGCCTACCACCGCTCGGCGGCTCGCACCAGCCGGTCGACGTCGGCGGCCGTGCGCGCCTGGAGGACGACGCCGTCCGCCCCGTTCGCGAGCGCGACGGCCAGCGACTCGGCCGGCGCCTCCACCCACGCCGAGCCCGCGAGCGCGTCGCCGGCGCCCCAGCCGTCCTGGACCCCGAGCAGGACCACCGTGTCCTCGCGGCGGCGGCCGGCCGCCTCGAGCGCCGCCCGGTACAGCGGCTCGTGCTCCCGGAACCGGTCGGCGAACCCGGTCCAGCCGTCGCCGATCCTCGCCGCGAGCCGGGCGCCGGCAGCCGACTCTCCGCCCACGATGATCGGTGGGGGCGGCGTCGGGACGGGCCGGGCGACGGCGTCGACGAGCGGGTACCACGGGCTCGGCCGGGTCACCGGGCCGCCGGCCCACAGCGCCCGGATCACGGCGACGGCCTCCTCGAGCCGGGCGACGCGCTCGGGCGCGGCCGGGAAGTCGATGCCGTAGGCGGCGTGCTCGGCCGGGTGGCCGCCGATCCCGATCCCGAGGACGGCCCGGCCGCCGGTCGCGACCTGGAGCGTCCCGACCGCCCGGGCGAGGACGGCCGGATGACGGTTCATCACGTTCGTCACGAAGCTGCCGACCGCGATCCGATCCGTCCGGCCGGCGGCGAGGGCCAGCATCGTCCAGCACTCGAGGACCGGCGTCCGCTCGTCGCCCCGTCCGACGAAGTGGTCCCACGCCCAGACGCCGGCATACCCGGCGGCTTCGAGCCGCGATGCGCTCTCGAGCCACCAGCCGGGCTCGGCCCCGATGACGCCGAGGGCGACGCCGACCGGCCGACGGCCGCGGCGGAGGAAGCCGCGCGGGTCCGGGTGGGCCGGCGGAGCGGGGTCGGCTCCCGGGTCGGACCCGTCGCGAGCCGGCACGCCTAGAGCCCGGTCTCGAAGAGCCGGATGTCCTCGGGCGTGATCGTGTGGCCGTCGCCGCGGGTCACCGCGAGCGCGTCGCGGGCGCCGAGCGCGTCGAGGTCGGTCGGGAAGCGCACGATCATGTCGAGGACGACCCGCTGGATCCGGGCCGCGTTGCGCTGGAAGACCTCGAGGACGCTGAGGGCGTCCACCGCCTCGGTGCCCTCGAGGACGCCGGCGTCGTAGTCGGTGATGAGGCTGATGTTGACGACGGCCATCCCGAGCTCGCGACAGAGGAACGCCTCGGGGTACTGGGTCATGTTGATGACCTCCCAGCCCGCGTCGCCGAACCACTTCGACTCGGCCTTGGTCGAGAACCGGGGGCCGTTGATGACGACGACCGTGCCGCGCTCGTGGACCGGGATGCCGTGCGCCCGGATGACCTCGATCGCGATCCGCCGGAGGACCGGGTCGTACGTCTCGGCCGAGCTCAGGTGGCTGACGACCGGCCCGTCGTAGAAGGTGTCGGCCCGGCCCCGGGTCCGGTCGACGAACTGGTCGCAGACGACGAAGTCGCCGGGGGCGACCTCGCGCTGGAGCGAGCCGGCGGCGCAGGGACTGATGACCGCCCTGACCCCGAGGGCCCGCATCGCCCACACGTTCGCCCGGTAGTTGATCCGGTGCGGCGGGATCGTGTGGCGCCGCCCGTGGCGCGGCAGGAAGGCGACCGACCGGCCGCCGACCTCGGCCAGGAAGACGCTGTCGGACGGCGCGCCGTACGGCGTGTCCACCTTGATCTCGCGGACGTCGTCGAGGAGCGAGTAGAAGCCCGAGCCACCGAAGACGCCGATCTCCGCCCTGTCCGCCACCGCAAGCCTCCTCCGGACGCCGCCGGGCGAGTGGCCGGTCGGCCGCCCGCGACGGGCCGATGCTACCGCGGGCTCGTCGTCACCGTGACCGCGATATCCTCGGGTCGATGGACACCCCCACCTCCCTGCCCGACCACGTCCGCGAGTACCTCTCGGCGCCCCGCTTCCTGACCCTCGCCACGATCGACCCTGACGGCGCGCCGCGGATGGCCGTCGTCTGGTATCGCCTCGAGACCGACGGCCGGATCATGGTCAACAGCGCGGATGGCCGGCGCTGGCCGGCGAACCTCCGGCGCGACCCGCGGGTCGGGCTCTCGATCGTCGACGGCGGCGACGGCTACCGGTGGGTCGGGCTGACCGGTGCCGTCGACCGGATCGACGACGACCAGGCGATCGCCCAGGCCGACATCGCCGGGCTCGCCCGGACGTACCACGCCGCCGACCCGGCCAAGGCCGAGCGACTCATCGCCGACCGGTTCACCCGCCAGCACCGCGTCAGCTTCCGGATCCGGATCGCCGCGGTCCACGACCACCTCGAGTGATCCGGCCGAGCCGTCGGAGGACCGCCGCATGAACCCGATCGCCCGCACGTTCAACGCGATCGGTGGCCGGCTCCTCGCCACCGTCGGGCGCGCCGGTCATCTGACGACGACCGGTCGGCGCTCCGGCCTCCCGAGGATCGTCGCCGTCGGCTTCGTCCGGCGGCCCGACGGCACGATCCTCATCGGCTCCGGCCGTCCCGATGCCGCCTGGGTCGTCAACCTCCGGGCCGATCCGCGCTGCCGGTTCCGGACCCGGGGCGGCGAGGCCATGTACCGGGCGATGGAGCAGACCGGCGACGCCCGCGGGCCGGCGCTGGCCGAGCTCCGGCGCGGGATGGGGGGCGCCGGATCGCGGTTCACCTTCCACGACGTCTTCGTCCTCGAGCCGGAGCCCACACCGCGATGAGCGGCGGATCGGTCGTCGTCCTGGCCGGCGGCGTCGGCGGCGCGAAGCTCGCCCACGGGCTCCTCCTCGCCGGCGGCCCGGCTCTCACGGTCGTCGTCAACACCGGCGACGACCTCGAGCGGCACGGCCTCGCGATCTGGCCCGACCACGACACGGTCTGCTACACGCTCGCCGGGCTCGACGACCGCGACCGCGGCTGGGGCCTTCGTGACGAGACCTGGGCGACGATCGAGCAGCTCGAGCGCCTCGGCGAGCCCGCCTGGTTCCGCCTCGGCGACCGCGACCTCGCGACCCACCTCGTCCGGACCGAGCAGCTGCGGGCCGGGATCCGGCCGACCGTCGTCGCGGCCGACCTCCAGCGCCGCCTCGGCGTCCCCGTCCCGGTCCTGCCGATGGCCGACGAGCCGGTCCGCACGGAGGTCCGCTGCGACGAGGGCTGGCTCGACTTCCAGACCTACTTCGTGGCCCGCCGGCAGCGGCCCGAGGTCCGGGCGGTCCGCTTCGCCGGGATCGACGCCGCCCGGCCGACGGTCGAGGTCGCAACGGCCATCGCCGGTGCGAGCGCCATCGTCCTCGCCCCGTCGAACCCGTTCGTGTCCATCGGGCCGATCCTCGCCGTCCCCGGCATGGGCGAGGCGATCGCCGCGGCGCGGGCCGCCGGCACGCCGGTCGTCGGCGTCTCGCCGATCGTCGGTGGCCGGGCGCTCAAGGGTCCGGCCGATCGGATGCTCGTCTCGCTCGGGCGCGCGTCGAGCGCGCTCGGGGTGGCCGAGGGCTATGTCGGGATCGTCGACGGGTTCGTCGTCGACGCGATCGACGCGGACCTGGCGCCCGCCACCGAGGCCCTCGGGATCGCGGTCGACATCGATGACACGGTCATGGTCGACGACGCGGCGCGAGCCCGGCTCGGCGTCGCGGTCCTCGCGTTCGCGGAGCGCCTCGGCGCCCGACCGGCGGCGTCGATGGCGGCCGACGGATGAGCGCGACCGGGCACCTGGTCGCCATCGTCCCGATCCGCGGCCTCGAGGGGGCGAAGACCCGCCTCGGCGAGGTCCTCGATCCCGAGGAGCGCCGCGATCTCGTCGAGCGGCTGCTCGTCCGGACCGTCGGGGCGGCCCTCGCGACCCCGGGCGTCGCCGAGGTCCTCGTCGTCAGCGACGACCCGGAGGCGCTCGCGGTCGCCGCGGTCGCCGGCGCCCGGGGGCTCCGCCAGACCGGGGCCGGGCTCAACGGGGCGCTCGGCGAGGCTCGGGCCGACGCCGTCGCCCGGGGCGCCGGGGCCATCCTCATCCTGCCGGCCGATCTCGCCCTGCCCTCACCGGTCGCGATCGGGGCGGTCGTCGTCGCGGCCGAGGGATCGCGCCCGGTCGTCGTCGTCGCCCCGGACCGTCACGGCCGGGGCACGAACGCGCTCCTCGTCGCCCCACCGGGGGCCATCCCGTTCGCCTTCGGCGGCGACAGCCGGCACGCCCACGCCGCCCTCGCGACGGCCGCGGGCGCCCGGGTCGTCGAGCTCGACGGTCCCCTCGGGCTCGACGTCGACACACCGGACGACCTGATCGCCGCCGAGGCGGCCGGGATCCGATGAACGACCGTTCGACCGGCCTGTCCGTCGTGGCGCTCGAGGGGATCCCCGAGGTCCGCCCCGGCGCCGACCTCGGGGCGCTCCTGGCCGAGGCGATCGAGCGCACGGTCGGCGTCTCGCCGCTCCGCCCCGACGACGTCCTCGTCGTCACCCAGAAGGTCGTGTCGAAGGCGGAGGGCGCGGTCGTCGACCTCGAAACGGTCGAGCCGCGGCCCGAGGCCGTCGCCTTCGCCGAGCGGTGGGACCGCGACCCGCGGCAGCTCGAGGTCGTCCTCCGCGAAGCCCGCCGGGTCGTCCGGATGGCGAACGGGGTCTGCATCGTCGAGACCGCCCACGGCTTCATCTGCGCCAACGGCGGCGTCGACGCGAGCAACGTCGGGCCGGGCAGCGGCTCGGTGGTGACCCTCCTGCCCCGCGATCCCGATGCCTCGGCGGCCGGGATCCGGGCGGCCATCCGGGCCCGGACCGGCGTCGACGTCCCGGTCGTCGTGTCCGATTCGTTCGGCCGGCCGTGGCGCTGGGGGATCGTCGACGTCGCGATCGGGGTGAGCGGCCTCCGCCCGCTCGAGGATCTGCGGGGCCGGCCCGATGCCGACGGCCGCCCGATGCGGGTCACGATCCGGGCCGTCGCCGACGAGATCGCGTCGGCCGCCGAGCTCGCCCTCGGCAAGGTCGCCCGCCGCCCGGCGGCGGTCGTCCGCGGTGCCGAGCCGCCGCTCGGCGAGGGCTCGATCGCCGAGCAGCTGATGGATCCGGCGTACGACCTCTTCCGCTGAGGGGCTACCCTCTCCGACGTGCGGATCGGCCTGCAGATCAGCTCCTTCACCTGGCCCGGCGGGCCCGCCGCCATCGGCCCGACCCTCGCCCGCGTCGCGGCGGACGCGGACGCGGTCGGCGTCGACTCGATCTGGCTGATGGATCACTTCTTCCAGATCCGGAGCATCGGCCGGGTCGACGAGCCGATGCTCGAGGGCTGGACGGCGCTCGGGTTCCTCGCCGCGCATACCCGGCGAGCCCGGCTCGGCCTGCTCGTCGGTGGGATCCACTACCGCCAGCCGGCGCTCTGGGTCAAGGCCGCGACGACGCTCGACGTCCTCTCGGGCGGGCGGGCCTGGCTCGGGCTCGGGGCGGCCTGGAACGAGGAGGAATCGCGCGCGCTCGGCTTCCCGTTCCCGCCGCTCGGCGAGCGCTTCGAGCTGCTCGAGGAGACCCTCGAGATCGCCCACGCCATGTGGTCCGGTGAGCGCGGGACCGAGGGACCGCATGCCGGCCGGCACGTCCGCGCCGAGCGGCTCCTCAACGTGCCCCAGTCGCTCTCGCGGCCGCGGGTCCCGATCATGGTCGGTGGTGGCGGCGAGCGCCGGACCCTCCGGCTCGTCGCCCGCTACGCCGACGCCGCGAACGTCTTCGGCACGCCCGAGGTCGTCGCCCGCAAGTACGCGATCCTTCGCGAGCACTGCGCCGCGGTCGGCCGGCCCTACGACGCGATCGAGCGGACGACCCTCCAGTCGACGACGCTCGCGGCCGCCGGCGGGCGCGGCGAGCCACCGGCGAAGCTCGTCGAGCGGCTCGGCGAGCTCGCCGACGCGGGCGCGCAGCACGCGATCCTCGGCCTCCCCGGCGTCGACGACCCGGCCCAGCTCGAGCTGCTCGGGCGATCGGTCATCCCGCAGGTCCGGGGGCTGTAGCCGGGCCGCCCGGCCGCCGGCCGGCCCGAGACCCGGGTGCTATACTCCCGGGGAGTATACGTGCCGCTACGATGGGCAGCGACCGCCCACGGCCGGCGCGGCGCGATGACGGTGATGAGATGACGGACCAGGACCCGGGCACCGGGGGCGGGTCGCCCTTCGGCGGCCTCTCGATCGACTTCGGAGGTGACACCGCTGCCGCGGTGCCGTTCGCGGCGCCGGCGATCTCGTTCGACGGCGTACCGGCCCCGGCGACGGGCGGCCCGACGGTCGCCGCCGGCGACGAGGCCGGACGGCTCTGGAACGTCGTCATCGTCGGATCCGGGCCGGCCGGCCTGACCGCCGCGATCTACGCGGCTCGGGCGAACCTCGAGCCGCTCGTCCTGGCGGGGACGACGCCGGGCGGCCAGCTGACGATCACGAGCGACGTCGAGAACTATCCCGGATTCCCCGAGGGGATCCAGGGGCCCGACCTGATGGCCGCCATGCGCGTCCAGGCCGAGCGGTTCGGAGCCCGCCTCCTCGACGTCGACGTCGACCGGGTCGACCTCTCGGAGCGGCCGTTCCGGTTGTGGGCGCGCGGCGCCGAGTACCGGGCCCAGGCCGTCATCGTGGCGACCGGCGCGTCGGCGATGTGGCTCGGGCTCGAGTCGGAGGAGCGGCTCCGCGGACGCGGCGTGTCGGCCTGCGCGACGTGTGACGGGTTCTTCTTCCGCGACAAGGAGGTCGCCGTCGTCGGCGGCGGCGACAGCGCGCTCGAGGAGGCGACCTTCCTGACGAAGTTCGCGACGAAGGTGCACCTGCTCCATCGCCGCGACCAGCTCCGCGGCAGCAAGATCATGCAGGCGCGCGCCTTCGAGCACCCCAAGATCGCCGTCCACCTGAGCACGACCGTCGAAGAGGTGCTCGGCGAGGACCACGTCAGGGCGCTCCGGCTGCGCGACACGGCGAGCGGCGCGACCAGCGAGCTCGCGGTCGACGGGCTCTTCATCGCCATCGGCCACAAGCCGAACACGGAGGCCTTCCGGGACTGGCTCGAGGTCGACGAGAAGGGCTACCTCGTCGTCCGCGACGAGACCCGGTCGGGGATCGAGGGCGTCTTCGTCGCCGGCGACGTCCACGACCACCGCTATCGCCAGGCGGTCACCGCGGCCGGCGACGGCTGCAAGGCCGCGATCGACGCCGAACGCTGGCTGGAGGCCGAGGGGATCGCCGAGGCGGCGACGACGACGGCCTGGTGAGCGCCGCGCCGGGCGCCACGGCGAGGGGCGACGCGAGGGCGACGACCGCGTCGCTCGTCCGGGCCGCCCTCGACGACGCGTTCGCGGCCGCCGAGGCGCGCGGCGAGCCGGTCGCCGTGCTCGACGCCGGCTGTGGCCGCGTCTCGGCCCTCAAGCCGTACCGGCCGCGGATCGCGCGATTCGTCGGCGCGGACATCCACGCCCCGGCCCCGGGGTCGCTGCCGCACCTCGACGAGTTCGCGGTCGTCGACCTGTGCGGCGGTCCGGGTGGCTTCGCGCCGGCGTCGTTCGACGTCATCCTCTCGAGCTTCACCGTCGAGCACTTCGCCGATCCGGCGCGGGCCTTCGTCAATCTTCGCGGCTGGCTGCGGCCGGGCGGCCGGCTCGTCGTCACGACGGTCAACCGGCGACACCCGTTCGTCGCCGCCTACCTCGCCCTGCCCGGCCCGCTCCGCGACCGGCTCCAGCCGCTCGTCAAGGCGACGGCCGCCGACGCCCACCCGCTCATCGGCGCCTGCAACACGCCGGCGGCGATCTCGGCGGCGATGGCCGATGCGGGCTACGTCGACGTCACCATCCGGACGGTCGACCACCTCGCGACCGCGTGGGGCCGGCGCGGGTGGACCCGGGCGCTCGGGCGGCTCGGCGACGCGCTCGCCGCCGGGCGGCCGTCGCGGCGGTCGACGATCGTCGCGGTCGCGGCGGCGCCGGTCGGGTCGGCGGCGCCTGGCGGGCCGGTCGGGTCGGCCGCGGCGGACCGGGGCGGCTGAGGGTGGGCTTCGGGCCGCGTGGCCGCGGCAGGGGTCCGTTCGACGGGCCGCCGGGGGACGTCCCGCCGATGCCGCCCGAGCGTCGCAAGGCGACCACCCGGCGGATCGTCGCGTTCTTCCGGCCGTACCGGGCCCAGGTGGCGATCGTCGTCATCGCCATCACGGCGACGAGCCTGCTCGGGCTGATCAACCCGCTCCTGCTCAAGCTCCTCATCGACGTCGCGATCCCGGCCCAGGACCTCGCCCTGCTGTCGTTATACGTCGCCCTGATGATCGTCATCCCGATCGTCAGCGGGTTCATCGGGGTCGGCCAGACGTACCTCTCGAACATCGTCGGCCAGAACGTCATGCAGGACCTCCGGAACGCCCTGTATGCGCACCTCCAGCGGATGCCGCTCCGGTTCTTCAGCGAGACGCGGACGGGCGAGATCCAGAGCCGGCTGGCCAACGACGTCGGCGGGGTCCAGGCGGTGGTCACCGACACCGCGGCGTCGATCACGAGCAACCTCGCCGTCAGCATCAGCACCGCGATCGCGATGTTCCTGATCGACTGGCGGCTGACGCTCCTGTCGCTCGGCCTGACGCCATTCTTCCTGTACCTCACCTACCGCGTCGGCAAGGTCCGGCGCGAGGTCAGCGGCGAGACCCAGAGGTCGCTCGCCGAGCTGACGGCGGCCACCGAGGAGACGCTGTCGGTGTCGGGGATGCTCCTGACCAAGACGTTCGGCCAGCAGGCGGCCGCCTCGGCCCGGTTCCGGGCGCTCAACCGCGACCTCGCCGCGCTCCAGGTCCGCCAGGCGATGGTGGGCCGCTGGTTCTTCATGATCATCGGGACGATCTTCAGCATCACCCCGGCGTTCGTCTACTGGCTGGCCGGCTGGCTGACGATCCAGGGCGACCCGACCGCCCCGACGATCGGCGACATCGTCGCCTTCACGACGCTCCAGAGCCGGCTCTTCTTCCCACTCGGCCAGCTCCTCAACGTCCAGGTCGAGATCCAGGGCGCGCTCGCGCTCTTCGACCGGATCTTCGAGTACCTCGACATGGACCCCGAGATCGTCGACGCGCCCGACGCGGTCGACCTCGACGCCGGGCCGGTCGCGGGCCGGGTCCGGCTCCGCCGGGTCTCGTTCGCCTACCCGGCCGGGCCGGTCCCCTCGAGCCGGGCCCTCTCGTTCGCGCGGACCGGCCACGAGCACCCCGCGACCGAGGACATCGCCGAGGTCGCCGAGGCCGGCGACGGGTCGACGGCCGGCCGGCTCGAGGAGGCGACCTGGGGCGACGACGAGGCAGCGCCCGCGGCCGCCGCCGAGGACGGGGTCGGCGCCGACGGCGACGCGCCGGACGGGGAAGCGCGGGGGCTGCTGGCCCCCGAGCGGGTCGCCCGCGGGTTCGCCCTCGAGGAGGTCGACTTCGAGGCCGAGCCGGGCGAGCTCGTCGCGCTCGTCGGGCCGTCGGGCTCCGGCAAGACGACGACGACCTACCTCATCCCGAGGCTCTACGACGTCGACAGCGGCGCGGTCGAGATCGACGGACGCGACGTCCGGACCCTGACCCTCGCCAGCCTCGGCCGGACGATCGGCTTCGTCACCCAGGAGACGTACCTCTTCCACGCCTCGATCCGGGACAACCTCCGCTACGCCCGACCCGAGGCGACGGAGGCCGAGCTCGAGGTCGCCACGACCGCGGCGGCGATCCACGAGCGGATCCTCGAGCTGCCGGCCGGCTACGACACGGTCGTCGGCGAGCGCGGCTACAAGCTCTCGGGCGGCGAGAAGCAACGGATCGCGATCGCCCGGGTCCTCCTCAAGGACCCCCGGATCCTCATCCTCGACGAGGCGACCTCGGCCCTCGACACGGTGTCGGAGCGGCTGATCCAGGCCGCCCTCGAGCGGGTGATGGAGGGTCGGACGACGATCGCGATCGCCCACCGGCTGTCGACGATCCTGCGAGCCGACCGGATCCTCGTCTACGCCCGCGGCCGGATCGTCGAGCGCGGGACCCACGCCGAGCTGCTGGCGCTCGACGGGCTCTACGCCCGCCTCTACCGGGAGCAGTTCCTGGCCCACCCGGACGGCCCGGCGCCCGACATCGACGATCCCGAGGAGGTCGCGCCCGCCGGGATTGCATGACTATCCATGTTCGGTGTATAGTCATGCGGTCGTGACGGCGGTCCACCTCGTCCTCGCAGCCAACGCCCGGCGGCCCCCCGCGAGGGGCCGAGTGCGCCCGTGAGCGCGGGCCGGTCGTCGAGCGAGGGGATCGAGGCGGATCGCCGGCAGGACCCGGTCCCGGTCGCGATCGTCGGGGCGACCGGGTACGTCGGAGCCGAGCTCATCCGGCTCCTCGCCCGCCACCCGGGCGTCCGCATCGTCGGCCTCGTCGCCCGGGGCCGCGACGACGAGCCGATCGAGCGGACCCACGCCCATCTCGCGTCGACCGGGCTGATCGTCGCGGCCGAGGTCCCCGCCGAGGCGCGGGTCGTCTTCTTCGCCCTCCCGCACGGTGCCGCGGCGGCGGCGGCCGGCGACCTCGTCGATCGCGGCGTCGGCATCGTCGACCTGGGACCGGACTTCCGCCTCCGCGACCCGGCCGACTACCGGCGCTGGTACGCCATCGATCACCCGCGGCCCGACCTCCTCGCCGGGGCCGTCTACGGTCTGCCCGAGCTCCACCGCGCCGAGCTGGCCGCCCTCGGCGGCGCGCTCGCCGATGGCCGGCCGGCGATCGTCGGGTCGCCGGGCTGCTACCCGACGGCGACGCTCATCGCGCTCGCCCCACTCGCGCGGGCCGGGCTCATCGGCGACCTCGTCGTCGACGCCAAGAGCGGTGTGTCGGGAGCCGGCCGCGAGCCACGGCCCGAGCTCCACTACGGCGAGGTGAACGAGAGCGTCCGGGCCTACGGGGTCGGCGGCCACCGCCACGTCGCCGAGATCGAGCAGGAGCTCGCCCGGCTGGCGGCTCCGGCGGGTCAGCCGGTGCCGGCCGGGGTCCGCGGCGTCGACTTCCTGCCGCATCTCGTGCCGATGACCCGCGGCATCCTGGCCGCCTGCCACGTCCGCCCGACCCGTCAGGTCAGCCAGGCCGAGCTCGACGACCTGTATGCGACCGCCTACGCCGGCGAGCCGTTCGTCGACGTCGTCGCCGAGGCGCCGGCGACGAAGCAGACGCTCGGCAGCAACCAGGTCCGGGTCTTCATCCGGGCCGACGAGCGGACCGGGCGGCTGCTCGCCATCGGCGTCGAGGACAACCTCGTCAAGGGCGCCGCCGGCCAGGCGATCCAGGCCTTCAACGTCGTCATGGGGCTGCCCGAGCCGACCGGCCTGGAGCAGCTCCCGCTGGCGCCCTGAGGGCCGCGCCGATGACCGCTTCTACCGCGACAGGCCGGGCTCGGCCGTGAGCGGGATCGTCGTCGTCAAGCTCGGTGGGACCACCCTCGCCGAGCAGCAGCAGGTCCTCGCCGAGGTCGCCGCGGTCGCCCGGCGGCGCCCCATCGTCGTCGTCCACGGCGGCGGGAAGCGGATGACCGAGTGGCTCGAGCGTCTCGGCGTCGAGACCCGCTTCGAGGACGGGCTCCGGGTCACCGACGGCCGGGCGATCGAGGTCGCGGCCGCGGTCCTGCGCGGCGTCGTCAACAGTGAGCTCGTCGCGGCGCTGCGCGACCTCGGTGCGGACGCCGTCGGCCTGTCGGGCGTCGATGGCGGGCTCTTCATCGCCGAGCGGGTCGCGGGCATGGGGCTCGTCGCCCATGTCACGGGGCTCCGACGCGACCTGATCGACGGCCTCCTCGTCGCCGGCCAGGTGCCGGTCGTCGCGCCGCTCGCCCGCGACGAGCACGGGATCGTCTGCAACGTCAACGCCGACGACGCGGCGGCCGGGCTCGCGGCCGGGCTCGGGGCGCGCCAGCTCATCCTGCTGACCGACGTCGACGGCGTCCACGACGCGAGCGGCGCCCGGCTCGACACGCTCACGGCCGCCGAGGTCGAGGCGGGGATCGCCGACGGGACGATCGCCGGCGGCATGGTCCCCAAGGTCCGCGCCGCGCTGTCGGCGCTCGCCTGGGAGCGGAGCGAGGCCGTCATCGCCGACGGCGGCGCGCCGGATGCGCTCGCCCGGGCACTCGACGATCCCGGGTTCGGGACGCGGATCCGGGTCGGCGGCGATCCGGCGACGGGTGTCGCGGGCAGGCCCGCATGACGGCCGCCGAGCGCCTCGCCCGGCAACGGGCCATCCGCGAGCTCATCGCGCGGAGACCGATCGGGAGCCAGGCCGAGCTCGTCGCCGCGCTCGCCGAGCGTGGCTTCCGGGCCACCCAGGCGACCGTCTCGCGTGACGTCGCCGAGCTCGGGCTGGCCAAGGTGAGCCGGAGCGACGGCCACGTCTACGTCGCGCCCGAGGACCTCGCCCCGAGCGCCGGTCGCGCGGCCGGCGCGACCGGCGACGACCGGCTCCGGCGGATCCTGGCCGACGTCCCGGTCGGCGTCGCCCGGAGCGGGCTCATCCTCGTCCTCGTCGGCACGCCCGGGACGGCGAGCGTCGTCGCCCAGGCGATCGACGAATCGTCGCTCGCCGAGCAGGTCGGCACGGTCGCCGGCGACAACACGCTCCTCGTCCTCTTCGCCGACGAGCCGGCGCTCGAGCGCTGGCTCGAGCGGGTCGAGGCGCTTCGATCCCCGGCGGCCGCCATCGCGGGCGCCCGCACCACGGAGGCACCCGGGCCATGAAGAAGGTCGTCCTCGCGTACTCGGGCGGGCTCGACACGTCCGTCGCCGTCGCCTGGCTGCGCGAGCAGCACGGCGCCGAGGTCGTCACCCTCACCGTCGACGTCGGGGGCGGCTCGATCCGCGAAGGCGTCGAGCGCCGGGCCATGTCGGCCGGCGCCTCGCGAGCGTACGTCGTCGACGCCCGCGAGCGGTTCGTCACGGACTTCGTCTGGCCGAGCCTCCAGGGCGGCACGCTCTACCAGGGCGTCTACCCGCTCGCCACCGCGCTGGCCCGGCCGCTCATCGCCCAGCTCCTCGTCGAGGTCGCCCAGCGCGAGGGCGCCGACGCCGTCGCCCACGGCTGCACCGGCAAGGGCAACGACCAGGTCCGCTTCGACGTCGCCGTCCACGCCCTCGATCCGGGGCTGGCGGTCGTCGCCCCGATGCGGGTCGGGATGGGCCTCACTCGCGACCAGTCGATCGACTACGCCGCGGCGCGCGGCATCGAGATCCCGATCACCAAGGCCTCGCCGTACTCGATCGACGTCAACCTCTGGGGTCGCTCGTGCGAGACCGGGATCCTCGAGGACCCCTGGGCCGCACCGCCGGCCGACGCGTTCGCCTGGACCGTCGCCCCCGGCGACGCGCCGGATCCGGTCGACATCGTCGTCGCCTTCGAGGGCGGGGTCCCGGTCGCGCTCGACGGCGAGCGGCTCGACCCCGTCGCGCTCGTCGACCGCCTCAACGCCCTCGGTGGCGCGCACGGCGTCGGCCGGATCGACCACGTCGAGGATCGCCTCGTCGGGATCAAGAGCCGCGAGATCTACGAGGCCCCCGCGGCGGCGACCCTGCACGCCGCCCACCGGGCGCTCGAGGGGCTGACGCTGAGCAAGGACACCCTCCGCTTCGACCGGCTCGTTGCGGACGAGCTGGCTCGCCTGACCTACGACGGGCTGTGGTTCAGCGCCCTCCATCGCGACCTGCGCGGCTACGTCGTCTCGTCGCAGCGGGTCGTGTCGGGCGAGGTCCGGGTCCGGCTCGACCACGGCTCGGCGGTCGTGACCGGGCGACGCTCGCCGCTCTCGCTCT
Organism: uncultured Anaerolineaceae bacterium; assembly: GCA_964483405.1. Taxonomy (GTDB): domain Bacteria; phylum Chloroflexota; class Limnocylindria; order Limnocylindrales; family CSP1-4; genus CAZABC01. The sequence continues at coordinate 103,139 of CAZABC010000004.1, forward strand.
ACGACAAGGATCTCGCAACGTACGACGAGGGCGACGCCTTCGACCACGCGAGCGCGGTCGGGTTCATCGAGATCTTCGGCCTGCCGCTCCGCGTCGAGGCGGCCCGCCATGGGGCGGTCGGCCGGCACCACGGTGCGGCGTGGGCCTGGACCGATCCGCTGCTCGAGCGGCTGCCGGTGTCGGTCGCCGGCGGCGAGGGCGTCATCGCGGACTGAGGCCCGGCGGGTCTGCTCGCCGCCGGCCCGGGCGAGCGTCGGGCCCGGCTACCATCGTCCGACCATGGACCGCGACCTGACCGTCGTTTCGGAGTTCGCTCGCCTGGCGACGCTCGCCCGCGACTGGGACGAGCTGATGCGGACGATCGTCGATCGGACGACCGAGGTCATGGGCGTCGACGTCTGCTCGTTCTACCTGATGGACGCGGCCGGCGGCCGGCTCACGCTGACGGCGACGAACGGGCTCGACCGGAGCCAGGTCGGCCGGGTCAGCCTCGCCGTCGGCCAGGGGATCACCGGTCTCGCCGCCGCCGAGCGCCGGCCGGTCGCCTCGACCGACGTGACCGTCGACCCGCGCTTCTCCTGGGTCCGCGGCCTCGATCTCGCGGGCCTCCACGCGATGCTCTCCGTGCCGCTCGTCTGGCATGAGCGGGTCGTCGGCGTCCTCAACGTCCAGGTCACCGAGGCGCGGCCGTTCGAGCCGGCCGAGGTCGAGCTCCTCCGGACGATCGCGGCGATCCTGGCCGGGATCGTCGAGAAGGGCCGCCTCCAGGCCGAGGTCGAGGCCCGTCTCGCCTCGCTCACTGCGCTCGACGCGGCCAGGGCCGAGCTCCTCGCCGTCGTCACCCACGAGCTCCGGACGCCGCTGTCGGTCGTCCGGGTCTATGTCGACCTGCTCGCCGACGCGGCCACCGCCGAGGCCGGGTGGACCGCCGGGGGTGCCGGGAGCCGCGCGGCGAGCCCACCGGACGCCGTCGTCGTCGGCGACTGGCGGGAGCGGGCGATCGAGCAGGTGACCCGGCTCGACCGGCTCGTCGACTCGATCCTCGCCTCGGTCCGCGGCGAGGGGCTGACCGGGCTCGCCCGCCGGCCGTTCGACGTCGGAGCGGCGGTCGCGTCGACGGTCGACACGCTCGCCGTCCTGCTCCGGCCGTACCTCCTGCGCTGGACGCCGCCCGACGCGTCGCTCGCGGGGCTCGGCGACGAGGCCCGCTTCCGGCAGGTCGTCGAGCACCTCCTCGAGAACGAGACGAAGTACGCGCCTGTCGAGACCGGGATCAGCATCGGCGCCTGGCCGACGGGCGGCGAGATCCGCGTCTACGTCACCGACGACGGGCCGGGCGTCCCGCGCGAGGAGTGGGAGGCGGTCTTCGAGCCGTTCGTCAGGGCGTCGGGACGCGGGCCGGAGGGACGCGGCTCGGGTGGCCGTGGCTCGGGGATCGGGCTGTTCGCCGCCCGCCGGCTGATGGACGCGATGGGCGGCCGGGTCTGGATCGAGGAGAACGGCTACGGCGGGTCGCGCTTCGTCGTCGCGCTGCCGGCCGCCGACGCTCCGCCCCCTGCCTGAGCCGGCGGGGCCCGCGGCCGGCCGCCCGGCTCAGACCGCGGCGGACCCGACGACCCGGACCGCCTCGGCGCGCAGGTGCGCGTAGCCGGGCTTGACGACCTCGTTGATGAGGCGGAGACGCTCGTCGAACGGGGCGAAGGCGCTCTTGAGGGCGTTGATCGTCAGCCACTCGATCTCGCCGAGGCCCAGGTCGAACGCGGCGTCGAGGGCGGCGAACTCGCTCGACAGGCTGACGTCGCTCATCAGCCGGTTGTCGGTGTTGACCGTGACCCGGAAACGGAGCCGGCGGAGCAGGTCGAACGGGTGGGCCTCGATCGAGCTGGCCGCCCCGGTGTGGACGTTGGAGGTCGGGCACATCTCGAGGGGGACCCGCCGGTCGCGGACGAAGGTCGCCAGCCGGCCGAGGGCGATCGTGCCGTCCGCGAGGACCTCGATATCGTCGACGATCCGGACGCCATGGCCGAGACGCTCGGCACCGCAGAACTGGAGCGCCTCCCAGATCGATGGCGGCCCGAAGCTCTCGCCGGCGTGGATCGTGATGTGGAAGTTCTCGTGGCGGACGATGTCGAACGCGTCGAGATGGCGGGTCGGCCGGTAGCCCGCCTCGGGGCCCGCGATGTCGAAGCCGACCACGCCCTCGTCCCGCCAGCGGACGGCGAGCTCGGCGATCTCCCTGCTCCGGGCGAGCTGGCGCATCGCGGTGATGAGCGTCCGCACGACGATCGGCCGGCCGGCCGCAGCCGCCCGGCGCTCCCCTTCGCGGAAGCCGGCCTGGACCGCCTCGACGACCGCGTCGAGCGTCAGCCCGCGCTCGACGTGGAGCTCGGGCGCGAACCGCACCTCGGCGTAGACGATCCCGTCGGCCGCGAGATCCTCGGCGCACTCGGCCGCGACCCGGGCGAGCGCCTCGGGCGTCTGCATGACCCCGACGGTGTGGGCGAACGTCTCGAGGTAGAGCTCGAGGCTCTTGCGATCGGCGCCGCGGGTGAACCAGGAGGCGAGCTCGCCGACGTCGTGGGTCGGCAGGCCGTCGTAGCCGGTCTCGCGGGCGAGGTCGACGACCGTCGCCGGGCGGAGGCCGCCGTCGAGGTGGTCGTGAAGCAGCGCCTTGGGGGCATGGCGGATGGAGTCGAGCGAGAGCGCCACGGCGAACGCCTCCGGTACAGGGACGTCGTCGGCATCGTACGCGGCGCGGGCGGCCGCGGAGCGGTCGGGTGCGCGGGTCGGTCCGGCAGCGGCCGGCTCGTCAGCCGGCGTCGGAAGCGTCGAGGCGGGCGCGAGCCGCGGCGAGGGCTGCCGCGACCCGGGTCGGGGCGGTCCCGCCGACGACGTCGCAGGCGGCGAGCGCCGCATCGAGACCCGCGGCGTCCCGGAGCGCGTCGCCGATCCCCGGGTCGCCGGCGAGCGCGGCCGCGGTGGCGTCGTCGCTCGCCGCGAGCGCGGCGACGATCGCAGCGTCGGGGGCCGCGTCGAGCCCGACGCCCGCCGCCTCGATCGCGGCGACGAGCGACCCGACGACGTGGTGCGCCGCCCGGAACGGCACGCCTCGCCGGACGAGCGCGTCGGCGACGGCGGTCGCGGTCGTGAACCCCTCGGTCGCCGCCGCCCGCATCGCCGACCGGTCGACCGTCAGTGTCCCGACGAGCCCGGCCAGGACGCCGAGCGAGGCCGCCCACGTGCCGAGCGCCCCGAACAGCGGCGCCTTGTCCTCCTGCAGGTCGCGCTGGTAGGCGAGCGGCAGTCCCTTGAGGACGCCGAGCATCCCGGCGAGGTCGCCGACGACCCGGGCCGCCCGGCCGCGCACGAGCTCCGCGGGGTCGGGGTTCCGCTTGTTCGGCAGCATCGAGCTGCCGGTCGAGTACGCATCGGCGACCCGGACGAAGCCGAAGCGCGGGTTCGACCACCAGGTCAGCTCCTCGGCGAGGCGCGACAGGTGGACCATCCCGAGCGCGGCGGCGGCGAGCAGCTCGACGACGAAGTCGCGGTCGGCGACCGCGTCGAGCGAGTTCGCGGTGACGCCGGCGAAGCCGAGCTCGGCGGCGGTCGCCTCACGGTCGAGTCGGTAGCCGGCCCCGGCGAGCGCCCCGGACCCGAGCGGCGAGACGTCCAGCCGGCGGCGGGCGTCGGCGACCCGGTCGCGGTCCCGCTCGAGCATCTCGACGTAGGCGAGCAGGTGATGGGCGAAGAGGACCGGCTGGGCCGGCTGGATGTGCGTCGCCCCCGGGAGGACGGCCTCGCCGTCCCGCTCGGCGAGCCCGACGAGGGCCCGCTCGAGGTCGAGGAGCGCGGCGTCCAGCCGGTCGCAGGCCCGGCGCGACCAGAGCCGCAGATCCGTCGCGACCTGGTCGTTGCGCGACCGGCCGGTGTGCAGGCGCCCGGCGAGCGGGCCGATCCGGTCGGCCAGCGCCGCCTCGAGGTTGAGGTGGACGTCCTCGAGCGCCGGGTCCCAGACCAGGGTGCCCGCCTCGACCTCGGCGCGGAGGGCCTCGAGTCCCGCCACCAGCCCGGCGACCTCGTCGGGCGCGAGCAACCCGGCCCGGCCGAGCCCGTGGACGTGGGCGATCGAGCCGTCGATGTCGTCGAGGGCGAGCTCGGCGTCGACCTCGATCGAGCGGGTGAAGTCGGCGACCCGCGGGTCGTTCGCCTCGCGGAACCGGCCGCCCCACAGCTGCATCGCACCCTCCTCGTCCGTCCGGGTCGGGACCCATCGTAGCGGGCCGGCCGGCACTGGCCCGAGCGGGACCGATGCCCGGCGACGCCAGCCCGCCTCAGGAAGAGGCGGTCGTCGCCGGCGTCGCGATCGGGACGGCGGGATCGGGCTCGACCTCGCGGAGGCGCGCGGCGGCGTCCTCGGCGGTGATGTCGCGCTGGGCCTCGGACAGCAACTCGTAGCCGACCATGAACTTGCGGACGCTCGCGTGGAGGAGCGGCGGGTAGAAGTGGGCGTGGAGCTGCCAGCCCTCGGCGGGCGGGCCGAACGGCGCCTGGTGCCAGCCCATCGAGTACGGGAACGGCCGGGCGAACAGCCCGTCGTAGCGACGAAGGAGGCGGCCGAGCGTCGCGGCCAGCTCGTCGCGTGCCGTGTCGTCGAGGTCGGCGAGCCGGCGGGCCGGTCGTCTCGGCAGGACCAGCGTCTCGAATGGCCAGGCCGCCCAGAACGGCACGACGACGAGCCAGTCGGGACCCTCCTCGACCACCCGCGGCCCGCCGGACTCCTGGTCGGCGTAGGCGAGCAGGAGCGGGCTGCCCGTCGCCGCGTGGTGGCGGCCGACGTGCTCCATCTCGCGGACGGCCTCGCGCGGCAGCGAGCCGGCAGCCCAGATCTGGCCGTGCGGATGGGGATTGCTCGCGCCCATCGACTCGCCCCGGTTCTCGAACACCTGGACCCACGGGAAGCTGGCCCCGAGGGCCTCGCTCTCGGACGCCCAGAGGTCGACGACGTCGCGGACCGCCCCGGCCGGCATCTGGCCGAGGGTCAGGTCGTGACGCGGCGAGAAGCAGACGACGCGGCAGGTCCCCCGCTCACCGGCTGCGATGAGCAGGCCATCCTCGACCCGCTCAGCCGGCGTCTCCGGTCGGAGCGCGGCGAAGTCGTTGGTGAAGACGAAGGTCCGCGCATACGCCGGGTTCACGTCGCCGTTCGCCCGGGTGTTGCCGGGGCAGAGGTAGCAGTTCGGGTCGTATGCCGGCCGACCCTCCGCCGGCACCGGCTCCTTCCGGCCCTGCCAGGGCCGCTTCGTCCGGCCGGCCGAGACGAGGATCCACTCGCCGGTGAGCGGGTTGAGGCGGCGGTGCGGCCCGTCGGGCGGGGTCACGAGGCGCGGACGACCGCGAGGCGGTCGCGCCGGGTCGACCGGCCGGTCCTGGTCCGGGCGACGACGAGCCGACCGACCCGCGCCTCGAGCGCGGTCCGGGCGTCGGCGTCGAGCCGATCGTCGGTGACCAGCACGTCGGCCTCGTCGAGCCGGGCGAACGAGCTGATGCCCATGACGCCCCACTTCGTGTGGTCGGCGACGACGACGAGCTGCCGGGCGGCATCGACGAGGGCCCGGTCGACCTCGGATTCGTCGAGGTTCGGGGTCGTGAAGCCGGCCTCGGTCGTCATGCCGTGGACGCCCATGAACGTCAGGTCGACATGGACCGAGCGGAGGGCCGAGACGGCGAACGGCCCGACCAGCGCGTCCGACGGGGTCCGCGAGCCACCGGTCAGGGCGACGGTCTGCCGGCCGTCGCCGAAGCGCTCGAACGTCTCGAGGACGCGGATCGAGTTCGTGATGACCGTCAGCCGGTCGACCTCGGCCAGCGAGCGGGCGAGGACGTGGGTCGTCGTGCCGGCCGACACCGCGATCGCCATCCCGGGCGCGACGAGCGCGGCCGCGGCGTCGGCGATGGCCGCCTTCTCGCGCCGCTGGACGCTCGACTTGGCATCGAATCCGGGCTCGAACAGCGCGCTCTCGCTGAGGGCGGTCGCGCCGCCGTGGACCTTCTCGACGAGGCCGCGCTGGTGGAGGAGCTCGAGATCCCGCCGGACGGTCATGTCCGAGACGCCGAGCTCGCGGGCGAGATCGACGACGCGGACGGCGCCCTCGGACCGGACGCGATCGAGGATGAACGCGAGCCGCTGGCGACTGAGCAACCGTTCGCCTCCATCCCGGCCCGTCGGGTCCCGCGGCGGATGGGCGGCCGCTCGGACCGGCCCGATCCGCCTGCCGGGCGGATCGCCGGGGCCACGTCGAAAGCGTGGCACGCTCGCGGCCGCAAGTCAACACGTTCGAACATCTCCGAACGCCGAAAGTGCCGAATCAGGCTTGACATCCGGACACCGGCATGCCGACAATCGGGGCGATGGTCGCAGGCGGACCATGCGAGCCGCGGCCGCGCGCCGAGCGACCCAGAGGAGGAGCACATGGCAATGCGCGAAGCGCCCCAGCCCGAGCAGACGGACGAGACCGGCTTCCTCGGGAAGGTCCACCGCCGCGATGTCCTCAAGGGCATCGGCGCCGCGAGCCTCCTGTCGGTCCCCGCGATCGTGGCCGCCTGCTCGACCGGGTCGACCCCCGAGCCGTCCGCCGGGGCGAGCACCGAGCCGAGCGCGGCGCCGTCCGTCGGCGGCGAGGTGACCTTCGGCTCGAACTACTCCGACGAGGTGCCGAAGGCCGCCATGCAGGCGGTCGTCGACGCGTTCACGGCCGCGACCGGCATCGCCGTCAAGGTCAACACCGTCGACCACGGCACGTTCCAGGACCAGATCAGCAACTACCTCCAGGGCACCCCGGACGACACGTTCACCTGGTTCGCCGGCTACCGGATGCGGTTCTTCGCCTCGCAGGGCCTCGCGACCGACATCAGCGACGTCTGGGCGAAGGTCGGCGGGAACTACTCGGATGCCTTCAAGTCGGCCTCGACCGGCGATGACGGCAAGCAGTACTTCATCCCGTTCTACAACTACCCGTGGGTCGTCATCTACCGCAAGTCGCTCTGGGAGGAGAAGGGCTACACCGAGCCCAAGACGCTCGACGAGCTCAAGGCGCTCGGCGACAAGATGAAGGCCGACGGCATCGTCCCGATCTCCTTCGCGGACAAGGACGGCTGGCCGGCGATGGGCACGTTCGACATCCTGAACATGCGCCAGAACGGCTACGACTTCCACATCGGCCTGATGGCCGGCACCGAGAAGTGGACCGACGCGAAGGTCAAGACCGTCTTCGAGGTCTGGAAGGGGCTCATCCCGTACCAGGACACCGAGGCCCTCGGCCGGACCTGGCAGGAGGCCGCCCAGAAGATGATCGCGAAGGAAGCGGGGATGTACTTCCTCGGCACCTTCGCCGGCGAGCAGGCCAGCGAGGCCGACCGCGCCGACCTCAGCTTCTTCGCCTTCCCGACCCTCGGCACCGAGTTCGACGCCGAGATGGGCATCGACGCCCCGATCGACGGCTTCATGGTCAGCAAGGCGCCGAAGAACCTCGACGGCGCCAAGGCGTTCATGGAGTACCTCTCGACCGGCGAGGCCCAGATCGAGTTCCTCAAGGCGAGCCCGAACAGCGTCGCCGCCGGCAACGACGCCGACACGAGCGGCTACAGCGAATTCCAGAAGATGTCGGCTGCGATCATCGCCTCGTCGGGCAAGATCGCCCAGTTCCTCGACCGCGACACCCGGCCGGACTTCGCCGGCCCGAACGGCATGCAGGGCTTCCTGCAGAACTTCCTCAACGATCCTGAGCAGGACCTGGACGCGTTCCTCCAGACGATCCAGGACTTCTGGGACTCGCTCTAGTCGGGCACCGGTCGTAGCCCACGGCTCGTGACCGGGCGACGATGACCGCGACCACCGCGCCGCCGGCGGCCAAGCGCCGCCGGCGGCGCTTCTCGCTCCTGACCCGGACGGACAAGCTCGTCCTGGCGCTCCTCGTCGGCGTGCCGGCGGTCGTCCACATCTTCCTCGTCTGGGTCCCGACGATCGCCTCGATCGGCCTGTCGTTCACGAGCTGGAACGGCATCGGCGGGCTCGAGAACATCGAGTTCGTCGGGCTCGAGAACTACCAGAAGCTGCCGAGCTACCCGCCGTTCCTGCCCGCCCTGGGCAACAACGTCCTGTGGCTCGTCGTGTTCCTGTTCATCGCCTCGCCGATCGGGATGTTCCTGGCGGTCCTCCTCGACCGCGAGATCCGGGGGACGCGCTTCTACCAGAGCGCGCTCTACCTGCCGGTCGTCCTGTCGCTCGCGATCGTCGGCTTCATCTGGGAGCTGATGTACTCGGTCGACGAGGGCTTCATCAACAACATCCTGGCGATCTTCCTCGGCGCGAACCCCAAGATCGACTTCCTCGGCAACCGGGACATCAACATCTTCTCGGTCCTGGTCGCCGCGAGCTGGCGCCACATCGGCTACATCATGGTCCTCTACCTGGCCGGTCTGAAGAGCGTCGACAACACGCTCCGCGAGGCGGCCGCGATCGACGGCGCGAACGCCCGCCAGACGTTCTTCCGGGTCGTCTTCCCGGTCCTCCAGCCGATCAACATCGTCGTCCTGGTCGTCACGATCATCGAGGCCCTCCGGGCCTTCGACATCGTCTACATCATCAACCGCGGGCTCAACGGCCTCGGGCTCCTGTCGGTCCTCATCACCAACAACATCGTCGGCGAGGCGAGCAGGATCGGGTTCGGGTCGGCGATCGCGGTGATCCTGCTGCTCGTGTCGGTCGGCCCGATCATCCTGTACCTGCAGCGCGCGATGCGTGACACGGGAGGGTCGTGATGGCCGCCGCGACGACCGCCGCCCCGACCGCGCGCCGGGTCAACAAGCCGAAGCGAAGCTGGCAGCGGTACCTCCTGCACGCGTTCCTGCTGACGATCTCGCTGGTCTGGCTCTTCCCGCTGATCTGGGCGATCTACACCTCGTTCCGCTCGTACGAGGAGACCGCCGACCTCGGCTACGTCTCGATCATCCAGAACCCGACGCTCGAGAACTATGCCAACGCCTGGGTCCAGGGCGACATCCCGAAGTACTTCATCAACACGCTCATCATCGTGATCCCGGCGATCGTGCTCGTCCTGCTGCTCGCCTCGGCGATCGCCTTCGCCGTGTCGCGCTTCAGCTTCCGGTTCAACCTGGCGCTGCTGATGCTCTTCACGGCCGGCAACCTGCTCGCGCCCCAGATCATCATCACCCCGCTGTTCCGGATGTACCTCGCCCTGCCGCTGCCGGGGTTCCTCAACGACCGCGGCCTGTGGTACGACTCGTACTTCGGGATCGTGATGATCCACGTCGCCTTCCAGCTCGGCTTCTGCACCTTCGTCCTCAGCAACTACATGAAGACGCTGCCGAGGGAGCTGACCGAGGCCGCCCTGGTCGACGGGGCGTCGGTCCTGCGGACCTTCTGGCAGGTGATCCTGCCGCTCTGCCGACCGCCGCTGGCCGCCCTCGCGACGCTCGAGTTCACCTGGATGTACAACGACTTCTTCTGGGCCCTCGTCCTGATGGTCACCGGCGACAAGCGCCCGATCACCTCGGCCCTCAACAACCTCCAGGGCCAGTTCTTCGCCGACCAGAACCTGCTCGCCGCGGGCTCGGTGATCATCGCCATGCCGACGATCCTCGTCTTCATCCTGCTCCAGAAGCAGTTCGTCCGCGGCCTGACCCTCGGGTCCACGAAGGGCTGACCGCCCAGCCGCTCCCGCGCTCGCCTCCTCCTCGGCGACCCCCTGATCGACCCCGAGATCAGGGGGTCGTCACGTTCCGGGGCGTCGGGTCGGGCGCCACCACGTCGCCGGGCCAGGCGGGACGCGGCTCGCGGCGGCCCGGCAGGGCGGCCCAGCCGACGAAGGCCGCGGATCCCGTGAAGGCGGCGGCGATGGCGAAGTACGGGCCGGTCGAGCCGGCGGCGGCGATGATGACGCCGCCGGCGAGGTTGGCCACGACGGCCGCGATCCCGAACGCCGTCGTCTGGTAGAGCCCCTGGCCGGTGCCCTGGAGGCGATCCGGGAGGAGCCGCTGGATCGTCAGCACGGCGGCGATCCAGATGGCGGAGAAGGCGAAGCCCGTGACGACCCGGGTCCCGACGATGGCGAGCGGCGAGTCGACCACGACCCAGGCGGCGATGCAGACGGCGTAGACGACGGCGCCACCGGCGAACAGGCCACGCAACCCGAGCCGCCCGACGAGCCGGCCGGCCAGGATCATCCCCGGGATCTCTGCCAGCGCCGACAGGCCCGCCGACAGCGCGACATCGGACGGGTTGCCGCCGAGCTCGATGATCCGGAGGCCGAGGAAGGTGAAGCCGGCGATGACGCCGACGTGGACGAGCAGGATCGCCACGAGGATGAACGGCAGCCGCGGCTGGACCGCGAAGGCGACGCGCATCGATCCGCCCCGGCCGGCACGGTGCGCGGGATCGCCGCCTCGGCCCCCGCGGAGCCGGCCAAGGTCGGCCCGTGGCCGGTCCGGGACGAAGCTCGCGGCGGCGCCGACGGCGAAGGCCACGCCCGCGTACAGGAGGGTGGCGGGCCAGTACCCGGTCCGGTCGAAGAGATAGCCGCAGGCGATGGCGACGATCGCGAACGAGAGGCTCGTCAGGAGCCGGATCGAGGGGTACTGGCGCTCCGGGTCGCGGAGGACGTTGACGGCGAGGGCGTCCGAGAGCGGCGCGAGCGTCGACTCGGTCCCGGCGAAGGCGAGGACCATGAACGCCAGGACGACGAGCGGCCACGGCGCCCCGAACGCGACGAGCGCGAGCCCCGACGCCCAGGCGCCGATCCGGAGGGCGCCCGTGCGTCCCAGTCGAACGTCGGCGAGGTGGCCCCAGACCGGCACGGAGACGGTGAACGCGACCGACGCAGCCGCCGTCACCAGCCCGATCGCCGTCGGGTCGAAGCCGCGGTCGGCCAGGATGACCGCCTGGAACGGGTAGAACGTGGCGAGGGCGGCGCCGATGAGGAGGAAGACGATCCGGAGGGCGGGCACGGCCTCGAATGGTAGGCGCGTCGGGCGGGCGCGTCCGTGCGAGACTGTCACCCCGTGACCGAGCCGCTGCCGACCCCGGCGCCCATCCCCCGCGAGCGCGGCGAGACGGCGCCGGTCGACTGGGTCCTTCTCGGCGCGCTCGCCTTCTTCTGGGGCAGCTCGTACCTCTTCATCAAGATCGCCGTCGGGACCGTGCCGCCATTCACCCTCATCGCGGCCCGCCTGGGCATCGGCGCGGTCATCCTCGGGATCGTCCTCGCGGCCTACCGCGAGCCCCTCCCCCGCGACCGGGCGATGTACGGCAAGTTCGTCGTGATGAGCGTCGTCAACATCGCCATCCCGTTCACCCTCATCACCGTCGCGGAGCAGTCGATCGACTCGGTCCTCGCGGTCATCCTCAACGCGACGGTCCCGCTGTTCACGATCGTCGTCGCCGCGGCCTGGCTCAGCGACGAGCCGGTGACCTTCGGGCGGCTGGCCGGGCTGGCGATCGGCTTCGTCGGGGTCGTCGTCCTCGTCAGCCGGGGGCTCGGCGGCGATGTCGCCACCGACGGGCCGTGGGGCGAGATCGCGATGCTCGGCTCATCGCTCGCGTACGCGGTCGGCAACGTCTACAACCGGCGGTCGGTCCGGGGCCTGCGGCCGATGGTGCCGGCCTTCTTCCAGGTCTTCCTCGCCTTCTGCATCATCGGCTCGCTGGCGCTCGTCGTCGATCGGCCGTGGACGCTCGAGCCGGCGCCCGAGGCGCTGTTCGCGCTCGGCTGGCTCGGGGTCGTCGGCTCGTCGCTCGCCTATCTCGTCTACTTCCGGTTGCTGCGCGAGTGGGGGCCGACGCGGACCTCCACGGTCGCCTACCTGCTGCCGCTCGTCGGCATCGTCCTCGGGTTCCTCGTGCTCGGCGAGACCATCGACGCCCGGATCCTGCTCGGGACGGCCCTCATCCTCGGCGGCGTCGCGCTCGTGAACAGCCGCCGCGCCGCCCGGCGGCTGCCCGGCCGGGGGAGCTGACGCCGGCCGGGCATGTCCGGTGGACCGGGGCATGGCCCGCCGGGTGCGACCCGGTCGCCCCGGGTCAGCCGGCGACGAGCAGGACGATCCCGGCGAGGACGAGTCCGGCCGCAGCGAGGCGTCGGACCGCGTCGGGCGTCCCGGTCGCCTCGCCGAGTCGGAGGGCGCCCCAGCCGGCGGCGAGGACGACGGCCGACTCGCGGAGCGGGGCGATGACCGACACCGGGGCGACCGACAGCGCGACGAGGACGAGTCCGTACGCGGCGAGGGTGAGCAGGCCGCCGACCGCCGCCGTGCCCGGATCGACCGCGCCATCGGCGTCCGGCGCCGGGCGCTCACCGGGGGCCTCTTCGGCCGACCACCCGGCGCCCACGTGGCGGCGCCCGCCCCGACCGGCCAGGCCGATCCAGGCCCACAGCCCGACGGCCATCGCCGGCCAGATCAGCGCCGCGTACAGCCACGGCTCGACGAGCCCGACGCCGACCCGGTCCAGGACCGTGTAGCCGGCGATGCAGGCCCCGGTGGCATAGGCGAACCCGGCCGCCGCCCGCTCGGCGGCGCTCGCCCGGCTGCCGAGCAGCCGCCACGGGCGCTGGAGGAGGAGGATCCCGGCGAGGAGCGCGGCGACCCCGGCGATGGCCGTCGGCCCCGGGCGCTCGCCGAGGATGACGACCCCCACGGCGGCGGCGATGAGCGGCGCGGTCCCGCGAGCGACGGGGTAGACGACCGAGAGCTCGCTCCGGCGATACGCCCCGGAGAGCAGGACGAAGTAGACCGTCTCGACGAGCCCGGAGAGGCCGGCGACGACGAGGACCTCCGGCGGGATCGGCGGTCGGTCGGCGATCGACCAGCCGACGATCGCGAGCGGGACGACGACGGCCGTCGCCACGAGGATCCCGACCGCCGCGGTCCGGAGCGGATCGCCGGCCGTCTTGAGGAGGACGTTCCAGGCGACGTGCATGACCGCCGCGACGAGGACCATCGCGACGACGAGCGGCTCCATCGTCGCAGTCTAGGGGCGCGGCATCGCGCCCCGGCGACCGCATCCGGGACCCACGGCCGAGCGGCCCGACGACATCGGGCGCCGTGGCGCATCATCGCCGGGTGACCCCGTCCGTCGCCGGGATGATCGTCGTCGCCACCGTGCTCGCCGTCGCCGACTGGTGGGCGGTCGCCACCGGCCGACTCGCCGTCGAGCGCGTCGCGAAGCCGGCCGTCATGGTCGCCCTCATCGTCGCGACGCTCGCCCTCGAGCCGGCCGTGTCCGAGCGGATCCGGCTCTTCGTCCTCATCGCCCTCGGGGCGTCGCTCATCGGCGACGTCCTCCTCCTGCCGGGCGGGCCCTTCCTCGGCGGGGTCGTCGCGTTCGCGGCAGCGCAGGTCGCCTACGCGGCCGCCTTCTCGCTCCGGCCGCTCGAGCCGGTCGCGCTCGTCGGCGGGGCCCTCGCCGGCGGCCTCGTCGCGATCGCCGTCGGCCGCCCCATCCTGCGCGGCGCGCCCGCGGCGATGCGCCCCCCGGTCGCCGCCTACCTCGTCCTCATCCTCGCCATGGCGACGCTGGCGACCGGGACGACGGTCCCGTTCGCCCTGGCCGGGGCGTGGACGTTCGTCGCCTCCGACGCGATCCTCGCCTGGGGCCGGTTCGCGGATCCGGTGGCCGGAGCGCGGCCCGGCTGGCGGGTCGCCAGCCTTGCGACGTACCACGTCGCCCAGGGGCTCCTCGTCCTGTCATTGCTCGTCTGATCGAGGCCGTCGCCGCGCGCCGCGGGGGCTCGGCGGTCGATCGTGCTCGCGAGCGGGATCCCGTCGCCGGCGAGATAGGTACCCGTCGGCCCGGACACGACGAGATCGAACGTCCGACCGCCGTCGTAGTCGACGAGGTCCGCTGCGACGACCCGCGCCCCGTCCACCCGATCCCCCGGCCGGATCCGGCCCATCGGGCGACCGTCGGCCAGCGGATGACCGGGCGACGCCGTGACCGATCGGCCGTCGTCGAGCGTGAGCCGCACGATCCGGTGGCCCGGGGGCACGGCCGTCGACGCCGCCACGAGCACGGTGCCCCCGACGAGCCGCCCGGTCTCCTCGAGCGTCCAGACGACGTCGCCGACCACGAGGTCCTCGACCGCGACGGGGCCGCCCGGCGTGAGGATCGGGGTTCCCCGGGCGAGGCAGATCGGGCAGTTCGGCGGCCCGGCCGGCGTGCGCGCCTCGATCTCGATGGTCCCATCGGCGCCGATCGTGCCGGCGATGCGCTCGCCGGCCTGGCCCGTCGGTTCGGACGGGCCGAACAGCTCGTCGAAGGTGAACCCGCCGACGATGGGGGTCAGCTCGATCGCGGCGAGCTCCTTCCAGGCGCGGTAGACAGCCAGTCGCTCGTCGGCGTCGAGGTCGGCCGACGGGTCGAGGTCGAGAGCGTCGACGAGGGCCGCGAAGGTCTCGGCGTCGGCCCGTATGCCGGGCAGCGCCTCGGCCGCCGCGGCAGCCTCGTCGCGGCCGACCGGGTAGAGATCGGGGTCGCAGTACCACAACGGGCCGAGCTCGGCCAGCAGGTGGAGCCGCAGCTCCGGGGCGGTGAGCGGCGGACCGGACGACGGCGAGGGTCCCGGGGTGATCGTCGGACCGCCGGCGACGCCGCACGCCGCGAGGAGCAGCGGGAGCGCGATGACGAGGGAGCGGGCGGGGGCGCGGCGCCGTCGACGATCCATGGCCGGCTGACGCCCCGACCCGCCGGGCGGTTCCGGTCCCACGGCCGGGACCGCAGCGGACGGCCCCGAGCGTCGGCCGGACGCGGCCCGAGTCGCCCTAGCCCGGCGCAGCCGCGGCGCGGCCGCGAGACGCGGGCGAGATGACGACCGTGCCGTCCCGCAGCGCGCGCCGGAGCCAGGCGGCGCCGACGAGCCCGACGACGAGCGAGAGGATGCCGCCGAAGATGAAGGCCGCCTCGACGCTGGCCAGCGAGGCGATCGTCGCGGCGATGAGGCCGCCGATCGGGCTCGACCCGACGAAGATCGTCGTGTGGACGCCGATGACCCGACCACGGAGCTCGTCGGGGGCGGTCAGCTGGTTCGTCATGTTGGCGCCGACCGCCATCGCGATGCCGCCCATCCCGGCGAGGAACAGGAGGCCCGCGGCGATCGGGTACGAGGTCGTCAGCCCGAGCGCGGCCACCGCCGCGCCGATGAGCATCGCGCCGCCGACGATGACCCACGGGCGGATGCCACGACCGAAGGCGAGCCAGACCGAGGCGATGAGCGACCCGACCCCGCTCGCCGCCATGAGGAAGCCGAAGCCCTCCGCGCCGACGGCGAGGACATCGCGGGCGAGGAGCGGCACGAGCACCTGGAAGTTCATCGCCAGCATCGAGACGAGGCCGACCGTGGTGACCCCCAGGAGGATGACCGGCGTCCGCCGGACGTACCCGAGGCCCTCGCGCAGGGATCGGACGACGTCGCGGGCGGATCCCGGCCGCTCGAGCCGGGCGATCGGATAGAGGTCGGCCGTCCGCATGAGCGCGTACGCGACGAGCACCGCCCCGAAGCTGACGGCGTTGAGGAGGAAGGCGGTCTCGACGCCGGCCGCCGCGATGACGAGCCCGCCGATCGCCGGCCCGACGATCCGGCTCGCGTTGAACATCGCCGCCGACAGCCCGATCGCGCTCGGCATGTCGGCCCGGCCGACGAGCTCGACCGCGAACGCCTGGCGAACGGGCATCTCGAACGCGTTGAGCGTGCCGAGCAGGAAGGCGAGGACGAGGATCATCCAGACCTCGATGACGTCGGTCGCGGTCAGGGCGAAGAGCGTCACCGCCAGCAGCATCATCGCCGCCTGGAGGACGACGAGGGTCCGCCGCTTCGGCAGCGAGTCGGCGACGATGCCGCCGAACAGGCCGAGGACGAGGACCGGCACGAACTGCGCCGCGGCGACGAGGCCGAGGGCGAGCGGCTCGTCGGTGAGCTCGAGGACGAGCCAGGCCTGGGCGACGGCCTGCATCCAGGTCCCGACGAGCGAGGTCCCCTGGCCCGCATAGAAGAGCCGGTAGTTGCGATGGCGGAGCGCCCGCAGCCCCTCGGCCCGGAGCGGAGAGGCGATCGTCACGGCCGGGTCGCCCCGGGCGCCTCGACCGCCGGCTCGTGGCGATCGCCCTGCCCGGCGTCGATGTCGGCGAGGTGCCGCCGCAGGTGGTCCCGGCGGGTCTCGGCGTCCGCGACCATCGCCTCGATCCGGTCGGCCTTCGCCCGGAGGGTCGCGATCTGCCGGTCGACCCGGACCAGGGTCTCGACGACGATCTCGCGACGCTCGGCCGGATCGGCGGCGGCCCTGAACCGGTCGCGTGCCGCCTGGCGCGCCGCCTCGTCCTCGAGGAGCTGGGCGACCTCGGCGAGCGAGAACCCCGCGTCGTCGCGGAGCGCCTTGATCGACCGGAGGCGCTCGACGTCCGACGCGTCGTAGAGCCGGTAGGCGCCGCCCGACCGGGCGGCCGGGGTGAGGAGCCCGAGCTCCTCGTAGTAGCGCACCGCCCGGGTCGTCAGGCCGACCTCCGCGGCCACCTCCTGGATGCGGAGGAGGCGAGCGGGGGTGTCGGCGGGCCCGGTGGTCACGCGTCGATGATAGCGAACATTGACGTTCGCGTAAAGGTCATGGACCTACGTCGACCGGCTCCGGGCGCGCGGCGCCGACCACGAGCTCTACCTGTACGGGACGGGCCACGGGTCGATGGTCATCGATGAGGACGTCCGCCAGGCGGGCCTCATCCTCGACTTCCTCGCCCGGCGCGTGGCCGGCGCACGACGGCTGCCGCCGCCGACCACGGGCGTGCCCGCGACGACCTGAGGGTCAGCCGCCGGCGAAGGCGAAGCGCTGCTCGGCCGACGCGCAGGGATTGCCGCGCCCGAACAGGATCTCGCCGCCGGTGACGTCGGCGACGCACCAGAAGACGGTCTTGCCGGCCTCGCCGTCGCCGCCGTGGCGGCAGATCGACGGCGTCGTCGCGTGGTCGGACAGCATCGCCCGGAGCGTCTCGGGCGTGATCGAGCCCGGCGGGGCGGCGGCGAGGAGCTCGGCCGCCCGGGCGTGCCGGACGGCCGACTTCGCGGCGTAGGCCGGGTCGCCCTCGTACCGCCGCATCGAGGGACAGGCGTAGTGGTTCGCGTGGGCGAGGTGACCGGCGGCATCGAGACCGACCAGCTCGTGGTCGGTCGCCGACCCCTCGACGTCGACGACCGCGCCGTCGCGGTGGGCGAAGACGGTGTTGTAGGAGGAGGCCCGGTCGGGTCGGAGCGCCATCGCGACCGCCTCGTCCATCGTCCGCGCCGTGAGCTGCTCGCGAACCATCAGCAGGCGGGGGACTCCGATCCGTTCGTCGTTGGGCGAGAGCTCGTTGCCGGTCAGCGAGAGGCCCGCGTCGTTCCAGCCGACGCTGATCCACGGCCCGATCCCGATCGAGAAGACGACCGGCTCGCCGGGGACCCGCCACTCGATGGCGACGAGCTCGCCCTCGGACGCCGGCGAGAGATCGTTCGTGTGCGCCACCCACGTCCGGCCGTCGGCGGTCGCCGGCGGGCCGGCGACGAGGTCGGTACAGCGGCCGGCGCCGGCGACCGGCGCGGAGGCCTGCGATGGCCGGACCGTCCAGATCTCCTCGATCGACGCGGCGAACAGGGCGAGCGGGTCGACGCCGGCCGCCTCGGCGGCTCCGTCGATCTCGTCCACGAGCCACGGCGTGCCGGCGAGCGTCGCGGCGCGGTAGCGGTCGGCCAGGGCGAGCTGATCGCCCCGGGTCCGGCCGGGCGGCAGGGCGTCGTCGAAGGCGACCGCTGTCCGGAGGACCTCGCCCGAGGCCGCCCCGACCTGACGACCCACGTCGCGGTGCGACCCGGCCACGCGGAGGATCGGGATCGGCGCTGACATGACCATCGATCCATCTTGACAGACGCCTCGGCCGGGCGTACGGTCCTCACATATGAGCGAGTCACTGCGCACATGAGCATCGCGACGGGTCCGGCAGGTACGCCCGAGGCCGCGGTGGGGTCGGCCGAGACCCGGCTGATGCTTCGGGCGGCGCAGCTCTACTACCGCCTGAACCTGACCCAGGACGAGGTCGGCAAGCGCCTCGGGGTGAGCCGGTTCAAGGTCGGGCGGCTCCTTGACCGGGCCCTCCGCGAGGACGCGGTGCGGATCGAGATCGTCCACCCCGTCGCCCGCCTCGTGGAGCTCGAGGACGCGCTCGTCGAGCGGTTCGGGCTGCGGCGGGCGGTCGTCGTGGACGCTCCGGCAACGGGCACGACCGGCGACGACGAGCTGCTGGCCCGTGAGCGCGTCGCGACCGCGGCTGCCGAGCACCTCGCCGCGCTCCGGCCGCAGGGCGCGATCGGCGTCTCCTGGGGCCGCACGATGCTGGAGCTCGCCGCGCAGCTCCGGATCGGCTGGACGACGGCGACCGAGATCGTGCAGCTCAACGGGGCGATCTCGCGGTCCGCCCGGCCGACCCGCGCCCAGGAGGTCGTCGAGCGGTTCGGGACCACGACGGGGGCCGCCATCCGCCTGATGGCCGCACCCGCGATCGTCGGCACGCCCGAGCTGCGTCGGGCCCTCGAGGACGATCCTTCGGTCGGGGCGACGCTCGCGGAAGCGCGGATGGCCCCGACCGCGATCTTCGGGATGGGCGTCCTCGGTCCGGACAGCGTCCACGTCGCGTCGGGCTATCTCGATGACGCGGAGCTGACGGCCCTCGAGGCCGCCGGCGCCGTCGGCGACGTCCTCGGCCGGTTCCTCACCATCGACGGCCGGATCGCCTCCCCCGCCCTCGATGCGCGGACCGTCGGGCTGCCGCTCGAGGACCTGCGGGCGAAACCGCTGGTCGTCGGGCTCGCCGCCGGCGCCGGGCGCGGCCCCGTGGCGCTCGCCGCGCTCCGCGCCCGCATCGTGACCGACCTCGTGGCCGACGAGGCGACCGCCGCCTGGGCCCGCGACCATGGCTGACCCGCGGCCGCCCTCCGCCGACGAGATCCGCGGCCTGGTCCGGCGGATCGTCGACGCGACGCTCGACACCGGTGGCCCGGCGTCGAGCGCCCCGGGCCCGAGCGCGCCGCCCACGGCCGGTCCGACGGGGGCCGTGACGACCGGCGCCGGCGGCCCGGTCGCGGTCGCGATCGGCGCCGATCACGGCGGCTGGCAGCTCAAGGACGCCATCGGCCGGGCACTGACCGAGGCCGGCTACGCGATCACCGACTGCGGGACGAACGGACCGGAGTCGGTCGACTACCCCGACGTCGCCCATGCCGTCGCGCGCCTGGTCGCCGACGGCACCTGCCGCTGGGGAATCGTCGTGGACGGCGCCGGGATCGGCTCGTGCATCGTCGCCAACAAGGTCCCCGGCATCCGGGCCGCCAGCTGCCACGACCTCTCGTCGGCCCGCAACAGCCGCGAGCACAACCACGCCAACGTCCTGTCCCTCGGCGCCCGCTTCATCGGCGAGGGCCTGGCCCTCGAGATCGTCCGGGTCTGGCTGGGGACCGACTGGGGACCCGGCCGCCACGCGGCCCGGGTCGACAAGATCGCCGATGTCGAGCGTCGCTACATGCACCCGATCGCAGAGGGTCGACCACGATGACCGAGACGATGGACCAGCGCGACCTCCTCGTGGAGGCCATCACCCGGGAGGTGCTCGCGGCGCTCGGCGGGGCCGACGGTCCGACGAGCGGCGCGACCGACCCGTGCGCGTCGTGCGTCCGCGGCTGCGCCGCCCAGTGCTCGACGAAGGTCCGCGACATCATCGCCGGCGGCGCGTCGCGGGTCGAGTACCACGGCCGCGCCGACGACGTCCCGGGCGACCTCGCCCGCTACATCGACCACACGCTCCTCAGGCCCGACGCGACCGCCGCCGAGATCGACCGCCTGTGCGCGGAGGCCGCCGAGTACCACTTCGCCGCGGTCTGCATCAACCCGACCTGGGTCCGCCGCGCCGCCGACAACCTGCGCGGGACGAACGTCGCCGTCGCCTCCGTCGTCGGCTTTCCCTTCGGGGCGAGCACGCCCGAGGTCAAGGCCTGGGAAACGCGCCGGGCCATCCGCGACGGGGCGAGCGAGATCGACATGGTCATCAACATCGGCGCGCTCAAGAGCGGATTCCATGACGCGGTCCGGGAGGACATCGCGCAGGTGGCGGACGCCTGCCGGGAGGCCGGCGCCGCGAGCAAGGTCATCATCGAGACCGGGCTCCTCACCGACGAGGAGAAGGTCGTCGCCTGTCGCCTGGCGAGCCAGGCGAAGGCCGACTTCGTCAAGACCTCGACCGGGTTCGCCAAGGGTGGCGCGACCGTCTTCGACGTCGCCCTGATGCGCGAGGTCGTCGGCCCGACGATGGGCGTGAAGGCGTCCGGCGGTGTCCGCACCGCCGAGGACGTGCAGGACATGATCGCCGCCGGCGCGACCCGGATCGGGGCCTCGGCCGGCGTCAGGATCGTCACGGGAGAGAAGGGCGCGCATGAGCAGTATTGACCTCCGGGCCTACGTCTTCCTGGACAGCCTCCAGGCGCAGTACGCGGCCTTCCTGGGCACGGTCGCCCAGGGCTTCCTGCCCCTCGCCGGCGACGCCTCGCTGTCGATCGAGATCTCGCCCGGAATCGAGATCAACCGGCTGACCGACATCGCCCTCAAGTCGACGAGCGTCAAGCCCGGGATGCAGATCATCGAGCGCTACTACGGCATGCTCGAGATCCACTCGCCGTCGCAGGCGGAGGTGCGCGCCGCCGGCGCCGCGATCCTGGGCGACATCGGCCTCGCCGAGACCGATCGGATCAAGCCGCGGGTCCTCTCGAGCCAGATCATCCGCCGCATCGACGATCACCAGGCGCAGCTGATCAACCGGACCCGGCACGGCCAGATGCTGATCCCGGGCCAGACGCTCTACGTCCTCGAGCTCGAGCCGGCGGCCTACGCGGCCCTGGCCGCCAACGAGGCCGAGAAGGCCGCCCACATCAACATCCTCGAGGTCCGGTCGTTCGGCTCGATGGGCCGGATCTACCTCGGCGGCGAGGAGCGCGACATCGACGTCGGCTGGCGCGCGGCGCTGGCGGCGATCGAGGGCCTCGAGGGCCGCGAGGCGAAGGCGTAGGGGCCCCACGGGGCCCGCAGGAACGGCAGGCACGCACGAGACAGGTCAGCAGGTCGAGAGGAGAACGGATCGATGGCAGAAGCGCTCGGGATGATCGAGGCCCGCGGGTTCGCCGCGGTGGTCGAGGCCGCCGATGCGATGGTCAAGGCGGCGAAGGTCGAGCTCGTCAGCTACGAGAAGACCGGCGGCGGATACGTCACCGCGGTCGTCCGCGGCGACGTGGCGGCGGTGAAGGCCGCGGTCGAGGCCGGCGTGCGCAACGCGGGCAAGGTCGGCGAGGTCGTCGCCAGCCACGTCATCGCGAGGCCGCACGTCAACGTCGACCTCGTGCTGCCGCTCGGGCGGCTCGACGAGGCCAAGGCCGAGACCGGCCAGGGCTAGGACGCGGGACCCGGGTGCGTCGGCCACGGGCCGGCGCACCCGCCCCCACCAGCGGGTGGTGAGCAGATGCTGCTTGGACGAGTGACCGGGACCGTCGTCGCGAGCCGGAAGGAGCCGGCCATGGAGGGCTGGAAGCTCCTCGTGGTCCGCCAGCTCGATGCGGAGAACCGCGAGGTCGGCGGCTACGTCGTCGCCGCCGATGCGGTCGGTGCCGGCGTCGGCGAGGTCGTCCTCTACGCGACGGGCAGCTCGGCCCGCCAGACGGAGACGACGCGGGACCGGCCGTGCGACGCGGTGATCATGGCGATCGTGGACACCTGGGAGATCGGCGGAGCCGAGGTCTTCCGCAAGTAGCGGGCGGAGCGCGATGAGCGAGCTCGACGAGCACGAGATCCAGGCGGTCATCGAGCGGGTCCGGCGCCGCGTGTCGGCGGCGGCCGATGCCCGCCCGGGCGCGGCGCTGCGGGCCGAGGCGGAGCTGGCGGCCGCGGACGCGGCCGAGCTCGGAGACGGCATCCACCCGACGATCGACGCGGCGGTGGCCGCCGCCGGCCGGGCCTTCGTCGCCTTCGGGCCGCAGGGCCTCGCCGGCCGCAAGGTCATCATCGACGCGGTCCGCCGGTCGATGCTCGACCACGCCGAGCAGCTGGCCCGGATGGCCCACCAGGAGACCCACATCGGGCGGGTCGACGACAAGATCGTCAAGAACCGGCTCGTCGCCTCCAAGGCGCCCGGGCCGGAGGACCTCGAGGTCCAGGCGGTCACCGGCGACGCCGGGATGATGGTCACCGAGTTCGCCCCATTCGGGATCGTCGCGGCGATCACCCCGGTCACCAACCCGACGTCGACGATCATCAACAACACGATCAGCATCGTCTCGGCCGGCAACGCGGTCGTCTTCAACGCGCACCCGAGTGCGCGGCGCTCCTCCGCGGAGACGATCCGCCTCATCAACCGGGCGATCGTCGGAGCCGGCGGGCCGCCCGACCTCGTCACCGCGGTGGCGACCCCGACCATCGAGACGGCCCGCGCCCTGATGGGCCACCGGGACGTCCGGGTGCTGCTCGTGACGGGCGGCCCGGCGGTGGTCCGGGAGGCCCTCAGGAGCGACAAGCGGGCGATCACCGCCGGGCCCGGCAACCCGCCGGCGGTCGTGGACCAGACCGCGGACGTCGAGCGCGCCGGCGCCGACATCGTCCGCGGGGCGTCGTTCGATAACAACCTCGTCTGCATCGACGAGAAGGTCGTCCTCGTCGTCGACAGCGTCGCCGACCGCCTCGTCCGGGCGATGACCCGGAGCGGCGCCTACCTGCTGAAGGAGCACGAGCTGCGGCGCCTCGAGCGGGTCATCTTCAAGGAGATGGGCCAGCCCGGGAAGCCCGGCGTCATGGACCCGGCCTGGATCGGCCAGGATGCCGCTCGGATCCTCGCCGAGATCGGGGTCCAGGTGGAACCGGCGCCGCGGCTGCTCATCGCCGACGTCCCTCGCGACCACAGCCTGGCCTGGACCGAGCAGATGATGCCGGTCCTCCCGATCGTTCGGGTCGGGACCGTCGACCAGGCGATCGACCTGGCGGTCCGGATGGAGCACGGCTTCCGGCACACGGCGTCGATCCACTCCACGAACGTCGAGACGATCACGAAGATGGCGCGCGCGATGAACTGCAGCATCTTCGTCACCAACGGCCCGAACGTCGCCGGGCTCGGCGAGGGCGGCGAGGGCTTCACCTCCTTCTCGATCGCCAGCCCGTCGGGCGATGGCCTCACCCGGCCGCGGACCTTCTCGCGCGAGCGGCGGATCACCGTCGTCGGCGCCCTGCGGATCGTCTGACGATGGATCCCGCGCCGTCGATCGGACCGGCCCTCGCGCTGCTCGAGCTCGACTCGATCGCGGCCGGCATCGAGGCCGGCGACGCGATGGCGAAGCGGGCGCCGATCGACGTCATCCGGGCGGGCACGGTCCACCCCGGCAAGTACCTGGTCCTCGTCGGCGGTCCGGTGGCGGACGTCGAGGAGGCCCTCGAGGCCGGTCGCGAGGCCGGGGCATCGGCGGTCCTCGACGTCGTCCTCCTCGCCGACGTCCACCCGGACCTCGTCCCGGCGATCCGGGGCGCCCGCGGCGAGGCCCGCGGCGAGGCCCTCGGGATCATCGAGGCGACGACCGTCGCCGCGACCATCGAGGCGGCCGACGCCGGGCTCAAGGGCGCCCGCGTCCGGCTCCTCGAGCTCCGCCTGGCCGACGACCTCGGCGGCAAGGGCTACCTCCTGTTCGACGGGCGGGTCGCCGACGTCGAGGCGGCCGTCGAGATCGGCACGGCGCGGATCGCGGGGTCGCCCGGCGTGGTCGCCCGGGTCATCGCCCAGCTCCATGGCGAGATGGCGGCGAACCTGGCCGGCGACGCCCGCTTCGGCGCCCGGATCCGCGCGGCCGACGGATCGGGCGGGAAGGGTCGCTAGGCGATGCAGCTCGCGCGCGTCATCGGGACCGTCGTCGCCACCGTCCGGACGCCCGGCCTGGACGGGGTGAAGCTGCTCGTGATCCAGCCGCTCGACCGCCACCAGCGGCCGGTCGGGAGCCAGCTCGTGGCCGCCGACGCGGTCCACATGGCCGGACCCGGCGAGCTCGTCTACTTCGTCGCCGCCCGCGAGGCGGCCCAGGCGATGCCCGATCCGTTCGTCCCGGTCGACCACGCGATCGTCGGGATCGTCGACGCGGTGACCTTCCTGGAGCCGGCTGGCTCGGACGGAGGTGAGCTGTGAAGCTCGCCCGGGTCGTCGGGACGGTCGTCTCGACGATCAACGCCCCCGATCTCGACGACCGGACGCTCCTGCTGTGCGACCTGCTCGACCCGAGCGGCGCGCCGGCCGGCGGCTACCTCATCGCCGTGGACTCGGTCGGCGCGGGGGCCGGCGAGACCGTCCTGCTCCTCGACGAGGGCAACTCCGCGCGACAGGTGCTCGATGCGCCCGGCGCCCCCATCCGGACCGTGGTCGTCGGCATCGTCGACGACGTCGTGGCCGACCCGGCCGCCGCCGCTCCGGAAACGACCGTGGCCGCGTCCGGGACGGACCACCACGCGCCGCCACGGCGACGGCGGCAACGGCCGAAGCGACCCCGCGCAGGCCGCTCCTGAGGCGGGCGCGACCGAGTCCCGGCCGTCAGCGACCGGCGCGGACCCGCGGCTTCGGCGGCAGCCGGCGCTTGCCGTCGACGAGGAACCAGCGGAACCAGTCGCGGACCTGGACGAGGTTCTCGACCCGGCGGTAGGGCGTCCCCGACCGGGTGAGCTCGTGGGTCTCGCCCGGGACCCGCATGAAGCGGACCGGGCGGCGGAGCGAGCGGAGCACCGTGAACAGCGCCTCGGCCTGCCGGACGGTCGTCCGGATGTCGTTCTCGGCGTGCTGGATGAGGAGCGGCGTCCGGATGTCGGCGGCGTACGTCAGCGGCGAGATCTCGCGGTAGTAGTCGGGGTCCTCCCACGGCGCGACCCCGAACTCGAGCCGCGCCCAATGGCCGCCGGAGATGTCGCCGGTCAGCATCAGCGTCGACATGTCGGCGACGCTCCGGCAGGTCATGGCCGCCCGGAAGCGCTGATCCTTGGCGACGATCCAGGTCGTCATGTAGCCGCCGTACGAGCCGCCGGTGACCCCGAGCCGATCAGGGTCCGCCCGGCCCTCGCCGACGAGCGCGTCGACGCCGGCGAGGATGTCGCGCATCGGGCCGTCGCCCCAATCGCGGGCATTGGCCGTGTTGAACGCCTCGGTGTAGCCGTCCGAGCCGCGCGGGTTGCAGTAGAAGACGCCCATCCCCTCCCCCGCGAGGACCTGGAACTCCCAGATCGGCGCCCAGCCGTAGTGGGTGTGCGGACCACCGTGGATCTCGGTGACGAGCGGAGCCGCGACCGGGGGCCGCCGGCCCGCCCGCCGCGACTCGTCACCGGCGGCGCCGGCCGGCGCCACGTACCAGCCTTGGATCCGGCGGCCGTCGACCTCGGACCAGCGCTCCTCGGGCTCGACGAGGGTGAGCTCGGCGAGGACGTCGTCGTTGAGGCCCGTCAGCCGCCTCGGCGCGAGCGGCGCCCGGAGGCTCCCCGGCGGCACGTCGAGGACCTCGACGTCACTCGTCGTCGTCGCGGTCGAGCGGACGAGGACGACACGGGTCGAGCCGCGGGGCCCCGCCGCGACCGCGAAGCCCGAGACGTAGTGGCGGCCGCTGGTGACCCGCTCGAGGTCGCCGCCGGGGAGCCAGATCCGCCACAGCTCCTCGGCCCCCGCGTCGGGCGCGATCGCGAAGAGCGACCGGCCGTCGGGCGCAGGGACGAGCCGCACCTCCTCGCCGGGGACGACATCGCTGTTCATCGTCGAGGCGAACATCCGGTCGTGGCGGGCGGTCAGGTTCCGGCCGCCGGCCGCGCCCCGCTCGGAGCCGTCGGCGGCGAACAGCCAGACATCCGCGCGCGTCCCGGCGCCGGCACCGAAGCGGTGCCCGAGGCAGGCGATCGTCCGGCCATCGGCCAGCCAGGTCGGAGCGAAGAACGCGGCGCTGCCACCGGTCAGCCGTGTCTCGGCCCCCGTCGCCACGTCGACGACCCACAGGTCGGCGTCGAACCGGGTGTCCGATGCCGGCCGACGGTTCGTGACGAAGACGATCCGCGTGCCGTCGGGCGACCAGGCCGGCGAGACCTCGTCGTGGACACCGCTCGTCAGCTGCCGGGCGACGCCGGTCTCGACCTCGATGAGCCACAGGCGCCCGCCCCGGTCGTCGACGAACCCTCGACCGTTGTACTGGTAGTCGAGCCGGTCGAGGTAGCGGTAGTCCGATGGCGGCGGCGAGCCCGGCGTCCGGGCCCGCGATGGCCGCCGGGCACGGTCCTCGGCGAGCGTCGCACCGCGCGAGGCGGAGACGACGACGAGCCAGCGGCCGTCGGGCGACCAGGCCAGGTCGTCGACCCCCCAGGGCAGGTCGGTCAGCCGGCGGGCCTCGCCGCCGGCCGTCGGCAGGAGATAGACCTGGACCTGGTCGTGGCGCTCGTCGGGCTTCTGGCCCTCCGGCGCGTCCTCCAGGGCGACCCGCCGGTCCGAGAGGAAGGCGACGGTCGCACCGTCGGGCGACGGGCGGGGGCGGGCATCGACCTTGTGGCCCCAGGTGACGCGCCTGGCCTCGGCCGAGCCGTCGGTCGGGACGGACCAGATCGCGCTGCGGTAGCCGTCGAACGTCGGGGCGACCGAGGTCACGGTGAACCAGGCGGTCCGGCCGGCGGCGTCGAGCTGTGGATCGGTCGGCAGCCGGAGCCGGTAGAGGTCGTCGGGTCGGGGCGGGCGGGGCGTCGGACGGGTCACGGTGAACCTCGGTCGAACGGATGGGGCGGCGGCGCGGGAACGGGGTGTCCGGGTCTCGCCGCGGCGCAGTGGGCACGGAGCGCGATGCCGTCGCGAGTGTACCCGCTACCATCGCCCCGATGCCCCCACGACCCGCCGCGCGCCGGTGACCGACCAGCTCTCCCTGGACCTCGATGCGGGACTGCCGCACCCGCCGTCGCGCCTCCGGCCGATGCTGCCGCGGCCGCAGCCCGAGCCGTTCGACTCGGCCGGGCATCTCTTCGAGCCATCCTGGGGCGGGACCCGGGTCCTCGCCTTCCTCGAGCCCGCCGTCGCCGACGGCCCCGATGGGACGCTCCTGACGGTCGACGGCGGGCCGAGCGTCCGCCTGATCGATGCCGGCGGGCGTGACGTCGCCGCGCGACTGCCCGAGCTCGGCGGCCTCGCCATGCGGGTCGAGGCCAGGTCGGCCGTCCTCGACGGCGAGCTCGTCGTCGTCGCCGGGGACGGGCGCCCCGATCCGGCGGGCCTCGCCGACCGGCTCGCCGGCCGGCCCGGACCGGCCGTCGCCCTCCTCGTCTTCGACCTGCTGTACCTCGACGGCCTGCCGCTCCTCGGCCGGCCGCTGACCCGCCGGCGCGAGCAGCTCCGACGGGTCCTCCGGCCCGACGAGGTCGTCGTCGCCGTCCCGGCGATCGTCGGCGAGGGCCGCGCCCTCCACGCGGCGGTCGGGCGACAGGGGCTCGCCGGGGTCCTCGCCCGCGACCGGACGAGCCCGTACCTGCCGGGGGTCCGGAGCCGGCTCTGGCGCTGGATCGTCGCCGGGCCGCCCGGCGCCACCGGCACGGGACCGCCGTCGGCCTCGACCGGCGCCGCGACCGGCGAGCCCGGCCCGCCCACGACGCCCGGTCCGACCGCGACGGCCGAGGACGAACGCGACGACCGCGACCAAGCCGTCGATCGATCGGCGGGTCCGGGCCCGATCCTCGCGGTCTTCCGCCAGCTGCCGCTCGACATCGACCTCGCGAGCGACGGCGACGATGCGCCGGGCGACGGCGCGTAGGGGCGGTCAGCGGGCCTCGCGGGCGACCGCGACGAATGTCCGGAGCCCCGGGCGCTGGCCGTACAGGAGCACGCCGGCCGCGTAGATCCGGACCGCGAGCCGGACCGCGATCGCGATCGAGACGACGAGGATCCCGATCGAGAGCGCCAGCTGGGCCGGCGGGACCTGCGAGACCATGACCCGGGCGAGCATGACGAACGGGCTCCAGAACGGGACGAGCGAGGCGGCGATCACGAGCGGACCCGTCGCCCCGCCGAGGACGACGATCGCCACCAGGTAGCCCGCCATCGAGATGAGGCTGAGCGGCAGGGCGACGACCTGGAGGTCCTCGGGCCGGCTGACGACCGAGCCGGCGCTCGCGTAGACGAGCGCGTACAGCGCGAAGCCCAGGACGAAGAAGAGCAGGAACGCCCCGAGCAGCGGCGGGGTCAGGCCGACGAGCGGCTCCTCGAGCCCGGCCGGCCCGAGGGCGAACGAGGCGAGCCGGTCCTGGAGGAGGAGGATCAGCAGCGCCGGCACGAGGATCGCCACGTACTGGGTCAACCCGGCCAGCCCGAGGCCGACGACCTTGCCGACGAGGAGCTGGACCGGGGAGGCTGCGCTGATCATCAGCTCCATCACCCGGCTGCTCTTCTCGGCCGCCACGCCCGACGCCACCCACATGCCATAGATGATCAGGGTGATGAAGATGAGCACGACGAAGGCGATGCCGAGGAACGAGCGGCTCGCCTGGGCGGCCGGATCGAGCGGCCGGCCGGCGTCGGTCGGGGCGGTCAGTGGCACGACCTCGAAGAGCGGCGGCCGGAACGGGTCGGTCGTCTCGCCCGGCAGGGTCGACTGCCAGTCGAGGATCGCCGTCGCGAGGGCCCCGAAGCCGATCAGCTGCGACTCGGTCGATCCGGCGGCGCCGGCCGTCCGGAGCTCGAAGGTCAGCCCGCCGTCGGCGACCCGCTCGACGAGGAGCGCCCCGTCGGCGCGTCCGTCGGCGACCGCGGCGACCGCGGCGTCGGCGTCGGCCAGGGCCGAGATCCGGTAGCGCGACTCGAAGTCGGCGGGGTCGACGCCGGTCGGCGGGAGGTTGAGGACGCCCTGGAGCGACGCCACCGTCCGGGCGGTCAGGGCCTCCTCTGGCGTCGAGACGACGATGACGACGTCGGACGCCTGGTCGAGGGCGCGAAAGGCGATCGGGCCGAGGGCCACCCCGGCGGCGATCGCCGCAAGGACGAGCGTCGAGACGAGGAACAGGCGGGTCTTCACCCGCTCGCGGTACTCGCGCACGGCGACGATCCGGGTGTTCGGCAGGAGCGGCTCGTGCCGGCCCGCGCTCACGAGGCGGCTCCGAGGCCGGGCGCGGGTGCCGGGACGAGCGCGGGGTCGAGGGTCGTGGCATCGCCGGCGGGGTGGCCGACCCGCTCGATGAAGACCTGCTCGAGCGACGGCTCGACGACCTCGAAGTGGCGGACCCGGAGCCCGCGGCCGATCGCCGCCGCGAGGACGTCATCGGGCTCGCAGGCGGGGTCGAGCGCGAGCTCCGCGTCGTCGACACCGCGCCGGACGACCCGGACCCCGGGAAGCGCCGCCAGCCAGGCGGTGTCGCCGGCCGCCTCGAAGCCGATCCGCACCCCGCGCCGCCCGGTCGAGCGCTTCACCTCGCGGAGCGAGCCCGCGACGACGAGCCGGCCCCGGTCGATGATCGCGACCGATTCGCAGAGCGTCTCGACGGTCTCCATCTGGTGGGTGCTGAAGACGAGCGTCCGGCCGCGGTCGCGCAGCTCGAGGAACGCCTCGCGGAGGAGCGACACGTTCACCGGGTCGAGCCCGGTGAACGGCTCGTCCATCAGCAGGACCTCGGGGTCGTGGAGGATCGCCGCGATGAACTGGACCTTCTGCTGGTTGCCCTTCGAGAGCTCTTCGGCCCGGCGATCGGCGAGGTCGGCGGCGTGGAACCGGGCGAGCCAGTGGCGGGCCGCCCGGACGGCGATGTCGCGCGGCACGCCGTAGAGCCGGCCGAAGAAGACGAGCTGGTCGAGGATCGTCATCCGGTGGTAGAGGCCACGCTCCTCGGGCAGGTAGCCCCACGTCCCCCGCGGCAGCGTCTCGCTCGGGACGCCGCCCCAGGTGATCCGGCCGGCATCGGGCCGGACGACGCCGAGGGCGATCCGCATCGTCGTCGTCTTGCCGGCGCCGTTCGCGCCGAGGAAGCCGAACACCGAGCCCCGGGCGACCTCGAAGGCGAGCCCGTCGAGCGCGACGACGGACCCGAAGCGCTTGCTGACGCGATCGACGACGAGGCTCATCCGCCCGGAGGATAGGCGGGATGGCGCAAGCGGGCCACGGGACCACCGGCGGGGGTGCCCTGCCCCGACGGTCCGGGTCGTCCCCGACGGCGGTCACGGGCGAGCGCGCTACGATGCGGGCATGACCGACGCTCGCGACCCCGCTGCCGCCCGCCGCCCGACCGCGATCCACGCCGACCGCGCGGGCGCGACCCTCGCGATCAGCTGGGCCGACGGGCACGAGACCCGCTACGACCTCGAAGCGCTCCGCTGGCTCTGCCCGTGCGCCTTCTGCCGGGGCGAGGCCGGGCTGCCCGGCTGGCTCGACTCGGACCCGACGCTGACCCCCGAGCAGATCCGCCTCGCCGACCTCGCGCTCGTCGGGAGCTACGCGGTCCAGCCGACCTGGGGCGACGGCCACCACACCGGCTTCTACCCGTTCGAGCTGCTCCGGGCCCGCTGCCCGTGTCCAGCGTGCTCGGTCCGTCGCGCGGCCGACCAGGCGGTCGACCGCGAGCGGCACGCCGACCACGCCGGCTGACCGACCCGCGCGTGCGGGAAGGCCAGCGGCCCGTGCTACGATGCTTGACCGCGCCATCGGACGGGGTCCGTTCGGGATGGCCGCGACCCTGCGAGCGATGGAGCCGGATCCGATGACCGCCGTCAAGCCACCCGAGACCGGGCGCCCCGTGGCGCCGGCCCGCCCGGGTCGCAGCCGGCGCGGCAAGGCGGCGTTTCCATACCTGAACCGGGAGCTGTCCTGGCTCGAGTTCAACGCCCGCGTCCTCCACGAGGCACGCGACGTCCGCAACCCGCTGCTCGAGCGGGCGAAGTTCCTGGCCATCTTCGCGAGCAACCTCGACGAGTTCTTCCAGGTCCGGATCTCCGGCCTGCGGCAGCAGGTCCAAGCCGGCTCGACCAAGGTGTCGGCCGACGGCCGGACCGCCAACGAGCAGCTCGACGCGGCGCGGGCCCGCGTCCTCGAGCTCGTGGCGGAGCATTCGGCGATCTTCGCCGAGGTCCGCGAGCTGCTCGCCGCCGAGGGCGTGGCGATCGTCGATTACGATGAGGTCGCCGAGCACCACGTCAAGCTGCGCCGTCGGTTCCTCGACGAGATCTTCCCGGTCCTCACCCCGCTGGCCGTCGACCCGGGCCACCCGTTCCCGTACATCAGCACGCTCAGCCTGTCGATCGCCGTCGGCCTCCGCGACCCCGACACCGGCGAGCAGAGCTTCGCCCGGGTGAAGGTCCCGGGGATCCTGCCGCGGCTGCTCGAGGTCGAGCGGGGCCGCTTCGTCCTCATCGACCAGGTCATCGAGGCGAACCTCGACCTCCTCTTCTCGGGGCTCGAGATCGTCGAGACGCACTGCTTCCGGGTGACCCGCAACGCCGACCTCGCCATCGAGGAGGACGAGGCCGACGACCTGATGTCGGCGATCGAGGAGGAGCTCCGACGACGCCGCTTCGGGGAGGCGGTCCGCCTCGAGGTCGAGCGGTCGATGCCCCAGGAGACCCGCGACATCCTGCTGCGCGGGATCGGCCTCGCCGAGGCGGACTGCTTCGAGGTCGCCGGGATGCTCGACCTCACGGCGCTGTGGGGGCTCTACGCGATCGACCGGCCGGACCTCAAGGACGCGCCGTGGACGCCGGTCACGCCGCCCCGGCTGGCCGCCCCCGGCGACGACGACCCGGCCGACATCTTCGCGGCGATCCGGATGGGCGACATCCTGCTCCACCACCCGTACGAGAGCTTCGCCGCCTCGACCGAGCGGTTCATCGTCCAGGCGGCGCACGATCCCGAGGTCCTGACGATCAAGCAGACGCTCTACCGGACGTCGGGCGATTCGCCGATCGTCCAGGCCCTGATCGAGGCGGCAGAGCGGGGCAAGCAGGTCGTCGTCCTCGTCGAGATCAAGGCGCGCTTCGACGAGCAGGCGAACATCGAGTGGGCCCGCAAGCTCGAGCGCGCCGGCGCCCATGTCGTGTACGGGCTCGTCGGGCTCAAGACCCACAGCAAGACCGCGCTCGTCGTCCGGCGCGAAGGGTCGTTCCTCCGCCGCTACGTCCACATCGGGACCGGCAACTACAACCCGAAGACCGCCCGGCTCTACGTGGACATCGGCCTGCTCACCTGTCGCGAGGACATCGGGGCGGACGTCACCGACCTGTTCAACGTC
Organism: uncultured Anaerolineaceae bacterium; assembly: GCA_964483405.1. Taxonomy (GTDB): domain Bacteria; phylum Chloroflexota; class Limnocylindria; order Limnocylindrales; family CSP1-4; genus CAZABC01. The sequence goes on from CAZABC010000004.1 coordinate 135,497, forward strand.
CTGACGGGCCTGTCGCGCCAGCGGTCGTTCCGGAAGCTGCTCGTCGCGCCACACGACCTCCGGCCGGGCTTCCTCGCGCTCGTCGAGCGCGAGATCGGCCACGCCGAGCGCGGCGAGCGGGCCCATATCGTCGTGAAGACGAACGCCATCGTCGACCCGGCCTCGATCGAGGCGCTCTACCGGGCGAGCCAGGCCGGCGTCGACGTCGACCTCATCGTCCGCGGGACCTGCTCGCTGGTGCCCGGCATCGAGGGCGTCTCCGACCGCATCCGCGTCCGCTCGGTCGTCGGCGAGTACCTCGAGCACTCTCGGATCTGGGGCTTCGCCAACGCCGGCCGGCAGGAGTGGTACATCGGCTCGGCCGACCTGATGGAGCGCAACCTCGATCGGCGGGTCGAGGCGGTCGTGCCGGTCGAGGATGCGACCGCCCAGGCCCGGATCGCCGAGATCGTCGAGGTGATGCTCGCCGACGACCGGCACGCCTGGGAGCTCGGGGCCGACGCTGTCTGGCGGCGGGTCGAAGTCCTCCGGGCCGCCGAGGGCTCGCTCGGGACCTTCGAGATCCTCAAGGAGCGCGCCCTCGCGCTGGTGGCGACGCAGGCCGGGACGCGCCGTCCCGGGGCCGGGGTCGGCTCGCTGGACCCGAGGGCCTGATGATGACGACGACGGGCGACGGCGGCCGGGCCGCCGAGGTACCACAGGAGATCGAGCTCAAGTACCGCGTCCTCGACGCGGCCGTGGCCGCCCGGCTGCTCGCCGGCGACCGGCTCGGCACGTTCGCCGCGACCGGGACGCCGCGCACGACCCAGCACGAGGACCGCTACGTCGACACGGCCGATGGCGCCCTCGCCCGGGCCGGGTTCGCGGCTCGGCTCCGGACCGTGGGCGGAGCCACCGTCCTCGGTATCAAGTCGCTCGCCCGATCGGGTGATGGCGCGCTCCATCGACGCGACGAGCTCGAAGGTCCGGCCGACCGGAGCCTGCTCCCTCGCGACTGGCCGCCGTCGGACGCCCGGTCGCTCATCCTCGAGCAGTGCGGCGACGCGCCGCTCGTCGACATCGTCACCCTTCGCCAGCTCCGCCACAAGCGGTCGTACGAGGCGGACGGGACCGTGCTCGAACTCAGCCTCGACGAGGTCGACGTCGTCGACCGCGGTCGGATCGTCGAGCACTTCCGGGAGCTGGAGATCGAGCTCGTCGGCGGCGAGGGCGCCCGGCTGGAGGCGCTCGCCACGGTCCTCGACGCGGACGATCGACTGACGGCCGCGGCCGGGTCCAAGTACGAGGCGGCCCTTGCGGCAGCCGGCATCGACCTGGGCGACGGCGGCCCCACCCGCCGGAACGCGGCCGGGACGTCGGGCGAGGCGATCGCCGTCGCCGAGCCCGCGGTCGCCGCGTCGGCCGACGCAGGGGGCCGGCCGGACGCCGAGGCCGGGATCGCGGTCGAGATGGCGGAGGCCGACGCCGGGCGCCCGGCCGACGCATCGCCGACCGAAGTGCCGCCGCCCGAACGACCCCGAAGCCGTCGACGCCGCCCCTCGCCCCCCGGGGTGATGGCCGGGGCGGCGAGCGACGCCGTGCAGGTCGCCGAGCCGTCCGTCGAGTCGCCACCGCCTGCGGAGGTGCCGGTCGAGCTCGGACCGCCGCGACTCGCGGTCGGCAAGACGCCCGGCGTCCGGCGTGACGACACGATCGCCGAGGCCGGCCGGAAGGTCCTCCGTTTCCACCTCGCCCGGATGCTCGCCCGGGAGGCCGGGACGCGGCTCGGTGAGGACCCCGAGGAGCTGCACTCGATGCGCGTCGCGACGCGCCGCATGCGGGCCGCCTGGCGCGTCTTCGGGACCGCCTTCCGCCCAGGCCGGACGCGTCGCTACCGTCGCGACCTGCGCGAGGTGGCCGGCCGGCTCGGCGCCGTCCGTGACCTCGACGTCCTCGTCGAGCACCTCGACGCGTATGCGAAGACCCGGCCGGATCCCGAACGGGCAGGCCTCGCGCCGCTCCGGGCCGAGTGGCTGCGGCAGCGCGAGGAAGCCCGGGTCCTGCTCCTGCGGACGCTCGACTCGCCGCCATACGAGCGCTTCGTCGCCGAGTACCGTGACTTCGTCGAGACCGAGGGCCTCGCCGTCCTGCCCGTCGCGCCGACCCAGCCGCATCGGGTCAACGACACGATGCCGTCGCACATCTGGGCGGCGTTCGAGCAGCTCCGGGCCTACGAGCCGGTGATGCGCTGGGCCGACGTCGAGACGCTCCACGAGCTGCGGATCGCCGCGAAGTGGCTCCGCTACACGATCGAGTTCGTCCGCGAGCCGCTCGGCCCGGGTGCCGGTCCGCTCGTCGAGAAGGTCGTCGCCCTCCAGGACCACCTCGGGAACCTCCACGACGCCGACGTCGCGGCCGGTCTGGCCCGGACGTACCTCGTCGAGCACGCCGCCGGGCTCGGCGACGACGAGACGACGGCGATCGCGCGCTACCTCATCGACCGCGAGCGGGAGCTCGGGCGGCTCCGGCGGACCGTCGGCCCGACGTGGCGGCGCGTCTCGGGGATCGCGTTCCGACGCCAGCTGGGGCGGGTGCTCGCCGAGCTCTGAGGGACCGCCGCCGAGACCGCGCCGCCGAGCGTGGGGCCGTCCGCGCTCAGCGCCAGCCGTGGGCCAGGTGCTCGAGCCCGTCGCGCCAGGCCGGGCCGGCGTGGGCGGTGACGAGGATCGTGCCTTCCCGCAGGCCCTCGTCGGAGACGTGTAGTCGGTCGAGACCGTAGCGATCGAGGATCGCCTCGAGGATGACGGCGCCGGCCGGCAGGATCCGCGAGCGGACCAGCCGGATCGCATGCCGCTCGGCGGCGAGCGCGGACGGCTCGGTCAGGAGGACCGCGAGCGCATCGACGAGGCGCCGACGGGTGAGGGTCCGGTCGAGCGCGGCGCGCGGCAGCACCCGCAGCAGGTTCGACGCCGTCCCGCCGACCGCGACGAGCCGGGCGGGCGCGAGTGCGGGCGCGTCGGCCAGCGTCTCGCGCGCCGCGGCACGGAGGGCCGCGATCTCGTCGGCGGTGGGCGGGTCGCTCGTCACGTATCGCTCGGTCAGCCTGGCGGCACCGAGGCGGAGTCCGAACGCGGCGGCCCGTCGGCCCGGTCCGACGCCGACGATCTCGCTCGACCCGCCGCCGACATCGACGACCGCGAGGTCGTCGGTGACCGGCCGACCCGCCGTCACCCCGACGAGGGTCAGCAGCGCCTCCTCCTCGTGGGTGAGCACGTGGAGCGGCGACCCGGTCGCCCGCTCGACGGCATGGACGATCGGCGCGGCGTCGGCCGCCCGACGGAGCGGCTCGGTCGCCACGAAGGTGATCGACCGCGAGCCCAGCCGGCGGGCGGCGTCGCCGTAGTGGGCGAGCGTCGTGACGAGCGACCCCCGGGCGGCGGGACCGAGCACGCCGTCGTCGGCAGCGGTCCCGAGCCCGAGGAAGACCGACTCGTCGAGGAGCGGCTCGAGCCGGTGCGAGCCGGCGACCGCGACGAGCAGGTGGACCGAGGTCGAGCCGACGTCGACGGCGGCGACGATCGCCGGTTCCGGCGCGGGACGACGGGGCGTCGGCCGCCGCCGGGCGGCCGGTGCTGGGTCAGTCACCTCCGGCGGCCGGTCGGTCGGGACCGTCATCCCCGATGGGCTCGGCGGGCTCGGCCGGCGCGTCGGCCGCCGGGTCGCCGGCCGGCTGGCCCGCACGCGGAACCTCGCCACCCGCGCCGACCGCGTCGCCCGTCTCGACCGGCGGGGCGGCGTCCGGCCGCCAGGCCAGCGCCGGGTCACCGGGCGGCTGCCAGGGGCGCGACACCCCGCCGGGCTCCGGCGCCGGGTGGGGTGCCGGGTCGGGTGCCGGGTCGGGTGCCGGGTCGATCGCCGGCTCCGTCCCGGGTCCGGGCTCCGCCTCGAAGGCCGCCGGCTCCGGTGCGCGTGCTACCTCGCCCGGAGGTTCCGGCTCGGCCTCCGCCTCGGGTCCCGGCTCCGCCTCGAAGGCCGCGTCCGGTTCGCGCCCCGGCTCCGGCTCCGGCTCCGGTGCGCGTGCTACCTCGCCCGGAGGTTCCGGCTCGGCCTCCGCCTCGGGTCCCGGCTCCGCCTCGAAGGCCGCGTCCGGTTCGCGCCCCGGCTCCGGCTCCGCCTCGAGTCCCGGCTCCGGCTCCGGCACGCCAAGGTCGGCTTCCTGCATGCCCGTGTCGACGGCCGTGGTCTCGACCGTCGGGCTCGCTCCGGCCTCACCGATGAGCGCGGCCAGCGCCGCGTCGCTCCGGGCCAGCGCCACCCGGGCATCGGCGACCGAGGGATCCGCGGACCCGCCGACGAGCGCGACGGCCTCGGCGATCAGCGCCCGCAGCTCATTGACCGCCTCGTCGAGCTGGCGTCGCCGCTTCTGTGCGCGGGCCAGGGCGGAGTCGAGCCGCCGCTCGAGCTTGCGGAGGCGTCGCTCGACCCCGCTCGCCGCGGGGGTCGACGGGCGGCCGGCACGCTGATTCTGCTTGCTCATCGGACCCTCCGAAGGTCAGCGGACGGCGGCGGGAACGTGCGTCACCGCCGGCGTCGCCGCCCGGCCCCCGGACCGGCGGCGCGATCGTGGCCAAGGCCGGCCGTTCGGGCAGCCCGAGCCTCGGCCGGTCGGTCCAGTCTGCCACGCCCGGGCCCGGCCCACGCGGGGTCGGCGCGAGCCACGAGCACGCGCGGTCGGCTGACGGTCGTCCCGGTGCGCGATCGGTGCTAACCGGCCGTTAACGGCGACGCAACGGCCGGTTGACGACGCGATCGGAACCTCCGCTCATGGCGACTCCGCATCCGAGCCAGGCTCCCGTCCCCGGGGGGAGGACGGGAGCGTCGGAGTCGCCACCGCCGCTCGACGTCGGGGCGGCCGCGAACGCCGCCGCGACCGCCTGGGTGGTCATGGCCGCCGGCGGCGTGACCGCCGCGGCAGCCGCCACCTTCCCGGTCGGCATCCGGGCGGTCGGCGATCACGCCGCGCTCGAGCGGGCACTGGCAGACCTCCGGCCCCGGGTCGTCCTGCTGGAGATGCCGCCGGCCGGGCCGGCGGAGGTCGCCGCGGTCGCCCGTGAGCGACGACGGCGGCCCTCGATGCGGGCGATGCTCCTCAACGACCCGGCCGACGTCGACGGGCGCCTGGCGGCCCTCGAGCTCGGCTTGGACGAGGCGCTGCCGCTCACCACGCCGCTCGGCGAGGTCGTCGGTCGACTGCGGCTCGCGACGTCGGCTCCCCGCCGCCCGGGCACCGGGCTCCGGATCGCCGACGGGCTCGAGCTCGACCTCGTCGCCCATGAGCTCCGGCGGGACGGCGACGTCGTCCATCTCCGCCCGAAGGAGTACGCCCTGCTCGCGCTCCTCGCGGCGCATCCGGGTCGCGCCTACACCCGACGGCAGCTGCTCGATCGCGTCTGGGGCCAGGGCTCCGAGAGTGACCCGCGGACGGTCGACGTCCACGTCCGCTGGCTCCGCTCGAAGATCGAGCCGACCCCGGACGCGCCTCAGCGGCTGGTGACCGTCCGCGGCATCGGCTACCGCCTCGAGCCGCCCGACCGTTAACGCACGCTTAACCGTCATGAAACGAGTCGTTGACCGCGGCCGACGACGCTCAGCCAGACCTCGCTTCAGATGAGGAGGGCGCCCCGTGCGGCGCCGCATTGGAGGAACACACAGACGATGGTCATCAAGCATCCGACCCGGATCGCGGCGCTCGCGCTCGGCGCGCTGTTCGTCGCCGCCGCCTGCAGCAGCGGGGCGACGCCCGAGCCGTCGACCGGCGCCTCCGCCGCTCCGAGCGCCGAGCCGACCGGCGAGCCCCTCAGCGGGACCGTCACCATCGACGGCTCGAGCACCGTCTTCCCGATCACCGAGGCCGTGGCCGAGGAGTTCCAGAACGCCAACCAGGGCGTCCAGGTCCCGGTCGCCTTCTCGGGCACCGGCGGCGGCTTCAAGAAGTTCTGCGTCGGCGAGACCGACATCAACGACGCGTCGCGGCCGATCAAGGCCGAGGACGAGGCCGAGGGCCTCGCCTGCGAGGCGAACGGGATCGAGTGGGTCGAGCTCCAGGTGGCGATCGACGGGCTCACCGTCGTCGTGAACCCGGCGAACGACTGGGCCAAGTGCCTGACGGTCGCCGAGCTCTCGACCATCTACGGCCCCGATTCGCCCGAGAACCTGCTCTGGTCCGACGTCCGGGCCGGCTTCCCGGCCGAGAAGGTCGTCCGCTACATGCCGGGCGCCGACTCCGGCACGTTCGACTACTTCACCGAGGAGATCAACGGCGAGGTCGACGCCGCGACCCAGTTCGCCACCCAGTCCGAGGACGACAACGTGCTCGTGACCGGCGTCAGCGGCGACGTCAACGCGATCGCGTTCTTCGGCTACGCCTACTTCGTCGAGAACACCGACAAGGTCAGCGCGGTCGAGGTCGACGGCGGCGAGGGCTGTGTCGCCCCGACCGACGAGACGATCAACTCGAACGAGTACCAGCCGCTGTCCCGCCCGCTCTTCATCTACCCCGACGTCGGCAAGGCGAAGGAGCGGCCCGAGCTCAAGGCCTTCGTCGACTTCTACCTCGACAACACCAGCGCCCTCTCCGCCGAGGTCGGCTACATCGCCCTTCCGGACGACCTGCTCCAGGTCGAGAAGGACGAGTGGGCCGCCGCGGTCGGCGAGTAGCCACCGCCGCTCCTCCTCCCCAGGCGGGCGCATCGACCCGGGACTCGGACCCGGGACGGTGCGCCCGCTGCCCCTTCCCTGCTAGCCTGAGCCTGTCGCGTCCGCGCTCGAGGACCCCAGCCCGATGACCGCGCCGACCATCGACCTGACCCACCGGCGCCCGCTCCGCGAGCGGGCGATCGAGACACTGCTGTTCCTGTCGGCCACCCTCGGGGTGGTGACGACGATCGGCATCATCGTCGTGCTCGCGTTCGAGACGCTCCAGTTCTTCCAGTACGTCAGCCCGGTCGAGTTCCTCACCGGCACGGTCTGGTCGGCGTCGATCAAGCCGTACGCCTTCGGCATCCTTCCGCTGCTGAGCGGGACGCTCCTCGTCGCGACCATCGCGATGGTCATCGCGGTCCCGCTCGGGCTGCTCGCGGCGATCCTCCTCGCCGAGTACGCGACGCCGCGGATCCGCAACGTCGTCAAGCCGGTCCTCGAGACCATCGCCGGGATCCCGACGATCGTCCTCGGCTTCTTCGCCATCAACTTCCTCGCCCCCCAGATCCTCAAGCCGATCTTCGGCGACGACATCGGCCTCTTCTCGGCCCTCTCGGGCGGCATCGTCGTCGGGCTGCTGATCACGCCGCTGATCGCGAGCATCTCCGAGGATGCGATGACCGCCGTCCCGCGGGGCATGCGGGAGGGGGCCTACGCGATGGGCGCGACGAAGTTCGAGGTCGTCCGGAAGGTCGTCTTCCCGGCCGCGCTGTCGGGGATCATGGCCTCGATCATCCTGGCGATGAGCCGGGCCGTCGGCGAGACGATGGCCGTCGTCCTCGCCGTCGGAACGCAGCCCCAGCTCACCTTCAACCCGCTCGAGAGCGTCCAGACGATGACGGCGTTCATCGTTCAGATCAGCCTCGGCGACACGCCCCAGGGCTCGGTCCAGTTCTACTCGCTGTTCGCGGTGGCGATGGTCCTCTTCTTGATGACCCTCGGCCTCAACCTCCTGAGCGCCGCGTTCGTGCGGCGGTTCCGGACGACCTACTGATGACCGCCGCCACGCCGACCGCCCCGACCGCCCCGGCCTCGCCCGCCGGCCGCTTCGAGCCCGCCCTCGCTCGCCGCAAGCTCACCGGGACGGTCTTCTACGGACTCTGCCTGCTCGCCATCTGGGTCCTGATCCTCGCCCTCGCCCTGCTCCTGTTCGACGTCTTCGCCCGTGGCCTGCCGTGGCTCGACTGGGACTTCCTCACCGGCGTGCCATCGCGCAACCCCGAGAATGCGGGGATCCTGCCCGCCCTCATCGGCTCGATCTACCTGACCGTGATGGTCGGGATCATGACCTTCCCGACCGGCGTCGCGGCGGCGATCTACCTCTCCGAGTACGCCAAGGACAACCGGCTCAACCGGTTCCTCCAGACGAACATCGGCAACCTCGCCGGCGTGCCGTCGATCGTCTACGGGATCTTCGGGCTGGCCCTCTTCGTCCGCCTGTTGGGCTTCGGCCCGACCCTTTTCTCGGGCGCGCTCACGCTGACCCTGCTCATCCTGCCGATCGTCATCATCGCCAGCATCGAGGCGCTCAAGGCGGTTCCGCAGGCGCAGCGCGAGGGCGCCTACGCGCTCGGCGCGTCGCGCTGGCAGATGGTCCGCGGGTCGCTCCTGCCGGCGGCCGCGCCGGGCGTCATGACCGGCATCATCCTGGCGATGGCCCGGGCGATCGGCGAGACGGCCCCGCTCATCCTCGTCGGGGCGTTCACCTTCGTCACCTTCCTGCCCGCGCCGTTCAGCGGCGGCTACACCGTCCTCCCGATCCAGGTCTTCCAGTGGGCGGCCCGCCCGCAGGCCGACTTCCAGGGGATCGCCGCGGCGACGATCATCGTGATCCTCGTCCTGATGTTCCTGCTGAACCTGCTCGCGCTCGTCGTCCGTGTCCGCCTGTCGCGGCACATCCAGTGGTAGAGGAGACGCCCTTGAACCCCGCCGCCACGGCGCCGGCGATGCCATCCATCCGGATCTCGACGGCCGGCCGCGACGAGCCGGCTCCGACCGCGTCGAAGGAGACGGTCGTCGAGCTGCGCGACGTCGCCTGCCACTACGGCTCGTTCCGGGCCGTCAAGGACGTGAACATCGAGGTCGCCAAGCGCGAGGTGACCGCGCTCATCGGCCCGTCCGGCTGCGGCAAGTCGACCCTGCTCCGGACGATCAACCGGATGAACGACCTCGTCGCGTCGTTCCGGCTCACCGGCCGGATCGAGATCGATGGCCAGGACCTGTACGGACCAGGGGTCGACCCGGTCGCGGTCCGGCGGCGGGTCGGGATGGTCTTCCAGAAGCCGAACCCGTTCCCCAAGTCGATCTACGACAACGTCGCCTTCGGCCCCCGGATCAACGGCTACAAGGGCGGGATGGACGACCTCGTCGAGGCGTCGCTCCGGCGGGCCGCGCTGTGGGACGAGGTCAAGGACAAGCTCAAGCAGTCAGGGATGGCACTCTCGGGCGGACAGCAGCAGCGGCTCTGCATCGCCCGGACGATCGCCATCGAGCCCGAGGTCATCCTGATGGACGAGCCGTGCTCGGCGCTCGACCCGCGCTCGACGCTCCAGATCGAGGAGCTGATGGCCGAGCTGAAGCGCGACTACACGATCATCATCGTGACCCACAACATGCAGCAGGCTGCCCGGGCATCCGACACGACGGTCTTCATGACGATGGACTCGGACCGAGCCGGCTACGTCGTCGAGCAGGGCGACACCGTCTCGATCTTCACCAACCCCAAGAACCAGCTGACCGAGGACTACGTCTCCGGTCGGTTCGGCTGAGCCCGGAGGCGGACCGATGACCGACCAGCCAGCCACGACCCCGGAGCCCGTGCCGGCCGACGTCGAGCGACTCCTCGCGGAGATCGAGGGCGACGTCGTGACGCCACCGATCGCCGCGGCGCGGCCGCTCCTCGACAGCGAGGAGAACCTCATCAAGGACGCCATCCTCAGGATGGCCTCGCTCGTCGAGGATGCCATCCGCGGGGTCGGGCGGGCGCTCGTCGCCCACGACGCGGCGGCCGCGACCCGGATCATCGAGGCCGATCCGATCATCAACGAGATGCAGCGGGCGATCACCCGGCTCGTCGCGGTGACGATCGCCACGCAGCAGCCCGTCGCCCGCGACCTGCGCTACCTGCTGACGCTCGACCACGTCAGCTACGAGCTCGAGCGGATCGGCGACCATGCGGCGTCGGTCGCCAAGCAGGTCGTCAAGCTCGCGCCGGAGCCGCCGGTCGGCGAGTACCTGAACCTGCCGCAGATGGCGACGCGGGGCGCGGATCTCCTGCGCGACGTCCTCCGGGCGCTCGTCGACGCGGACCCGACCGCCGCGCGCGCCGCCGCGGTCGCCGACGACGAGATCGACCGGCTCTACCACGCGACCTTCGACGAGTGCGTGGCGATCATGCGCGACGACCCGGCGACGGTCGAGCGGGCGACGCGGCTCGTCATCGCCTCGCATTACCTCGAGCGGATCGGCGACCGATCCACCAACATCGCCGAGGACATCGTCTTCCTCGCGACCGGCGACGTCGAGGATCTCAACCCGTAGCGATGGGCGAGCCCGATCGCGTCGAGCTCGGGTTCCTGCGCCACGCGCACGCCAGCGACCGAACGACCTGGACCGGTCCCGACGACGAGCGGCCGCTGACCCGCAAGGGCGAGCGGCAGGCCGAGCGACTCGGACGGTTCCTCGCTGCGGGCGGCTGGATCCCGGACGCCATCCTCAGCTCCCCGCTCGTCCGGGCGGTCGGCACGGCCGAGATCGTCGCGGCCGCGCTCGGGCGTCCGGTCGTCGTCGAACCGCGACTCGGCGACGGGCTCGACTACGCGACCCTCGAGGCGATCCTCGTCGACGCCGGCGACCCGGTCAGGCCGCTGCTCGTCGGCCACGACCCGGACTTCACCGAGCTCGTGTCGGGCCTATGCGAGGCCCGCGAACTCTTCATCCGTAAGGGGTCGCTCGCCCGCGTCGACGCGGTCCGTCCGCTCGGGCCGGGCTCGGGCACGCTCCGCTGGCTCGTGCCGCCGGACCTGCTGCAAGGGCGGGGCTAGCCCGGGACAGGACCGCCGGCCGCGCCGCTGCTGGCCGTGCGGCTGCCAGCCGTCGCGAGGGGGCCGGCCGGGCCGGGCCGGAGCCCCTCGAGGATGCCGCGGGCCCGGGCGAGCGCCTCGGGCTCGAGCGCGTACCAGATCCAGGTCCCCCGTCGCTCGCCCCGGACGATCCCCGCCTCGCGGAGGATCCGGAGGTGGTGGCTCACCGTCGGCTGGCTGACCGTCCCGCAGGCGTCGAAGTCACAGGCGCAGACGGCCTCGGTCTCGCCCAGCTGGCGGACGATCGACAGGCGGACCGGGTCGGCCAGCGCCTGCAGCAGCCGGACGTCGGGATCGAGCTCGCGTTTCATGCTTGACATCATATCGATGATAGTCTATATTGACAAGCATCGATACAAGCCGCACCGATGGAGACCCCGACCCATGCACGACCACCTCGGCCCCGTTCCGTGGATGCTCTCGGGCACCGACGGCCGCCGGGTCTACGAGGATCGCCTCGCCGTCCACCGGGCCGAGCTGCGGCTCATGGAGCCCGTCCGCCCGTCCCGCGTCCGGAGCATGATGGAGCGCGCCCGCGCCGCCGTCCTGCCGCCGCGGGCGACCGAGCCCGTATGCTGCCCGGCCTGAGCGCCGGCCGGACCGACCTTCCCGACCGAACGCCCGACCACCCACCGAGGACCCGAGCCATGACCGACGACGATCGCCTCCTCGACGAGGTCCGCGCCCGCTACGCCGGCGCGGCGCTCTCCGTCCTCGACCCGGACCTGCCCCGATCACCCGCCCTCGAGGGTCCGGGCCTCGCGAGCGGGGCCTGCTGCGGCGGCGACGCGGCGGACGCGGCGGACGCGTGCTGCGGGTCATCGGCCGATGCCGGACCGATCTTCGGGGGCGCGCTGTACGACGCGCTCCAGACGGCCGAGCTGCCCGATGCGGCCGTGATGGCGAGCCTCGGTTGCGGCAACCCGACCGCCGTCGCCGAGCTGCGCCCCGGGGAGACGGTCCTCGATCTCGGCTCGGGCGGCGGCATCGACGTCCTCCTCTCCGCTCGCCGGGTCGCTCCGGGCGGCCGGGCGATCGGGCTCGACATGACGCCCGAGATGCTCGCCCTCGCGCGTCGCAACGCGGCCGAGGCGGGCGTGACCAACGTCGAGTTCCTCGCCGGCCGGATGGAGGCCATCCCCCTCCCCGACGCGAGCGTCGACGTCGTCATCAGCAACTGCGTCGTCAACCTCTCGGTCGACAAGCCGGCCGTGCTCGCCGAGATCGCCCGGGTCCTTCGCCCGGGCGGTCGGATCGGCATCAGCGACGTCGTCGCCGACGACGCGCTGACGCCGGCCGAGCGAGCCGAGCGGGGTGACTTCGCCGGCTGCATCGCCGGGGCGCTGTCGTTCACCGAGTACCGCGACGGGCTGGCCGCCGTCGGCCTCACCGGGGTCTCGGTCGAGGCCACCCACGCCGTCGCCGACGGGATGTACGGGGCGATCATCCGGGCGACGAAGCCCGCCTGATCAGGCTGGCCCGAGCGCCTCGCCCTCGACGCACAGGGCCACCACGCCGAGGGCGGCCAGGCGGTCGGCCTCGGCGCGGTCCGTGACCGTCCAGGCCGCGACGACCAGCCCCGCCGCCCGAGCCCGCGCCATCCCGGCCGGGGTGACGCCCCGTCGCTCGGCCGAGATCCCGGTGCAGCCGAGACGGCCGGCGAGGGCGATCGTCGTCGGCTCGAGGTCATCGGCGTTGAGCCAGCGGGCCAGGCCGGGCGCCTCGCGGCCGACGGCCTCGAGCACCGACGGGTCGAACGACGAGACGACCAGGTCGGGCGGCCGGTCGCCGCGCGCGGCGCGGATGAGCACGACCGCCGCTGCTGCGACGTCCTCCTTGAGCTCCACGTCAAGGAACGCCGGCGAGGGCGCCATCGCGAGCGCGGCCTCGAGCGTCGGGATGCCGAACGCCGCCAGCTCGTCGGGGGTCAGCGCGGCGGCCCGCTCGGGCCGGCCCTGGACCCGCTGCAGGGTCTCGTCATGGAGGACGATCGGGACCCCGCCCCGGGACACGCGGACATCGAACTCGAGCCCGCCGCAGCCAGCGACCGCGAGCGCCGTCGCGAATGCCGCCAGCGTGTTCTCCGGCACCGCCCGGTGGTCGCCGCGATGGGCCAGCCGGAGCGGCACGGTCGGGGGCGACGAGGGGCTCGCGGCCACCGGCGGCTCCGCCACCGGGACCTCAGCCGACCCGGAGCGTGGCCGCGACGCCGAGGTGATCCGACGGGTAGAGCGTCGGATCGTCGACGGCCGGTCGGTCGAAGACGAGGCGGGCGCTCTCGACCTCGATCGCGCCCCGGACCCAGATGTAGTCGAGGCAGCCCGGCTCCCCGTCGGTGTCCATCCCCGGCGCCTGGAGGCCCGACGGCCAGGTCACCGCGGGCTCGGCGCCGTTCGCCGCGGCATGGGCGCTCCGGAAGCCGACGTCGATCATGCGCCGGTGGGCGGGTTCGCCCGGCGGGGCGTTGAAGTCGCCGACGACGATCTCGGCCGGCCCGCCGAGGCCGGCATCGAGCCAGCCGAGGAGCGCCGCCGCCTGCTCGTCGCGGAGCGACGCGTCGGGCACGAGGTGATGGAGATGGACGACCGTCACCGCGACGACCGGTCCGCCGGCGGGCCGGACGCCGACGCGGAGGGCCGATCGCCCGGCGCCGAGCTCGAGGCGCTCCCCCGGCTCGGCGAGGAACCCCTCGCGGACGAGGATGCTGTTGCCGTACTCGGGCCGGCCGGCCCAGGCCCGCTCGATGGCGTAGCGAGCCGGACCGGCGGCGCCGACGATCCGGTCCTGCTCCATCGGGTAGACGACCTCCTGGAGCCCGAGGACGTCGGGCTGGAGGGCGGCCATGTCGGCCAGGATCAGCGGCATCCGCTCGGCCCAGCGGTCGAAGAGGGCGCGGAGGTTGAGCGTCGCGACGAGAAGCCGGGCGCTCACGAGGCCGCGGCCCCGGCCGAACCGGTCGCCAGCGACGGCTCGACGGCGAGCGACGTGGTCGAGGGCGGCAGGCGGACGGTGAACGTCGACCCCTCGCCCTCCCGTGACACGAGGTCGATCCGTCCGCCATGGGCCTCGACGATGTGCCGGGCGATCGACAGTCCGAGCCCCGTCCCGCCGCCCCGGACCCGCGCCCGGTCGACCTTGTAGAAGCGCTCGAAGACACGGGCCCGGTCGGCGGCCGGGATGCCGATCCCATGGTCCTCGACGGCGACCGCGACCTGGTCGCCGTCGCGGTAGACCCGGACCGTGACGTCGCCGCCGTCGGGGCTGAACTTGACGGCATTGTGGACGAGGTTGACGAAGACCTGGCCGAGCCGCTCGCCGTTGCCCCGGACGTGCGGGAGGCCGTCGGTCGCGTCGACCGCGAGGTGGACGCCCTGGCGCTCGGCGAAGAGGCGCAGTCGCTCGGTCGATGTCGTCGCGAGCCTCGCGACGTCGACTTCGTCGAGGAGCAGGAGCGGCGGCCCGGACTCGATCCGCGAGAGATCGAGGAGCTCGTTCACCATCTGGACGAGGTGACCCGTCTCCTCCTCGACCTTCCCGATGCGGTCGCGCATCCGGGGCGGGATGGCGTCGCCGGCCGCGGTCGCATCACGGGCGAGCGTCTCGGCGAGCAGGCTGACGGTCGTCAGCGGCGTCCGCAGCTCGTGCGACAGGTTGTCGATGAACTCGGCCCGGATCTGCTGGAGCCGTCGGAGCTCGCCGACGTCCTCGAGCGCCAGCCAGACGCCACCCGACGGCGACGGGCGGGCCCGGAGCACGAGATGACGACCCTCGCGGCCGCGGGCCGGCAGCTCGATGGAACCCGGGGTCCCGTCCCGTGCCGCCAGGACGAGGGCCTCGACCCGGACGTCGAGGAACGCCTCCATCACCGATCGTCCGCGCAGGTCCGACGGCAGCTGCCCGAGCATCGAGGCCGCGACCGGGTTCCCGCCCGTGAAGTGCATCGCGTCGTCGACGTGGACGATCCCGACCGGGGCGACGGCGGCGAGGGCGACGACCTCCGGCTCGGTCCAGAGGTCGGCCGGTGATGCCGGCCGCGCAGGGGCGGACGCCGGTGCGAGGGGGTCGACCCGTGACGCGCGACGCGGAGCCCGGGTCGCGATGACCCACGCCGACCCGGCGCCGATGGCGAGGCCGGCGAGGAGCGCGGCGACCGCGAGCGGATCCATGCCCGGAGCATCGCACAGGCGAGGCCGTGTTGACGATCACCGAAGCCTCGCCAGCCGGCCGGGGCGGCCTGGTGTCAGGCGGCGGCGGTCCCCCGGACGAGCGCTTCGACGTCCTCGAGGGATCGGACCTCGCGGACACCCGTGGCGCGGTCGGTGACCTCGACACCCCCCGCGGCGAGCGACCGCGGGCTGACGGTGAGGATCGTCGGCATCCCGAGCAGCTCGGCGTCGGTCAGCTTGACGCCCGGTGACTCTGGGCGGTCGTCGTAGAGGATCTCCCGACCGGTCTCGATCGAGGCCGCGTGGAGCCGCTCCGCGATCGCGCGGACGCGCGGGTCGCGATCGACGCCGAGCTCGACGAGGTGGGCCGGGTACGGGGCGACCTCGACCGGCCAGACGATCCCCTTCTCGTCATGGTGGGCCTCGACGACGCAGGCGACGTTCCGGCCGATCCCGATGCCGTACGAGCCCATGACGATCGGGTGTCGCTCGCCGGCCTCGTCGAGATATGTCGCCCCGTAGGCCTCGGTGTACTTCGTCCCGAGCTTGAAGATGTTGCCGACCTCGATCCCGTTGCGGAGGATCACCGGCGCGCCGCAGCGCGGGCACGGATCGCCCTCGCGGACGTTGGCGATGTCGGCGACGACATCGGGCTCGTAGTCCCGCGGCACGTTGACGTTCCGGAGGTGGTAGCCCTCGCGGTTGGCGCCCGCGACGAGGTTCGGCGAGCGCGCGGCGAGGGCGTCCACGACGACGACCGCGTCCCGGGCGCCGATCGGCGAGCCGTAGCCGGCCTCCATGCCGTGGGCCCGGATCTCCTCGACCTGGGCCGGTCGGAGGCCGCCGTTCGCCCGGATCGCGTTGACGAGCTTCGTCTCGTTGACCTCGTGGTCGCCGCGGACGACCGCGACGACGAACCGGTCGTCGCCGGTGACGAAGAACGCCGCCTTGGCCGTCCGCTCGGCGCCCACGCCGAGGAAGGCGGCGAGCTCGGCGATCGTCGTCGTCCCGGGTGTCTCGACGAGCTCGGTCGGGAGCTCGTCCTCGGCCGGCACGACCGGTTCGGCGGCCGGGGCGACCTGGCGGTTGGCCGCGTAGTCGCAGGCCTCGCAGAGGACGAGGACGTCCTCCCCCGCCGGGTTGAGGACCATGAACTCGTGGGCGAGGCTGCCGCCCATCATCCCGACGTCAGAGCTCACCGGGATGGCGTCGAGCCCGAGCCGCTCGAAGATCCGGGTGTAGGCCCGGTGGTGGGCCCAGTAGCTCGCGTCGAGGCCGGCCTCGTCACGGTCGCAGCTGTAGCTGTCCTTCATGACGAACTCGCGGACCCGGATGAGCCCGCCCCGCGAGCGCGGCTCGTCGCGCCACTTCGTCTGGAAGTGGTAGACCATGACCGGCAGCTGGCGATACGAGCGGACGATGTCGGCCAGCAGCCCGGCGACGACCTCCTCGTGGGTCATCGCCAGGACCATGTCGCGGTCCGCCCGGTCCTTGAACCGGGCCAGCTCCGGGCCGATCGCGTCGTAGCGACCGCTCCGTCGCCAGACGTCGGCCGGGTGGACGACCGGCATCTCCATCTCCTGGCAGCCGATCGCGTCCATCTCCTCGCGGACGATCTGCTCGACCCGCTTGTTGACCCGGAAGCCGAGCGGCAGGAGCGAGTAGATGCCGGACCCGAGCTGGCGGACGTAAC
>CAZABC010000005.1:0-113281 GCA_964483405.1 uncultured Anaerolineaceae bacterium
CACGCCGACTACATCAAGAACATGATCACCGGCGCCGCCCAGATGGACGGGGCGATCCTCGTCGTCGCCGCGACCGACGGCCCGATGCCCCAGACCCGCGAGCACATCCTCCTGGCCCGCCAGGTCGAGGTCCCCTACATCGTCGTCTTCCTCAACAAGGTCGACGCGGTCGACGACCCCGAGCTGCTCGACCTCGTCGAGCTCGAGGTCCGCGAGCTGCTCTCGAAGTACAACTTCCCCGGCGACGACCTGCCGGTCATCCGCGGCAGCGCCCTCAAGGCCCTCGAGGCCGGCGACGACCCGGCCGACCCGGCCTACGGCTGCATCCAGGAGCTGATGGACGCGGTCGACGCCTACATCCCGACCCCCGAGCGGGCGGTCGACAAGCCGTTCCTCATGCCGGTCGAGGACGTCTTCGGGATCAAGGGCCGCGGCACGGTCGCGACCGGCCGGATCGAGCGCGGCGTCGTCAAGGTCGGCGACGAGGTCGAGCTGGTCGGGGTCAAGGCGACCCGCAAGATCGTCGTCACCGGCGTCGAGATGTTCAAGAAGCTCCTCGACGAGGGCCGGGCCGGCGACAACGTCGGCTGCCTCCTGCGGGGCATCGAGCGCGACGAGATCGAGCGCGGCCAGGTCCTGGCCAAGTCGGGCTCCATCACCCCCCACACCAAGTTCGTCGCCCGGGTCTACGTCCTGACCCGCGAGGAGGGCGGTCGCCACACCCCCTTCTACAACGGCTACCGGCCCCAGTTCTACCTGCGGACGACCGACGTCACCGGGGCGATCGGCCTGCCCGACGGGGCCGAGATGATCATGCCCGGCGACAACGTCGACATGACCGTCGAGCTCATCACCCCGATCGCCCTCGAGACCGGCCAGCGGTTCGCCATCCGCGAGGGTGGCCGGACCGTCGGCGCCGGGGCGATCACGAGCATCATCGAGTAGGGCGGGATGGCGAAGCAGCGGATCAGGATCCGCCTCAAGGCCTACGACCACCGGCTGCTCGACCAGTCGGCGGCCCAGATCGTCGAGACCGCCCAGCGGACCGGTGCGGACGTCGTCGGTCCGGTCCCGCTGCCGACCCGGATCGAGAAGTTCACGGTCCTCCGGTCGCCGTTCATCGACAAGGACAGCCGCGAGCAGTTCGAGATCCGGACCCACAAGCGGCTCGTCGATATCCTCGATCCGTCGTCCAAGACGATCGACGCCCTGATGCGGCTGTCGCTCGCGGCGGGCGTCGACATCGAGATCAAGATGTGATGCGGCCATGAGCATCGGACTGATCGGCCGCAAGGTCGGCATGACCCAGCTGTTCCAGGACGACGGCACGATGGTGCCGGTCACCGTCGTGGCCATCGAGCCGAACACGGTGACCCGGCTGCGGACCCCCGAGCGCGACGGCTACACCGCCGTCCAGCTCGGCACCGAGCCGTCGAAGAAGCTGACGAAGCCCGAGGCGGGCCAGCTCAAGGACCTGCCGAAGCTCGCGACGATCCGCGAGTTCCGGGTCGACAGCGTCGACGACTTCGCCGTCGGGCAGACGCTCGCCGTCGATCTCTTCGCGGCCGGCGAGCTCGTCGACGTCACCGGCGTCTCGAAGGGTCGTGGCTTCGCCGGCACGGTGAAGCGGCACCACTTCAAGCGCGGGCCGAAGACCCACGGCTCGGACAACTACCGGAAGCCCGGCTCGATCGGCCCCGGGACGACCCCCGGCCGCGTCTACAAGGGCCTCCGGATGGGTGGCCACATGGGCGACGAGCGGGTGACGATCAAGAAGCTGAGCGTCCTCCGGACCGACTCGGAGCGGAATCTCCTGCTGGTCAAGGGCGCGGTGCCCGGCGCCCGCGGCGCGCTCCTCCTGGTGAAGAAGGCCTGACGATGCCCGAGACGACCCTGTACGACCGCAGCGGCACCGACGTCGGCCGCGTCGAGCTCCCCGAGGCGCTCTTCGCCGCCGAGGTGAACGCCGCGGTCATCCACCAGGTCGTGGTGGCCCAGCTGGCCGGTCGCCGGCTGGGGACCCACGATACCAAGACCCGGGGCGAGGTCCGCGGCGGCGGCAAGAAGCCGTACCGCCAGAAGGGGACCGGCCGGGCCCGCCAGGGCTCGCGCACCGCGCCGCACTACAGCGGCGGCGGCGCCGTCTTCGGTCCGCACCCGCGCTCCTACGAGCAGCGGCTGCCCCGCAAGATGAAGCGTCTCGCCCTCCGCGGCGCCCTGACCGCCAAGCTCGCCGACGGCGCGATCAAGGTCGTCGACGACCTCGGCCCGGACGCGTTCCGGACCCGCGACCTCGTCGCCTCGCTGGCCGCCCTCGGTGGCGGCGACGGCCACGGCCGCCGGATCCTCCTCGTGGCTCCGAGCCGCGACGAGCAGCTCGAGCTGTCGGCCCGCAACCTGCCGAGGGTCGAGGTCCTCCTCGCCGACTCGCTCAACGTCGTCGACCTGGTGAACGCCGACCTCGTCCTCATCGAGCAGCCGGCCATCGCCCGGATGGAGGAGGTGTACGCGTGAGCGTCCTGACCGCTCCCGAGATCATCCTCCGTCCGGTCATCTCCGAGAAGTCGATCGACGAGTCGAGCCGCGGCAAGTACACCTTCGCCGTCCATCCCGAGGCGAACAAGATCCAGATCAAGGCCGCCGTCGAGGAGCTCTACAAGAAGGAGGGCGTCCGCGTCGTCTCGGTCAACGTCCTGACGACGCAGGCCAAGGAGAAGCGCCGCGGCACCCGTCGCGGCCGGATCGTCGGCCGCACCACGCCCTGGCGGAAGGCCATCGTCACCCTGGCCCCCGGCCAGAAGATCGAGTTCTTCGAGGGGGTCTGAGCGATGCCGCTGCGTGACTACAAGCCGACCTCCCCGGGTCGCCGGTTCATGACCCGGTCGACCTTCGAGGAGATCACCACCCGGGAGCCGCACAAGCCGCTCCTCGAGCCGCAGAAGCGGAAGGCCGGCCGGAACAGCCAGGGTCGGATCACCGTCCGCCATCGAGGCGGCGGCGAGAAGGCGCACTACCGGCGGATCGACTTCAAGCGCGACAAGTTCGGCGTCCCGGCGAAGGTCGCGACGATCGAGTACGACCCGAACCGGTCGGCCCGGATCGGCCTCCTCCACTACCGCGACGGCGAGAAGCGCTACATGCTCCTCCCGCATGGCCTCAAGGTCGGCGACGTCGTCGTCTCGGGCCCGGCCGCCGAGGCCCGCGTCGGCAATGCGCTGCCGATCTCGTCCGTGCCCCTCGGCACCCAGCTCCACAACATCGAGCTCGTGCCCGGCAAGGGCGGCCAGATCGTCCGTTCGGCGGGCGCCTCGGCCCAGCTCCTCGCCAAGGAGGGCGACTGGGCCCAGATCCGGCTTCCGTCGGGCGAGATCCGGCGGGTCCCGATCCGCTGCATGGCGACCGTCGGCCAGGTGAGCAACCTCGATCACGAGAACCAGAGCATCGGCAAGGCCGGCCGGGCCCGTCACATGGGCAAGCGCCCGACGACCCGTGGCGTGGCGATGACCCCGCGCGACCACCCGCACGGCGGTGGCGAGGGCAAGTCGCCGACCGGCATGCCGCCGAAGACCCCGTGGGGCAAGCCCGCGATGGGTTACCGCACCCGTCGGAACAAGACCACCGACCGGCTGATCGCCCGGTCGCGGCACCGCAAGTAAGCCGGAGGAGACGACAGCATGTCGCGTTCGGTCAAGAAGGGGCCGTTCGTCGAGGCGCGCCTCCTGGGCCGCGTCCAGGAGATGAACAAGAAGAACGAGCGCAAGGTCGTCCGGACCTGGTCCCGCGCCTCGGTCATCTTCCCCGACTTCATCGGTCACACCGTCGCGGTCTACAACGGCCGCAAGCACGTCCCGGTCTACGTGACCGAGAACATGGTCGGTCATCGGCTCGGCGAGTTCGCGCCCACCCGCACCTACCGCGGGCATGGCAAGAACGCCGACCGGTCGACCGGGCGGAAGTAGGGGCGCGAGCGTGCGAGCCACCGCCACCGCCAAGTACCTCCGCGGCTCGACCCGCAAGGCCCGCCTCGTCACCGAGGTCATCAAGGGCAAGCGGGTCGAGGACGCGACCGCGCTGCTCCGCTTCATGCCGCAGCACGCCGCCCGCGACGTCGCCCGGGTGCTCCAGAGCGCCACGGCGAATGCCGAGAACAACCAGGCCGTCTCCGCCGACGAGCTGTTCGTCATCGACGCCATCGCCAACGAGGGCCCGACGATCAAGCGCTGGCGGCCACGAGCACAGGGTCGGGCGTTCCCGATCCACAAGCCGATGACGCACATCACCGTCGTCGTCGGCGACCGGGAGGGCTGAGGATGGGTCACAAGGTCCACCCGTACGGCTTCCGGCTCGGGACCACCAGGACCTGGACCGCGAAGTGGTACGCGGACAAGGAGTACACGAGCCTCCTGCAGGAGGACCTGGCGATCCGCAAGCTGCTCGACAAGCGGCTCGCGAACGCCAGCGTCAGCCTCGTCGAGATCGAGCGCGGCATCAACCATGTGACGGTCACCGTCCACACGGCCAAGCCGGGCATCGTCATCGGCAAGGGCGGCGCCAACGTCGAGATGCTCCGCCAGCAGCTCGGGGCGCTGAGCCAGCGCAAGGTCAAGCTGGAGATCCGCGAGATCCGCCAGCCCGAGCTCGACGCGTACCTCGTCGCCGCCAACATCGCCCAGCAGCTGGGTCGCCGGATCGCCTACAAGAAGGCGATCAAGCAGGCGATCCAGCGGTCGATGAAGGCCGGGGCGAAGGGCGTGAAGATCGCCGCCTCGGGCCGCCTCGGCGGGTCGGAGATGGGCCGGCGCGAGTGGGACAAGGAAGGCCGGATCCCGCTCGGCACGCTCCGGGCCGACATCAGCTACGGCCAGGTCCACGCCCACACGACGTACGGTCGGATCGGCGTCAAGGTCTGGATCTACAAGGGCGACCACGCGGTCGAGCGCGCCCCGCGCGAGGCCGTCGCCCCGTCGGTCCAGGGGGGCTGACGCCATGCTGATGCCCCGACGCGTCAAGCACCGCAAGGTGATGCGCGGCCGGATGTCCGGTCTCGCCAAGGGCGGCCACTACGTCGCCTTCGGCGAGTACGGGCTGGCCACGATGGAGCCGGCCTGGATCACCAGCCGCCAGATCGAGGCGGCCCGGCGGGCGATGACCCGCTCGGTCAAGCGCGGCGGCAAGATCTGGATCCGGATCTTCCCCGACAAGCCGGCGACGAAGAAGCCGGCCGAGACCCGGATGGGCTCCGGCAAGGGCGCGCCCGACCACTGGGTCGCGGTCGTCAAGCCCGGCCGGATCCTGTTCGAGATGGCCGGCGTCGACGAGGCCTCGGCCCGCGAGGCGATGCGCCTCGCGAGTCACAAGCTGCCCGTGGAGACGCGGGTCGTGTTCCGCGAGGGGCACAAGGAGGCGCCCGATGGCCGCTGACAAGACGTCCATCGAGGCCCTCCGGGCGTTCACCGACGCCGAGCTCGAGGACGAGCTGCGCGAGGCGAAGCAGGACCTCTGGTCCGCCCGCTTCAAGCTCTCGACCCGGCAGCTGGCCGACTACAGCAGCATCCCGCACACGCGGCGAAGGATCGCGCGGATCCTGACCGTCAAGCGCGAGCGCGCGAGCGCCGACGCCCGGACGGCGTGAGGGAGATCACGCGATGACAGGAGCAGCCCCCGTGACCGGCAAGCGGAAGACGAAGACCGGCCGCGTCGTCAGCGACAAGATGGACAAGACCATCGTCGTCGCGGTCGAGCGACTGGCCCGCCACCGCATCTACAAGCGGGTCATCCGCTTGACGACGAAGTTCAAGGCCCACGACGAGCACAACGAGGCCCGCGTCGGCGACACCGTCCTCATCGAGGAGTCGCGGCCGCTGTCGGCCACCAAGCGCTGGCGGCTCGTCTCGGTCGTGGCCCGCGCCGGCGAGCTGCACGGCTCGCCGCGCGACCTCGTCGCCGAGGAGGCCGAGACGACCGAGGCCATCCACGCCGCGGCCCACCCGGGTCGGGTCCACGCGGACGAGGCCCTCGCCGACGCGACACCGGCGGCCGAGGCGTCCGCGGCCGAGGCGTCCGCGGCCGAGGCGACCGCGGAGGGCGAGGCATGATCCAGGTCCAGTCGCGGCTGAAGGTCGCCGACAACACCGGCGCCAAGGTGATCGAGTGCATCCGGATCATGGGCCGCAGCCAGAAGCGGACGGCCGAGGTCGGTGACGTGATCATCGCCGCCGTGAAGTCGGCCATCCCGAACGCCGCCGTCAAGAAGGGCGACGTCGTCCGGGCGGTCGTCGTCCGGACGTCGAAGGAGTACGGCCGGCCCGACGGCAGCTACATCCGCTTCGACGAGAACGCGGCCGTCCTCATCAACAACCAGGGCAACCCGCGCGGCACCCGGATCTTCGGCCCGGTCGCGCGCGAGCTCCGGGACCGCAACTACATGAAGATCGTGTCGCTCGCGCCGGAGGTGCTGTGATGGCCGCTCCCGCGCGCATCACCGGACGGACCAAGGTGCCCGAGATCCGGAAGGGCGACACGGTCGTCGTCCTCGACGGCAAGGACGCCGGCCGGCGCGGCGTCGTCGACCGGGTCATCCGGCGCGACCCGGCGACGAGCTCGACCCGCAGCTCGTACCGGCGGACGTCCGGGCGGGGCGGCGTGTTCGTCGTCATCGAGGGCGTCAACATCGCCAAGCGGCACACGAAGCCGCGGCAGACCCAGGGTGCGACCGACCGGATGCCCCGCGTCCAGCAGGGTGGCATCCTCGACATCGCCCAGCCGCTGCCGATCAGCAAGGTGATGCTCGTCTGCAGCAAGTGCAGCGAGCCGACCCGGGTCGCCCACAAGACCCTCGAGAACGGCCGGCGCGTCCGCGTCTGCCGGCACTGCGGCGAGCAGCTGGAGGTGACCCGATGAGCCGCCTCCGCGAGCGGTACCGCGACGAGGTCGCGCCGGCGCTGACCAAGCAGTTCGGGTACGACAACCCGATGCAGGTCCCGCGGGTCTCGAAGATCGTCGTCAACATCGGCCTCGGCGAGGCCCTGACCAACGCCAAGGCGGTCGACGCCGCCGTCGGCGACCTGGCGATGATCACCGGCCAGAAGCCGATCGTCACCAAGGCGAAGCGCTCGATCGCCCAGTTCCGGCTCCGGACGGGCAACACGATCGGGGCGAAGGTGACCCTCCGCGGCGAGCGGATGTGGGACTTCCTCGAGCGCCTGACGACGGTCGCGCTGCCGCGCATCCGCGACTTCCGGGGCATCCCCGGCAAGTCGTTCGACGGGCGAGGCAACTACTCGCTCGGGCTCCGGGAGCAGCTCGCCTTCCCGGAGATCGACTACGACAAGGTGGACCGTCTCCGCGGGCTGGAGATCAGCATCGTGACGACGGCGAAGACCGACGAGGAGTCTCGGCGCCTGCTCGAGCTCCTCGGCATGCCCTTCGCCTCGTAGGCGGGGAGGAGTCCAGATGGCCAAGAAATCGATGATCGCCAAGGCGAAGCGAGCCCCCAAGCACGAGGTCCAGGGCTACAACCGCTGCACGCTGTGCGGCCGGCCCCGGGGCTACATGCGACGGTTCGCGCTGTGTCGGATCTGCTTCCGCGAGCGCGCGCTGGTGGGCGAGCTCCCCGGCGTCACGAAGTCGAGCTGGTGACCGGCGATGCAGATGTCTGACCCGATCGCGGACATGCTCACGCGGATCCGCAATGCGAGCCGCGCCCGCCACCCCGAGGTGGTCGTGCCGGCGTCGCGGGTGAAGCGAGAGATCGCCCGCATCCTGAAGGAGGAAGGGTTCATCGCGGACTTCCGCGAGGAGCGCGAGAGCGCCCATGCGAACCTCCACCTCACCCTCAAGTACGTCGACGGCAAGGCGCCGGTCGTTTCCGGGCTGAAGCGGATCAGCAAGCCCGGGCTTCGGGTGTACGCCCGCAAGACCGACATCCCGCGGGTCCTCGGCGGCCTCGGGATCGTCATCGTCAGCACGAGCCAGGGGATCATGACCGGTGCGCAGGCCCGCAAGGCCGAGCTCGGCGGTGAAGTCCTGGCGTACGTCTGGTAGGGCGACGATGTCGAGGATCGGACGCCTTCCCATCGCCGTTCCGAGCGGCGTCGACGTCACCGTCGACGGTCGCACGATCACGGTCACCGGCCCCAAGGGCACGCTGACCCGGGATCTGCACCCCGACATGACGGTCCGTCGCGAGGACGGCACGCTCTACGTCGAGCGGCCGTCGGACCAGAAGACCCACAAGCAGCTCCATGGCCTCACCCGGACCCTCGTCGCCAACATGGTCGAGGGGGTCTCGAGCGGTTTCCGCAAGGGCCTCGAGATCACCGGCGTCGGCTACCGGGCCGCGCTCGTCGGGACGAAGCTCCAGCTCAACCTCGGGTACAGCCACCCGGTCGAGATCGAGCCGCCGACGGGCATCACCTTCGAGGTCGAGAACCCGACCCGCCTCGCGGTCGTCGGGATCGACAAGGAGCTCGTCGGCCAGGTCGCCGCCAAGGTCCGCTCGTCGCGCAAGCCCGAGCCGTACAAGGGCAAGGGCGTGCGCTACAGCGGCGAGGTCGTCCGCCGCAAGGCCGGCAAGGCCGGCAAGATCGGCGGCAAGAAGTGATGAAGGGACGCCCACGATGACGGCTGTCGCCAGCAGGACCGCCGCGCGACAGAAGCGCCACGAGCGGATCCGACTCCGCGTCGCCGGGACGGCCGAACGGCCGCGCCTCGCGGTGTTCCGGAGCATCGACCACATCTACGCACAGGTCATCGACGACACGTCGGGCCGGACGCTCGCCGCCGCGTCGACCCTCGAGCGCGAGCTCCGCGGGTCGACGAAGACCAAGACCGAGGAAGCGGCGGTCGTCGGACGCCTGGTCGCCGAGCGGGCGAAGACCGCCGGCATCGAGCGGGTCGTCTTCGATCGGGCCGGGTTCCGGTATCACGGGCGGGTCAAGTCGCTGGCCGACGCCGCTCGCGAAGCCGGCCTGGACTTCTGAGAGGAGCACCCGTGGCCAGGATCGACCCGAACAAGCTCGCGCTCGAGGAGCGCGTCGTCCAGATCAACCGCGTCGCCAAGGTCGTCAAGGGCGGCCGGCGGTTCAGCTTCAGCGCGGTCGTCGTCGTCGGCGACGGCCAGGGCCACGTCGGCGCCGGTCTCGGCAAGGCCGGCGAGGTGCCGGAGGCGATCCGCAAGGGCGTCGAGGACGCGAAGAAGCACCTCATCCGGATCCCGATGGTCGGGACGACGATCCCGCACGAGGTCCGCCAGGAGTACGCCGCGGCGCGGGTCATGCTCAAGCCGGCGTCGCAGGGCACCGGCGTCATCGCCGGCGGCTCCGTCCGGGCCGTCGTCGAGGCGGCCGGGATCAAGGACATCCTGTCCAAGGTCCACGGCTCGACGAACCCGGTCAACGTCGTCCAGGCGACGATGGAGGCCCTCCGCTCGCTGCGTTCGGCCGAGGAGATCGCGGCCCAGCGCGGCGTCCGCCTCCGCGTCTTCGTCGCCGGCCAGCCGTCGGGGGAGGTCGTCGATGGCCGGTAGGCTCCGGGTGACCCAGGTCAAGAGCACGATCAGCCACATCGCCCGCAACCGGGCGACGATCCGGGCCCTCGGGCTGCACCGGATCGGCGACACCGTCGTCGTGCCCGACAACGCCGCGACCCGAGGGATGGTCCGTCAGGTCCGCTTCCTCGTCGAGGTCGAGGAGCTGGCCGACGCCGCCGAGACCCAGGAGAAGGCATGAAGCTCCACGATCTCCGGCCTGCCGCCGGGGCCCATCGAGCCAAGACCCGGGTAGGCCGCGGCATCGCGGCCGGCAAGGGCAAGACGGCCGGCCGTGGCACGAAAGGCCAGAAGGCCCGCGCCGGCGGCTCGATCCCGCCCTGGTTCGAGGGCGGCCAGACGCCGCTCCACGTCCGGATCCCGAAGCTCCGCGGCTTCCGCAACCCGCTCCGGGTCGAGTACGAGGTGGTCAACATCGGGCGGATCGCGGCGCTCGTCGCGGCGGGTCGGCTCGAGGCGCCGGAGGACGCGGCACCGAGGGGCCGGGGCAAGGCGAGGCCCGCCCCGATCACCGTCAACCAGGACGTCCTCCGCGCGACGGGGCTCGTCCGGTCGCTCGACAGGCCGCTCAAGATCCTCGGCCACGGCGACTGCGACGTCGCCCTCTTCATCGTCGCCGACGCGTTCACCAAGAGCGCCCGGGCGAAGATCGAGGCAGCCGGCGGGACGGCCCAGCTCCTCGAGACGCCATCCGGTCCGCTCGCGGCGCTCGGCGTCGACCTCCCGGTCGAGCCCGAGCCCGTCGCCGTGCCGGAGGAGGTCGCCGCCAAGCCCGCGAAGGTCCGCAAGCCCGCCAAGGCCAGCGCCGCCCCCGAGGCCGACGTGACCGACGTGGCCGAGCCGGTCGTGACCGACGTGACCGACGTGGCCGAGCCGGTCGTGGCCGACGTGACCGAGCCGGTCCCCGACGCCGAGGTCGAGGCCGAGCCGCCGGCCGACGCCGAAGTCGACGCCGGCGCCTAATCCGTGTTCGAGTCCCTCCTCAACGCCTTCCGGGCGCCGGACATCCGGCGCCGGATCCTCTACGTCCTGGGGATCCTCATCGTCTTCCGGCTGCTGGCGCACGTCCCGGTGCCCGGCGTCGATCGCGAGGCGCTCGACTCGTTCTTCGAGACGAACCAGCTCTTCGGCCTGCTCGACCTCTTCTCCGGGGGCGGCCTGTCGAACTTCTCGGTCGTCGGCCTCGGCGTGAACCCGTACATCAACGCCTCGATCATCATGCAGCTGATGACCGGCGTCATCCCGCGGCTCCAGGAGCTCCAGCGGGAGGGGGAGTACGGCCGGAACAAGATCAACCAGTACACGCGCTACCTGTCGGTGCCGCTCTCGGCCCTCCAGGCCTACGGCTTCCTCGCCCTGCTCTCCAGCCAGGACATCCTGACGACGCCGTTCGAGCTCGCCTCGTTCGAGACGCTGACGCAGATCGTCACCCTGACCGCCGGCTCGGTCCTCCTGATGTGGCTCGGCGAGCTCATCACCGAGAAGGGCATCGGCAACGGCATCAGCTTCATCATCTTCGCCGGCATCGTGAGCCAGGCGCCGTCGGCGATCGTCGCCTTCCTCGCCAGCCCCGACTTCGGAGCGGCCATCGCCCTCGCCGGTGTCGCGGTCGCCGGTGTCGCGGTGATCATCTACATCCAGGAGGGTCAGCGCCGGATCCCGATCCAGTACGCCAGCCGCGTTCGCGGCCGGCGGATGTACCAGGGCGGTCAGACGTTCCTGCCGCTCCGGGTCAACCAGGCCGGCGTCATCCCGATCATCTTCGCCGTCAGCATCCTGCTGTTCCCGGTCCAGATCGCCCAGTACTTCACGACGTCGCAGATCGACATCGTCGCCGACATCGCCGGCGCGGTCGTCACCTTCTTCTCGAACACCCTGATCTACGCGTCGATGTACTTCCTGTTGACGGTCGGTTTCACCTACTTCTACACCGCCTTCACCTTCCGGCCCGACGAGACGGCCGAGCAGCTCCGCAAGAACGGCGGCTTCATCCCGGGCATCCGGCCGGGCCGCCCGACACAGGAGTACCTCGCCAAGGTCGTCACCCGGATCACCCTCGCCGGCGCCCTCTTCCTCGGGACGGTCGCGGTCGCGCCGTACATCGTCTCGGCGATCTTCCCGACCCTCGGCTCCGTCGCCCTCGGCGGCACGAGCCTCCTCATCGTCGTGTCGGTCGTCGTGGAGACGATGAAGCAGATCGAGGCTCAGCTCCTGATGCGGAACTACGAGGGCTTCATCCGGTGAGGATCGTCGTCCTGCTCGGCGCCCCCGGCGCCGGGAAGGGCACCCACGCGCCCGGCCTCGCGACCGCGTTCGGGCTCATCCACCTCTCGACGGGAGACCTGCTCCGGGCCGAGGTCCGGGCCGGGACCCCCCTCGGGTCGGAGGTGGCCGGGATCATGGGGCGGGGCGAGCTCGTCCCCGACGACATCGTCATCGAGCTCCTCCTCGGCCGGCTCGGCCAGCCCGATGCCGCCGGCGGCGCGATCCTCGACGGGTTCCCCCGGACGGCCGCCCAGGCGGTCGCCCTGGACCGGGCGCTCGCCGATCGCGGGGCCGCTGTCGAGGTCGCCCTGCTGATCGAGGTCTCGCCGGACGAGATGGTCCGGCGCCTCACGGGCCGCTGGATCTGCGAGGCCGGCGGTCACGTCTACAACGTCGCGGCCGGCCTGGGCCCGCGGGTCGCGG
This sequence comes from uncultured Anaerolineaceae bacterium, assembly GCA_964483405.1. Taxonomy (GTDB): domain Bacteria; phylum Chloroflexota; class Limnocylindria; order Limnocylindrales; family CSP1-4; genus CAZABC01. The sequence goes on from CAZABC010000005.1 coordinate 12,236, forward strand.
GTCGCTGCGACGTCGACGGGTCGTCGCTCGTCCAGCGGGCGGATGACCGCGAGGAGACCGTCCGCGCCCGGCTCGCCGGGACGCTGCCGGCGCTCGAAGAGGTCATCGAGCACTACCGCGCCCAGGGTCGCCTCCGGACCGTCGACGGGCGGCGGACCGCGCCCGAGGTCGGCGCGGCCCTCGCCGACGCCCTGCAGTCCGCGGCGGGGGGCGACGCCTGACGGATGGTGACCCGCAAGTCACGGCCGGAGATCGAGCGGATGCGCCGAGCCGGCCGGGTGGTCGCGGAGGTCCTTGCCCTCGTCGAGGCGGCGGCCGTGCCCGGCGTCTCGACCGCCGAGCTCGACCGGATCGCCGAGGACCACATCCGCAGCAGCGGGGCGACGCCCTCGTTCAAGGGCTACCCGGGACCGCCGCACCCGCGGCCGTTCCCGGCGACCATCTGCATCTCGATCGACCACGAGGTCGTCCACGGCATCCCCGGTCGGCGGACGCTGCGCGAGGGCCAGCTCGTCTCGATCGACGCGGGCGCGATCGTCGACGGCTGGCACGGTGACGCCGCGCGGTCGTTCTACCTCGGGACCCCGCCGCCCGAGGTGGCCCGGCTCCTCGACACGACCCGCCGGGCGATGGAGGCTGGGATCGCGGCCGCCGTGCCCGGTAACCACGTCGAGGACATCTCCGCCGCGGTCGAGGACGTCGCGGTGCCGCTGGGCTACGGCATCGTCCGCCAGTACGTCGGCCACGGCATCGGGACCCGGATGCACGAGGAGCCGCAGGTCCCCAACTACCGGACCGGACGACCCGGCCACCGGCTCGAGCCGGGGGTCTGCCTGGCGATCGAGCCGATGTTGACGATCGGGCGCCACGAGGTCGAGACCGAGGCCGATGGCTGGACGGTCGTCACCCGCGACCGTTCGCTGGCGGCCCACTTCGAGGACACGATCGCGATCACCGAGAGCGGTCCGATCGTGCTGACCCGGCCGTGAGCCGGCGCCCGATGGCACGGTTGCCCGCAATGGCCGCCGTCTGATACGCTACGCGTTCGTGTGTCGGTCCACCCGGACCGGCACTCGTCATGCAACGAGGAACCGACCCACTTGGCCAAGAAGGACGCGATCGAAGTCGAAGGCACCGTCATCGAGCCCCTCCCGAACACGATGTTCGCGGTCGAGCTCGAGAACGGCCATCGCGTCCTGGCCCACATCAGCGGCAAGCTCCGGATGAACTTCATCCGGATCCTGCCCGGCGACCGTGTCCGCGTGGAGCTGTCGCCGTACGACCTCACCCGGGGCCGGATCACCTACCGGCTCAAGTAGCGAAACGTCGAGGACCCGTTGAAAGTCAGAGCCTCCGTCAAGGCCCGCTGCGACAACTGCAAGGTCATCCGTCGTCGCGGGACCGTGATGGTCATCTGCACCAACCCGAAGCACAAGCAACGGCAGGGCTGATCGAATGGCACGCATCGCCGGCGTCGACATCCCGCGCGAGAAGCGCGTCGAGGTCGCCCTCACGTACATCTACGGCCTCGGCCTGCCGACCAGCCAGAAGATCCTCGCCCAGACGAACGTGAACCCGGACACCCGGGTCCGCGACCTGACCGAGGAGCAGGTCAATCGGCTCCGCGAGCTGATCGACCGCCGCTACAAGGTCGAGGGCGACCTCCGCCGCGAGGTGGCGCTCAACATCAAGCGGCTCATCGAGATCGGGTCCTACCGCGGTCTCCGGCACCGGCGCAACCTGCCGGTCCGTGGCCAGCGCACGAAGACGAACGCTCGCCAGCGGCGCGGTCCGAAGCGGACCGTCGGCGCCCGGCGCAAGAAGTAAGGGGAACGACACCAGGTGGCGGAACGCAAGCGGGCGACCAAGCAGCGTCGGCGGGAGCGCAAGAACGTGCCCCAGGGGCACGTCCACGTCCAGGCGACGTTCAACAACACGATCATCACGATCACCGACCTGCAGGGCAACGTGATCAGCTGGGGCTCCGCCGGCATCGCCGGCTTCAAGGGCTCCCGGAAGAGCACGCCGTACGCGGCCGCCCTGTCGTCCGACTCCGCCGCCAAGAAGGCGATGGAGCACGGGATGCGCCAGGTCGAGGTCTACGTGAAGGGTCCGGGCGCCGGCCGCGAGCAGGCGATCCGCTCGCTCCAGGCGGCCGGCCTCGAGGTCACCGCGATCACCGACGTCACCCCGATCCCCCACAACGGATGCCGCCCGCCCAAGCGGCGCCGCGTCTGAGGGGGATCACGCGATGGCTCGTTACACCGACTCCGTCTGCCGCCTCTGTCGCCGCGAGGGGATGAAGCTCTACCTCAAGGGCGCCCGCTGCTACTCCAAGAAGTGCGCCTTCGAGCGCCGACCGTCGCCGCCCGGCCAGCACGGCATCCGCCGCCGCAAGGTCGGCGAGTACGGCCAGCAGCTGCGCGAGAAGCAGAAGATCCGGCGCGTCTACGGCGTGCTCGAGCGCCAGTTCAAGACCTACTTCGACTCCGCCGAGAGCCGCCCAGGCGTGACCGGCGAGAACCTCCTCCGCCTCCTCGAGCTCCGGCTGGACAACGTCGTCTTCCGGATGGGCTTCGCGACGTCGCGCGCCCAGGCTCGCCAGCTCGTCGGCCACGGCCACTTCGCCGTGAACGGCCGGGCGACCGACATCCCCTCGTTCATCCTCAAGCCCGGCGACGTCGTGACCGTTCGCGAGTCGCGCGCCGCGCGTGAGCCCTTCAAGACCGCGAAGGAAGCCCTCCGCTCGCACCAGGCCCCCGAGTGGCTCAGCGTCGATGGCGCGAAGCTCGCCGGGACCGTCCTGGACCTGCCGCGCCGCGACCAGATGCCGCAGGACCTCAACGAGCAGCTCGTGGTCGAGTACTACTCGAGGTAACCCGAGACGATGATCGAACTCGAGACCACGCAGGTCGAGCCCGTCGAGGAAGCCGGCACGTACGGCAAGTACGAGGTCGGCCCGCTCCAGGCCGGCTACGGCGTCACCCTCGGGAACGCCCTGCGCCGCGTGCTGCTGTCGTCCCTCGAGGGCGCGGCGGTGACGTCGATCCAGATCCGTGACGTCTACCAGGAGTTCAGCACGATCCCCGGCGTCAAGGAGGACGTCACCCAGATCGTCCTGAACGTCAAGAAGCTCCGCCTCAAGAGCTTCGCCGCCCACCCGGTCCAGCTCCGCCTGCTCAAGAGCGGCGCCGGCCCGGTCACCGCGGCCGATATCGCCGAGTCCGCCGATATCGAGATCGTCAACCCGGACCTCCCGCTCATGACGATCGACAGCGACGACGTGACGATCGAGATGGACCTCACCGTCGAGAAGGGCATCGGCTATCTCTCGTCGGAGCGCTCCGAGGCCCTCCCGATCGGGGTCATCGCGATCGACGCGATCTTCACCCCGGTCCGGACGGTCAACTACCGGGTCGAGAGCACCCGGGTCGGCCAGATGACGAACTTCGACAAGCTGACGATCGAGATCGAGACCGACGGCACGATCGCGCCCCAGGACGCGCTCAGCCGGGCCGCGACGATCCTCATCGAGCAGTTCCGGCCGTTCGCGACGATCGGGATGGCCGCCGTCCCGGCGGCCGGCGCCGCCGCCGGCGTTCCGGCCCTCCCGCCGAACATGCTCGACATGCCGATCGAGGAGCTCGACCTCCCGATGCGGGCCTACAACTCCCTCAAGCGGAACAACATCGTCAAGGTCGGCCAGCTCCTCCAGCTCAAGGACGAGGACCTGCTCCGGATGCGCAACTTCGGCAAGAAGTCGCTCGACGAGATGAAGGAGCGTCTCCGGATGCGCGGCTTCATCCTGCCCGAGAGCGAGCCGGCCGAGGGTGGCGCAGACGGGGAGGACGAGCCCTTCGCCGACGAGGACGAGGGCTGACATGGCGCACCGCATCGACGGCCGAAAGCTCGGCCGCAAGCAGGGGCCACGCCTCGCGCTCTACAAGAACCTGACGGTCTCGGTCCTCCGCTACGAGCGGGTCCGCACGACCGAGGCCAAGGCCAAGGAGATCCGCGGTCGGGTCGAGCGGATGATCACGCTCGCCAAGCGGGGTGACCTGGCCGCCCGACGGACGGTCATCTCGGAGCTGCCGAACGAGCCGCTCGTCGTCAGGAAGCTGTTCGATGAGATCGCCCCGAAGTACGCCGATCGCACGTCGGGCTACACCCGCATCGTCCGCATCGGACAGCGTTCCGGTGACGCGGCCGAGATCGTCCAGATCGAGCTCGTCTAGCGGGGCGGTGATGAGCAGTCGAGAGGCTGCGCCCGCGCGGTTCGTCGCGCGGGTCGAATACGACGGGACGGACTTCGCCGGGTTCCAGGTCCAACCGGGAGCTCGGACGGTCCAGGGGGAGCTCGAGCGAGCCCTGGCGCGCATCAGCGGTGGTGTTCGCCAGCCGATCGACGGGGCCGGCCGGACCGATGCCGGGGTGCATGCCGCGGACCAGGTGATCGCCTTCACCTACGCGGGACGCCTCTCGGCGCCGATCCTCCAGCGGGCCCTGAACGGGATCCTGCCGCCGGACGTCGCGATCCGCGACCTCCGTCCGGTGGGCCCGGGGTTCCACCCCCGTCATGCGGCGCGGTACCGGGAGTACCGCTACACCGTCTGGAACGGGCCGCGCAGCCCGCTCCGCGAGCGCCAGGCGCTCGGGGTGCGAGCCCCGCTCGACACCGCCGCGATGGCGCGGGCCGGGTCGGTCCTCATCGGCCGGCACGACTTCCGGGCCTTCGGGGCGGCCGACCGGACCACCGTCCGGACCGTCCAGGCGGTCCGGGTGCGGCGGCAGGGATCGACCGTGACGATCGACGTTCGGGCCGATGCCTTCCTCCGGGGGATGGTCCGCCGGATCGTGGCCGTCCTCCTCGAGGTCGGCCACGGCAGGATGGATGAGGCAGCCGTCGCCGCGGCACTGCACGGCGACGGACCGGCCCGCAACGGGGCGATGGCCCCGGCGAAGGGCCTCTGCCTGCGGAAGGTGGCCCTCGGCCGGCGACCGCAGGCGAACGATGGAGAACACGAGGAACGATGACCGCGAAGACCTACACCCCCCGCGCGGCGGAGATCGAGCGCCGCTGGTTCGTCGTCGATGCGACGGACGAGACGCTCGGCCGCCTCGCGACGCGGATCGCCCGTGTCCTCGAGGGCAAGCACAAGCCCTCCTATGCACCGAACCTCGACACCGGCGACCACATCATCGTGCTGAACGCGAGCAAGGTCGCCGTGAGCCGCGACAAGCGGACCTCGAAGGTCTACGTCCGCCACAGCGGCTATCCCCACGGCTACCGCGAGGAGACCCTCGGACACCTCCTCGAGCGCCGACCCGAGGAGGTCATCCGCCGGGCCGTCAAGGGGATGCTGCCGCACAACCGGCTCGGCGCCCAGCAGATCCGCAAGCTGAAGATCTACGCCGGTTCCGAACACCCGCATCAGGCCCAGCGGCCTGAGCCGCTCGCCTGACGCAGGAGGACCTCCGCATGTCGACCACCGCCTTCTTCTCCGGGACGGGCCGTCGGAAGACGGCGGTCGCCCGCGTCCGGCTGCTGCCGGGCGAGGGGGAGATCGTCGTCAACGGCCGGACCCTCGACGAGCACTTCGGCAACGCGATCGACGAGGCCGACGTCCGACTGCCGTTCCGGGTCACCGGGACTGAGGGTCGCTTCAACGCGATGATCAAGGTCGAGGGCGGCGGCGTCACCGGGCAGGCCGGCGCCATCCGCCACGGGATCGCCCGCGCGCTGCTCGAGGTCGACGAGGACGGCTACCGCGTGCCACTCCGCCAGGCCGGACTCCTGACGCGCGATCCGCGGATGAAGGAGCGCAAGAAGTACGGCCTCAAGCGGGCGCGCAAGGCGCCGCAGTACACGAAGCGCTGACCGAGCGGTCGCGCCCCGAGCGCGCACGCGCCGTACCTCCGAGCCGGCCGGCCGTGAGCGAGGCGGTCTACGAGCGATACAAGGACGCGCTGCGGCGCGGCCACGTCGCCGCTTCCCGCGGGCGGCCCGAGGTGGCCCTGGCCGCGTACGTGGAGGCCGCCTCGATCGCTCCCGAGCGGGCCCTGCCGCACGCCTCGATCGGGACGGTCTACCTCGGCCTCGGCCGGCCGCGAGAGGCCCTGGCGGCGTTCGCCGCCGCGCTCGAGCGTGCCCCCCGCGACGAGCCGTCGCTTGCTGGCCGGGCCGAGGCGCTCCTCGCGCTCGGCCGGCGGACGGAGGCGGCGACGACGCTCGACCGCCTGGCGACGGCCCAGGAGGCGGCCGGGCGCCCGGGGGAGGCGCTCGCGACCGCGACCCGCGCCCTCGAGCTCGCCGAGTCTCGGGCGCGCCGGCGGTCGCTCGGGGCGCTCGTCGAGCGGGTCGAGGCCGGCGGTGGCGCGGACGACGCGGAGCGGGCGGCCATCGAGCGGGCGACCGCGCTCCTCGTCGTCGTCGCCGCAGGGCCCGGCGGTGGTGGGCCGGAGGACGGATCGGGCGGAGCGCTGGCGCCGGATGCGGCGCCCGGACCGGCAGCCACCGCCGCACCCGAGCCACCTCCACCACCGGAGCCGCCACCCGACCCGCTCGCCCTGCTCGCCGAGGCGGAGGCGAACCTCCGCTCGGGCGAGGGGGCGCGGGCGTTCGCGCTCCTCCTCGAGGCCGTGCCGGTGCTCGCGGCCAGCGGTCGGTCGGAAGCCGCCCTCGATGCCGCGTACCAGGCCCTGACGCTCGCCCCGGAGGATCCCGGGCCGCAGCTCGCCCTGATCGCGCTCTACCACGACCGTGGCTGGGAGGCGCTCGCTGCCGAGAAGGCCCGGCTCCTCGCCCGCCGCGCGGAGCTCGATGGCGATCACGCGACGCTGGCCCGCATCCCGGCCGCCCCCGACCGGTCCCCGCCCCGTGGGTCGGACGGGCAGGACGCCGCGCTAGACTGACGGGACGATGCCGCAGCTGCCGAACTTCGACCAGGGCTGGCCCGTCGTCCTGCTCGACATCGCGCTCGTCGCCGTCCTCATCTATTGGCTGTTCATCCTCATCCGCGGCACGCGCGCCGTCTCGCTCGTCATCGGCGTGAGCGTGCTCTTCGGCGTCTACGCCCTCGCCCAGCTCCTCGGGCTGCGGCTCCTCAGCCAGATCCTCCAGACCGGGGCGGTCGTCGGCCTGTTCGCCCTCGTCGTCGTGTTCCAGCCGGAGCTCCGCCGCGCGCTCGAGCGGATCGGCCGGGTCGGGTCGATCGGCTGGCTCTTCTCGTCGGCCGACCGGCGGAGCGTCGAGCGGGTCGCCCGCGAGGTCTCGCGCGCCGCCGGGCTCCTCGCGGCCGACGCGCACGGCGCGCTGATCGTCGTCGAGCGCGAGACCGGCCTCGGTGAGATCGCCGAGACGGGGGTGGCCATCGACGGCGAGCTGTCGGTCGACCTGCTGCGGACGATCTTCGCGCCCCGCGGGGCGCTCCACGACGGTGCCGTCATCGTCCGCGGCGAGCGGGTCCTGTCGGCGGGCGCGGTCCTGCCCCTCGCCGAGACGACGATCCAGGCCGAGCGCTTCGGGACGCGCCATCGGGCAGCCCTCGGGATCACCGAGCAGACCGACGCGGTCGTCGTCGTCGTGTCCGAGGAGAGCGGCCAGATCAGCCTCGTCGAGCGCGGCCGCATCGTCCGCTCGCTCTCCGAGAGCCACCTCGATCGAGCCCTGCGGTCGCTGCTCGACCCATCGGTCGACCGGCGCGGTCGGCTGCGCTGGGGCGGCCTGCTCGCCCGCGAGGGCGAGCCGTCGTCGCCGGCGACCCAGCCTGCCGCCGCCCCTCCGGGCGAAGCGCCCGCGCCGCCTCCGGAGGGTCGAGCGTGAGGCGCGTCGTCGCCAGGGTCATCCACAACTGGCCGCTCAAGGTCGCCGCGATCCTCCTCGCGACGCTGCTCTACGCGGGCCTGACCGTGTCGCAGTCCGCCCAGCGCTGGGATGCCCGGGTGCCGATCGTGCCCCGCAACCAGCCGGTCGACGCGGTCCTCATCGGCCTGACCCCCACCGACGTCACCGAGATCCGCTACTTCGCCCCACCGGACATCGCCGCCCAGGTCAGCAGCTCGACGTTCACGGCATTCGTCGACCTCGCCGGGATCGACCCGGCAGCTGGGTCGACGTTCGCCGCGGTCCAGGTCGTCGCCTCGGATCCGCGGATCACGATCGCCGACTTCAAGCCGACGAGCGTCCGGGTGGAGCTCGACCCGCTCGTGACCGCGACCGTGCCGGTCGAGGTCGACCTCGGCGAGGTCCCGCCGGGCCTCGAGGTCGGCGAGCCGGAGCCGGAGGTGACCGAGGTCGTCGCGTCGGGGCCCGAGTCGGCGGTCCGCCGGGTCGTGGCCGCTGTCGCCCGGGTCACGATCCAGCCGAGCGGCCTCGACGTCGACCAGGACGTCCGCCTCGTGCCCGTCGACGCCGTCGGCGCCGAGGTGACCCCGATCGACCTCGAGCCGGCGACGGTCCGGGTCCGGATCCAGGTCGGGAGCGCCGAGGGATCCAAGTCGTTGCCGGTCAGCCCCGATGTCGGCGGCACACCGGCGGTCGGCTATGAGGTCGCCTCGATCGCCGTCGACCCGCCGACCGTCACCGTCCAGGGCGATGCCGATGCGCTGGCCGGCCTCGCCAGCGCCGACACGGAGCCCATCTCGATCACCGGCGCGACGGGCACCCTGACCCGGACGGTCGGGCTCGCCCTGCCCGAAGGCGTCGACCCGATCGGGTCGGCGACCGTCGAGGTGACGATCGAGATCCGCGAGATCAGCGCATCGCGCACCTACTCGACCGGGATCTTCCTGTCCGGCGCCCGGGACGACCGGACGTACACCCTCTCGACCGACCGGGTGAGCGTGGTCATCGGCGGTCCGGTGGCCTCGCTCGACGCGCTCGACCCGACCCAGGTCCGCGCCACCGTCGACGTCTCCGCCCTGCCGGTCGGCAGCCACCAGGTCCCCGTCGTCATCGGGACGCTCGCCGGTGGGCTCGCGGTCCTGTCGGTGACGCCGGCGGAGGTCGGCGTCGTCGTCGGCGAGCCCGTCCGGCCGTCGGCGTCGCCATCGCCGTCGCCGGGGCCGTCGCCATCGCCGAGCGGCGTTCCGTGACCGAGCCGGCGGCTCCCCGCCTCTTCGGCACCGACGGCGTCCGCGGGGTCGCGAACGTCGACCTGACGCTCGACCTCGCCGTCGCCCTCGGCCGGGCGACCGCGCGCGAGCTCCTCGCCGACGGACGGCCGCTCGTCGTCGGCCGTGACACCCGGCGCTCGGGACCGATGCTCGAGGCGGCCATCGTCGCCGGCGCGACGAGCGCGGGCGCCGACGTCCATCTCGCCGGCGTCCTGCCGACACCGGCCCTCGCCCACGTCGCCGCGGACGGTCCGTTCGGGGCGGCGATCATGGTCTCGGCCTCGCACAACCCGGCCGACGACAACGGCCTCAAGGTCCTCGACGCCCTGGGCCGCAAGCTCGACGAGGCTCGCGAGGATCGGCTCGAGGCGGCGATCCGGGCCGCCGCCGGCGCCGACCGTCCGAGCGGGCCCCGGAACGCCGGGATCGGGCGGGTCGTCGGGGCCGACGGGCTGCTCGGCGGCTACCTCGCCGACCGGCGCCGGATCGCGGCGGGCGCCCGGTCGGACCTGCGGATCGTCGTCGACTGCGCGAACGGCGCCGGGGCGATGACGGCGCCCGAGATCCTCGCCGCGACCGGCGCGTCGGTGGAGGTCATCCACGACGCGCCCGACGGCGTGAACATCAACGCCGGGTGCGGGGCGACGCAGCCGGAGTCGCTGGCGGCCGAGGTCGTCCGCCGGCGCGCCGACCTCGGCTTCGCCCTCGACGGCGACGCCGACCGGCTCGTCGCGGTCGACCGGCACGGACAGGTCGTCGACGGCGACCGGCTGCTCGGGCTGTGTGCGCTCGATCGGATCGAGCGTGGCGCGCTCGCCGGCGGGCTGCTCGTCGTGACGACGCTCTCGAATGGCGGCCTCGAGGCGGCGGTCACCGAAGCGGGGGGCCGGCTCCTCCGGACGCCGGTCGGCGACAAGTACATCCTCGAGGCGATGCTCGCGGAGGGTGCGAGCCTCGGTGGCGAGAAGAGCGGCCACGTCATCGTCATGGAGCACGCGTCGACCGGCGACGGGCTCGTCACCGCGCTCGAGGTCCTCGGCGTGCTCGGCCGCCACGACCGGCCGATCGACGAGCTCGCCGCGGCGATCCCGCTCTTCCCGCAGCAACAGCGGGCCGTCCACGTCCGTCGCAAGGACGCATGGGCGGACGACCCGACGCTCGTCGCCGCGATCGCCGATGCCGAACGGCGGCTGGCCGGCCGCGGCCGGGTCCTCGTCCGACCGTCGGGGACCGAGCCCGCGCTGCGGGTGATGGTCGAGGGCGAGGACGAGGCGCTCGTCGCGGAGCTGGCCGACGCGCTCGCGACCATCGCGAGCGAGCGACTACACTAGCCGGGCCCCCGGCCGGCCCGGGGCCGGAACGGGAGGAGCGCACGGCGCATGTGCGGCATCGTCGGCTACACGGGTCCGCGCGCGGCGGGGCCGATCCTCATCGAGGGGCTCAAGCGCCTCGAGTACCGCGGCTATGACTCGGCGGGGATCGCCCTGGTCGACGAGCGCGGCGACCTCTTCGTCGAGAAGCGGGCCGGCAAGCTCGCGAACCTCCAGACGGCGATCGCCGACCGGACCCCGAACGCGGCCATCGGCATCGCCCACACCCGCTGGGCGACGCACGGCCGGCCGAACGACCTCAACGCCCATCCGCACGTCGACTGCACCGGACAGCTGACGGTCATCCACAACGGGATCATCGAGAACTTCCGCGAGCTCCGCGACGGGCTCGAGGCGCGCGGTCACCGGCTCGCCTCGGAGACCGACACCGAGGCCCTGGCCCACCTCATCGAGGAGGCGTACGTCGACGACCTCGCCGACGCGGTCCGGGCGGCCCTGCGGCAGGCCCACGGCGCGTACGCGATCGCGGTCATGCACAAGGGCGAGAACGACCGGCTCGTCGGGGCCCGGATGAACGTCCCGCTCGTCGTCGGGATCGCCCCCGACGAGAGCTTCCTCGCGTCCGACGTCGCGGCGATCCTCGCCCACACCGACCGGGTGGTCTTCCTCGAGGAGGGCGACGTCGCCGACCTGCGGCCCGGCACGGTCGTCGTGACCGACACCGAGGGCCGACCCGTGGAGCGGGTCGTGACGGTCGTCGACTGGTCGCCCGAGGCGGCCGAGAAGGGCGGCTTCGAGCACTTCATGCTCAAGGAGATCCACGAGCAGCCACAGGCGCTCCGCCAGTCGATCGTCGGTCGCGTCTCGCCGGCTGGGCGGCTCCACGTCGAGGAGCTGGCCGGCGTCGCCGGCGCGGTCCGGCGGGTGACCCGGGTGGAGCTCGTCGCCTGTGGCACGGCCTCCTACGCGGCTCTCGTCGGCGCCGCGGCGATCCAGGAGCTCGTCGGGATCCCGGCCCGGGTGACCGTCGGCTCCGAGTTCCGCTACAGCCCGCCGCCGCTCGACGCCGACACGCTCGTCATCGCCGTCACCCAATCGGGCGAGACGGCCGACACGATCGCGCCGACCCGCCTCGCCAGGGAGCGCGGCTGCCCGATCATCGCGGTCACCAACACCGTCGGCTCGGCGATCACCCGCGAGGCGGACGCGGTCCTCTTCCTCCAGGCCGGGCCCGAGATCGCCGTCGCGGCGAGCAAGACGTTCGTCACCCAGGTGACGACGCTCGTCATCCTCGCGGCCGAGATCGCCAAGCTCCGCGGTCGGCTGGAGCCGGCGGCCGAGACCGCCCTCGGCAAGGACCTCCTCGCCCTGCCCGACGCCGCCCAGCGCGTCCTCGACACGGTCGCGCCCGGGGCCGGCGCCCTCGCCCGGCGCTACGTCAACTCGCGCGGCTTCATGTACGTCGGGCGGGCGGCGTCCTATCCGGCCGCGCTGGAGGGCGCCCTCAAGCTCAAGGAGATCAGCTACATCCACGCGGAGGGGTACGCCGCGGGCGAGCTGAAGCACGGACCGATCTCGCTCCTCGACGCGGAGTGCCCGCTCGTCGCCGTCGCGACCCGCTCGGCGGTCTACGACAAGCTCATCAGCAACGTCATGGAGGGCCGGGCGCGTGACGCCAGGGTCATCGCGGTCGCGACCGAGGGCGATGTCCAGATCGAGCGGTTCGCCGACGACGTCTGCTGGGTCCCCGACACCCACGAGCTGCTGAGCCCGGTCCTCTCGATCATCCCGCTCCAGCTGTTCGCCTACCACACGGCGATCGCCCGCGGGACCGACGTCGACCAGCCCCGCAACCTCGCCAAGTCGGTCACGGTCGAGTAGGCATGGCGCGGGCCGGCGACGGCGATGGCGCGGACGGCGCCCCCGGCGGGATCGTCGTCCCGGCCGGCACGACCGAGCTCGGCATCGACATCATCAAGGTCGCCCGGATCGCCGAGACGATGGCCCGCTTCGGGGACCGCTTCTCGCGCCGCGTCCTGACAACGGCCGAGCGGCGCTACGTTCGCGACCGGCCCCCGACCTTCGCCGGTCGCTGGGCGGCCAAGGAGGCGGTCAGCAAGGTCCTCGGGCTCGGCGTGCGCGGCATCGGCTGGCGCGACATCGAGGTCGAGCGGCTGCCGACCGGCCAGCCGGCGGTCAAGCTCCACGGCCGGGCGGCCGAGCGGGCGACCCAGCTCGGGATGACCCGGATCGCCGTCTCGATCAGCCACGAGGCGGACTACGCGGTCGCCATCGCCTTCGGGATCCGGACCGCGGGCGGGCGCTACGTCTTCCCGCTCGACATCGACGACCGGCTCGACGAGCGCGAGCGCCGGATCCTCGCCCGGATGGAGCGGCTCCGGGCCGCCCATGAGGCGGGTCGCGGTGGCTGAGCGACGCGTGGTCGGTTTCGGGCGACCCGAGCCGGACGGTGGCGCCGGCGCGAGCCCGGGGCCGCGGGCCGCAGCTGTCCCCGGTACCGAGGTGCTCGACGACGACCGGGCGGCCGCGCTCCTGCCGGCCCGACCCAGCCGCGGCCACAAGGGCACCTTCGGCAAGCTGCTCGTCATCGCCGGGTCGCTCGACTACGCCGGCGCCGCGCTCCTCGTCTGCCGGGCAGCCGGCCGGGCCGGCGCGGGGCTCGTCACGCTCGCCGTTCCCGAGTCGCTCCAGCCGCTCTTCGCCGCCAAGGTCGTCGAGGCGACGACGATGGCCCTGCCGGAGGACGACGTCGAGGAGATCGACCCGGAGCCCGCGCTCGCCCGGGTCCTCGACCACGACCACGACGCGATGGTCATCGGGCCCGGGCTGCGACCCGGGCTCGCGACGACCGAGCTCGTCCGGGCGCTCCTCGCGGTCCCCGAGGAGCCGGTCCCGTCGCCGGCCGTCCTCGACGCGGAGGCCCTCCGGGCGCTCGCCTCGGTCGACGAGTGGTGGGTCGGCGTCGCCCGGCGCTGCGTCCTCACGCCGCACGCCGGCGAGTTCGCCCGGCTGCGGGCCGGCAGCGGTCGCGACCCGGCGGCCGACGGCGACCTCGGCGGCGACGATGCCGCGCGTGCCGCGGCGGCGATCGACGCAGCCCGGACCTGGGGCCAGGTCGTCGTGCTCAAGGGCGCGCGGACGGTCGTCGCGGCCCCCGACGGGACCGCGGCGGTCGCCCCGTTCGAGAACCCCGCGCTCGCCTCGGGTGGCACCGGCGACGTGCTGGCCGGCACGGTCGGCGCCCTCCTCGCCCAGGGCCTCGCGCCGTTCTCGGCCGCCCGCCTCGGCGTCTACCTGCACGGACTCGCCGGCGATGCGGTCCGTGAGCGGCTGGGCGACGCCGGGCTCCTCGCCTCGGACCTGCCCGACCAGGTGGCGCTGGCCCGCCGCCGTCTCGCCGGCGTCGCCGAACGAGCCGCGACCGGCGGACGGCTCGGCTTCGGGCGGTCGCCGGAGCCGTCCGCGACCACGGAGGAGCCGGGAGGGCCCTCGACCTGAACGGCGACGGGATCGACGCCCGCCTCGCCGCGGCGGGGCTGCCGCCGCTGCCGAGGACCGCCTGGCTCGAGATCGACCTCGACGCGCTCGTCGGCAACCTCGCCGCGATCCGGGCGGCGTTGCCACCCGGGACGCGCGTCGACCCGGTCGTCAAGGCCGACGCCTACGGCCACGGCGTCATGGCGGTCGCCCGGGCCCTCGTCGCCGCCGGCGCCGACGGCCTGTGCGTCGCGACCCTCGACGAAGCCGAGGCGCTGCGGGCGGCGGGCATCGGCTGCCCGATCCTCGTCCTGTACCCGGTCCCGCCGGTGCTGGCCCCGGCGGCCGCCCGTCTAGGCGTGTCGGTGACCGCCGGCGACGAGGACCTGCTCGCTCGGACGCTGGTGGTGCTCCGGGCGGCGGCCGACGGTCCGGCGCCACCGCCGCCGCTCGCGATCCAGGTCGAGGTCGAGACGGGGCTCGGCCGGGGTGGCTTGCCGGCCCATCGGGTGGAGACGGCGATCGCCACGATCGCGGCGACGCCCGGCGCGACGACGACGGGCCTGTGGTCGCACCTGACGGCCGCCGAGGACGCCCTCCGGACGACCGAGCAGGAGCGTCGCTTCCTCGCGGTCGTCGAGCTGCTCGGCGGGGCCGGGGTGGCGGTCACGCGGCACCTCGCGGCCTCGGGGGCGGTCGTCGCCGGGGTCGTGTCGCACTACGACGCCGTCCGGCCGGGTCTCGCCCTGTACGGGATCGTCCCCGAGGGTTCGGGCGAGGGTCCGGGGACCGCCGCCGGCGCGAACGCCGCCGGGTCGCTCGCTGCCGCGCTGCGGCCCGCCCTGTCGCTCCACGCCCGCCCGGTCCGCGTCGCCGACCTGCCGGCCGGGACCGGCATCAGCTACGGTCCCTCCTTCACGACCACGCGCCCGAGCCGGATCGCCACCCTGCCGCTCGGCTACGGCGACGGGCTCGCCCGGGCCTGGTCGAACCGGATCGAGGCGCTCGTCCGTGGCGTCCGCGTCCCGCTCGTCGGCACGATCGCGATGGACGCGGTCATGGCCGACGTGACCGACGTCCCGGGTCCGCCCGTGACCGTCGACGACACGTTCACCCTGATCGGCCGCCAGGGTGCGGTCGCCATCGACGTCCGGGACCTGGCGCGGTCGCGCACCACGATCACGTGGGAAGTCGTCACGGCGATGGCCCGGCGACTACCCCGGGTGTACGCTTCCGACGGCCGCGTGGTCGGCCTGCGGACGCTCACGGTCGAGAGGGACGGGTGATCCGGATCGAGCTCTGGAACGGCGATATCTGCGACCTCGAGGTCGACGCCATCGTCAACCCCGCGAACCCGTCGCTCTGGATGGCGACGGGCGTCGGCGGGGCGATCAAGCGCGCCGGTGGCGACGCGATCGAGTTCGCCGCGGTCCGCCAGGGGCCCGTCGCGGTCGGCGCGGCCGTCGTGACCGAGGCCGGGACGCTCGCGGCCCGCCTCGTCATCCATGCCGTGTCGCTCGACCGGGACCGGCGGACATCGGCCGCCGCGATCGAGGCGGCGGCTCGGAGCGCGATGGGCCGGGCGCGGGAGCACCGCGTCCGGAGCATCGCCTTCCCCGCGCTCGGGACGGGCGTCGGCGGCTACCCCCTCGACGAAGCCGCGGTGCTGACCGTGGCGACGGTCCGCGACGAGCTGCGCACCCCGTCGACGATCGAAGAGGTCGTCTTCGCGCTCCGCGGCGCGGACGCATACCGCGCCTTCGAGGACGCGCTCGCCTCGACCGCCGCGGACGCGGTCGGCCCGGCGACCGCCACGACCGACCGACCCGCCACGACCGACCGACCCGTCGCCACCGGCCCGGCGGCCGGGCGATGACGGAGCCGCGCTACGACCGTGACGCCGACCTCCGCGACGAGCTCGTCGAGGAGGTCGCCCGCGAGATCCAGCTCCGTGGGCTGACGGCACCGGCGGTCCTCTTCCTCGAGGCGAGCCGCCCGTACCGGCCGCTCGGCGCCGACGCGATGCTCTTCTTCGACCCGGTCCTCCGATCGCTCTTCGGTGGCGGCTCGAACCCGGCGAGCGAGATCCTCGCCGACGACACCGGCATCGAGCAGCTCATCGCCCGGCTCGAGGAGCTCGACGACGAGGACGGCTGGGAGGTCTGACCCGGGTCTCGCTGGTAGCATCCCTGCGTGACCCCCGACGACCGCGCCTGTCTCGCGCTCGACCTCGGCGGGGCGACGACGTCCGTCGCGATCCTCGGTCGGGTCGCCGACCGGTGGCGGCTGGTCGGCTCGAGCGCGGGTCCCGTCTCGGTGTCGGTCGAGGCGGTGATCGCGATGCTGGTCGACCGGCTCGCGGCCGCCGACCCGGACCTCCTCGCGACGTTCGGCGGGGCAGCCGCGGTGGATCGCTGGCCGCGCCTGGTCGCCCGGACCGCGGCACCGCCCCGGCTGGCGGTGCTCGCCGCGAGCGAGCGGACGCTCGCGCGCCTTCGCGACGCCGGTCGGCGGTCGGGCTGGGTCGTCCGCGGCGCGAGCGCCGAGACCGCCGATCCGCTCGAGATGTCGCGTGTCATCCTGGCCCACGACGTCGACACGGTCCTCGTCGGCGCCTCCGACCCGCCGGCGACCGACGAGCGGGCGGTCCTCGCCGACCTGGCCGAGCTCGTCGCGGCCGCGGCCGGACGGCGGCCCGAGATGACCGTCGTCCTGTCAGGGTCGCTGGCCGACCATGCCGAGCGGTTCGAGCGGCCCGCCGCGCCGACGCTGCTGATCGCGCCGGAGGCGACCGCCGGCGACCCGCCCGGCGACGCCCTGCGGCTCCTGCTCGAGGAGCTCCGCCCGGCCGCCGACGACGGCCGCCGGGCCACCGTCCGGGCGGCGGGCTCACTCGCCGCGGCCCTCGGCCGGCGGATCGAGATCGTCGAGATCGGTCAGCGCGCCGGGCTCCGGGTGACTGCCTGGCCGGCCGGCGCCGCAGGCGAGGCGCACGTTCGCTGGGCGACCGTGGCCGAAGCCGCCCTCGTGCCCGACCCGATCGACGACGAGGTCGTCGACGGCGTCCTCGGCTGGAGTACGCTCCCGCTCGACCGGTATCGCCTCCGCGACCGGCTGGGCGAGCTGCGTATCTCGCCGTGGGTCGAGGCGCACGGCGACGGAGCCCCGCTCCGGATGGCCGCGGCCCGGGCCGCCCTCGCTCGGCTCGTCGCCCGGACACCCGAGCTCGACCTGCCGGTCCCCGACCTCGTCGTGGCCGCCGGTGGAGTCTGGTCGGTCGCGCCCGGGGCCGCCGTCGGGCTGGCCCTCGCCGACGTCCTCCGCCGGCCGGGCGCGAGCCAGCTCGCGGTCGATCACGCGCACCTCCTCGGGCCGCTCGGGACGATCGCCGACGAGGCGACCCGCCGGACGGTCGTCGGCGACCTGGCGGACGACCTGTTCGCGCCGCTCGGCAGCGTCGTCATCCCGGCCGGCCTGCGGGCCGGGCGGAGCGCCGGACGCCTCGTCGTCCACTCCGCCGCGGGCGACACCGAGCTCGACCTCGTTCCCGGCGGCCTCGAGCTCGTCGACCTGCCGCCCGGCGAGCTCGCGACGGCCGACCTGCGCTTCCGGGACGCCGTCCTCC
Source organism: uncultured Anaerolineaceae bacterium (assembly GCA_964483405.1). Classification (GTDB taxonomy): domain Bacteria; phylum Chloroflexota; class Limnocylindria; order Limnocylindrales; family CSP1-4; genus CAZABC01. The sequence goes on from CAZABC010000005.1 coordinate 29,804, forward strand.
TCGGGACGCACGGCAAGCGCTTCGCCATCGACGTGGCGGGCGGGCTCGGCGGCCTGCTCGTCGACCTGCGCGACATCCCGCTTCGGCTGCCCGACCGGGCCGATCGTCGGCGCGAGCTCCTGGGCGCCTGGCAGCGGGCCCTCTGGAGCGGTCTCGAATGACCGCCGGTCGGCTCCGTGATGGCACCGGGGGCCCGGTCCGCGGCGCCCGGACGAGCGGATCCCGCGCCGCGCTCCGACCGGCGAGCGCACCGGTGGCGCCGGAGCCCGCTCCGCCCGGGATCGAGCTCGTGCCGGTCCGGCCGTTCCTCCTGCCCGGCGTCGTCGCCCGGGTCGGGCTCGCACCCGGCGACCGGGCCCTCGTGGCCCCGGGCGAGCCGGTCATCGCCGGCACGCCGCTCGCCGAGCGGCTGCGCGATCCGCAGCTGGGCGAGGCGCCGGCCCTGCCCGGCGAGGACCATCGGCGCCCGGGCGACCGCATCGTGGACGAGACCGGCGGCCGGTCGCTCCGGCGGGCGGCCGCGGCGGCGGGCGAGCTCGTCTTCCGGTCAGGACGCCGCTGGCGGGTGGCGACCGGCGAGGTCGCCGATCCGATCGAGGCGCCGGCCGCCGGGATCGTCCGTGACGTCCGCTCCGGCACGGCGATCGCGATCGAGCTCGAGGGGGCGGCCCTGGCCGGGGTCTTCGCCATCGGCACGCCGAGCCGCGGCTCGCTCGCGCTGGCCGATGGGCCGGGCGACCTCCACCAGCTCGGGCTCGACGTCGGCCTCGCCGGCGCGATCCTCGTCGTCGGCGGGAGGGTCGACGCGGAGAGCCTGACCCGGGCCCGGGCGATGGGCATCCGCGGGGTCGTCGTGCCCGCGCTGAGCGGCAAGGAGCTTCGCGACTTCAACGCCTCGGAGCGCCGCCAGCGGGCGGCGTTCCACCGGCTCACGCCGTTCGGCGTGCTCGTCCTCGACGGGATCCTCCGCCGGCCGATCGCGTCGCCGATCATCGCCCTGCTCGAGGGGCTCGCCGGCCGCGAGGTCGGCATCGTCGTCGACCCGCCGGCGCTGGTCATCCCGGGCATGGAGCCGGTCGCTCCACCGACGTCGGCCGCTTGGGTCCGCGTCCGGGGCGGTCCGCACGGCGGCCGCGAGGGCCGGTTCGTCCGGCCGCTCGGGCGCCGCCGGTTCGACGCGGGGCTCCATCTCGAGTCCGCCCTCGTCGCCCTGGATGCGGGCGCGCCGGTCGTCGTGCCGCTGGCCGACCTCGAGCGCTTCGTCCCGGGGGCCTGAGGCCCGCTCCGGCGGGGGGGCGTCGGCCGCGCCTCCGCGGTCGCCTCGGTTCGGCTACGCTCGGGCGGTGGAGACACTCGCCCCCGACGCCGAGCGGATCGTCGTCACCCGCGACGCCGCGGCGACGCGCGCCCTGGCCGCGGCGCTCGCGGGCGTCGCCCGGGCCGGCGACGTCATCTGCCTCTCGGGCGAGCTCGGCGCCGGCAAGACCCAGTTCGCGAAGGGCTTCGGCGCCGGGCTCGGCGTCACCGACCCGATCGTCTCGCCGAGCTTCGTCCTCATGGCCGAGTACGCGGGGCGGCTGCCGCTGTTCCACCTGGACCTGTACCGGCTCGGCGGGCCGGCCGACGCGCTCGAGGGCGGCCTCCTCGACGAGCGCGAGCGGGACGGGGTGACGATCGTGGAGTGGGCCGAGCGGCTCGGCCCCGAGCGCCCGGCGAGCCGGCTCGACGTCGGGATCGAGGGCGCCGGCGAGGCGCCGCGGACCATCCGGATCCGGCCGGCCGACGCCGTCCACGCCCGCTACCTGGCGGCCCTCCCGTGATCCTGGCCATCGACACCGCGACGGAGGAGGCCCTCGTCGGTCTCGGGACCGTCGATGGCGCGCTCGTCGCCGTCGATCGCTGGACCGCCGGCTACCGCCATGGCGAGGAGCTCCTCCGCCGGATCGAGGGGCTCCTCGGCAGCGCCGGGGTCGGACGGGCGGGGCTGACCGCGATCGCCGTCGGTACCGGCCCGGGGGCGTTCACCGGCCTGCGGGTCGGGCTGGCGACCGCCAAGGGGCTCGCCCACGGGCTCGGGCTGCCGATCGTCGGCATCGCCACCTCGACCGCCCTCGTCGCGAGCGCCCGCGCCGCGGGTGTCGAGGGGCCGATCCTCCTCGTCGGTGCCGCCGGCCCCAACGACCGCGTGGTGACCATCTCGCCCGCGCCCGGCGTCGAGACCGCGCACCGGCGGGTCGTCGGCGACGCGCCGCTCGATGGGCCGGTCGAGGCGACGGTCGTCGCCATCGACCTCGTCGGCCGGGTCGACCCGGCGGCCATCGAGCGCGGCATCGCCGCACGCGACGGACTCGCCGCGGCGCTCGTCGGGCTCGCCGCGGCCCGCCTGTCGGCCGGCGCCACCGACGACCTCGCGACGCTCGTGCCCGAGTACGTCACGCTCCCGCGGGGCCTCGCCCGCGAGGGCGGCGCCGTCGTCATCGCCGGGCGCTGAGTCGACGATGGTCGCGACCCCGCCGGCGACGGTCCGCATCGAAGCGATGCGGCTCGAGGACATCCCCGCCGTCCAGGCGATCGAGCGGGCGAGCTTCACCTCGCCCTGGCCGCCACAGGCGTACCGGAGCGAGCTCGAGACGAACCGCCTGGCGGCGTACCTCGTGGCCCGGATCGACGGGACGATCGTCGGTTTCGCGGGGATCTGGCTCATGGTCGACGAGGCCCACGTCACGACCTTCGCCGTCCACCCGGCCTGGCGCCGGCGCCGGATCGGCGAGCGGCTGCTGGTCGCGGTGCTCGACCTCGCCGTCGCCCGCGGGGCGCGCGAGGCCACCCTCGAGGTGCGGCTGTCGAACCTCGCCGCGCGTCGGCTGTACGAGAAGTACGGCTTCCGGCCGGTCGGTCTCCGGCCGCGCTACTACAGCGACGACAACGAGGACGCCCTGATCATGACGACCGAGCCGCTCGCGTCGAGCGCGATGCGCGACCGGCTCGAGCGTCGTCGCGCCGAGCTCGAGGCGCTGCCGCTCGGCGACCGCGGTCCGGCGGAGCCGGCCGACCGATGAGCGGGCCGCTGCTCCTCGCCGTCGAGACGAGCTGCGACGAGACCGCGATCGCCGTCGTCGAGGGCGGCCGGACGATCCAGGCGAACGTCGTCGCCTCGCAGGTCGCCCTCCACGCCCCGGCCGGCGGGATCGTTCCCGAGGCGGCGGCCAGGGCCCATCTTCGCTGGATCGTCCCGGTCCTCGACGAGGCGCTCGGGGCGGCCGGGGTCCGCGTCGCCGACGTCGACGCGGTCGCCGTCACCTGGGGACCGGGCCTGGCCGGCTCGCTCCTCGTCGGCGTCAATCTCGCCAAGACGCTCGCCTGGGTCCATGACCGCCCGCTCGTCGCGGTCAACCACCTCGAGGGGCATCTCTACGCCGGCTGGCTCGCCGACGCCGAGACGGCCGGACCCGAGCCGGCCTTCCCGCTCGTCGCGCTCATCGTGTCGGGCGGCCACACCTTCCTCGTCGACATGACCGACCACCTGGCCTACCGGCACCTCGGCTCGACGGTCGACGACGCTGCCGGCGAGGCGTTCGACAAGGTCGGCCGCCTGCTCGGCCTCGGCTACCCGGGTGGACCGGCGATCGAGCGGTCCGCGGCGACCGCCGGCCACCACGGGACGACCTTCCCGCGGGCCTGGCTCGGCGACACGTACGACTTCAGCTTCAGCGGCCTCAAGACCGCGGCGATCCGGACGGTCGCCGCCCGGCGGGCGGAGCTCGGTCTCGCGCCGGACGAGCCGCTGCCCGGAGCGGTCGTCGCCGAGCTTGCCGACGCCTTCCAGGCCTCGGTCGTCGACGTCCTGGCGACGAAGGCGATCCGCGCCGCGGTCGCGTGCGGCGCTCGGACGATCCTCCTCGGTGGGGGCGTGGCCGCGAACGGGGCCCTCCGCGACCGGGTCCGCGCAGAGGCCGAGGCCCGCGGGATCGGCGTCGTCATCCCGCCCCGCCACCTGTGCACCGACAACGGGGCGATGATCGGCGCGGCCGGGTACCGCCGCTTCGTCGCCGGCGAGCGGGCCGGGATCGACCTGGACGTGCGGCCGTCGCTGCCGCTCGCCCGATGAGCGAGGAGACCGGCGCGCCGACCCGGACCGCCCCGCCGCGCGCCGCCGCCCGTCCGGTGCGGCTCGACCCCGCCGCCGTCCGGCGGACCCTCCGCGAGGCCGGCCTTCGAGCTCGCCGCTCGATGTCCCAGAACTTCCTCGCCGACGTCGAGACGCTCGAGGCGATCCTCGAGGCCGCGGCGCCACCGGTCGGCCGGCGGGTCCTCGAGATCGGGCCGGGGCTCGGCATCCTTACCGGCGCCCTCCTCGAGGCCGGTGCGGCCGTGACCGCGGTCGAGCTCGACCCCGGCATGGTCCGCTTCCTCCGCGAGCGGTTCGTCGTCGAGCTCGAGCGGGGCGAGGCCGGGCCGGGCGCGCCGGGGACCCTTCGCCTCGTCGGCCGCGACTTCCTCGACGAGGACCTCGCCGACCTCGCGACACCGCCATACGACGTGGTGGCGAACCTGCCGTACCACGTCACGAGCCCGGTCCTCCATCGCCTCCTCGGGACGGCCGGGCGGCCGGAGCGGATGGTCCTCATGCTCCAGCGGGAGGTCGCCGAGCGGATCGCCGCCCGGCCCGGCGGGCTCTCGTACCTCGCCGTCTTCTGTCAGTTCCACGCCCGGGTCCGGATCGTCCGGATCGTCCCCGCGGCCGCGTTCGAGCCACCGCCGAAGGTCGACTCGGCGGTCGTCGTCCTCGAACCGTGGCACCCCGGGCGCGGGGAGCCGGCGCCGTCCGACGCGGCACCGACCGCCGCGGGTGCGCCGCCGATCCTCGAGGCCGCGACCGAGGACGCGCTGTGGCGCGTCGTCCAGGCGGCCTTCCGCGAACGACGGAAGATGCTCCGGAACGTCCTCGTCCGGCAGCTGCCGGTCCCGCCGGAGCGCATCGCCGACGCGCTGGCCGCCGCCGGCATCGCCGACGATCGCCGGCCGCAGACGGTCTCGGTCGCCGAGTGGCTGGCGCTGCTCGAGGCGCTCGGACCGATCGGGCCGGACCGGCGCGGACGGCGCGAGGGTCACGGCGGAGGCGACCGATGATCGATCCCACCCGGCGCCTGATGCCGGTCGTCCGCCTCGCGCCGGCCAAGTTGAACCTGACCCTCGCCGTCGTCGGCCGCCGTCCGGACGGCTACCACGCGCTCCACTCGGTCATGGCGCCGCTCGAGCTCGCGGACCGGCTCAGCCTTGCCCCGACGGGCCGCCACGACACCCTCCACGTCGCAGGGCCCGACACCGGGCCGGCCGCCGAGAACCTCGTCCTCCGGGCGATCGCCGCTGCCCGCGACGCCGCCGGGCCGGTCGGCCCGCTCGGTGGCCGCGGGGCGCCGCTCGCGGCGCGGCTCGAGAAGGTGATCCCCGTCGCCGCGGGCCTGGCCGGCGGGAGCAGCGACGCCGCCGCCGCGCTCGACGGCGCGCTCGAAGCCTGGCGCGCCACGCTCGACCCCCTGACCCGCGACCGCGTGGCGGCGCGGATCGGCTCCGACGTCCCGTTCTTCCTCGCCGGCGGGATCGCCCTCGTCGAGGGCCGGGGCGAGCGAGTCACGCCGCTGCCGGACCTGCTCGGGTCGTCGCCGGGGCTGCTCCTCGTGACCCCGCGCCTCCGCGTCCCGACGCCGGCGGTCTTCGCCGCGTTCGCGGCGGGTGCGCAGCCCGAGACGCTCGGCTCGGCCCGGCTCTCGTCGAGCCACCTCGCCGCCGAGCTCGGGACCGGCCTGACCGCCGCGGCCCTCGTCGACCGGGCCGGCATCCTCGCCGCCGCGAACGACCTCGTCCCGGCGACCGGCGCGGTCGTCCCGGCGCTCGTCCCGTTCCGGCGGCTGCTCACCCGCCGGCTCCGCCGCCCGATCGGGCAGTCGGGTTCGGGGCCGACGCTCTGGGCGCTCTATCCTTCGCTCGAGGCGGCCGAGGCCGCCCGGTCGGAGCTCGTCGCGGCGATCGCCGCCGGCGAGCTCGCGGCACCGGGCGACGGACCGCCGACCGTCGTCGCCACCACGATCCGCAGCAGAGGGACGAGCGCATGAACCGCCACGCCATCGCGACCAGCGGCGCCCCGGGCGCCATCGGCCCGTACAGCCAGGCGATCGGGGCGGGTCGGCTCGTCCTGTGCTCCGGGCAGGTCGGCCTCGACCCGCAGACCGGCGAGCTCGTCGAGGGCGGGGTGGAGGCCCAGGCCGAGCGCGCGCTCAAGAACCTCGGGGCCGTCCTCGACGCGGCCGGCCTCGGCTACGCGGACATCGCGAAGACGACCTGCTTCCTCGCCGACATGGCCGACTTCGCGGCGTTCAACGCGGTCTATGCCCGGTTCATGCCCGACCCGCCGCCGGCCCGCTCGACGGTCGCCGTCGCGGGTCTGCCGAAGGGCGCCCGCGTCGAGATCGAGGCGATCGCGATCCGGCCCGAGCCGGCCTGACCGGACGCGTTACGCCGGCATCGAGGGGTCCGTCGATTGACACCCCCTACGACCCGCCCCTACGCTACCGGCCACTCCGACCGATGACCACCCACCACCCGTCGCGGCGACGCGACCTGCGCGCCACCCGCCGGCCCGCCGGCATCCGCCCGACCGGGCGCCCCGCGTGACCCAATCACCCCCCGACGGCGGTCGGTCCGTCGTCGCCCTCGTGCTGGCGGCCGGGCTCGGGACGCGGATGCGCTCGCGCACGCCGAAGGTCCTCCACCCGCTCTGCGGCCGGCCGATGCTCGCCTACGTCATCGACGCGGCGACCGCCGCGACCGGCCGGCGACCGGTCGTCGTCTACTCGCCGGCGACCGCGGCGATCCTCGACGCCTTCGAGGGGACGGCCGACTTCGCCCTCCAGGCCGAGCCGCTCGGGACCGGCGACGCGGTGCGGGCCGGGCTCGCGGCGCTGCCGGAGGACGCGACCGAGGTCCTCGTCGTCTCCGGCGACGTCCCCCGCGTCCAGCCGGAGACGCTCGACGGGCTGCTCGAGGCCCGCCGCGACGACGCCGCGGTCATGACCCTCGTGGCGATCGACGCCTTCGACCCGGGCGGGCTCGGCCGAGTGGTCCGGACGGCCGGCGGCTCGGTCGACCGGATCGTCGAGGAGAAGGACGCCGACGAGGCGGAGCTCGACATCGCCGAGGTGAACGCCGGGCTGTACGCCTTCGACGCGGCCTGGCTGCGCTCCCGGATCGGCGACCTCGAGCCATCTCCGGCGACCGGCGAGCTCTACCTCACCGAGCTCGTCTCGCTCGCCCGGGCTGAGGGTCGCCTGGTGACGGCCATCGACGTCGAGGACGACGGCCGCCTCACCGGGATCAACGACCGCGCCCAGCTCGCCCAGGCCGAGTGGGACCTGCGGACCGAGCTCAACCTCGCCCACATGCGGGCCGGGGTGACGATGGTCGATCCCTCGACGGTCTACCTCGAGCCGTCGGTCGAGCTCGCGTCGGACGTCGTCATCGAGCCGAACGTCATCCTCCGCGGCCGGACCCGCATCGGCGCCGGGACGACGATCGCGGCCGGCTCGCAGCTCGTCGACTCGGTCGTCGGGCGCGATTGCCGGGTCTGGGCGAGCGTCCTCGAGCGCGCTGAGGTCGGCGACCGGGTGACGATCGGGCCGTACGCGCACCTCCGGCCCGGCTCGGTCGTCGGCGACGACGTCGAGATCGGCAACTACGCCGAGATCAAGAACAGCCGGCTCGCGGCCCGGGTCAAGCAGCACCACATGAGCTACCTCGGCGACGCCGAGGTCGGCGAGGGCACGAACGTCGGGGCCGGCACCATCACCGCGAACTACGACGGCGTCCGCAAGCACCGGACGACGATCGGCGCGGGCGTCTTCCTCGGGGTCGACACGATGCTCCGGGCGCCGGTCATCCTCGGCGACGGGTCGAAGACCGGCGCCGGCGCCGTCGTCACCAGGGACGTCCCGCCGGGCAAGCTCGCCGTCGGCATCCCGGCCCGGATCCGCGAGCCGCGCCGGCCGGACACCGAGCCGTCGCCTCCGGGTGAGGCGTCCCCCTCGGGCGAGCCGTCGGAACCCGCAGCCGGGGGCGGTGCGTGAGCGGGACGTTCGTCGAGCTGCTCGTCATCGTCCTGCTCGTCCTGCTCAACGGGGTCTTCGTCGCGGCCGAGATCGCCCTCGTCACCGTCCGCCGCAGCCGGCTCGATCAGCTCGAGGACGAGGGCAACCGCGGGGCGGAGCGGGTCCGCCGCCTCATCGAGGATCCGGGCCGCTTCCTCGCCGTCATCCAGCTCGGCATCACCTTCATCGGCTTCCTCGCCTCGGCCTTCGCTGCCGTGAGCCTCGTGACGACGCTGACCGACGCCCTCACCGGCATCGGGGTCGCGGAGGCGTACGCCGCGCCGATCTCGCTCGTGCTCGTGACGATCCTCCTGTCGCTCTTCACGATCGTCTTCGGCGAGCTCGTCCCCAAGTCGCTCGCCCTCGCCCACCCGGACCGTTTCGCCCTCGCCCTCGCCCGCCCGGTCGACATCCTCGGGCGCCTCCTCGGCCCGGTCGTCGCGGTCCTGACGTCGGTGACGAACGCGATCGCCCACGCCCTCGGCGCGGAGGTGACCCGCGAGGCCCGGATCTCGGCCGAGGAGCTCAAGCTGATCGTCGAGCGCGGCGGCCAGCAGGGGATCCTCGAGGCCGAGGAGGAGCAGATGATCCACGCGGTCATCGAGCTGGGCGACCGGCGCCTCCACGAGGTCCTCGTCCCGCGGACCGACATGATCGCCCTGCCGGTCGACGCGACGTACGAGCAGGCGATCGACACGATCGTCGGCGAGGGCCACTCGCGGATCCCGGTCTACGAGGGGACGGTCGACGAGATCGTCGGGCTCCTCTACGCGAAGGACCTCCTGCCGATCCTCAAGGCCGGCGTCGATGAGCGGCCGGCCCTCCGCTCGCTGCTCCGGCCGCCGGTCTTCGTCCCCGAGTCGATGACGATCGACGACCTGCTCCACGAGTTCCAGCGCCGGAAGGTCCATATCGCGATCGTCCTCGACGAGTACGGCGGAACGGCCGGCATGGTGACGATCGAGGACCTCCTCGAGGAGATCGTCGGCGAGATCCAGGACGAGTACGACACCGAGGAGCCGATGGTCGTCCGCCTCTCGGACGACGAGGCCCGGATCGACGGACGGGCCTCGATCGACGACCTCGGCGAGACGTTCGACGTCGAGCTCGAGCTGGAGGACGAGGACGAGTACGACACCGTCGGCGGGTTGATCTTCCACCGCCTCGGTGACGTCCCCGAGCCGGGCGACGTCGTCAGGATCGACGACCTCGTCCTGACGGTCGAGTCGACCGACGGCCGGCGCGTCGGCAAGGTCCTCGTCGTCCGGGTCCGCGAGGGCGATGACCCTCGCCGCGGCGACGACGATCGCTAGTCAGGCGCTGATCACCGAGACGATGATCTCCTCGATCCGGCGGCGGGCCGCGGCGTCGACGACGCCGGCGCCATCGAGGTGGGCCAGCGCCTCGTCGCGGTAGCGGCGGGCCTCGTCACGGGTGTAGTCGCGGGCCCCGATCCGCTCGAGGATCGCGACGGCTTCCGCGACCTCTTCGGGCGAGGGGTCGGCGTGCCGGTAGAGCGCCTCGAGCCGGGCCCGGTCGGCCGGACCCGCGTTCTCGAAGGCGTAGATGACCGGCAGCGTCTTCTTGTGGCGGGCGAGGTCGGACGGCTCCTTGCCGGTCGCCTGCTCCTGGCCCCAGATGCCGAGCAGGTCGTCGTTGAGCTGGAAGGCGAGCCCGAGCGCCCAGCCGAAGCGGCGATACCGCTCGATGACCGCCTCGTCGTCGGTGGCGAGCAGCGCGCCTGCCTCGATCGAGGCCGAGATGAGGGCGGCCGTCTTGCGGCCGATCATGTCGAAGTACAGCTCGACCGACATCGTCTCGTCGTGCTCCGACGTCCAGATGTCGATGTACTGGCCCTCGCACAGCCGGAGGCACGTCTCGTCGTAGAGCCGCATCAGCCGAAGGACCTTCGCGTCGCTGAACCCGAGATCCGTCAGCCGGTGGAGGGCGATCCGCGACAGGGTGAAGAGTGCGTCGCCGGTGTTGATCGCCTGGGGGATGCCCCAGCGGGCCCAGACCGTCGCCCGATGGCGGCGCTCCTCGTCGCCGTCCTCGATGTCGTCGTGGACGAGGCTGAAGTTGTGGCCGAGCTCGACGGCGGCCGCGCCCGGCAGCGCCGGCCGGTGATCGCCGGTGATCGAGGCGTAGGCGAGCAGGCCCAGGAGCGGCCGCATCCGCTTGCCGGCCGGCGCGCCGGAGCCATCGAGGCCGAGGTGGTAGCGGACCATCTCGTACATCCCGGCGGTCGAGGGGTCGCGGTCGCCGACGAGCCGGAGGATCTCGTCCTCGGTGTCGGCGATGAGGCTGGCGAAGTCGGAGGTGGGGACGGTCGTCGGCATCGGGGGGAGTGTAGCGGTCCGCATGGTGGGGGTTCGCCCGGCGCCCCCACCCGGATGATCCGGCGGTGGTACCGTCGGCCCGTGCCCAGCCGCCGCCTGTACGCGACCGACGCGATCGTCCTCTCCCGCTTCGAGCTCGGCGAGGCCGACCGTGTCCTGACGCTGATCACCCCCGAGCTCGGCAAGGTCAGGGTCATCGCCAAGGGGATCCGCCGACCGAGCTCGCGGCTCGGGGGCAGCCTCGAGCCGTTCGCCGAGCTCCACGTCAACCTCGCCCGCGGCCGGACGTTCGACGTCGTGACCGGCGTCGCCGTCGGGCGGGCCTTCCTGCGGATGCGCGACTCGCTCGAGAGCGCCGCCACGGCCTGGTACCTGGCCGAGCTCGCCGACCGTTCGCTCGAGGAGCGCCATGCCGCCGAGCCGGTCTATCTGCTCCTCCGCCGGGCGTACGAGCTGCTCGAGGCGGGGATGGCGCCGGACCGGGTCGCCCGCTGGTACGAGGTGCATCTCGCCGACGAGCTCGGATTCCGGCCCGAGGTCGATCGCTGCGTCGAGTGCGACCGGGTCCTCGAGGCCGGCGAGGCGTTCCGCTGGGTGCCGACCCTCGGTGGCGTCCTCTGCGAGCGCTGCCCAGGACCGCCGGCTGCGACGACGCGGCTCTCGCTCGAGGCGCTCAAGCTCCTCAAGGCCTACCAGCGCCTCGACGTCGAGGCGCTCGCCGCCCTCCGGCTGCCGGTCGCGGTCGAGGGGGAGGTCGAGGAGGCGATGCGGTCCTTCATCCGGATCGTCCTCGAGCGGGACGCCCGTTCGCTCGGCTTCCTCGACGAGGTCCGGGCCGGCCACGCATACGATGCCGCGACCGCCGGCGGCGCAGGGAGGATCCCATGATCGACGGCACCACGGAACCCGGCGCCCGGGCGCTCGATCGGCTCGGTCGCGAGCTCGTCATCTGGCTGACGACCGTCGCGCCATCGGGCCAGCCGCAGAGCGCCCCGGTGTGGTTCCTCTGGGAGGACGACGCGATCCTCGTCTACAGCGTCAAGGGCTCGGCGCGGGCCCGGAACATCGCGGGCCAGCCGCGCGTCGCGCTCAACCTCAACTCGTCGCCGGGTGGCGGCGACCTCGTGGTCCTCGAAGGCGAGGCCGTCCTCGATCCCTCGATCCCAGCGTCGTCCGACCACCCGGCGTACGCGGCCAAGTACCGCCCGCTCCTCGACGAGTACGGGTGGACCCCCGAGTACTTCGCGACCGAGTATCCCGACCCGATCCGGATCCGGGTGACGAAGGCCCGGGTCGGCGGCTGAGGACGGCGCGCCGCCAACTGCGGCCCGGCATCGCCGCCCGGGCCATCGTCGCCCCTCGGCCCCCCTCTGCTAGCATCGGGCGGTCATCTCCAGCCCGCGACCGTCCCTGCCACGGCCGGCCGCCCCCGAGGAGCCCGTTCCCGTGACGGACCAGCCCACCCCGGCCGACCGCGCCCCCGACGCGGAGATCGCCCCGGCCATCCGCGACCTCGACACGATCGTCTCGCTCTCGAAGCGACGCGGCTTCATCTTCCCGTCGAGCGAGATCTACGGCGGCATCAACGCCGTCTGGGACTACGGTCCGCTCGGGGTCGAGCTGAAGAACAACGTCAAGCGGGCCTGGTGGCGGGCGATGGTCCAGGAGCGCGACGACATCGTCGGACTCGACGCGGGGATCCTCATGGCTCCCCAGGTCTGGGTGACCTCGGGCCACGTCGCCGAGTTCAACGACCCGATGGTCGAGTGCGGCGAGTGCCGCCGCCGCTACCGGGTCGACGAGTTCACCGGCGCCGAGGACCTCGGGCCGGCCGAGCTGCTCGACCCCGGCATCGTCGATCGGCTCGGGCTCGCCTGTCCGAACGACGGCGGGCCCCTCGGAGCGCCGCGCCGCTTCAACCTCATGCTCAAGACCTTCCTCGGCCCGGTCGAGGACGAGGCTGCCGTCGTCTACCTCCGGCCCGAGACCGCCCAGGGCATCTACGTCAACTACCGGAACGTGCGCGACACGGCCCGCAAGAAGATCCCGTTCGGGATCGCCCAGGTCGGCAAGGCCTTCCGGAACGAGATCAGCCCGGGCAACTTCGTCTTCCGGATGCGCGAGTTCGAGCAGATGGAGATGCAGTACTTCGTCCACGAAGCCGCCGCCGCCGGCCACTTCGAGGCCTGGCTGCCGCGCCGGCGCTCCTGGTACGAGGCCTACGGCGTCACCCCCGAGCGGCTCCGCTTCCGCGAACACCGCGCCGACGAGCTCGCCCACTACGCCAAGCGGGCGGTCGACGTCGAGTACCGATTCCCGTTCGGCTGGAAGGAGCTCGAGGGCATCCACAACCGCGGTGACTGGGACCTCGGGCGCCACGCGCAGGCGTCGGGCGAGAACCTCGAGTACTTCGACCCCGCGACCGAGGAGCACTTCATCCCCTGGGTCATCGAGACGTCGGCGGGCGCCGACCGGGCGGCCTTCACCTTCCTCATCGACGCTTACCGCGAGGAAGAGGTCCGCGGTGAGAAGCGGGTCGTGCTCGGGCTGCACCCCGATCTCGCGCCGTACAAGGTCGCCGTCCTGCCGCTCCTCAAGAAGCGGCCCGAGATCGTCGAGCTCTGCCACAAGCTCAAGGCCGACCTCCAGCGCCACACGATGGCGGTCTACGACGACACCGCGGCGATCGGCAAGCTCTACCGCCGCCAGGACGAGATCGGCACCCCCTGGTGCGTCACCGTCGACGTCGACTCGCTCGAGGACGGCGCCGCGACCGTCCGCGACCGCGATACGATGACCCAGGAGCGGATCCCGCTCGAGGGCATCACCCGGGCCATCCTCGACCGGCTCGAGGCCGCCCGGCCGTAGCGGACGCCGAGGCCCCGGGCGCCGACACCGGCGCGCCCCGGGGCCGCGGCGCAGGGAGCCACGACGCGATGGCATCGTCGATGGACCGAGCGTCGATGGGTGAGCGGCCGCGCGCGTCGGCCGGCGTCCTGCTCGGGTTCCTCGCCGGGGTCGCCGGGCTCGCCGCCGGGATCACCCTCGTCTTCCTCGGGATGCGGGCGGTCATGGAGATCGGCGGCGCCTGCGCCACCGGCGGGCCGTACGTGCCGGCGGTCGAGTGTCCCGAGGGCGTGCCGGCGGTGACGCTCATCGGGGTCTTCGGCGGGCTGGCCGGCGCGTTCCTCGCGACGGCCTGTGGCGCCCGGATCCCCGGCCCGTGGGGTGCGATCGCGCTGCTGGCCTGGCCGGCCCTGTTCATCAGCCTCGGCTGGAACTTCCTCGAGTCCGGGCTCGACCCGCCCGGCCAGGACGGGCTGGAGTGGGGCTGGCTGTTCTGCGGCGTCGTCTTCGTGGCCATGGGTGCAGTCCCGCTCTTGGTGGCGATCCGCTGGCGCGACGACGTCCGCGCGGGCGTGGTCGCGACGCAGCTCGACGCGACCGCCTGGCCGCGCCTCAGCCGGGTCGACCCCGAGCTGGTCCGGCGGGCCGCCCTGTCGACCGACCACCCGATGCCGATGCCGATGGCCGGGACGGCGGCCCCGGAGGCCCCGGCGGCGCGGGGGCTCGTCGACGAGCTCGAGCGGCTCGCGGCGCTGCGCGACCGCGGCGACCTGACGGCCGACGAGTACGCTGCCGCCAAGCGGGCCCTGCTCGGCGAGGCCGTCCCGTGAGGGCCGGACGATGAGGGCTCCGCGCTGGCTCCTCGGGGCGGTCGTCGTGGCCGCGTTCGCGGGCATCGCCCTGGGAGTTTGGCTGTACGGCGTGCTGGCAGGCGGCGCCGCGCCGGTCTGATCTCGGGCAGCCGGGAACCGTTCGAGCGCCGCGCGCGACATACCATCGGGAGCGCGACGACGACCGTCGCGCCGGCATGGAAGGGGCCGCCGTGGATCAGCGTGGGCTCGTCGAACGAGCGCGGCGAGGCGATCATGACGCCTTCGCAGTGCTCGTCGGTGCGTCCATCGCGCGGCTGGACGCGGCGGCCCGCCTCATCCTCCGGGACCCCGACCTCGCGCGGGACGCGGTCCAGGAGGGCTTCATCGGCGCCTGGCGGAACCTGCCGACCCTCCGCGATCCGGATCGCTTCGAGGCGTGGCTCCGTCGCCTGGTCATCCGCGCCTGCATCGACATCCTCCGACGGCGGGGGCGGCGGCCGATCGAGGTCGAGCTCTCGCCGATCGAGGCGCCGACGGTGACCGACCTCGCGTCGATCGTCGCCGACCGCGACCTCCTCGACGCCGCGCTGCGACGGCTCCGGCCCGAGTGGCGCGCCGTCGTCGTCCTGCACTACTACCTCGGGTTGCCGCTGCCCGACGTCGCGTCGACGCTCGGCATCCCGACCGGCACCGCCAAGTCGCGCCTGCACCGGTCACTCCAGGAGATGCGCGCCACGATCGACGCCGACCTGGAGTCCCCGCGCGCCACCATCCCGGGAGAGCAGTACGCATGACCGCGTTCGACCGCATCGAACCCCGGATGCCCGACCTCCTGGCCGAACTGGCACCGGCGCGCATGCCCGACTACGTCGAATCCCTGCTCGAGCAGTCCGCCCACACCCGCCAGCGGCCTGCCTGGGCGTCCCTCGAAAGGTGGATCCCCATGGACATCGCCTCCCGCGCCGCGCCGGTGCGCGCGGTCCCCTGGCGGCTGATCGCCGTCCTGGCCGTGATCGGCTTGCTCCTCGTGGCGCTCGCCGTCGCCGCCATCGGTTCGCGTCCGGCCGAGCTCCCGGCCCCGTTCGGGCCCGCCCGCAACGGCCAGATCGTCGTCGGGACGACCGACGGGAGCATCGCCGTGCTCGATCCGACGACGCTCGCGCTGACGCCGCTCGTCGACGGCGATACCGATGACGGTCGGCCGACCTTCCTCCACCAGGGCGACCGCCTGGCCTTCGTCCGCCGGACCCTTGCCGGGGAGGAGCTCTGGGTCGCCGACGCCGACGGCTCCGACCGGCGCCTCGCCATCCCCGCCGGGCCGCGGCTCGACTGGATCGACTGGACGCCGGATTTCTCGCTCGCGGTCCGGACGAAGATGGAGGGTGGGCTCTCGACGGCCGTCGTCGTCGACCTCGCCAGCGGGACCGAGACCCCGCTGGGTCCGGGACAGGAGGTCGTGGCACCCACCTGGCGACCGGGGCACGACCAGATCGTGTTCTTCACGCCCGATCGCGGCTACTACCTCGTCGGCGCCGACGGGTCGGGCCTCCGGCCCATCCCCGCCGCCGACGGGTCGAGCGACCAGTTCTCGCTGTCTCCCGATGGCCGCCTGATGGCCTACATGACCTGGCAGGACCCGCTCGCGCTCCAGGGACAGATCCACGTCATCGACATCGACGGCGGCGACGACCGCATCGTGACCCCCGAGGGCGAGGACGGCTTCGCGTACATCGCCCCGGCCTTCTCGCCGGACGGCCGCCGCATCCTCGCCGACCGGCACGACGTCACCGACCGGTACCAGGTCGTCGTCCTCGACGCCGGGGGACAGGGACCGGGCGTCGCCATCGGGCCGGCCTATCCTTCGATGACCGGCGGCTCGAACGCGAGGTGGTCGCCCGACGGGACGCAGATCCTCGCCGACTACGACGACGACCTGGCCGCCTGGCTCCTCGACGCCGCGGGCGGGCCGGGTCGGCGCCTGGGGTTCGGCTTCGACGGCCTCACCTGGCAGCGCCTGGCTCCCTGATCCGGCGGCGACCGATCGTCGCCGCCACCCGAGCGCCGGGTCGGGGACCTCGTCCTGGACCCGGCGCGTCGGCTCCCGGGGAGGCCGACCGCCGGAGCCTGCGCCTCAGGCCGGTGCGGTCGTCTTCGTCGCTTCGGTCGCGTCGGCCGGGACCGGCGGCCAGACCCCACGCAGCCAGCTGTCGATCGACGCGCCCGCGCGCTTGCCGTCGCCCATGGCGAGGATGACCGTCGCGGCGCCACGGACGATGTCGCCGCCGGCGAAGACGCCGGGGATGGAGGTCATCCCGAACTCGTCGGTCGTGATGTAGCCCCACTGGTTCACTTCGAGGTCGGGCGTCGTCGCGGTCAGGAGCGGGTTCGAGCGGGTGCCGATCGCGACGACGACCATGTCGCAGTCGATGATCCACTCGGACCCGGGGATCGGCACCGGCCGGCGTCGACCCGACGCGTCGGGCTCGCCGAGCTCCATCCGCTGGCAGCGGAGGCCGGTCACCCAGCGCTCGTCGTTGCCGATGACCTCGAGCGGCGCCACCTGGAACTCGAAGCGGATGCCCTCCTGCTCGGCGTGGTGGACCTCCTCCACGCGGGCCGGCAGCTCCTCGCGACCACGGCGGTAGACGATCGTCGCCTCGGCCGCGCCGAGCCGCTTCGCCGTCCGGACCGCGTCCATCGCGACGTTGCCGCCGCCGACGACGACGACCCGCTGGCCGTGGAGGACCGGGGTGTCGCTGTCGGGCCCCCAGGCACCCATGAGGTTGACCCGGGTGAGGTACTCGTTGGCACTGTAGACGCCCTTGAGGTTCTCGCCGGGGACGCCCATGAAGACCGGTAGCCCGGCGCCCACCGCGAGGAAGATCGCGTCGAAGCGCTCGCGGAGCTCGGCGATGGTGAAGGTCTTGCCGATGATCGAGTTGGGCTCGATCTTGACGCCCTCGGCGACGAGGCGGTCGACCTCTCTCTGGACGATGTCCTTCGGCAGGCGGAACTCGGGGATGCCGTAGATGAGGACCCCGCCCGGGGCGTGGAACGCCTCGAAGACCGTGACGTCATGGCCGTGCTTGGCCAGCTCGCCGGCGGCCGTCAGGCCGGCCGGGCCCGAGCCGACGATGGCGACCTTGCGGCCACTGCCGGCCGGCAGGGGATGGGCCATCACCTCCGGATGCGCCTGGGCCCAGTCGGCGACGTACCGCTCGAGATAGCCGATCGCGACGGGCGTGCCCTTCTTCGCCCGGACGCAGAGCTGCTCGCACTGCGTCTCCTGGGGGCAGACCCGGCCGGTGACGCAGGGGAGGGCGTTGTCGTCGAGCAGCGAGTGCGCGGCACCCTGGATGTCGCCCGCCCGGAGGTGGTCGATGAACCGCGGGATGTTGACGGCGACCGGGCAGCCGTCGATGCAGGTCGGCTTCTTGCACTGGAGGCAGCGCTCGGCCTCGAGGAAGGCCAGACCTTCGGTCAGGCCGAGGTTGACCTCGCCGAAGTTCGCGGCGCGGGCGTTCGCCTCCTGCTCGACCATGTGGATCCGGTCGACGAGCATCCGCTCCTTCGGGGTGAGGCTCGGGTGCTCGCCGGCGAGGATCCGGCGGACGAGGTCGAGGGCCGGCTCCGGCTGCTGGGCGAGGGCCTCCGCCTCGGGCGAGCCCTCGGCGAAGCCGTCGGTCTCCTGGGTCATCGGGACGCTCCTGGGGTGGTGGCGCCGGCGGCCGGAGCGGCGGTTGTGGCCGCCTCCTTCGCCGCGGTCGCGGCGAGGCCGGGGATCTTGCAGGCTTCGCGCCGCTCCATGGCGGCCTGCTCGAACGGCCGGTAGGTCGAGAGCCGGTCCATCAGCTCGCGGTAGTCGACCTGGTGGCCGTCGAACTCGGGGCCGTCGACGCAGGCGTACTTCGTGACGCCGTCGATCGAGACCCGGCAGCCGCCGCACATCCCGGTCCCGTCGAGCATGATCGAGTTGAGCGAGACGACGGTGTGGACGCCGTAGGGCCGGGTCAGCTCGCTGACGGCCCGCATCATCGGCACCGGTCCGACGGCGTAGACCGCGTCGACGCCGCCCGCGTCGAGGGCGTCCCTGAGGGCCTCGGTCACGAAGCCCGGCCGGCCGTAGCTGCCGTCGTCGGTGCAGGTCACGACCTCGCCGGCCTCGCCGAGCTCGCGTTCGAGGATGACCCACTCGCGGGAGCGGCCGCCGATGATGCTCGTCACCCGGACGCCCCGCCGCTGGAGCTCCTGGGCGATCGGCAGGATGACCGCCGTGCCGACGCCGCCGCCGACGCACACCGCGTGGCCGGACCCGATGACCTCGGTCGGGCTGCCGAGCGGCCCCGCGACGTCGGTGATCGCCTCGCCCGGCCCGAGCTCGACCAGGTCGGCCGTGCTCTTGCCGATGGCCTGGATGATGAGGGTGATCGTCCCCGCGGCCGGATCGGCGTCGGCGATCGTCAGCGGGATGCGCTCCGCCCCCGGGCCCTTGCGGACGATGACGAACTGGCCCGGGCGACGGATCTCGGCGATCCGGGGCGCCACGACGACGAGGCGATGGACGTTCGGCGAGAGTTGCTCGGCAGCGACGATCGGATGCATGCGTTCCCTTCCGGAGCACGGGCAGACGACCCCACGGTCGACGGACCGGCGTTATGGCAATCGTGCCGGTACGCGATTATCGCGCAGCACCGTCAGGGGGACCGTTCCGTCGGGGCCGAAGGTCACAGGTGGTCAGGCCCGGTCATGGCCCGGGTGGGGCCGTGACGACCGCTCGGCCCCTCGCAGGGGCACCTCGCTCTCGGCGCTTGCCCCGGCCCGGCCGGCGGCTGGTGCCGCCCGGCCGGAGGCTCACTTCGACGCCTGCTTCGGGAGCCGCGGGACGAGCCCGTCGAGGAGGCCGCCGGGGCTCCGCGTCTGGAAGTGGAAGCGGCCAGGGCCCGCTGACCCGGACGACGAGACCCTCGCCGCCGAGCAGCGTCGTCTTCCACGAACCGCCCGCTCGCCGGACGTCGTAGCCCAGGGTCGAGTCGAACGCGACCATGTGGCCCGTGTCGACGACGTCGCTCTCGTCGGGGACGAGGTCGATCGGCTCGATCGCACCGAAGCTCGAGACCGGGACGGTGCCGGGCCCGGTCAGCTCGAGCAGGAACAGGCCCTCGCCGGAGAAGAAGGTCCTGCCGGCGCCGAACTTGGTGTCGACGACGACACCGGTCGTCGAGGCCATGTACGAGCCCGATCGGACGTAGAGGACCTGGCCCGGCCCGAGGTCGACCGGAACGATGTCGCCGGGCAGGGCAGGGGCGAGCGTGAGCCGGCTGGCGTCGCGGGTCGCGATCATGTCGTTGACGAACAGGGACTCGCCGCCTAGGCCGGCGTGCTTGAGGACCGAGCCGAGGCCGGCACGGGACTTCGTCTCGATGGTGCTCGTCTCGTCCATGCTGACCATCGCACCGGCCCCGGCCCGAAAGCGCTCGTTCGCGTCGAGGGAGACGACGGCCAGGGCATAGGCCGGTCCATAGCGGATCTCGTACTGCATCGGGCTCCTCCGATGGCCGTGGTGCGATCGACGGGCCGGCGGGCGCCGGCCGTGACATCACGATGCGCGGTCCTCTCCGGCAGGGGTCGTCGGCGCGGGCACTCGGGCCGCCCGCCGGCTCGTCAGGTGGGTGGCGTTGCCACCCACGCGGCGGCGGCGACGACGACCGCGACCTGGATGGCCACGTGATAGCCGGCGGACGCCCAGACGGCACCCGTCCGCCAGTCCAGCCACCCGAACACGAGGCCGCCGGCGAGCGTCGAGAAGGCCTCGGCGTCGGGCTTCCCGATGTGGGCCATGACGAACGGGACGGTCGCGACGACGACGCCAAACGGCCCGACCGCGCGGAGCAGGGCGAACAGCAGGAAGCCGCGGAGCAGGAACTCGGCGGCGACCAGGTCGAGGGCGTACGTGGCGACCAGCTGCGGGATCGTCGACATCGATGGCGCGTACCACGCCTGGATCTCCGGCGACTGCGCGACGAGGATCACGACCGGGATCGTGACCGCGGTCGCGACGCCACCGAGCAGCGCCGCCCGCCGGAGGTCGCCGCGGCCGAGCCCGTATCGACGCGGGTCCTCACGGAGCGCCAGCAGGATGACCAGCGGGATCACGCCGAAGGTCACCGCACGCTCGATCGCCTGGTGCCACAGGCTCGTGGGGTCGAGCGGTCCGAACCGCGGCAGTACGTCGTAGTTGCGGTCATACAGCAGCAGCGCACACGCGACGAGCAGGAAGCCCGTCGCGATGCCTGGCACGCGGAGGCCGAGCAGGTCGACGGTCCGCAGGTCGCGTGGGCCGGGCGGATACGCGGGTGGGTCGCCGAGGACGAGACGCTTGGCCCTGTCGACCAGCCTCCAGGTGCCCGAGCGGGACGCTCCCCACGCCATCATCGCGACCTCGACCGCGATCCACCGGGACGGGGTCTCCGGGGCCGCCGGGCCTGCCGACCCCCTTGGTCGAAGCCGGTCAGTTGACGATCCTCGCAGTGAGCCTCGTCGGGGCGCGGGTGGTCATCGACGGATCAGGCCGGTGCCGTGGCCGGCTTGCCCTTGGGCCAGTAGAGCTCCTTCTTCACGTGGAACTCGGGGAAGCCGGCGTCCATCAGCTCGGACTCGACGTTGAGGATCATGTCGGGGTTGCCGCAGATGTAGACGACGGTCCGATCGGGGCGGAGGTGGAGATCCCGGCAGACGTCGCGGATGACGCCCTCGGCGCGGCCGGTCCGGCCGGTCCAGCCGGCGTTCCGGGGGTCGTCCGGACGGGAGATCGTCGGCACGTAGCGGACCGGGTAGGTGCCATCGCGCTCCCAGCCCTCGAGCAGCTCCCGGTAGCCGAGCTCCTCGACGTACGAGCAGCCGTGGACGACGACGGCCTTCCGCGGCCGGCCGGCGGCGAGCGTCTCGCGCATCATCGAGATGAACGGCGCGATGCCCGTCCCGGTCGAGACGAAGACATGGGTCCGCGTGTCGTTCGGCTCGAGGAGGAACTTGCCCTTCGGACCGATCATCCGCATCGGCTGGCCGACCTCGACCCGCCACAGCAGGGTCGTGAACCGGATGATCGGGACGTGCCGGACGTAGAGCTCGTAGCCCTCGGTCCCGGCGACCCGCGGCGCCGAGGCGATCGAGTACGGGCGCTGCCAGAGCTTGCCGTCGGCGATGACCCCGACCGTCATGTACTGGCCGGGCTCGAACGGCACGGGATCACCGTCGAAGCGGACCCAGAACGAGGCGAGGTCGGCGGTCAGGTCGTCACGACGGACGAGCGTCGCGTTGTACTGCGGGGACTCGCGCTCGATCTCTCGCGTGTCCTCGATCGGTCGGGTCATCGGTCACTCCTCGGGTCCGGCGGCCTCGGCCGCGGGACGCACGGGCTGCTGCGCATCGCCCGGCCAGTGTACGCGGGGCGGGGGCGCAGTCATCGCCGCTCCCGCCATCGCGGAGCGCGGCCGCGCCCGGCCCGCTCCCGTCGGCCGGCCGGCGCGTGGCCTACAATCGCCGGGCATCACGACGACCGTCGCGACCGCCGCCCGCGGTCGCGTGCCCATGACCGAGAGGACCGCCCCCCGATGGCTGACGCCCCCGCTCCGCCCACCGCCTCCGACCGCGCCCACGCGGCGGCCAAGCGCTACATCTACGCCTGGGGAGGCGGACAGGCCGAGGGCGACGCGACGATGCGCGACCTGCTCGGCGGCAAGGGCGCCGGGCTGGCCGAGATGACGAACGCGGGCCTCCCGGTCCCGCCCGGCTTCACGATCACGACCGAGGCCTGCAACGACTACTTCTCGGCCGGCGAGCGCCTGCCCGACGGCCTCTGGAAGGACGTCGTCGCCGCCGTCCACGAGATCGAGGCGCTGACCGGCAAGGGCTTCGGCGACCCGGCCAACCCGCTCCTCGTGTCGGTCCGCTCGGGGGCCAAGTTCTCGATGCCCGGGATGATGGACACCGTCCTCAACCTCGGCCTCAACGAACAGACCCTCGAGGGCCTCGTCGCCCTGACCGGCAACAGCCGCTTCGGCTGGGACGCATACCGGCGCTTCATCCAGATGTTCGGCCGGATCGTCATGGGCGTCGACGGCGAGCGGTTCGACACCGCCTTCGAGGCGGCGAAGCACGCCCGGGGCGCCCACCTCGACACCGACCTCGACGCCACCGCCCTCGCCGAGGTCGTCGCCGAGTTCCGCCGGATCGTCCGCGAGGACACCGGCCGCGAGTTCCCGGCCGACCCGTACGAGCAGCTCGACCTGGCGATCAAGGCGGTCTTCGCGAGCTGGTTCGGCAAGCGCGCGGTCGACTACCGCAACAACCAGAAGATTGCCCACGACCTCGGGACCGCGGTCAACGTCGTGACGATGGTCTTCGGCAACATGGGCGACGACTCGGGCACCGGTGTCGCCTTCACCCGCGACCCCAACACCGGCGAGAAGGTCCTCTTCGGCGAGTACCTCGTCAACGCCCAGGGCGAGGACGTCGTCGCCGGCATCCGGACCCCGGCCAAGATCTCGCACCTCGCCGACGAGATGCCCGGCGCCTATGCCGAGTTCGAGGCGATCGCCGAGCGGCTCGAGCGCCACTACCGCGACGTCCAGGACCTCGAGTTCACGATCGAGCGTGGTCGCCTGTACATGCTCCAGACGCGGTCGGCGAAGCGGACCGCGGCGGCCGCGGTCAAGATCGCCGTCGACATGGTCGGGGAGGGGATCATCGACAAGGAGACGGCGATCGCCCGGATCGAGCCGGCCCACGTCGACCAGCTCCTCCGCGACCAGTTCGACCCGGCCGCCCGGTCGGCCGCGGCGCGGATCGCCAAGGGCCTCAACGCCTCGCCGGGCGCCGCCGTCGGGCGCGCCGTCTTCGACGCCGACACGGCCGTCGAGTGGGTCGAGCGCGGTGAGCGCGTCGTCCTCGTCCGCGTCGAGACCTCCCCGGACGACTTCCACGGGATGGCCGTCGCGCAGGGCATCCTCACCGCTCGCGGCGGCGCCACGTCGCACGCGGCGGTCGTCGCCCGCCAGATCGGCAAGCCGTGCGTCGCCGGCTGCGCCGAGCTCGTCGTCGACTACGCGACGCGCAAGGCCCGCAGCACCGGGACCGGTGGGTCGTTCGCCGAGGGCGACTGGATCAGCCTCGACGGCACCACCGGCGAGGTCTTCAACGGGGCGCTGCCGACGGTGTCGGCCCGCTTCGAGGACCAGCCCGAGCTCCAGACGGTCCTCGGCTGGGCCGACGCGATCCGGCGGCTCGAGGTCTGGACGAACGCCGACAAGCCCGAAGAGGCGGCCCTGGCCCGGAGCTACGGCGCGGTCGGCATCGGCCTCTGCCGGACCGAGCACATGTTCCGCGAGGGCGACCGGCTCGAGATCGTCCGCGGCGCCATCCTCGTCGCCCACGCGGCGACGCGGGCCAAGGCGAAGGCCGCGGCGGGCGCGCTCCTCTCGGCCGACGAGGCGGAGGTCGTCGCCCGCTTCGACGCCGCCATGGGCGAGCTCGAGGTCCTCCAGCAGGGCGATTTCGAGGGCATCTTCAAGGCGATGGACGGCCTGCCGGTCGTCGTCCGGCTCATCGACCCGCCGCTCCACGAGTTCCTGCCGAACCTCGAGGACCAGCTCGTCAAGGTGACGAAGGCCGGTGACGCCGCGACCGCCGAGGATCGCGAGCTGCTCGCGACGATCAAGTCGATGCACGAGCAGAACCCGATGCTCGGGCTTCGCGGCTGCCGCCTCGGCCTGATGATCCCGGACTTCGTGAAGGTCCAGACCCGGGCCATCCTCAACGCCCAGATCGCCGTCAAGCAGGCGGGCGGCAACCCGATCGCCAAGATCATGATCCCGCTCGTCGGCCACGTGAACGAGCTGGCCGCCACCCGGGCGCTGCTCGAGGCCGAGGCGAAGGCCGTCGAGGCCAAGGCCGGGGTGGAGGTCGACTACAAGTTCGGGACGATGATCGAGGTCCCGCGCGGCGCCCTGACCGCCGACGAGATCGCCCGCGAGGCCGACTTCTTCAGCTTCGGCACGAACGACCTCACCCAGATGACGTTCGGCTACAGCCGCGACGACGCCGAGGGCGGCTTTCTCCTCAAGTACGTCGAGGAGAAGATCCTGCCGGTGAACCCGTTCCAGACGCTCGACGACGCGGTCGCCGAGCTGATGGGCGTCGCCGTCCGGAAGGGCCGGGCGACGAAGCCGGACCTCGAGCTCGGCATCTGCGGCGAGCACGGCGGCGACCCCGAGTCGATCGCCAAGTGCGAGCGGCTCGGCCTCGATTACGTGTCCTGCTCGCCGTTCCGGGTGCCGGTCGCCCGGCTCGCCGCCGCCCAGGCCGCGCTCGTCAACGCGGCCGAGCGCGACAAGTAGCGGCGACCCCGCGGGACCGTCAGGAGTCGAAGCCGACGCCCAGGCGGTCGAGCGCCCGCAGGACGAGCCCGCGTCGGCCCTCGTGCTCGTCGGCGTCGGCGATGGCCCGCTGGACGACCCGCACGCCGATCGACCGGAACGGCTCGGGTGGCCAGCCGAGCGGACCGCGCCGCACGAACCGGAGCCGGAGGAGGTCGGAGTCGGGCCGCAGCACGAAGTCGCGGACGACCCCGGCCGCCCAGCGGGACGCCCCGACACCGAGCCCCGTGTAGCCGATCGCGTACGTGACCCGCCCGCCGAGCCGCTGGCCGAAGACGACGTGGAAGCGGGTCGTCGTGTCGATGGCGCCGCCCCAGCGGTAGGGGAACCGCAGGTCGGCGAGCTGGGGGAACATCGAGCGGAAGTTCGCCTCGAGCGTCGCGAACGTCGCCGGCCGGTCGTCGAGCGACGGATCGACCCGGCTGCCGTAGTGATAGATCGCGTCCCAGCCGCCCCACAGGATCCGGTCGTCGGCCGTCAGCCGGAAGTAGTGGAACCGGTTCGCCGAGTCCGAGAGGCCCTCCCGACCGTCCCAGCCGATCGCCGCCCGCTGGGCGCCCGTCAGCGGGTCGGAGACGAGGACGTAGTCGTAGACCGGCAGCTGGACGCGGGCGATCGGCCGGTACCAGGTCGAGTAGGCGGACGTCGCGACGACGACGTGCCCGGCGACGATCGTCCCGGTGGCCAGCGGGCGGGCCGCGGCGCCGACGGCGTCCCCGCCGTCCTCCACGACCGTTCGGACGGCGGCGCCATCGGCGTGCCGCTCGAGGCCGGTCACCCGGGTCGTCTCGTGGATGGTCGCCCCGAGCTCGCGGGCGACGCGGGCGAGGCCGCGGACGAGTTTGGCCGGGTCGACCATCACGCACTGGCTCGCGGGCCGGCGGAGCCCGGCGAGGTAGCGCGGCGAGTGGACCGCGGCCTGCACGGCGGCGCGGTCGAGGAACGTCGGCGCCTCCCCGTAGCGCGCCCCGACCTCGACCGCGGCCTCGAGCTCTCGCGCCTGCCACGGCTCGACCGCGACGCTCATCGAGCCCGTCTCCTCGAGGTCGCAGTCGATCCCGCGCGCCCGGACGAAGCCCACGAGCTCGGCCAGGTTGGCGACGCCCTCGCGCTGCAGGACCTCGATCTCGTCGGCGAAGTGGTGGAGCCCGTTGGCGAGGCCGTGGGTCAGGCTGGCCTCGCAGAACCCGCCGTTGCGACCGCTCGCCCCGAAGCCGACGACCGCCTGCTCGAGGACGACGACCCGCAGGCCGGGGTCCGTCTCGAGCAGGCGGATGGCGGTCCACAGCCCGGTGAACCCCGCGCCGACGACGACGACGTCGGCCCGGCCCGCGCCGCGGAACGGGGGCGCCGCGTCGGACGGATCCCCGGCGAGCCAGAAGACGTGGTCCGTCCGCGGCATCGCGCCCGGCATCGGCCGCCTCGTCCGGCCGCTCAGGCGACCGTCATGGCCCGGTCGGGCCGGAGCAGGAATGGCGGCAGGAAGGCGGGGATGTTCGAGAGCGGCAGGACGTCGGCGTGGAGGTCGATGCCGAGCGCCTCGCGCATGAAGCGGCGGCGGGCGACGATCCGCGCCCAGGCGCCCGGGAAGCGTGCCTCGAGCTCGCCGCGGAGCGACGCGTCGGCGATGGCGATGCCGTTCTCGATGTTCGTCGTGAAGTAGTCGGTGCCGGTCGCCGGGATGATGTCGACCTGCATCGCCATCCCGGACCGGAGCTCGACCGCGGAACCAGCAAAGACGGGCGAGTCGACCCACTCGTCGAGGTGGAGCAGGTGGCCCGGGTTGAGCCCGATGCCGAAGAACGGGTCGCCCAGCCGCCGGTCGACGATCGCCTGGAGGACCCCGCCGGCCTGGCCGACCCGGAGCGCGCCGTACCACTCGACGACCGCCTCGAAGTAGGGCCGGACGAGGACGTCGACGTAGTCCGCGATCGCGGCCGGCAGCTCGGCCGCGTCCTCGACGACGAAGCCCGCCCGGCAGTCGAGGGCGCCCCAGATCCCGAACGCCGTCGTGAACCGGTCGCCACGCTCGATCGGCCGGTCGCCCGGGCTCAGCAGGCCGAGCGTGGCCCGCGGCCCGGCGGTCAGCATCAGGTGGCACGACAGCGGCGTCCCGTCCCAGCGGAGGAGCCGGACGGCCTCGCGCTCGGTCATCCCCGGGCGGAGGCCCGTCACCACCCGGCGGACGCCGTCGGACGTCTGGCAGGCGGCCCACTCGAAGGCCGCGAGCTGCTCGACCTCGTTCGTCGTCCGCAGCCCGTCGATCGGCGAGGTGAGCAGCTCGCCCGCGTTCTCGACGAGCCCACCCGAGCCGACGAGCCGGCGCAGCTCGTCGACGAGGTACGACGGCACTTCGAGGGTCGCCCGCGAGGCGAACGTCTTCCAGCCGACGAGGCCGATCCGCCGACCCGGCCCGATGCCCTCGTCGCCGAGGAGCTCCGCCAGTGGCCGGGACCGGTCGCGCGGCTGGCCCGGCAGGCTCAGGTCCTGGAAGAGCGCCCGTCGCATCGGGAGCGGCGCCGCGCCGGCCATCGCCCAGCACTCGTTGCCGACGAGGATCGCCGGCTCGCCGACAGGGCCGACGACGAGGACGGCCTCCTCGAAGCGCGGGTCGAACCCGGTCAGCCAGGCGAGGTTGGCGCTGTGCTCGCGGTCGGCGTAGACGACGAGGCGGTCGTAGCCGGCCCCGTCCATCCGCTCGCGGAGCCGGTCGAGTCGCGCCGCGTAGATTGGCGGCGGCAGCTGCGGCTGCGCGCCGGGCATCCCGAAGTCGGGCAGGTCGATCTCCGCCAGTCTTGCCGTCGTCATCGCCCGTCTCCCTCTCGGCACCGCCCGCCGGCGGACACGGCTACGGTGCCGGCGTCCAGGGCACGACCGCGTCGGCGCCCCGCTCGACGATCGCGAAGCCGTCGGCTTCGACCGGCAGCCACGGCCCGACCTCGCCGTTCGGCCAGGTGACCCGGACCTCGGCCTGCTCGGACGGCCCGAGGCCGACGTGGAGCCAGCCGAGCTCGCCACTCGCGTGGCCGCCCCCGACGGTCAGCTCGCGCAGGATCATCATCTCGCCGATCCGGACCTCGACCCACGCCCCGATCGCATCGGTGTTCGGGCCCGGCTGGCGGACCCGGAGGCCGAGCCAGTGCCCCTCGTCGGCCGACCCGTCGCCGGCCCCGCCGGTCCCGGCGTTGCGCCACAGCCTGACCGGCTCGCGGCGCTCGACGACGACCAGGTCGAGCCGGCCGTCGAGGTCGAGGTCGACGACGGCGGCCCCCCGACTCTTCGCCGGGTCGACGATCCCGGCCGCCTCGGTGACGTTGACGAACGTCCCGTCCGGCTGGCCGAGGAACAGGTCGTTCGGGTCGATGGCGGCGTACTCGTTCATCGCCTCGACGTTGCCCTTGGAGATGAACAGGTCGACGAAGCCGTCGTCGTTCACGTCGGCGAACTCGGGGTGCCAGGCGGTCGACGGCAGGACGTCGCCGCCGGTCACCGGCCGGTGGGCGGTCACGCCGCGCTCGAGCGCGATGTCGACGAAGGTCGGTCCGGTCGCGCCTTCCTCGAGGGTCTGGAGCTTGTTGTCGGCCTGGCTCGTCAGGACGTACTCGGGCTTCCCGTCGCCGGTGAGGTCGATGCTCGCGATGCCCATCCCCCAGATGTGCATCGTCCGCCAGCCGTCCGCCTCGGTGTACTCGCGAGGCGCGGCGCCCGGGTCCATCCGCCACAGCTGGTCCTTGCCGTCGGTGTAGTAGTGGCGGTCGTTCGTCAGCCGCAGGTCGCGCCGCCCGGAGCGGTCCCAGTCGCTGAACAGGATCGAGAGCGTGCACCAGCCCGGGGAGAGCGCTGCCGGTGGCGCGTAGCGGCCCGACGCCGCGTCCGGCCGGAGCAGGACGTTGTCGGCGCACGCGTCGCGGGCCCCGTCGATCGCGTCCATCGCGACGTAGTTGCCGAAGGCGAGCGTCGGGAGCGCGGCGTCGCCCTCCCAGGTCGCGCTGAAGGCCGCCGTCCAGTCGTCGCCGCCGTCCACGCCCCAGGCCTCGTTGGCCCGCTCGAAGCGGCATCCGCCGAGCCCGCGGAGCATGACGTTCTCGCCGAACCGCAGGACCGCGAGGTCGGTCACCGCGTCGCCGTCGACGTCGAGCGGGTAGGCGCCGGTCACGCCCACGAGGTCGGTGGCCGCGTCGGGCACGGCCTCGAACCGGAGCGGCCCGCCGACCGGGCTCCCGTTGCGGTAGAGCGCCGCCGGCTCGGTGCCGCCGGCGAGGTAGAGGTCGGGCCGCCCGTCGTCGTCGCAGTCGAAGGTCGCCACGCCGCCGCCGACGAAGTAGGTGAACTCGCCGTCGTAGCGATGGTCGACGCCCGCGATCGCCGTCTCCTCGACGAACAGCGGGGCGGGGAGAGCCTCGGTCGGGGTCACCGGGCGGGTGCCCGCGAGCACGACGACCGCGATCCCGAGACCGGCGACCGCGACGATCCCGGCGACGAGTGCGACCCGCGTCGTCCGGCTCGGGCGGCTCATGGCGAGACCTCGGCTGGCACGGGTGGATTAGAGCACATCCGGCGACGGCCCCCCGCCCGCCGTGGCATGCTGCGGGCCGATGCGTCGCGTCGCCCGCGTCCCGGGCCATGCGACCGAGAGAGGAGCCATCCGCCGATGGTGCGCCCCATGCGCCGCCAGCGCCCCGGTCGTCGCGTCGTGCGCGTGGTCGCGCTCGCCCTGGCCGTGGCGCTCGGCGTCGGCGTGGTCGCCGGCTGCGAGACCCGCGCGCCGTACCTCGTCGCCGACTGCAAGCGTGGCGACCTCGAGGGCCACTCGGTCGCCCGGGTCTGGGACGAGACCGTCCTCTCGCTCATCCGCCAGGTCGTGCCGGCCCCGGGCGTGCACGCCCGGAACCTCTTCCACGTCTCGGCCGCGATGTGGGACGCATGGGCCGCCTACGACCCGACCGCGAGCGGCTGGCTCGTCACCGAGAAGCTGCGGGCGAACGACAGGACCGCCGCGCGGGAAGCCGCGATGAGCTACGCGGCGTACCGGATCCTCCTCTGGCGGTACGCCACGGTCTCGGACCTCGCGGTCGCGACGGAGCAGCTCGCCGAGGTCATGGACTCGCTCTGCTACCGGACCGACTACGCGACGACCGAGGGCGACGACCCCGCGGCGTTCGGCAACCGGATCGCGGCGGCGGTGATCGAGTTCGGCAAGGACGACGGCTCGCTCGAGCCGCAGCGGTACAAGGACCTGACCTACCAGCCGGTCAACGCGCCGCTCGAGGTCAAGGAGCCCGGGACGACGATGGTCGACCCGAACCGCTGGCAGCCGCTCTCGCTCGACAAGCAGATCGCCCAGAACGGGTTGCCGGTCCCCGGCAAGGTCCAGGAGTTCATCGGCCCGCACTGGGGTCACGTGATCCCGTTCGCCCTGCCGCGGACCGAGAGCGGCGTGCCGATCGATCCCGGCCCGCCACCCCGGCTCGGCGACCCGGCGACCGACGGGCCACTGAGGGCGGACCTCGTCGACCTCCTCGAAAAGGGGGCGGCCATCGACGTGACCGACGGCGCCACGGTCGACGCCTCGCCGGGCGCGCGGGGCGACAACCCGCTGGGGACGAACGACGGCGATGGGCACGAGCTGAACCCGTTCACCGGGCAGCCGTACGCTCCCGAGGTCGTCCTCCGCGGCGACTACGCCCGGGTCCTCGCCGAGTTCTGGGCGGACGGTCCGGAGTCCGAGACCCCGCCCGGCCACTGGAACCGGATCGCGAACGAGGTGAGCGACACTCCCGGCTTCGAGCATCGGATCGGCGGCACGGGCGCCGAGCTCGAGCGGCTCGAGTGGGACGTCAAGCTGTACTTCGCGCTCAACGGCGCCGTCCACGACGCGGCGATCGCCGCCTGGGGTCTCAAGGGCCACTACGACTCGGTCCGGCCGATCTCGCTCATCCGGTACATGGGCGGCAGGGGCCAGTCCAGCGACCCGGCCCTTCCCGCGTACGACCCGCAGGGCCTGCCGCTCGAGCCCGGGCTCATCGAGCTCGTGACGCCCGAGTCGAGTGCCGCGGGCCAGCGGCACGCCGCGTTCGCGGACCACCTGGACGAGGTCGTCGTCCGGGCCTGGCTCGGCGGCCCCGCGGACCCCGAGACGCAGACCGGCGGCGTCGGCTGGGTCCGGGCCGTGGAGTGGGTTCCCTACCAGCGGCCGACGTTCGTCACCCCGGCGTTCGCCGGCTTCATCTCCGGCCACAGCACGTTCAGTCGCTCCGCTGCCGAGCTGCTGACCGCGTTCACCGGCAGCGAGTGGTTCCCTGGCGGCCTGGCGACGTGGACGATCAAGGCCGGGAGCCTCATCCACGAGGACGGCCCGACCGAGGACGTGACGCTCCAGTGGGCGACCTACTACGACGCGGCCGACGAGGCCGGCATCTCGCGCCTGTACGGTGGCATCCACATCTCGTTCGACGACCTCGAGGGCCGCAAGATCGGGTCGCAGTGCGGCCTCGATGCCTGGGCGCTCGCCCAGGCGTACTTCGACGGCACCGCCGCCGACTGACCCGGGGTCCGCGGCGGGGCCCGTTCCCGGGCTCGGCGCTGCCCGGCCCCGGCCTCAGCCGCGCTCGGCGGCCCGGAAGAGTCGCTCGATGACCCGCAGGTTGGCGACCGCGTCCTCCGGTGGGGTCGGCAGTGGCGCCCCGTCGAGGATCGCGGCGGCGAACGCCTCGGCCTCACAGGCATACGGGTCGGCGGGCGCGAAGGTGAAGGTCGTCGTGTCCGGGGCCACGGGCGGATCGCCGCCCGCCGTCAGGCTCACGGTCGTCGGCCGGTCGGGCGGGATGTTGAAGGGGATGGCGATCGAGATCCGGCCGTCGGTGCCGTAGATGTCGACCCGCTGGTCCGGCTCGCAGCGGGTCGAGCAGGTGAACGTCGCGACACCATCCTCGCCGAATGCGAGCAGGCCGCTGGTCAGGGTGTCGACGCCGCTGGTCGGGTCGCGGACGACCGTGGCCGCGACGTGCCCGGGCTCGGCGGCGAACAGCATCCGCGAGAGGTTCACCGAGTAGCAGCCGACGTCGTAGAGCGCGCCACCGCCCGTCTCGCGGATGTTGCGGATGTTCGCCGGGTCGTCGTTGTAGTAGGAGAACCAGCTGTCGACCGCGACGAGCCGCCCGATCCGGCCGGCCGCGACGAGCTCACGGATGGCGATCCACGACGGGTGGAGGCGGTACATGAACGCCTCCATGAGCAGGACGCCGGCCCGGCGGCAGCCGTCGATCATCCGCTCGGCGTCGGCGGCCGTCATCGCCAGCGGCTTCTCGCAGAGGACGTGCTTTCCCGCGCGCGCGGCCGCGAGCGTCCAGTCGGCGTGGAGGTGGTTCGGCAGCGGGATGTAGACGGCGTCGACCCCCGGATCGGCGAGCAGCGCCTCGTACGAGCCGTGGGAGCGCTCGATGCCGAGCCGGTCGGCGGTCGTCCGGGCGAGGACCGGGTCGCGCGAGGCGATCGCCACGACCTCGCAGCGGGCGGCTCGCCCGATGCCCGGGATGACCTTCTCGGTCGCGATGGACGCGGTCGAGAGGATCCCCCAGCGGACGGTGGTCGCCATCGGCCTAGCCCCAGGAGGTCTCGGTGACCGGCCGGAGCGCCACCTCGAGGATGCGGTGCGTGCGCGGCCTGGTCAGGACGAACATGACGAGCTCGGCGACGTCCTCGGCCCGCATCATCCCGGCCAGCGCCGGCATCTCGGGCGTCCGGCCGCGGCCCATCGCGAAGTCGGTCGCCACGCCGCCGGGGCAGACGTTGGTGCAGCGGATGCCGTGCTCGCGGAGCTCGTGGTCGAGGGCCCGGGTGAGGCCGACCTGGGCGAACTTCGAAGCACAGTACGTCGCCTCGAACGGCAGGCCGCGCCGGCCGGCCTCGCTGGCGACGGTGACGATGTCGGCCGCCTCGCTCTCGACGAGGTAGGGGAGGGCCGCCCGGACCGAGTACAGCGCGCCCTTCACGTTGACGTCGATCATCTCCTCGAGCTGGTCGGGGTCGAGCTCGAGGAAGGGCCCGTAGGCGCCGACGCCGGCGTTGACGACGAGGATGTCGAGGTGGCCGAACCGGGCGACGGTCGCCGCGGCGAGCGCCCGGAGCGCGGAGGGATCGCGGACGTCGGTCGGCATCGCGACCACGTCGGGCAAGCCGAGGTCCGACCCGCTCCGTGACGCGAGGCCGAGCTTCACGCCGGCGTCGGCGAGCGAGCGGGCGACCGCGGCGCCGATCCCGCGACTCGCCCCGGTGATGAGGGCCACCCGGCCGTCGAGCTGCTCCACGAGGATCACCTCCGCTCTTGTCAGGCCATGCCCGCGCCGCGCTTCCGGGCTTGACATCCGCCCACCAGTGTACGAGCCTTGCGCAGGTTTGGAAGAGAGGAACACAAACTCGATGCCCTTCGTCCGCGACGACCTCGGCCAGCGCAGCGAGACGGTCCGCCGGGCGAACCTGCGCGCCATCGTCCGGACGCTCCACGAGGACGGGCCGCTGTCGCGCTCCGAGCTCGTCGCCCGGACCGGGCTGACCCGGAGCGCGATCCGCGGGCTCGTCGGCGAGCTCGCGACCGCCGGGCTCGCGGTCGAGGAGGCCGCCGTGCGTCTCGGGACGCCGGGCCGCCCATCGCCGGTCGTCAGGCTCGACCCGGCCCGGGCGGGGGTCCTCGCCCTCGACATCGCCGTCGACTCGCTCGCCGTTGCGCTCGTCGGGCTCGGCGGCGTGGTGTTCGACCGGCGCCGGGTCGATCGCCCGCGCGAGCGGCGCTCGGTCGAGGAGACCGTCGCCGACCTGGCCGCGCTCGCCGTCGGGATCGTCGGCGGACGCTCGGAACCGGACGAGATCGTCGGCGTCGGGGTCGCGGTCGTCGGCGTCGTCCGGCGGGCCGACGGCTTCGTCGCGGTCGCGCCGAACCTCGGCTGGACCGGCGTGCCGATCGCGGACCGGCTCGCCGGCGCGCTCGAGACGACGATCGGCTCGCGCGTCCCGATCGCGGTCGCCAACGAGGCCGACCTCGGCGTCCTCGCCGAGCATCGTCGCGGCAGCGCGGTCGGGGTCGACGACGTGCTGTACCTGTCGGGCGAGGTCGGGGTCGGCGGCGGCCTGATCGTCGATGGCCGGCCGCTGACCGGCGCGGCAGGGTATGGCGGCGAGGTCGGGCACGTCCCGTACGAGCCCGACGGCGCGCCGTGCCGCTGCGGGTCGATCGGCTGCTGGGAGACGCGGATCGGCGAGGGCGCGCTGCTCGCGCTCGCCGGTCGCCCGGTCGATGGCGGTCGGGCGGCGGTGGACGCGGTCCTCGCCGACGCGGCTGCCGGCGATCCGGCTGCCCTCGAGGCGCTCGAGTCGGTCGGGCGGTGGCTGGGGATCGGCCTCGCGGGCCTGGTCAACGTCTTCGATCCCCGGCGGATCGTCCTCGGTGGCCTGTTCGGACGGATCCATCCCTTCGTCGCCGCGACGGTCGAGCGCGAGCTGGACCGTCGGGCGCTGCCGGCTCCGCGGACGCTCGTCCGGCTCGGTCCGGCGGCGCTCGGCGAGGACGCGCCGCTGCTCGGGGCGGCCGAGCTCGCCTTCGAGTCGCTGCTCGCCGATCCCGCGGCCTGGATGAGTCCGCGCAGCGGGCTCGCCGCGCTGGAGACGGCATGACCGGGCGTGGAGCGATCCGAGCGGCCGTGCCCCCGGCGGCCGCTCGGGCCATCCGGATGGGGATCGAAGTGGAGTGGTAGCCTAGCGCGGTACCCGAGCCGGACGTACACAGGTTCAGGTCGTCCAAGGAGGAGAGACAGTCACATGGTGAAGCGCAGATTGGCCGTGCTACTCGGAGCAGCCGCCGTGGTCTTCGCGGCGTGCTCGAGTGGCTCGAGCCCCGCGCCCAGCGGCGGCGCGACCGGCGACTGCACCGTCGGCGTCTCCTGGAACAACTTCCAGGAGGAGCGGTGGGGCAAGTTCGATGAGCCGGCCCTGAAGGCAGCCATCGAGGCTGGCGGCGGGAAGTACATCTCGAACGACGCGAAGTCGTCGGCCGAGACCCAGGCTTCGAACGTCGAGAACCTCATCAGCCAGGGCGCGAAGGTCCTGGTCATCCTGGCCCAGGACGGCACGGCGATCCTGCCGACCGTCAAGGCCGCCGCCGATGCCGGCATCCCGGTCATCGCCTACGACCGCCTGATCGAGGACCCGGGCGTCCTCTACGCGACCTTCGACAACAAGGGCGTCGGCAGGATCATGGCCGAGAAGCTGCTCTCCGTCTGGTCCGAGGGCAACCTCGCGATCATCAAGGGCAACTCGGCCGACGCCAACGCGGACTTCCTCCGCGCGGGCATGGTCGAGGCCGGCATCCCCGCCACCGGTGAGAAGGACCCGACCGGGAAGATCGTCATCGTCGGCGAGGAGTACACCGACAACTGGGACCCGGCGATCGCCCAGACCAACATGGAGCAGATCCTCACCGCGAACGACAACAAGGTCGACGCGGTCCTCTCCGAGAACGACGGCATGGCCGGCGGCGTCATCGCGGCGCTCGAGGCCCAGGGCCTCGCCGGGAAGGTCTGGGTCACCGGCCAGGACGGCGACAAGGCCGCCCTCAACCGGGTCGCCCTCGGCACCCAGCTCGTCAGCGTCTGGAAGGACGGCCGGCTCCTCGGCAAGACGGCCGGCGAGGCCGCCATCGCGCTCTGCGCCGACAAGGACCTTGCCAAGCTGTCCAACACGATCGCGTTCACGACCCCCGGCGGCAACACCCTGACCTCGTACATCCTGCCGCCGACCCCGATCCTGGCGGACAACCTGCAGGAGGTCCTCGACGCCAAGGTCCTGACGAAGGACGAGCTGTGCGCCGGTGTGACCGCCGGCAGCGTGGCGGCGTGTCCGTAGTCGTCCACTCCGCGTGAGCACTCGCGCCCTGCGCCGCGGTCCCGCGGCGCAGGGCGCTTCTGTTTCCTGAGCCCATTCGGGAGGCACGACCGATGACCGAGGCGCCTGCGGCGACACCGGCGGCGGCGAACGAGCCGGCCGCCCGCTCCCCCCGCTCGCTGATGCGGGCGCTCGAGCTCGACACCCGGCTGCTCGGGATGATCGCGATGCTCGCGGTCATCTGGGTCTTCTTCAACATCCTCTCGGACGGCAACTTCATCACCCCGCGCAACCTCTGGAACCTCTCGGTCCAGAGCGCCTCGATCGCGATCATGGCGACCGGCATGGTCCTGATCATCGTGTCGCGCAACATCGACCTGTCGGTCGGGTCGGCGCTCGGGTTCATCGGCTACGTGATGGCGATGGCCCAGGTCGTCTGGATCCCCCAGACCCTCGGACTCGGGCTGGACCAGCCGTATACCTGGATCATCACGGTCGCGATCGGGATCGCCCTCGGCGCCGTCATCGGCGCCCTGACCGGTGGCCTCGTCGCGTACGGCGGCGTCCCATCCTTCATCGTGACCCTCGGCGGCCTGCTCGTCTGGCGCGGACTCATCTTCCGGTTCCAGCAGGGCCAGACGATCGCCCCGCTCGACCCGACCTTCCAGCTGCTCGGCGGCGGCCCACAGGGCTCGCTCGGCGCGACGGCGAGCTGGATCGTCGGCATCCTCGCCTGCGCCGGGATCGTCTACACGCTGTGGGCCGGACGCCGGCGGCGACGTCGCTATGGGTTCCCGGTCCGCCCGATCTGGGCCGAGGTCGTCATCGGGGTCATCGGCTGTGGTGCCGTGCTCGCGGCCGTGTGGGTCGCCAACAGCTACCTCTGGCCGCCCGCGCTCGCCGAGCAGTACTACATCGACAACAACATCCCGATCCCGCCCGACGGCGTCATCGAGATCCAGACCGGCATCGCGATCCCGGTCATCATCATGATCCTCGTCGGCATCGTCATGACCTACATGGCCACCCGGCGCCGGTTCGGCCGCTACGTCTACGCGATCGGCGGCAACCCCGACGCGGCCGAGCTGGGCGGCATCAACGTCCGCCGGACGATCATGATGACGTTCGTCGTGATGGGCATCCTCGCCGCGGTCTCGGCGGCCATCCAGACGGCCCGCCTCAACGCCGCGGTCACGAACCTCGGCGTCCAGAACGAGCTCGACGTCATCTCCGCGGCGGTCATCGGCGGCACCTCGTTCGCCGGCGGCATCGGGACGATCCCGGGGGCGATCCTCGGCGCGGTCGTCATGCAGTCGCTCCGGTCGGGCATGCTCCTGCTCAACGTCGACTCGCCGACGCAGGACGTCGTCGTCGGCATCGTGCTCGTCGCTGCGGTCGGCGTCGACGCCTGGCTGCGCCGGCGGGCGAGCTGATCGAGACGGAGGGGATCGAGATGACCACACCGACGACCGAGCCCACCGCCACGACCGCGCCTGCCGCCGCGCACGCCCGGACCGGGGTCCCGCTCGTCGAGATGCGCGACATCCGGGTGGCGTTCGGCGGCGTCCACGCCGTCGAGGACGTGACCGTCGACCTGCACGCCGGGGAGGTCGTCGGCCTCGTCGGCGGCAACGGCGCCGGGAAGTCGACCCTCATGCGGGTGCTCTCCGGGGCGCACCCGGCCGACTCCGGCCAGATCCTCATCAACGGCGAGCCGGTCTCGATCACCAACCCGCGCGACGCCAAGGCGCTCGGCATCGAGACGATCTACCAGACGCTCGCCCTGGCCGACAACATCGACGCGGCCGGCAATGTGTTCCTCGGGCGCGAGCTGCGCTCCCGGATCGGGTCGCTCGACGATGCCGCGATGGAGTCGGCGACGCGGAAGGTCATGGGCCGCCTCAACCCGCGGTTCAAGAACTTCAAGACGCCGGTCAAGTCGCTCTCGGGTGGCCAGCGCCAGTCGGTCGCCATCGCCCGGGCCATCCACTTCAATGCCCGGATCCTCATCATGGACGAGCCGACGGCGGCGCTCGGCCCGGCCGAGACGGCGCAGGTCCGCGATCTCGTCGCGCAACTGCAGGCCGAGGGTCTCGGGATCTTCCTGATCAGCCACGACATCCACGACGTCTTCGACCTGTCCGACCGGATCAGCGTCATGCTCCAGGGCCGCCTCGTCGGCACGGTGGACAAGCACGCGGTGACGAAGGACGAGGTCCTCGGGATGATCATCATGGGCAAGAAGCCCGGCGAGATCGACCAGAAGGACCTGGCCGAGCTGCACTGACGGTCGGCCGTCGGCCCCGGCCGCGACCGCACTGGCCCGTGCCGCCCGTCGGCAGCCGCTACTCGGCGAGGGCGCGGAAGGTCGGGCTGAGCGCGGGGTAGAGCGTCCGATAGATCGCGTGCGCCTCGGCGTAGCGGGGCCCGTCCGGTCCGGGCGTCGCGGCCGGTGTCGCCGTCGCGCAGGCCGCCGCCGCGGCACCGACCGTCGGGAACCAGCCGGCGCCGACGGCGGCGAGGAGGGCCGCTCCGTACGCGGCACCCTCGGCCGTGTCGACCGTCGCGATCTCCGCGTCGAGGACGTCGGCGAGGATCTGCCGCCACAGCGGGCTCGCCGTCCCGCCTCCCGACGCCCGGATGACGCTCGGGGCCGGCATCCCGGCCTCGATCATCAGGTCGAGCCCGTCGCGGAGGCCGAAGGCGACACCCTCGAGGACGGCCCGGGTCAGGTGCCGCCGATCGTGGGTGAGGGTGAGCCCGACGAACGCGCCCCGGGCGAGCGGATCGGGGTGTGGCGACCGCTCGCCGGTCAGGTAGGGCAGGAAGCGTAGGCCATCGCTCCCGGCCGGGATCCCGGCCGCCGCGCCGACGAGGTCGTCGTACGACGTGCCCGGCGCGATCGCGTCGCGGAGCCAGCGGAGGCTGCCGGCCGCCGAGAGCATGACCGACATCATGTGCCAGCGACCGGGCACCGCATGGCAGAAGGCGTGGACCCGGCCGCGCGGCTCGTAGAGCGGCCGGTCGGTCGTCGCGAAGACCACGCCCGACGTGCCGAGCGAGAGGGCCACGACGCCCGGCTCGACGGCGCCGACCCCGACGGCGTTGGCCGCCTGGTCCCCGCCGCCGGCGACGACCGGCGTCCCGACCCGGAGGCCGGTCGCCTCGGCCGCCTCGGCGGTCAGCGTCCCGGTGATCGTCGGGCCCTCGTGGGTCGGTGGCATCCGGCGCGGGTCGATCGCGAGCGCCTCGAGGACCTCGGGCGACCAGTCGCGCGCGGCGAGGTCGAAGAGCGTCGTCCCCGACCCGTCGGCCTTGTCCATCGCGTGGTCGCCGGTCAGCCGCAGCCGGACGTAGTCCTTGGGCAGGAGGACGTGGGCGACCCGCGCCCAGACCTCCGGCTCGTGGTCGCGGACCCAGACGAGCTTCGGCGCGGTGAAGCCGGTGAGCGCGTCGTTGCCGGTGATCGCGACGAGCCGCTCCGGCCCGACGGCCTCACGGATCG
The DNA here is from genome assembly GCA_964483405.1 of uncultured Anaerolineaceae bacterium. GTDB lineage: Bacteria > Chloroflexota > Limnocylindria > Limnocylindrales > CSP1-4 > CAZABC01. Next base: position 68,753 of record CAZABC010000005.1, read on the forward strand.
CGTCGCACTCGGCGCCGGTCCGCTGGTCGTTCCAGAGGATGGCCGGTCGGAGGACCGTGTCGGCTGCGTCGAGGAGGACCGCGCCGTGCATCTGGCCGGTCAGGCCGACCGCGACGACGTCGTCCCCCGCGGTGCCGGTGCCGGCGAGGACCGACCGGATCGCCGCCACCGCCCCGTCCCACCAGAGGCGCGGATCCTGCTCGCTCCAGAGCGGCCGGGGGACGGCGAAGTCGTACGACGACGTGCCGACGCCCCGGACCGCGCCGGCCTCGCCGACGAGGATCGCCTTGACCGCCGTCGTCGACGCGTCGATGCCGATGACGTGGGCCATGGGCCGCCTCCCGTCGAGTGCCGCGGAAGCTGCCCGCGTCAGCGCTTCGCGCCCCCATCGACCGCCCAGACGTGCCGGTTGACGAGGTTCTCGAGGAGCTCCTGGCGCCCCGACACGGGCCGCGGGTCGATCCCGCCGGCGGCGACCCGGGCCTCGAGCGACTCGAGCGTCTCGCTGCCACCCATGATCCCGGCGCCGAGGTCGTCGCCCCAGGTCGCGTAGCGGGCCTCGCGGCGCGACTCGAGCGTCCGTGCCTCGAGCATGTCGGCCGCGACCAGGAGCGACCGGGCGATCGTGTCGAGACCGCCGATGTGGCCGTGGAAGAGATCCGTCCGGTCGAGGCTCTGTCGGCGGAGCTTGGCGTCGAAGTTGAAGCCACCGTTCCGGAAGCCGCCGCCGCGGAGGATCTCGTAGAAGGCGAGGGCGACCTCGTCGACCGAGTTCGGGAACTGGTCGGTGTCCCAGCCGTTCTGGTAGTCGCCGCGGTTCGCGTCGATGCTGCCGAAGATGCCGGCCCCGACGGCATAGGCGACGTCATGGTGGAAGCTGTGGCCGGCGAGCGTGGCGTGGTTCGCCTCGATGTTGACCTTGTACTCGCCCTCCAGCCCGTGGCGGACGAGGAAGCCGTGGACCGTCGCCGAGTCGTAGTCGTACTGGTGCTTGGTCGGCTCCTGGGGCTTCGGCTCGATGAGGAGCTGCCCGTCGAAGCCGATCCTGGCCTTGTGCTCGGCGACGAGCGCGAGGAACCGGGCCAGCTGGTCCTCCTCGCGGCGGAGGTCGGTGTTGAGGAGCGTCTCGTAGCCCTCGCGGCCGCCCCACAGGACGTAGTTGGCGCCGCCGAGGCGCTTGGTCACCTCGAGCATCACCTTCACCTGCGCGGCGGCGTAGGCGAAGACCTCGGGATCGGGGTTCGTCGCGGCGCCGGCGGCGTAGCGCGGGTGGCCGAACAGGTTCGCGGTGCCCCACAGGAGTCGTACCCCGGTCCGCTCCATGTGGGCCTCGGCCGCGTCGACCATCGCGAGGAGGTTGGCCCGGGCCTCGGCCCAGGTGTGGCCGTCGGGCGCGATGTCGCGATCGTGGAACGTCCAGAACGGGACGCCGAGCTTGGCGAAGAACTCGAACGCCGCGTCGAGCTTCATCCGGGCGGCGCCCATCGCGTCGTCGGTCGCGAGGAGCCATGGCCGGTCGAAGGTGCCGGCGCCGAAGACGTCGGACCCCGGCCAGGCGAACGAGTGCCACATGCAGACCGCCGGCCGGATGTGGTCGACCATCCGCTTGCCGAGGACGATCCGGTCGGGGTCGTAGACCTTGAACGTCAGCGGATCGGTGGAGTCGAGGCCCCCGAAGCGGATCGGCTCCCTGACGTCGGTGAAGAACTCCTGGCGCACGCCGAACCTCCGCGATCGGTGGACGGGCGCGGCACCGAGTCGCTGGGCCGCCGCCCGTGCTCGAGGCAAGTGTAGGCCTCGGGAGCCCGTCCGTCGAGGTTTGTGCGAGAGAAGCACAAACTCGACCGACGTCGGCGCGGTCTGCCGCGAGCTCGTCCGACAGGGCGTCTGCGTCGACCAGCGACCCCGGCCGTCCGACGACCGCGACTACCCGCGGGCCTGCACCTTCGCCCAGCTGTCCTTGAGCGTCAGCGTCCGGTCGAAGACCGGCGCTCCGGGTCGCGTGTCGGGGTCCGGCGTGAAGTAGCCGAGGCGCTCGAACTGGACGACCTCGCCCGGGACGAGCGCGGCCAGGCTCGGCTCGAGCCGGCAACCCCTGCGGATGATCTCCGAGGCCGGGTCGAGGTCGGCGAACAGGTCGCCCTCGGCGCCCGGGTCGGGTCGCGAGAAGAGGTGGTCGTAGAGGCGGACCTCGGCCTCGATCGCGTGGCCGGCCGAGACCCAATGGAGCGTCGCCTTCGGCCGTCGTCCGTCGGGCGCGTCGCCGCCGCGGGTCGAGGGATCGTACGTGCAGCGCAGCTCGACGACCCGGCCGGCGGCATCCTTCACCACGTCGCGGCAGGTGACGAAGTAGGCCGAGCGGAGCCGGACCTCCCGGCCGGGGGCGAGCCGGAAGAACTTCGGGGCCGGCTCCTCCATGAAGTCGTCGCGCTCGATCCAGAGCTCGCCCGAGAACGGGACGAGGCGGCTGCCCGCGGCCGGGTCCTCCGGGTTGTTCGGGACCGCCATCTCCTCGACGAGGCCCTCGGGGTAGTCCTCGATCACGACCTTGAGCGGGTCGAGGACCGCGAGCCGGCGCGGGGCCGTCCGGTTGAGGACCGCCCGCACCGCATGCTCGAGCTGGCCGATCTCGATGACGCTGTCGGTCTTGGCGACGCCGATCGTCGCCGCGAAGTCGCGGATGCCCTCGGCCGGGAAGCCACGCCGGCGCAGCCCCGCGATCGTCGGCATCCGGGGATCGTCCCAGCCGCGGACGTGGCCCTCGGCCACGAGCCGGGCGAGGACGCGCTTCGAGAGGACCGTGTGGGTGAGGTTGAGACGGGCGAACTCGTACTGACGCGGCCGCGACGGGACCGGCAGGTGCTCGATCAGCCAGTCGTAGAGCGGCCGATGGTCCTCGAACTCGAGCGTGCAGATCGAATGGGTGATGCCCTCGATCGCGTCCGACTGGCCGTGGGCGAAGTCGTAGGTCGGGTAGACGCACCAGGCATCGCCGGTCCGTGGGTGGACGGCGTGGACGATCCGGTACAGGACCGGGTCGCGGAGGTTCATGTTCGGCGAGGCCATGTCGATCCGGGCCCGGAGCACCCGGGCGCCGTTGGGGAACTCGCCGCGCCGCATCCGCTCGAACAGGTCGAGGCTCTCGGCGGCCGGCCGATCGCGCCAGGGGCTGTCGCGACCGGGCTCGGTCAGCGTCCCGCGGTGCTCGCGGATCTCGTCGGCCGAGAGGTCGTCGACATAGGCGTGACCGGTCTCGATGAGGTGGACGGCCCAGGCGTACAGCTGCTCGAAGTAGTCCGAGGCATGGTGGAGGTGCTCGCCCCAGTCGAAGCCGAGCCAGCGGACGTCGGCCTCGATCGCGTCGAGGTACTCCTGCTCCTCCTTGACGGGGTTCGTGTCGTCGAACCGGAGGTGGCAGCGTCCGCCGAACTCCGCGGCGATGCCGAAGTTGAGGCAGATCGACTTGGCATGGCCGATGTGGAGGTAGCCGTTCGGCTCGGGCGGGAACCGGGTGACGACGGTGCTGTGGCGGCCGGCGCGCAGGTCGGCCGCGACGATCTCGCGGATGAAGTCGGTCCGCTCGGACGGGGGAGGGGTCTCGCTGGTCACCTGGCTGCGCCTCCGTCGCGCGTGTGGGAGGAGACGCGGCTCGCGGCGGCGCACCACACTCCGGGGGAGTTGGCTGGCGCGCTAGGATTCGAACCTAGAACCCCCTGATCCAGAGTCAGGTGCTCTACCATTGAGCCACGCGCCAGCGACCGGTGGCCATTCTAGCGCACCGGCCCGCGCACCGGCCCCGGCGATCGCCGTCGACGCCCCACCGGCGAGGGCGAGGTGGAGCGGCAGCCATGGACCGCGCCGGACATCGGCGGGGAGCGGCGTCGACGCGATCGCGGCGGCGAGGAAGGCCACCGCCACGGCGATCGCCGCGACGACGACCCGCCGGTCGGCGCTGCGGTCGGCGAATGGCGGCCGAGCGCGCTGGGGCGTCAGCTGGACCGGACCGGTCCCGAGCGGCCCGGTCGGTCCGGGGCCGTGGCCGGTCAGCGTGGTGTCGGTGGGTCGCCCGGCCTGCCGCCGCCCGGCGCGCCGCCGCCCGATCGGGACGACGACCCGCCCCGGCGGCGGAAGGCGGCGACGAGGACGATCCCGCCGGCGGCGATGAGCGCGATCGGCCAGGCGTAGGCCAGCGCCTCGGCCGCGTCGGAGCCCGCCAGGAGGACGAGGCCGACGATGGCGAGGATCACGCCGGGGATGAGCGGCCAGAAGCGGGTCTCCTGGACCCGGAAGAGCGAGCCGATGATCCAGACGCCGATGAAGCCCCCGGCCAGGCCGAGGATCACCGCCGCGCCCGCGGCGGTCCCGTCGAGCTCCATGCTCGCGAGGACGCCGACGCCCAGGCCGGTGACGATGCCGCCGCCGATGAGCGGACCGGGGTTGCGGGAGAGGAAGAAGAGGACGAGCAGGACGACGCCGATCCCGAGCAGGACGAACCGCCCGGCGTCGCCGACGACCTGGCCGACCAGGAGGGCTGTGCCGATGGCGATGAGGACCGCGCCGCCGACCCAGCGATCGTCGCGCTGCATGGAGGACCTCCGCGAGGCGAGCGCGGCCGGCCGGGCGCCGGTCCGGCGCGTCTCCGTCCGAGGATAGCCGCGTCGGCGACCCGGGCAGAAGGGCCGGTCGCCTCAGAAACGGTGCCGGTGGTAGCGCTCCATGAGCGTCGAGACGGCCCGGCGGGCCGCCTGCCACTCGGCCGTATCGCCGGTCGCGGGGACGCCGGCGGTCCCCCAGCGGGCGATCTGGCTCATCGCGGTCACGATCGTGTCGTGCCGCGCCGCCCGGCTCCGACCCGCTTCGACGACCCCGGTGACGAGGTAGCGGCGGACGAGGTCGAACGGGGCATCCCAGCGGCCGATCCGGATCCGGTCGCCGTGGCGGAGCGTCTCGAGCCACTCGTCGTCGCCGACCGGGTGGCGGTCGTGCTCGGCGATGTGGGCCTGGAGGTCGAGCCGGCGGCCCGGGTGGGCGCGGGACGGCAGCCGCCCGTCCTCGTCGGTCGTCCGGTAGCAGACCGGGCAGCTCGCCAGCGCGCCGACGGCCCGCGGCGGCTCGCCGAGCGGCAGCCCGCAGCGGCCACAGCTCGTGGCGGTCGGCCGGCGCGCCGGGACGCCGCACTGGAGGCAGACCCGGGCGTCCGTCGCTGGCGGGACCGTCCCGGGCGACGCGCGGCGGAGATCGGGGATCACCTGGCGACCGTACCCGTCGGTGCGTGGGCGCGCCATGCGACTCCCGTACGCCGGACCCCGGACCATCGGGGGACCCGTGCCCGGACCGGCGCGATGGGCGATGATGGCGGCTCGACAGGAGGTGCCCGTGTCCGCCATCCCCGCGACCTTCCGAGCCTACGTCGCCGAGCGCCTCGAGGACCGCCTCGAGCGCGGAGTCCGGACCCTCGGCCCGGCCGACCTGCCCGAGGGCGAGGTCGAGGTCCGGGTCGGCTGGTCCGGCGTCAACTACAAGGACGGTCTCGCGACCCGCGCCGACGGCAAGGTCGCCCGGATCAGCCCGCTCGTCCCGGGCATCGATCTCGCCGGGACCGTCGTCGCCAGCGCCGACCCGGCGTTCGGGGTCGGGGCGGCCGTCCTCGCCAACGGCTACGACCTGGGCGTCGCCCGGCACGGCGGCTACGCCGAGTTCCAGCGGCTGCCGGCCGACTGGGTCGTGCCCCTCCCGGCGGGACTGAGCGACCGCGAGGCGATGGCGATCGGGACCGCGGGGTTCACCGCGGCGATGGGGGTCGCGGCGCTCGAGGCTCGCGGCCTGACCCCGGCCGACGGCCCGGTCCTCGTCACCGGCGCCGCGGGCGGTGTCGGGCGGATGGCGCTCGCGATCCTCGCGCCGCGCGGCTACGAGGTCTGGGCGGCGACCGGCAAGCCCGAAGCCGGAGAGCGGCTCCTCGCCCTCGGGGCGGCCGGGATCCTCGGTCGCGACGAGGTCACGGCGGAGAGTCCGCGACCGCTCGAGTCGGCCCGCTGGGCCGGGGCCATCGACGCGGTCGGCGGTCCGACGATGCCCTACATCCTCCGGACGCTCCGGACCGGGGCGGCGGTGGCGGCCTGCGGGAACGCGGGCGGGGCCGCGTTCTCGACGACGATCCTGCCGTTCATCCTCCGTGGGGCCGCGCTGCTCGGCATGGACTCGGTGACGGTCCCGATCGCCGAGCGGCGCGAGCTGTGGCGGCGGCTCGGCGACGATCTCCGGCCGCGGGACCTCGGCGAGGACGTCGAGGAGGTCACCCTCGAGACGCTCGAGCCGGCCCTCGACGGGATCGTCGAGGGCCGGGCCAACGGGCGCTGGGTGGTCCGGGTCGCGAGCTAGTCGAGCTCGCCGCGGAGCTGGGCGAGGGCCCGCTCGAGCGGCTCGCGCGAGGCCTCGGGGCCGAACGGTCCGGTCGCGACCGCGGCGTCGAGCTCGAGCTCGCCCCGCCGGACCCGCCGGGCGGTCTCGGCCACGGCGACCAGGGCGGCGAGCTGGTCCTCGACGAACGCGCGGTCGCCGACGTCGCCGTGCCCGGGCACCACCGGCCCGCGGACCAGGTCGAGCAGCCGGCTGACCGTCTCCGGCCAATCGAGCGGGTAGCCGTCGCCGAAGTACGGCGGCGCGCCGTTCTCGAGCAGGTCGCCGGCGAAGAGCACGCCGGCATCGGGGATCGTCACGACGATGTCGTCGTCGGTGTGGCCGCGCCCGAGGTGGGCGAGCTCGAGCCGCCGGCCGCCGACCTCGAGGGTCGCCGCCTCGTGGAACGTCTGCTCGGGCGGGTCGATCTCGACGGCTCGCAGGTCGTCGGCGATCCGCGGCAGCTCGGCCGCGAGCGCCTCGACGTCGGCGGTGGTCACGCCGCGCATCCGTTCCGCGCAGCGGACGTGGCCCCAGATCGCCGCGGGCCGAAGGACGTGGTTGCCCCAGCTGTGGTCGTAGTGGTGGTGGGTGTTGACGACGACGGCGATCGGGAGCGGCGAGAGTGCCCGGATGTCGTCGAGGAGCTCGTGCGCCTGGACGTGGGTGCTCCGAGTGTCGACCACGGCGAGCCCGTCGTCGCCGGCGACGACCCCGATCCCCTGGTCGAAGAAGCGGTACCGGATGACCCAGATGCGATCGGCGATCTCGCGGACGGTGCCATGGGGGAGCGTCGTCATCGGGGTCTCCAGCTGGCGCGGGCGGACGGTACCCTTCCAGCATGCCATCGACGACCGCCACGGTCCCGGCCCGCGACGGGACGCCGCTCCTGACCCGCCACTGGGCCCCGACCGGTGAGCCGTGGGCGGCGATGGTCGTCGTCCACGGCGTCGGCGAGCACAGCGGCCGCTACGAGCGGACGGCGGACCGGTTCGCCGCGGCCGGCATCGACGTCGGCGGCTTCGACCTGCGCGGCCACGGCGGATCGGGTGGCCGTCGCGGCGATGTCGAGCGCTGGACGGACCTCCACGACGACGTGGAGGACGCCCTCGGCCGGGTCCGGGCGCTGGCCCGAGGTCGGCCGGTCGTCCTGCTCGGGCACTCGATGGGCGGCCTCATCTGTCTCGACCACGTCCTCTCCGGGCGACCGCGACCGGACCGGCTCGTCCTGTCCGCGCCCGGCCTCGGCGACGACCTGCCGGCCTGGCAGCATGCGATCGCGCCGGTCGCCGGCCGGATCCTGCCGGCGCTCGTCGTCCGGAACGCCTGGGACGGCAGCTTCCTGTCGCGCGACCCCGCCGTCGGCGCGGCGGTCGAGGCGGATCCGCTGAGCCTGACCGGGGTGACGTTCCGCCTGGGAGCCCACGGCTTCGCCGCCCAGCGGCGGGTGAACGCGTCGCTCGCGCGGCTCGACGTCCCGACGTTCGTCGTCCACGGCGAAGCCGATCCGCTGGTCCCGCCCCGCTTCAGCGAGCCGCTCGCCGCGCTTCCCGGCGTGACCCGTCGGACATACCCCGGGCTGCGCCACGAGTCCTTCAACGAGCCCGAGGGTCCGGCGGTCGTGGACGACGTCATCGCCTGGTTGCGGGCACCGGTGTAGACTCGACCGACAACCGAAGATCGCCTCCGGGGAGCGCACCGACGCGCTGAGAGTGTGGCCCGCGCCACAGACCCGCGGAACCTGAACCGGATCGTACCGGCGTAGGAAGCAGGCACGCGACGACTCGACGCCGTCCCGGCACCCCGGGGCGGCATCGCCATCCTCGGGTCCCGGGAGGTCGCCACGTGGCGTCGTCGCTCCGTCCCGTCCGCCGCCTCATCGCCACGGTCGTGGCTGCGATCGTCGCGGCCGGCTGCGCCGGCGCTCCGTCGACGCCGTCCGAGCGCGGATCCGTCCGCTTCGCCCTCGACTGGGTCCCGAACACGAACCACACCGGGCTCTACGTCGCCCTCGCCCGCGGCTGGTTCGACGATGCCGGGGTCGAGGTGACGATGCTGCCGTACACCGGCACGACGCCCGAGGCGCTCATGACCGCCGGCCAGGCCGAGTGCGGGATCAGCTTCGGCGATGCCCTGACGTTCGCCGTGGCCGCCGGGGCGCCCGTCGTGTCGGTCGCCGCGGTCCTCCAGCGGACGGCGAGCGCGATCGCGGTCCTCGCCGACTCGGACATCGAGCGGCCGCGCGACCTCGACGGGACGACGTACGCGGGCTTCGGCTATCCGAACGAGGAGCCGACGGTCCGCGCCGTCATCCGGGCCGACGGCGGCGCCGGCGAGTTCCGGGTCGTCACCCTCGACACCGCCGCGTACGAGGCCCTCTACGCCGGGCGGGCGGACATGACGATCGTGTTCACCGCATGGGAGGGCGTCGAGGCCGAGCGGCGCGGGATCGATCTCCGCTACTTCGGCTTCTCCGAGTACGGCTTCCCGGAGATGTACCAGGTCGTCATCGCCTGTGACCGTCGCTGGGTGGACCGCGAGCCCGATCTCGCGCGCCGGTTCGTCGCGGCGGCCGTCCGCGGCTACGAGCTCGCCGCCGCCGAGCCGGCGGTCGCGGCCGAGCTGCTCGTCGCCGAGAACCCGGGCGTCTTCGAGGGCGACCCGGGACTGCCGGCGGCGAGCCAGGCGTTCCTGGCCGAGGGCGGCTACCTGCTCGACGAGGACGGCCGCTTCGGGACCCAGACGCTCGAGCGCTGGACCGGCGTGCCGGCGTTCCTGCACGAGCAGGGCCTGCTCGCGGGGCCCGACGGGGAGCCACTCGCCGAGCCGCCCGACTACGCCGCCCTGTTCACGAACGAGCTGCTGCCGGATCGATGAACGACGACGATCGGCCGACGGGCGGGGCTGGCGCCGGGCCGGGCGCCGGGTCGGGCGCGCCCACCGCGCTCACCGCGATCGCGCCGGCGGCGGTCGTCGTCGCCGGCCTGCTCGTCGCGTGGGAGGCGGCCGTCGCCTTCGGCGGGATCGATCCGATCGTCCTCCCGGCGCCGTCGCGCATCGTCGGCGCGCTGTGGGACTTCCGATCGACCGCCGCCGGTCACACCCTGACGACGCTGGCCGAGGCGGTCGTCGGCTTCGCGATCGCGGTCGCCCTCGCGGTCGGCGCCGCGGTCGCGATGGACCGGGTCCGGCTCGTCCGGACCGCGCTCTACCCGCTCCTGGTCGGGTCGCAGACGATCCCGATCGTGGCGATCGCCCCGCTCCTCGTCATCTGGCTCGGCTTCGGGCTCGCCCCGAAGGTCGTCGTCATCGTCCTCGTGACGTTCTTCCCGATCGTCGTGGCGCTCCTCGACGCGTTCGCCGCGACGCCGCGCGACGCGACCGATCTGCTCCGGACGATGGGCGCCACCGATCGCCAGGCGTTCCGGCTGCTGCGCTGGCCGGCCGCGCTGCCGGCGCTCTTCACCGGGCTCCGGATCGCCGTCCCGTACGCGATCGTCGGGGCGATCTTCGGCGAGTACGTCGGGGCGGAGTCGGGGCTCGGGATCTGGATGCAGGTCAGCCAGAACGCCTTCCGGACCGACCTCGTCTTCGCGGCGATCGGCATCGTCGCCCTGCTGTCGGTCGCCTGCTTCGTCGTCGTCGGCGTCGCCGAGCGGCTCGTCGTGCCGTGGCACGCCGCGCGGCGCGGGCGACGCGACTGACCGGATCCGCGGGGCCCGGCCGCTCGGCTCGCCCCCTCGGCGCCCACCCGCCCCCGGCGGCGCCCGCCGCCCGACCGGTCCGCTCAGATCGACGTGCCGACGTCCGACAGGATGTCGGTGATCTGGCCGCCGAGGAAGATCAGCGACACGATCGCCACGAACGGCAGCAGGAAGAAGACCACCAGCAGCAGCACGCAGCCGATGGCGAGGGCGTTGCCCGAGCCCCCGGCCGGGCCGACGACGGCGCTGTTGGCGAAGCGGTCGTGCAGTCCCTGCTTCGTCGGGCTCGCCAGCGTCGACACGAGGAGCGCGAGCATCCACAGGATGGTGATGCCAGACCCGATCGAGCCGAGCGCGGGGACGATGGAGAGGAGCGCGAGCGGGTAGCCCAGGCCGGCCCAGCGCCGGACGGCCTGGCCGCGGTCGAGCGTCCGGCCGTCGAACGCGTTGCCGACCTGGAGCTTGAAGAGGCGCATCCCCGGCGTGGCGTGCCGCCGCCCGGTCCAGAAGAGGATGAAGTAGGCGAAGCCGACCGCCAGCAGGACGATGGTCGTGATGGCCGACGCCGCGGTCGGATCGTCGACCGCGGCGAGCGGGACGATCGCGATGACGAGCGCGATGATGCCGACGATCAGCGAGTCGACGAGCAACGCGACGAACCGATGGAGGACGCCGCCGAACGCGAGGCCCGGCACGCCGATCAGGTTCGCCACCGGTCGCTCGCTCCCCGGCGGGGTCCAGCGGTACCCGGGATCGGGCGGGCCGGCCGGCGAGACCGGCTCATCCGGCGACGCCGTCGACAGCTCGTTCGGCCTCGGTTCCACGTCCGACCTCCCTCGTGACCCCGTCGTCCGGCCCGCCGCCGGCCGCGGCTTGCCGCAGTCGGTCGCGGCCTGCGGCCCCCGGTCGCGGCTTGCCGCGGTCGTCCCGCTGGCGCCCAATGTACGCTCTCCGACACTGCCGCAGAGCGGCGGGTCGACCGAGGAGCTGGAGGGTCCCGTGGCCGAGCGCCGGACGATCGTCTTCTTCCCCGAGGGGGCCTACGGCCCGACGAACAACTGCATCGGCATCGGCGACGTGCTCCGGCGGCGCGGCCATCGGGTCGTCTTCGTCGTCGAGGAGTCCTTCGCCGGCCGGCTCGAGGCGCACGGCTTCGAGGAGCGGCTGATGCGGCTCGGGCCCCCGCCGGAGGTGCCGGAGATCCCGGGCCAGTTCTGGAAGGACTTCATCCGCGACACCGCGCCGGAGTTCCGCAAGCCGACGATCGAGCAGCTCTCGACGTTCATCGCCCCGACCTGGCAGGCCCTCGTCGACGGCGCGAAGTACGTCGAGCCCCGCCTCCGGGAGATCTTCGATGAGGTCCGACCCGACGTGATCGTCGAGGACAACGTCGTCGCCTTCCCGGCCGTGACGACCGCCGGCGTGCCGTGGGTCCGGATCACGAGCTGCAACCCGGCCGAGCTCCTCGATGCGGGCGTGCCGCCGGTCTTCTCGGGCTACCCGACCGCCGACACGACGGGCTGGGACGACTTCCGGGCCGAGTACCGCCGGAGCCACGGCGAGATGTGGGCGGACTTCGACGCCTTCTGTCGCGCCGCCGGCGCCGCGGGGCTGCCCGACGGGCCGGAGGGGCCGGCGTTCATCCACGAGTCGCCGTACCTCGACCTCTACCTCTACCCGGCGGAGGCCGACTACGCGCGGCGGAGGCCGCTCGCGCCGACCTGGCACCGGCTCGACTCCTGCGTCCGCGGCACCGAAGCCCACTGGGACCTGCCCGAGTCGCACCGTGACGGCGACGGCGCGCTCGTCTACCTCTCGCTCGGGTCGCTCGGTTCGGCCGACGTCGAGCTGATGCAGCGGCTCATCGACGTCCTCGGCCGGACCCGCCACCGGATCATCGTCAGCAAGGGCCCCCAGCACGAGCTCATCACGCTCCGCGACAACATGGTCGGGGCCGAGTTCCTGCCGCAGCCGACGATCCTGCCGCTCGTCGACGTCGTCATCACCCACGGCGGCAACAACACGACGACCGAGTGCTTCCACTACGGCAAGCCGATGATCGTCCTGCCGCTGTTCTGGGACCAGTACGACAACGCCCAGCGGGTCGACGAGCTCGGCTTCGGCGTCCGCCTGCCGACGTACGCGTTCGAGGACGACGCGCTCCCGGCGGCGATCGACCGGCTCGTCGCCGACTCCGCGCTCCACGCCCGGATGGCGACGATCTCCGAGCGGCTCCGGGCGAACCCCGGGACCGAGCAGGCTGCCGGGCTCATCGAACGGCTCGCGGCGACGGGCGAGCCCGTCCTCCGGGGCTGAGCTCGGCGAGACGGCGCCCCGGCTCGGCTCGGCGGCTCGGCGCCCCGGCTCGGCCCTGCTCGGCTCGACTCGGCCCCGGCTCGGCGCCGGCGGCTCGGCCCCGGCTCGGCTCGGCTCGGAGCGGCGGCTCGGCGGCCCGGCTCCTCCCCGGCGGCTCGACGCCCCGGCGACCCGGCCGTCTCGTTGCTCCTACCAACTCCGCTTGTGTTCCAGCGGGCATGCCACCTGCCGGAAGGCTACGAAGACTCGGCCCACGCTCGGATCAGCGAGGCGACACCCCGTTATCACCAGCCGCGCTGGTGACGATCCCGGTGCCATGCTGGAGCACCAGCCGCGCTGGTGCGAGCCACCCGCGCTGCCGGCGCCACCAGCCACGCTGGTGCGCCCGGCCCCGTGCTGACTGCCTCGCCGCCCCGCGCCACCGGCGCCCCGCCCCGCCCCGCCGGCGCTACCAGCCACGTTGGTGCGAAAGATCCGGCGTAGCCCCACACCACCCGCGCGCCGCCCGAGCCGCCTTCGCCGGCCTGCGCCCCGCCCGTCGCGCCCAGCGCCCCAGCCACGCTCCCTGGTGGGAGCCTGGGCCGTCCCGGGTCGCGGTCCGGGACCTCGCGCCGGCGGCCGCTCGCGCGTACGATGGGGCCTCGAGCGGCCCGATCCGCCGCCCGTCCTTCCGCTGGACCAGCCCAGGAGGAGCCCCGTGACCGACACGGTCGAGCGCTACCAGCAGTTCATCGGCGGCGAGTTCGTCGACAGCGCGAGCGGCGAGACGCTCGACGTCGTCAACCCGGCCCGCGACGAGGTCATCGCGAAGGTCCCCGCCAGCGGCGCGGAGGACGTCGATCGGGCCGCCAGCGCCGCGGCGAAGGCCTTCGAGACCTGGCGGGAAACGACCCCGCAGGAACGCAGCCTCATCCTGCTCAAGATCGCCGACGCCCTCGAGGCGAAGGGCGAGGAGCTGGGCCGGATCGAGAGCCGCAACGCCGGCAAGGTCACCTCGTACGCCATCGACGAGATGGCCGTCAGCGTCGACCTGTTCCGGTTCTTCGCCGGCGCCTGCCGCCAGATGGAGGGCAAGGCGGTCACCGAGTACCTGGCCGGCCACACCTCGCTCTTCCGCCGCGACCCGATCGGCGTGGTCGCCTCGATCGCGCCGTGGAACTACCCGATGTACATGGCGGCATGGAAGCTCGGGCCTGCCCTCGCGACCGGCAACACGGTCATCCTCAAGCCGTCGGCCCGGACGCCGCTGTCCGCCCTCGAGTTCGCCAAGATCGCCGCCGAGTTCCTCCCGCCGGGCGTCCTCAACGTCCTCTCCGGCAGCGGCGCCGACATGGGCGACCTCCTCGTCGGGCACCCGAAGGTCCGGATGGTCTCGGTCACCGGCGACACGGTCACCGGCAAGCGGATCGCCCGGGTCGCCTCCCAGAGCGTCAAGCGGCTCCACCTCGAGCTCGGCGGGAAGGCCCCGGTCGTCGTCTTCGACGATGCCGACCTCGACCTGGCCGCCGAGACGCTCAAGTCCGCCGGCTACTGGAACTCGGGCCAGGACTGCACCGCGGCCTGCCGGGTCATCGCCGGGCCGAAGGTCTACGACGCACTCCTCGCCAAGCTCGCCGACCAGGTCCGCTCGATCAAGTGGGGCGACCCGGGGGAGTCCGAGGATCTCGACATGGGCTCGCTCATCGCCGACGCCCAGGCCGACAAGGTCGAGGGCATGGTCGACCGAGCCGTCGCCCAGCCGGGTGTCCAGCTCGTCGTCGGCGGCAAGCGCCCGGCACGGGTCGGCGCCTACTTCGAGCCGACGCTCATCGCCGGCCCGGACCAGGCCTCCGAGATCGTCCAGGACGAGGTCTTCGGCCCGGTCGTCACCGTCCAGCGCTTCGCCGACGAGGAGCAGGCGGTCCGCTGGGCGAACGACGTCAAGTTCGGCCTCGCCTCGTCGGTCTTCACCTCGAGCATCGGCCGGGCGATGCGCGTCGCCAAGGCGCTCGAGTTCGGCACGGTCTGGATCAACGAGCACTTCACGCTCACCTCGGAGACGCCGCACGGCGGGGTCAAGGAGTCGGGCTGGGGCAAGGACGGCTCGATGTACGCGCTCGAGGACTACACGTTCGTCAAGAACGTGATGATCAACTCGGGCGTGTGATCGGGGCCTGCTCGCGAACCTCGCTGCCCATCGCGGCCGCCGGCGCTCGTCGCCGGCGGCCGTGCCGTGTCGCGCACGGCCGCCCGGCGGCCACGTCGTGAGCGCCCGGGAGGTGGTGTGCCCTCGGGGCCAGCCCGCGACGCTCCGGGGACGGGTCGCCGAGGCCGTCGTCTCGCTCGATCCCGCCGCGGTGGCCGCCCGCCGCTGGTCGGGGGTCCGCGAGGGGACGCTCGGGCGGCTTCGGCTCGTCGAGGCGTTCGACCTCGGGCCGTCCGCGGTCGGCGAGGCGTCCGCGGCCGGCGAGGCGTCCGCGGCCGGCGAGGCGTCCGCGGCCGACGCGCCCGGCGACGGATCGGCCACCACCCACGCAGCCGGCGGCGCCGACGCGGCCGGCGGCTCCGACCCGCTGGCCTCCGGTGGCGACACGCCGCTCCTCGCCGTCGCGGAGGCTCCTGTCGTCGGCGGATCGACCGCCCGCTTCGGCCTCCTCCTCGTCGGCGGCCCCGACGGGACCGTCCGCGAGGCCGCCGAAGGCGACGGACCGTGGCGGGCGCTGGCGGCCGCGGCGGCCGCCGGCCGGGTCATCCCGGCCCTGCCGGCGATGGAGCCCGGGACGGGCGATCGTCCCGGCCGGGTGACGGCGGCGCTCGTCTGCCGGCCGGCGATGGCGATGGCGGCCCTCGCCCCGGCCGGGGAGGGGTCCGTCGCCGAGCGGGTCGCCCGGTCCGTCGAGCGTCCCCTCGGCGCCGACCAGTCGAACTCGTCGGCCGTCGTCGGCGAGCGACTGCTCGTCAAGCTGTTCCGGCGGCTCCAGCCCGGCCTCAACCCCGATCTCGAGATGAACGCCTACCTCGCCGAGGAAGCCGGGTTCGGCGCCGTCCCGCGGCTCGCAGGCTACGTCGAGCTCGTCACGCCGAATGGCGTCGAGACCGTCGCCCTCGTGTCCGAGCATGTCGCCGACGCGACGGATGCCTTCGAGGACCTCGCCGAGCGACTGACCACCTGGCTGCTCGCGCCGGGCGAGGTGACCGTCGAGTTCGCGTCCGCGGTGGTCGACGAGCTCGGCCGCCTCACGGCCGGGCTCCATGCGACGCTCGCCGCCGCCCGGCTCCCGGGCTTCGAGCCGCGCCCGGCGACCCGCGACGAGCTCCGGGCCTGGCATCGCGCCGCCGACCGGCAGCTCGAGGCGTCGCTCGCCGCGCTCACGGGCCCCGACCACGCCGAGGTCCGCGCGGCGGCGCCGGCGATCGCCGCCGCGTTCACCGTCTACGAGGCGATGGCGGCGCCGCCGCTCCTCACCCGGATCCACGCCGACCTCCACCTCGGCCAGCTCCTCGCGTCGCCCGACGGCTTCCTCATCATCGACTTCGAGGGCGAGCCCGCCCGGCCGATCGCCGAGCGTTCGGGGCTTGCCTCGCCGCTGCGCGACGTGGCGTCGATGCTGCGCTCGCTCGACCACGTCGCCGGGAGCGCCGAGCGGCGGGCGGTCGCCCGGAACGGCGGACCGCTCGACCACGTCGGGCTCGACGTCGACGGCTGGCGGCGGCGCGCCCGCGAGCGGTTCCTCGCGGCGTACCGGGCCGGGCTCCGCGAGGGCGGAGCGCCGATCGAGGTCGACGAGGATCTCCTGCGGGCGTTCGAGATCGAGAAGGAGACGTACGAGTTCGGCTATGCGGCGACGTACCTGCCGAGCTGGATGTGGGCGCCACGGGAGGGGATGGCGCGGCTGCTCGCCGAGGTCGGTGGTGCGACCGGCGCTCGCCCCGCGGCCGCGGCCGCGGCCGACCCCGGGGCCGGGCCAGGGACCGACCGATGAGCGGCGCGGGCTCCGGCGCCGCCGACGATCGGGCGGCGGTCTTCCTGGCGGACGTCCTCGACGAGCCGGCCGCGCTCACGAGGCTGCTCGACGTCCATGCCGGCTCCGATGGCCCGCTGGCCGCGCTCTCGAACGCCGACCGGCACAGACGGCTCCTGCTGACCGGCCTCGGCAGCTCGCGCTCCGCCGCCACGGTCGTCGCGACCCGGCTGCTGGTCGCTGGCCGGTCGGTGGTCGTCGAGCCGGCCTCGACCGACGCGCCGCTGCCGCCCGCGCCCGATCTCCTCACGGTGGCGATCTCGGCCTCGGGGACGACGCCCGAGGCCGTCGCCGCGATCGAGCGCCACCGCGGGACGAGCGCGACCGTCGCGGTCACGAACCGACCGGACTCGGCGCTCGCCCGGGCCGCGGATGTCGTCCTGCCACTGCTCGCCGGCGAGGAGCGGGCCGGGGTCGCCTGCCGGACGTACCAGGCGACGCTCGCCGTCCTCTCGCTCCTCGGGGGCGCCGGCGTCGCGGAACTGCGTCCGGCGGCCGACGCGCTGGTGCGGCTGCACGCGTCGCGGGCCGCCTGGCTGCGTCCGACGGTCGACCGCCTCGCCCATGCCGAAACGCTCCACGTCGTCGCGCCGGCCTCGCGCCTCGGTTCGGCGGAGCAGGCGGCGCTCATGCTCCGCGAGGGTCCGCGACTGCCCGCGGTCGCCTGGGAGGCGGGCGACTGGGCCCACGTCGCGATCTACACCGTGCTGCCCGGAGCGCGGGTCGTCCTCCTTTCGGGGACGCCGTACGACGGATCGATCGCGCGAGCCGCGGCCGAGCGCGGGGCGGCGGTCATCGCCGTCGGACCGGCGGTCGACGGCGCGGTGGTCGTCGTGCCCCTGCCCGACGCCGACGACCCGCTCGTCCGGCCGTTCGTCGAGGTGAGCGCGGTGGAGCTCCTCGCCGCCGGGCTGTGGGCCGGGGCGACCGGGCGCGAGGCCGCGCCGACCGACCGGTGAGCGCCGTGGCGATCCGCCGGCCACCGCGCCGGCCGCGCCAGGTGGGCACGACGCACGAGCATCGCCCCCTGCCGGCCCCGCTCCTGCCGGCCTCGGCGATCCGCGCCGACCTCCTCGCCTGGTACGACGCGACGGCTCGCCCGCTCGCCTTCCGGTCGACCCGCGATCCGTGGGCCGTCCTCGTCGCCGAGTCGATGGCCCAGCAGACGCAGGCGGACCGGGCGGCGGTCGCCTGGACCGCCTTCCTGGAGCGTTTCGCGACCCCGGGCGCCCTCGCCGCGGCATCGCCGGCCGACGTCATCCGCGCCTGGCGGGGTCTCGGCTACAACCGCCGCGCGACGCAGCTCCGGGCCGCCGCCGTCGCCATCGTGGATGCGCACGGCGGCCGCGTCCCGGCCCGCGTCGAGGACCTCGAGCGGCTGCCCGGGGTCGGCCCGTACACGGCCCGCGCCGTGGCGGCGATCGCCTTCGGGGTGCCGGTCGGCGCGGTCGACACGAACGTCCGGCGGGTGGTGTCGCGGCTGGTCGGGCGGGCGCCGGGCTCGCTCCCCGCGACGACGGTCCAGGTGCTGGCCGACGGGCTCGTCGACCCGGACCGGCCGGGCGACTGGACCCACGCGATCATGGACCTCGGCGCGACCCGCTGCCGGGCCGCCCGGGCCGACTGCGACGGCTGCCCGCTCCGGACGGCCTGTCGGTCCGCCGGTCGCGCGACCCCGGCCGGGCCCACCGGTGCCGCCCGCAGGGCCCGCCGCGCGTCCGGTCGCGGGCGCACGCCTGTCCCGCCGGTCCCGCCGTTCCCGACGACGGCTCGATGGCTGCGGGGTCGGATCGTGGACCGGCTCCGTGACGAACCCGGCGACGGCTGGGTCCGGGTCGATGGACCGATCGGCGACCATCCGGTCGACGCCGTCGGCGAGGCCCTCGCGGCGCTCGCCCGGGCCGGGCTCCTCGAGCGGCATCCCGACGATCCGGCGCTCGCCCGCCTCCCGCTCGCGGCGCCGTCCACGGCCGTCGGGCGAGTACCCTAGAGCGGATGGCCGCACCCACCCTCCCGACCACCGAGCCCCCGCTCCCGGCGGACGACCCGACGCTCTTCGAGCTCGACCTCCGCGGGCTCCGCGAGCGATGGGCGACCTCCGCCGCCCGGTCGCCGATGAGCGCGGAGGCGATGACCGGGGCGGACCGACGGGCCCAGGCGGTCGGCGTCCCCGGTGAGCGGCTGATGGAGCATGCCGGCGCCGCGGTGGCCGCGGCGACCCGCGCCCTGGCGCTCGCCACCGAGCGCCCCGCGGCGGGCCCGGTCCTCGTCCTCTGCGGCCCCGGGAACAACGGCGGCGACGGGTTCGTCGCGGCCCGCCACCTCGCCCGGCACGGGATCGCCGTCGTCGTCGCCCTCGTCGCGACGGCCGGGCGTCCCGGGACGCCCGACGCGGCCCGCAACTGGGACCGACTCGACGGCGTCGAGGGCGTCGAGCGGATCCACGTCGCCGGCGCCCGCGACATCGCGATCCTCGGTGGCCACGTCGAGCGGGTCGCCGTCGTCGTGGACGCCCTGCTCGGGACGGGCGTCGACGGGGTCCTTCGGGAGCCGGTCCGGTCCGCGGTCGAGCTGGTCGCCCGCGCCCGGGAGGCCGGCGTCCCGGTCGTGGCGGTGGATACGCCGACCGCCGTCGACCTGTCGTCCGGCCAGCCGTCTGACCCGGTCGTCCGGGCCGACCTCACCGTGACCTTCCACCGCCCGAAGACCGGCCTCCAGACACGGGTCGGACGAGCGCTCGCCGGGCGAATCCTCGTCGCCCCCATCGGCATCCCACCCGAGGCCGACCGCGGATGAGCGCCGACGATCCCGACGGGACCCGCGGCCCGCGCGCGGTCCTCCTCGTCGCCGGCGCGATCGTCGCGCTCGTCCTCGGCGCGGCCGTCCTGACCTCGCTCCTCCCCGACGAGGTCCAGGCGGTCGTCTTCCGCACGCCGCTCGCGATCGCCGTCCTCGTCGTCGGCACCGTCCTCGTCCTCTGGCGCGTCGCCATCCGACGCCCGCCCGCTGCCTGACCGGCCAAGGAGGCCCGCCCATGATCCCGGCCGCGCCGCTCGACCCCGACCGGCCCGACCCCGCCCCCCTCGTCCGCCGCGCCCGCGACCTCGCGACGCTCGCCGACGAGACCTGGGACCTCGTCGTCGTCGGCGGCGGGATCACCGGGGCCGGCGTCCTGCTCGACGCCGTTTCGCGCGGCCTGCGGGCCGCCCTCGTCGAGCAGGAGGACGTCGCCTACGGCACCTCGAGCCGGTCGTCGCGGCTCATCCACGGCGGCCTCCGCTACCTCGAGCAGTACCATGTCGGGCTCGTCCGCGAGGCCCTCTCGGAGCGGGCCAGGCTGCTCGACCTAGCCCCTCACCTGGTGAGCCTCAAGCCGCTCCTCTTCCCGCTCTACGGCCCGCCGCTCGTGACCCGGGCGTTCTACGGCGCGGGGATCGGCTTCTACGACCTGCTCGGATCGGCGAGGCGCGGCGGCGCGAGTCGTCACCTCGGCGTCAAGGCCGTCCTCGAGATGGCGCCGCCGCTGCGGCGCGACGGTCTCCGTGGCGGCATCGTCTACCACGACGCGGTCGAGGACGACGCGCGCTTCGCCCTCGCGGTCGTCCGGACGGCACAGGCGCTCGGCGGGATCGCCGTCACCCGGGCCCGGGCGACCGGGCTCCGGCTCGAGGGCGGACGCATCGCCGGCGTCAGCGTGCACGACCGGCTCACCGGCGCCGAGCTCGCGGTCCGGGCCCGCCGGGTCATCGACGCGACAGGTGTCTGGGCGTCCGTCCCCGATGGCCCGCTCGGCGCGGGGCTCCGGCTCGTCCCGACCCGGGGCGCCCATCTCGTCGTCCCCCGCGATCGGATCCCGGTCCGCCACGGGATGACGATCCGCGTCCCGGGCAAGGTCGTCTTCATCGTGCCCTGGCCCGACTTCTGGCTCGTCGGGACCACCGACGAGCCCGACAGCGGCTCGCCCGAGCGCCCGATCGCGAGCGCGGCCGAGGTGGATCGGCTGCTCGGCGTCGTCAACTCGTCGCTCGATGTCGGCCTGACCCGGGCGGACGTCGCGGGCGTCTACGCCGGTCTTCGGCCGCTCGTCGGCGACACGAAGGACGGCTCGACGATCAAGGTCTCCCGCGAGCACAAGATCCGGGTCGACGCGACCGGGCTCGTCCGGATCAGCGGCGGCAAGTACACGACGTACCGGATCATGGCCGCCGACGCGGTCGACGCCGCGCTCGGCGACGATGCCGGCCGCCGGCCGTCGGCGACGGCCGAGCTCCCGCTCCGCGGCGCGGCACCGCGGTCGACGCTCCGAATGCTCGCCGAGCGCTTCGAGATCGAGCGGGCGATGGATCCGCGGATCGCGGCCCGCCTCGTCGCCCGGTTCGGCACGGAGGCGGCCGACGTCGTCGCCCTCGGCGCCGAGACCGGGCTCCTCGCCCCGCTCGCACCGGACCGGCCGCACGTCGAGGCGGAGGTCGTCTGGGCGGCCCGCGAGGAGGGCGCCCTGTCGCTCGACGACGTCCTCGCCCGTCGGACGCGGCTCGCGGTCGAGCTGCCCGATCGGGGCGCGGCGATCGCCGGTCGGGTCGCCGACCTGCTCGGCACCGAGCTCGGCTGGGACGCCGCGCGCCGAGCGGCCGAGGTCGACGACTATCTCGCCTCGGCCCGCCGGGAGTACGGCGTCCCGCCCGCCTGATCGAGCCGCATCGCACAGGGAGGCATCGACCGTGCCCGGACCGTTCGTCATGGCCCTCGACCAGGGAACGACGTCGTCGCGGGCGATCGTCTTCGGTCTCGACGGCCGACCGGTCGCCTCGGCCCAGCACGAGTTCCCGCAGCGCTACCCGGCGCCGGGCCACGTCACCCACGACCCCGAGGCGATCTGGGCGTCGCAGCATCGGGCCGCCCGCGAGGCGATCTCGGCGGCCGGCCTGCGAGCGGCGGACCTGGCGGCGATCGGCGTGACGAACCAGCGCGAGACCGTCGTCGTCTGGGAGCGCGCCACCGGGCTTCCCGTCGCCGACGCGATCGTCTGGCAGAGCCGGATCACGGCGCCGGCCTGCGATCGCCTCCGCGCGGACGGGCATGAGCCGACGTTCAGGGCCCGGACCGGCCTGCCGCTCGACGCCTACTTCAGCGGCCCCAAGATCGCCCACATCCTCGATGCGGGCCCCGGGCTCCGGGCCCGGGCCGAGCGGGGCGAGCTTGCGGCCGGAACGATCGACAGCTTCCTGCTCTGGCGGCTGACCGGCGGGCGGCTCCACGTCACCGACGTGTCCAACGCGAGCCGGACGCTTCTCTTCGACATCCATCGGCTCGTCTGGGACGAGGAGCTCTGCGCGATCGTCGGGGTCCCGCCGGCGATGCTTCCCGAGGTCCGCGCGACGAGCGAGGTCTACGGCGTGACCGACCCGGCGATCCTCGGGGCGGCCGTGCCGATCGGGGCCGCGGTCGGCGACCAGCAGGGCGCGCTGTTCGGGCAGGCCTGCCACGCCGCGGGCAGCGCCAAGAACACCTATGGGACGGGCGCCTTCCTGCTCCTCAGCACGGGGGCCACCCCGGTCGACTCGGCGCGCGGCCTGCTGACGACCGTCGGCTGGCGGATCGGGGCCGACGGTCCGGTGACGTACGCCCTCGAGGGGTCGGTGTTCATCGCCGGGGCCGCCGTCCAGTGGCTCCGCGACGGGCTCGGGGCCATCCGGGACTCGGCCGAGGCCGAGGCGCTCGCGGCGACCGTCGAGGACACGGGCGGCGTCTACGTCGTGCCGGCCTTCGTCGGGCTCGGCGCGCCGCACTGGGATCCGCGTGCCCGTGGCGCGATCGTCGGGATCACCCGCGGGACGGGCCTCGGCCACATCGCCCGGGCGACGATCGAGTCGATCGCCTACCAGGTGACCGACGTGCTCGAGGCGATGGAGGCCGACGCCGGCCGCGATCTCGACGTCGTTCGCGTCGACGGCGGCGCCGCCGCGAACGACATGCTCCTCCGGTTCCAGGCGGACCTCCTCGGCGTCCCGGTGGAGCGGCCCGTCGTCACCGAGACGACGGCGCTCGGGGCCGCGCTGCTGGCCGGCCTCGCCGTCGGGGTCTGGCGGGACCCGGCCGAGGCCGCGGCGACCTGGGCGCTCGACCGGCGCTTCGAGCCCTCGATGGACGAGGTCCGCCGTAGCCGGCTCCTGGGTGAGTGGCACCGGGCCGTCGATCGGTCTCGCGACTGGGCTCGCGACGAGGTCTGACGGACCCTGCGGCGAGGCCAAGGAACCCCCTTGTGCGGGCCATCGGCCGCGCGTACACTCCGCCGGTATCCATCCGCGGGCAGGGCCCGCGGTAACCCGGGCGTAGCACGTCGACGCACTCGGCTCCTCTCACGGTCGCCGCGAGAACGACGAGGGATCACGGCTACCGGAACGAGGGAGTGCTGGTGTACTCGGACAAGGACCTGACGTGCGTTGACTGCGGTCAGTCGTTCGTCTTCACCGCCCGCGACCAGGAGTTCTACGCGAGCCGCGGCTTCACGGAGCCACGCCGCTGTGCGAGCTGTCGGGCCGCGAAGAAGGCCCAGCGCGACGGCGGCGGCTCCGGCGTCGGCTCGTACGGCCCGGGCGGCTCGTACTCCGCCGGGGGCTACAGCGACGGCGGCTACGGTGGTGGCGGCTACGGCGGGTCGCGTGACCGCGGGCCACGCCAGATGTTCACGGCCACCTGCTCGCAGTGCGGCAACGAGGCGCAGCTCCCGTTCCGCCCGACGAACGGCAAGCCCGTCTACTGCAGCGACTGCTTCCGGACGATGCGCGGGGCCTGACCCGCCCGCGGGTCCCGTCCCGCTCGCCGGACTCCAAGACCCGGGCTGCCCGCCCGGGTCTTTGCCTTCCCGGCGCCGTCAGTGGCTGCGCCGACCGCCGAGCAGGTCGAGGTCGAACCGCCGCTCGGTGCCGTGGAGCAGCCGGTGGATGTTGTCGGCATGGGCGATCCAGATGATCCCGACCCCGGCGGCCGTGTAGACGACGAACAGGAAGGGCATCGCCCCGCCGCCGACGATCCAGATGGCGAGCATCGCCGGGACGAGGGCGAGCGACCCGAGCAGCGACCCGAGCGACACGAAGCCGCTCCAGAGTACGACGCCGACGAACACCGGCGCGGCGAGGACGACGGCCAGCGGCTGGATGACGAGGAGCGTCCCGACGCCCGTCCCGACGCCGCGGCCGCCGCCGAAGCCGAGGAAGACCGAGCGCGTCGACCCGACGAGCGCGGCGAGCCCGCAGATCGCCTCGATCGCCGGCTCACCGGTGACGACGCGGGCCGCGAGGACGGGCAGGGCGCCCTTCGCGAGATCGCCGAGGACGACGACCGCGGCCCACTTCCGGCCGAGGGCGCGGAGGGCGTTCGTCCCACCGGTCCGGCCGGAGCCGACCGTCCGCGGGTCCGGTCCTCCCGCTGCCCGGGCGACGAGCACCCCGACCGGGATCGAGCCGGCGAGGTAGGCGGCGACGGCGAGTGCGACACGGATGAGCAGGTCGCCGAGATCCACCGCGGGCTCCATGCGGGCGCCGGACCGCCCGATGGTCCGCTCGCCGGGGCCGAAGGATAGCACCGCGCCCCGGCGCGACCGCCTCCGTTGCGCCCGATCGGGGCCGCCGCGTACCATCCCCGGGATGACCCCCCACGCCCGCCGCCCCGGCGCCGGCGCTTCGCTCGAGGCTTCCTGACCCATGGCCGTCGGCTCGTCCAACTCCTTCGACGTCGTCGTCCTCGGCGCCGGCACCGGCGGCTACTCGGCCGCCTTCCGCGCGGCGCAGCTCGGCCTCCGGGTCGCGCTCGTCGACGAGGACAAGCTCGGCGGCACCTGCCTTCACCGCGGCTGCATCCCGACGAAGGCCCTCCTGGAGTCGGCGGCGGTCGCCGACCGGGTCCGCCACGCCAAGGACTTCGGCATCGGCGTCGGCGGCGACCCGGTCGTCGACTACGCGACCGTCGCCAAGCGCCGCGACCAGGTCGTCGGCCGGATGTGGAAGGGCCTCCAGTCGCTCGTCAAGAAGAACGGGGTGACCTGGATCGCCGGCCGTGGGCGCCTCGAGGGACCGACCCGCGTCCGAGTCGCCCTCGCCGGTGAGGACGGCACGGCGGGCGGCGGGGGCGAGATCCTGCTCGAGGCGACCGACGTCATCCTCGCGACCGGCTCGCGGGTGAAGTCGCTGCCGGGGCTCGTGCCGGACGGGCGGCGCATCGTGACCTCGGACGACGTGCTCGCGATGGACGCCCTGCCGTCCGATGCCATCGTCATCGGGGCGGGCGCGGTCGGCGTCGAGTTCGCATCGCTGTTCCACGATCTCGGGGTGAAGGTGACGCTCCTCGAGTACCTGCCGCGGATCGTCCCGCTCGAGGACGAGGAGGTGTCCGCGGCGCTGCGGCGGAGCTTCGAGCGGCGTGGGATCCGGGTGATGACCGACGCCCGCTTCGACCCGGCGGCGGTCGTCGCCGATGCCGACGGGGTGACGATCGTCGTCGGACCGGAGGGCGGCGAGGCCGAGACGCTGCGGACCGAGCTGCTCCTCGTCGCGACCGGGCGAGCGGCGAACGTCGAGGACGTCGGGCTGGAAACGACCCGCGCCCAGGTCGAGCGGGGCATCGTCGTCGTCGATGGCCGGATGCGGACCCGCGACCCGCATCTCTACGCGATCGGCGACATCGTCGGCGGGCTGTGGCTGGCCCACACCGCCGCCCACGAGGGGATCATCGCGGCCCACACGATCGCCGGCGAGGCGGACGTCCACCCGATGGACTACGTCGCCCAGCCGCGGGCCACGTACTGCCGGCCGGAGGTCGCCTCGATCGGTTTGACCGAGGCCGGGGCGAAGGAGGCCGGCCACGAGGTCAAGATCGGCAAGGTCCCGTTCCAGGCGATCGGCAAGGCGATCATCGGCGGCGAGTACGACGGCTTCTGCAAGGTCGTCGCCGACGCGGCGACCGGCACCGTCCTCGGCGTCCACTTGATCGGGCCGCACGTGACCGACCTCGTCTCGGAGGCATCGGTCGGGCTGACGCTCGAGGCGGCCGCCTGGGAGATCGGTGCGGCGACCCACCCGCACCCGACGCTGTCGGAGGTCGTCGCGGAGGCGTCGATGGCCGTCGATGGCCGCTCGATCAACTTCTGAGCCGGTGACGCGCCGGTGAACCGACCGCCGGGCGTCCTGGGCCACCCCGGCGAGGCCGTCGGACTGTCCGACGACGACCTGCGGGCGATGTACCGCCGGATGGCGCTCGCCCGGGCGCTCGACGAGCGGATGTGGATCCTCAACCGGGCCGGTCGCGCTCCGTTCGTCATCAGCGGCCAGGGCCACGAGGGCGCCCAGGTCGGGATCGCCCGGGCGCTGCGGCCCGGGGTCGACTGGGTCGCTCCCTTCTACCGCTCGATCGCGACCTGCCTGGCGATGGGGATGACCCCGCGCGAGCTGATGCTCACCCAGTTCGCCAAGGCCGCCGACCCGTCGTCGGGCGGGCGCCAGATGCCGGGCCACTACGGCCACGCCGACCGGCGGATCGTCTCGGTCAGCTCGCCGGTCGCGACCCAGATCCTGCACGCCGTCGGGATCGCCCTCGCGGCCCGGATCCGGGGGCTCGACGAGGTCGCCGTCGCGATCATGGGCGAGGGGAGCTCCAACCAGGGCGACGTCCACGAGGCCCTCAACTTCGCGGCGATCCACCGCCTGCCGTTCGTTCTCGTCGTCGAGAACAACGGCTACGCGATCAGCGTCCCGGCGGCCCGCCAGGTGTCGGTCCCGGACGTCGCGACCCGCGCCGTCGCCTACGGCATCCCCGGTGTCGTCGTCGACGGGCTCGACGTCCTCGGCTGCTACGCCGCGGCGGCCGAGGCGGTCGCCCGGGCCCGGTCGGGCGACGGTCCGACGCTCGTCGAGGCCAAGGTGACCCGTCTCACCGGTCACTCGTCGGACGACCAGCAGACGAAGTACCGCCCCGAGGCGGAGCTCGAGGTCGAGCGCGGCCGAGACCCGCTGCCCCACTTCCGGGCGCTGCTCGCCGAGGCCGGCCTCCTCGACGACGCGACCGACGCGACGATCGCCGCGGAGATCCGGGCGACGGTCGAGGACGCGACGACCTATGCGGAGACCGCGCCCGACCCGGCGCCCGAGACGCTCGGCTGGTGGGTCACCGCGGAGGACGGCCCGGCGGACTGGACCCCGCCATGGCGAGGCGTCGACGACGGGCCGCCCGGAGGGGCCGGCTGATGGCGGTCCGGACCTTCATCGAGGCCATCCGGGAGACGCTGGCCGACGAGATGCGGCGCGACCCGTCGGTCATCGTCCTCGGCGAGGACGTCGGCAAGAAGGGCGGGGTCTTCCTCGCGACCGACGGCCTGTGGGCCGAGTTCGGCGACGCACGGGTCATCGACACGCCGCTGACCGAGTCGCAGATCGTCGGGACGGCCATCGGCGCGGCGCTGAACGGGCTGCGTCCGGTCGCCGAGATCCAGTTCGCCGACTTCATCTTCCCGGCGTTCAACCAGATCGTCTCGGAGGCCGCCCGGATGCGGTACCGGACGAACAACGGCCTCGGCTGCCCGATCACCATCCGGGCGCCGTACGGCGGCGGCGTCCACGGCGCGCTCTACCACTCGCAATCGGTCGAGGCGTTCTTCACCCACGTGCCCGGGCTCAAGGTCGTCGTCCCCTCGACCCCGGCGGACGCGGCCGGCCTGCTCCGGTCGGCCATCCGCGACCCCGACCCGGTCCTCTACTTCGAGCACAAGAAGATGTACCGGAGCGTCCGCGGCGAGGTCCCCGACCGGGCCGAGCCGGTCCCGCTCGGCCGGGCGACGATCGCGCTGGCCGGCACGCGGGTGACCGTCGTCGCCTACGGGCTGATGGTCCTCTACGCGCTCGAGGCGGCCGACCGGGTCGCCGAGGAGGGGATCAGCGTCGAGGTGATCGACCTGCGATCGCTCCGCCCGCTCGACACCGAGACCCTCCTCGGCTCCGTCCGCAAGACCGGGAAGTGCCTGATCGTCCACGAGGACAATCGCTTCGGCGGCTACGGCGCCGAGGTCGCGGCGATCGTCGCCGACGAGGCCTTCGACTACCTCGACGGCCCCGTCAGCCGGGTGACCGGTCCCGACGTGCCGGCGATGCCATACAACCACATCCTCGAGGACGCGTTCCTCGTCGACCCGACCCGCATCGCCGACGGCATCCGCCGGCTGGCGGCGTACTGAGGGCACCGCGCGGCGTCGCTCCTCGCACCGCCTTGCCGGATGCGCGACACTAGCGCCCTCGAGACGGCCAGTGACGCCGCCGCCCCCCGCGGCGCCATCCGGAGGACGACAGTGGCGAAGGTGACGATGCCCCAGCTCGGCGAGAGCGTCGCCGAGGGGACGATCGGCAAGTGGCTCAAGGCGCCGGGCGACCATGTGGCCAAGTACGAGCCGCTCCTCGAGGTCATCACCGACAAGGTGAACGCCGAGGTGCCGTCGCCGTTCGAGGGTACGCTCGTGGAGATCCTTGTGCCCGAGGGGGCGACCGTCCCCAACGACGCCGAGATCGCCGTCATCGCGACCGCCGACGACGGCAACGTCGCCGTACCGCCGGCAACACCCGCCGCGGCCGCGCCGCCCGCCGTCGCGCCTGCCGCCACTCCCGCGGTCGCGCCCGCCGCCACCCCCGCCGTCGCGCCTGCCGCCCCCGTCGCGTCCGTCGGGTCGCCGGCCGCGGGGGTCGGCGCGCCGGCCCCGCAGGCTGCGGCCGTGCCGGTGATGGCGTCGATGGTCGCCGGCGCGTCGTCGCTCCCGGCGGTCGGCGACCCCGGCGCGCGGATGACCCCGGCCGTCCGGCGGCTGCTGCGCGAGCACGGCCTCTCGCCGGCCCAGGTCGTGGGCACCGGCGGCGGCGGGCGGCTCACCCGCGACGACGTCCTCGACGCGGTCGAGGCCATCCGGACGGGTCGTCCGGTCGGCCGCCAGACCGCCCCGGCCGCCGGCGCCGCGGTCCCGGTCGCTCCCGCCGTGACCGCCGCCGCCGCCACGGCCTCGGCGATCGCCTTCCCCGACGGCGCCGACGAGGTCCTGGTGCCGATGACCCAGATGCGCCGGGGCATCGCCGCCCAGATGACCCGGGCCCTCCAGGTTCCGCACGCCTATATCCAGATGGAGGTGGACGTGACGAGCCTCGTCCGCTTCCGCGACCGGCACAAGCGCGAGTTCGGGGCCCGCGAGGGGACCTCGCTGAGCTTCGTGCCGTTCGTCGTGAAGGCCTCGGCCGAGGCGCTCCGGCGCAACCCGACGTTCAACGCCCACTGGACGGAGCAGGGCCTCCTCGCCAAGCGCCGGGTCAACATCGGCATCGCGGTCGCCGTCTCCGACGGCCTGATCGTGCCGGTCATCCGCGACGTCGATCGGCTGTCGATCGCCGGGATCAACCAGGCCATCGCCGAGGTCTCGGACCGGGCGCGCGCGAACAAGCTCCGGGTCGACGACTTCGGCGGCGGCACCTTCACCGTCGACAACACCGGCTGGCTGGGTACGAACCTGGTCATGCCGATCATCAACGTGCCCGAGGTCGGCATCGTGACGATGGACCGCATCACCAAGCGACCGGTCGTCGTCGAGACCGCCGATGGCGACGTCATCGCCATCCGGTCGGTGATGAACATGGTCCTCGGCATCGACCACCGCGCCAACGACGGGGCCGGCGGAGCCGCGCTGCTCCGCGACATCAAGGCCTGGCTCGAGGGCGTCGGTCCCGACACCGCGATCTACTAGGTCGGCGCCTGCCGCAGCGGCCGGTCCCGCGTACACTCGGCCCATGGCTCGCGAGCTCCCGATCTACGCGCCACCCGGCGGCCACGACCACCGACCCCACGAGCCGATCTCGATCGCGATGGGCGGGGGCGTCATCGAGCCGGCGGCGGCCGACGGCGCGCACCCGGCGCGGCGCCACCCGGACTGGATCCGGGCGAAGCTGCCCTCGGGCGACAACTACCACGACCTCAAGGGCCTGCTCCGCGGCCTGACCCTCAACACCGTCTGCGAGGAGGCCCGCTGCCCGAACGTCGGCGAGTGCTGGGATCAACGCACCGCGACGGTGATGATCCTCGGCGACACCTGCACCCGGGCCTGCGGGTTCTGCGCGATCAAGACCGGCCGGCCGACCTGGTTCGACGACGACGAGCCGCGGAGGGTCGCGGAGGCGGTCGCTGCGCTCGGGCTCGAGCACGTCGTCGTCACGTCGGTCGCCCGAGACGACCTGCCCGACGGCGGTGCCTCGGTCTTCGCCGAGACGATCCGTCAGCTCCGGGCCCGCTGCCCGGGGATGGGCATCGAGGTCCTCATCCCGGACTTCGATGGGAAGGCCGCGCCGCTGCGGGCGGTCATGGCCGCCGGTCCGGACATCCTGAACCACAACCTCGAGACGGTGCGGCGGCTCCAGGGGCCGGTCCGGAAGCGGGCCCGCTGGGAGCGGACGCTCGAGGTCCTCGAGCGCGCCAAGGCCTACGCCACGGCGGACGGCCACGCTGTCCACACGAAGAGCTCGCTCATGGTCGGCCTCGGCGAGACCCGGGCCGAGCTGACCGAGGCCTTCACGGCTCTCCGCGCGGTCGACTGCGACATCCTCACGATCGGCCAGTATCTCCGGCCCACGATGGCCCATCTGCCGCTCGAGCGCTACTACCACCCCGACGAGTTCGCCGAGATGAAGGTCGAGGCGCTCGCGCTCGGGTTCCGCCACGTCGAGTCGGGCCCGCTCGTCCGCTCGAGCTACCACGCCCGCGACCAGGCGCCTGGCGCCGAGGTCCGTGCGCTCCGCCGACGGGCGACGCTCGATGCCGACGGCCGGGTCGTCCCCGCCTAGAGGATCTTCGAGAGGAACGCCTTCGTCCGCTCGTGCGTCGGGTTCGTAAAGAAGTGCTCGGGCGTCCCTTCCTCGATGATCAGCCCGTCATCCATCATCACGACCCGGTCGGCGACCTCGCGCGCGAAGCCCATCTCGTGGGTCACGACGATCATCGTCATCCCCTCACGGGCGAGCTCCTTCATGACCTCGAGGACCTCGCCGATCATCTCCGGGTCGAGGGCGCTCGTCGGCTCGTCGAACAGCATCAGGGCGGGCTTCATCGCGAGCGCCCGGGCGATCGCGACCCGCTGCTGCTGGCCGCCCGAGAGCTGCGCCGGGTAGGCGTCCGCCTTCGCCGCCAGACCGACCCGCGTCAGGAGCGCGGTGCCCATCGCCTTCGCCTCCGCCTCCGGGATCCGGCGGACCCGGATCGGCGCCTCGGTGATGTTCGCCAGCGCGGTCATGTGGGGGAACAGGTTGAAGCGCTGGAAGACCATCCCGATCTCCATGCGCTGCCTGGCGATGTTCGACTCGCGGTCCTCGACGAGCTTGCCGCCCCTGTCACGGTAGCCGATGAGGTGGCCGTTGACCATGATCCGGCCGCCCTGGATCTTCTCGAGGTGGTTGACGCAGCGGATGAACGTCGTCTTGCCCGAGCCGGAGGCTCCGATGATGACGACGACCTCGCGCCGCTGGACGGTCAGCGAGACGCCCTTGAGGACGTGGAGCTTGCCGAACCACTTCTGGACGTCGGTCGCCTCGACGATCGGCCCGACCGCTGGCGCCTCGGCGATGCCGCCGATCGCGCCGAGGATGTCGCCCTGGACGCGGCTCATCGGAAGCCCCCTCCACCCGGCAGGCTCCGCCCGAGACCGAGCAGCCGCTGCCAGAAGCTCTCGCGGGCCTCGGTCGCGGAGCCGACCCCCAGGCGCCGCTCGATCCGACCCTGGATGAGGCTCCAGATCGTCGTCAGGGCGAGGTAGTAGAGGGCCACGCCGAAGAACGCCTCGAACGACTTGAAGGTCGCCGAGTTCGCCGCCTGGGCGACCCGGAAGATCTCCATGACCGAGATGACGCTCAGCAGCGACGTCGTCTTCAGCATGTTGTTGAACTCGTTGCCGAGCGGCGGGACGATCACCCGGAGGGCCTGCGGCAGGACGATCCGGGTCATCGTCAGCCGATACGTCATGCCGAGCGACTTGGCCGCCTCGGCCTGGCCCGGGTCGACCGACATGATCCCGGCCCGGACGATCTCGCTCATGTAGGCGCCTTCGTTGACCGACAGGGCGACGATGCCGGCGAGGACCGCGCCGCGGAGGCTGACGAAGCCGGCCTCGATGTCGGCCGGGAACAGGTCGAGGCCGCCGAGCAGGTACGGCGTCCCGAAGTAGACGAGGAACAGCTGGACGAGCAGCGGCGTGCCGCGGAAGAACCAGACGTAGAGGCCGCTGATCGCCCGCAGGATCCCGATCCGGCTCATCCCGGCCAACGCCGAGAGCGTGCCGAGGATGACCCCGACCGTCTGGGCGATGACCGAGGCGTAGATCGTGATCGCCAGCCCGCCGATGAGCGCCGGCGACGGATGGAAGACGAAGTCGAGGAAGAACTCCCAGTCGAACTGGAGACCGCCCTGGACCTGGAGCAGGACGTCAGGCTGCACGGGGCCCTCCGGCGAACGAGGGGAGCCGGCCGCATCCGACCGGCTCGTCCCTCAGCCCTGGGTCACTTCACCCAGTCGACCGCGTCGGTCATCTTCCACTTGTCGACGATCTGCTCGAGCGTCCCGTCGGCGTACATCGCGTCGATCGCCGCCTGGACGGCCGCCTTCAGCTCGCCGTCCTCCTTGCGGACCGCGATGCCGATCGGGATCGGGTCGATGTTGGCCGCGATCTCGAACTTGCCTTCGTTCTCGGGGACGTTGAGGTAGTACGCCAGGACGACCGAGTCGGTCGTGTACGCGTCGACACGTCCGAGCGCGAGCTGCTGGAAGGCGTCGGTGTCCTTGTCGAAGGTCTGGATGTCGATCGTCGGCTTGCCGGCGGCGGTCAGCGTCTCGTTGACCGCGTCGAGCGATTCCTTGTTCGTCGTCCCGAGCTGGACGGCGACGGCCAGCCCGGACAGGTCCTCGAGCGACGCGATGCCCTCGGGGTTGCCGACCGGGACCATGATCCCCTGGCCGACCTTGAGGTAGTCGACGAAGTCGACCTCCTGCTTGCGCTCGTCGGTCGAGTTCATGCCGCTGATGATCAGGTCGCACTTCTTCGCCTTGAGCGCCGGGATGATCCCGTCGAAGCCGGTGTTGTCGATCTGGCTCGTGACCCCGAACCGCTTCGCGATGTCGGCCGCGATGTCGATGTCCGAGCCCTGGGCCGTCGTGCCATCCTCGGCGTAGAACTCCTCGGGCGGGTATGACACGTCGACGCACCAGACGAGCTTGCCGGCCTCGGCGATCGCCGCCGGCGGGGTGATGCTCGCGGCATCGCCCGACGGCGCGGGCGAGCTGCCGCTCGAGCACGCGCCGACGATGAACAGGGCCGCGCCGGCGAGCCCGGCGAGGCGTCTCATGGTCGTCGTCATCGACGAGACTCCTCCTGCTCGGCGACCGGACGGTCGCCACGGGACGCCTTCTTCTCAGGACCGGATGGTCGGGAGCGAGGGCGCCCGTCGGCCAGTGCCGTTCGTCATCGGCCATCGGGTATGCTCGCTGCATGGGTCAGCTGTCGCGGAAGGTCCCCCTCGCCGAGCTCCACTGCCACCTCGGCGGGGCGGTCACCCCGGCGATCATGTGGAGCGTCGCCCACGCCCAGGGGATCAAGCTCCCGACCCGGGACTACTGGGAGTTCCGGGACATGATCACCGTCTCGCCCCGGCGGGCGCGGAGCTTCGACGGCTACCTCCAGCTGTTCCACTGGACCGAGCTCATCCAGTCGAGCCCGATCGCCGTCGAGCGCTCGGTCTACGAGGTCATCGGCGGGGCCTACCGTAAGAACAACGTCACGACGATGGAGCTCCGCTTCAACCCGATGAAGCGGAATCGCGGCGGCGAGCAGGACCTCGACCACATCGTCGCGGCCGCCGTCCGGGGGATGGACCGGGCGACCCTCGAGTACCCGGTCAAGCCGGGGCTCATCTTCTGCCTCGACCGGGCCTTCCCCTACGAGCTCAACGAGATCCTCGTCGAGAAGGCGATCGCCTGGCGTGACCGCGGCGTCGTCGGCGTCGACATCGCCGGGCCGGAGTCGGCCACGTTCCGCGTCGCCGACTACCGGCGCCTCTTCCGACGGGCCCGCCAGTTCGGGCTCGGCATCACCGTCCACACCGGCGAAGCCGGCCCGGTCGAGGAGGTCGCCCGCGTCGTGGAGCTCCTCGAGCCCGACCGGATCGGGCACGGCGTCAAGGCGGCCTACGACCCCCGGGCGATGGACATGATCCGCGAGCGCGGCATCGTCCTCGAGATCTGCCCCACGTCGAACCTCAACACCCGGGTCGTCTCGGGCTGGGACGAGTTCCGCTGGATCTTCGACACGTTCCGTCGCAACGGGGTCCGGTTCACGATCAGCACCGACGGCCCCGAGATGCTCAAGACGTACATCCGCGACGAGCTCGCCCAGCTCGGCCGGCTCGGGATCCTCTCGGTCGAGGAGCAGGAGCAGACCGCGGCGACGGCGATGGCGGCGAGCTTCGTCCCGAACGTGTCGGACGTCCCCCGGCCGCGCCTCGAGCCCGCGCCGCGCGAGGAGGTCGAGCGCGAGGAGGCCTAGGCCTCGGCCCGGTCAGCCCCCGGTCCCGGCCGCGGCGGTCAGCGCCGCCCGCATCGCCGCCTTGAGCTGGGCGCCCCACGGGCCCTGGCCCGCCGCGACGTACGGCGACACGTCGATCGCCTCGAACGTCGCGGGGTCGGTGACCCAGGACGCGGCGCAGGCGTCGACCGCCCGGCGTTGCTTCTCGTAGGCGGACCGGTTGCGGAAGATGTAGAGCCGGACCCGGGTCGGCGTCGGCTGGTCGAGCCCCGCGGCGTCGAAGCCGATCGCGGCGCCGATCATGTCGGGGTCGTCGCAGCCGGCATCGCCCGAGACGACGCTGGTCACGATGATCCCCCGCGCGGCGAGTTCGTCGGCGATGCCGACGATGTCCATCGGGGTCGGCTTCGGGGGCCCGACCGTCGTCGTCGCCCCGCACCCCGACAGGATCGTGGCGGCCAGGACCGTCGCGGCGAGAGCGGTCGCGACCAGCGGTGCGGGCCACCGGCGGAGGTCGCGGCGCGATGGGGCGGGGGAGGGTCCGGGCACGACCGGAGCCTAGCACCGCTACGATGCGCGCACCGTGTGGACCGTCGGGCGCCCCAGCGGAGACCGGGAGCCGCGCCGGACGTCCCGGCCCGGCCGGGTCGGGACGCTCGTCCGGCTCGGCGCGGCCGTCCTCGTCGGGACCGCGGGGCTCGCGCTCCCGGCCGGATCGTCACCGGCCCGCGCCGGCTCGCCCGAGGACGCCAACCCGCTCGACGTGCCGATGGTCGACGCCGCGATCCTCTCTGGCGGGACCGACGGGGGCGGCGACCCGGGGCGCCTGCTCGTCGTCCGCCCCGCCGCCGAGCCGGACGGTGCCGCGGCGGATGGTGCCGGGTCCCTCGAGCTCCTCGTCGACGACCGCGACGGCTGGCGGACGACGTCGACGCTGCCGCTCGACGAGGGCCGCCCGACGCCCGACATCGGCGACGTCGACGCGGACGCGGCGCCGTGGCTCCTGCCGCTGCCGACGGGGTCCGGGGCGATCGTCGTCCGGACCGCGGCCGGCGCCGCCCGGTCCATCCTCGGCCGCTACGACGTCGTCGGCGACGGGATCGTGGCCGGTCGGGCGCTCGAGGTCGCCGGTCCGATCGACGGCGCCGGCCTGGCCGACGTCGATGGCGATGGGTCGGTCGAGCTCGTCACGAGCACGCCCGAGGCGCCGGGTCGGACGCCCCCGGCACCCGGCCGCTGCCGGACCGTCGTGTCGGTCCGGGACCCGGTCACCCTCGCCCCGCTCCGCACGATCGACCTCTGGCCGTGGCGACTCGGCCCCGCCACGCTCGTGGACGTCGACCTCGACGGGACCGTCGAGCTCGTCGCGCCGATCGCCGAGGTCTGCGACTCGCAGTTCGCGGCTGATCGCGGGAGCGTCGCCCTCGTCCGGCTCACGACCGGGGCGACGGATGTCATCGTCGGCCTCGACCCGCCGACGGGTCCTCCCGTCGCGCCGATCCCGGTCCGCGTCGACGCGGGGCCCCCGGTCCTCGTCCTGCCCTCGGGCTCGCGGATGGTCGTCGTCGATCCGGCCGAGGGCTGGACCGCGATCGACCTCGGCGACGACGCCCGCCGCCCGCTCGGCGTGGTCGGGTCGACGCGCGGTGCGACGATCGCCCTCGCGACGATCGACACGGACGGGCGTCCGTGGGCCGTCCGACGGGTCACCATGGCCCGCGGCACGGCCGGGCCGCTCGAGATGACGGACCTCGAGGGCCCACCCCGCTCACCGCGGATGGATCGCTGGTCGGACGCGGCGGTCCCGGCCCGCTGGGCCACCTGGCCGGTCGGCTGGTCGGGCGACGTCGACGGCGATGGCTGCGACGACCTCGTCGTGCCGTTCCTGAGCGTCGACTGCGCCGGCGCCCCGGTCCCGCGGGTCCGGCGGGGGCCGGCCTGGGTCGCGACCCGACCGCTCGGGATCGTCGTCGGGCGCGAGCGGCGGCTGCTCGTCGCGTCCGGGCTCGCCTGGGACCTCCCGCTCGAGGGGCTGAGGACCCCGACGCCGGCCGCGGCCGCCGAGGCCACCGGCGGCTGGCGATCGGGACCGTCGGTCCCGTTCGCGCTCGCCGAGCTGCGGGCGAAGGACCTCTTCTACTTCACGACCTTCCCGGCCCCGGTCCCGACGCTCGACGAGTGGGCCGGCGCCGACCCGGTCGAAGCGATCGTCGCGGGCCGGGCCGGCGATCGCGTCATGAGCCGGGTCCGGACGGGCCCGCCAGCGGCCCGGTCGGACCCGGCGGAGCGGTCGGTCGCGGCGTTCCTCGCCCCGGAGATCGGCATCGGCGTCGAGCTGCGCGTCGATCGCTCGCCGGTCAGGCCGGGCGGGATCGCGGGCGTCGAGCTGCGAGCGGTCCGCGTCCCGCTGCGGGGTGACGCGCAGACCTGGTGGGTCGAGGCGATCGAGCTCAACGACTGGGGCGAGATCTCCGAGCCGGTCGCCGGCGCGGTGCGGCTCGACCTCGTCGGACCGAGCCTTGCGGTCCCGCCGCCGCTGCTGTCGGCGCCCTGGCCCTTTAGCGCGAAGCTCACCGGCACGACCGAGTCGGGCGCGACCGTCGAGGTCATCGGCGGCGAGACGGTCCAGGCCCGCCGGAACGGGACGTTCGAGATCCGGACGACGCTCGCCCCGTGGCCCCAGGACGTCGTCATCCGGGCGACCGACGGCGAGGGCAACGCCACTCTGGTGACGATCAGCGTCGTCGGCGGACTCGACGTCCGGCGCCTGCCGTGGGAGGCGATCCTCGTCCTCGGCGTCCTGGCGGTCGTCGCGGCGGCCGCCCTGCGCGATGCCAGCCGTGCCGTCCGGGCATCCGCCGCGGCCGACCGGGTCGCGACCGACGAGGACGACGGCCCGCGGGCGGTGATCGAGGAGCTGTAGACCGGCTCGAAAGACCGCTCGAGCCGGACCTCAGCGCTCGGCTGCCCGACGCTTCGCCGCGCGGAGCCGCTCGATCGTGTCCGCGGTCTCGCGGACCTCGACCTCGGGCTCGACCGGCGCCGGGCCGGGGACCGGAGGGCCGGCCGGGCCCGTCGGCGCGGCGTCGGCCCGGGCCGTCGTCGCCGATGTCGTCGCGACGGCGTCCCCATCGTCGGGTGGCCGCTCGAGGATCGCCCGGCGGGCCGCGTCGCCCGTCCGCCCGCGGGTCGCGAGCATCCCCGCGGCCGCCGCGGTCCGGGCCGCCACGCGCGTCCGTCGGGCCGGCAGGGCGCCGAGCCAGGCGCGGCCGGCGGCCAGCTCGCGACGACCGACCGAGACCCGTCGGAGGGCGATGTCCAGCGGCCACAGCAGGAGCGCCAGGACGAGCAGGAGCGGCCACAGCTCGGTCAGGCTCGTCGTGACCGCGAGGTCGTGGACCCAGGGGTCCTCCGCCGTCGCCACGATGCCGCCGCCGGTCGCGCTCCGGAGCGCCGCCAGGATCGCCGCGTTCTCGCCGAGCTGGCGGTACTCGGCCGGCGTCGGAGCGACGAGCCCGACGATCCGCTGCAGCGGCGTCGTGCCCGGCCGGGTCTGGGTGATCCGGACGAGGTACGCCCCCGAGTCGAGCTCGCCGACCGGCGCCTCGTACACCCCGGGCGCCACCTGGACGAGGTCGACCGCCACGGTCTCGAGATCGGCGCCGCCGACGAGCGCCGCCGAGGTGTCGTAGAAGTCGCGCGGTGAGCCGTCCTCGGCCGTGCTCTCGACGCGCAACCGGGTCTTGCCGTCGACCGTCTCGAACGAGGCGTCGATGCCGGCCGTCTCGTCGCCCGGGAACGTCCAGGCGACGGCCTGCGAGAAGAACCGGGCGAACCCGTCCCAGCCGAGCCAGCTCGACGCCCAGCGGCCGGTCGCATCCGACGTCCAGGCGACGGAGCGGCCGAGGCCGTACTGCCACTGGGCGAGGACCGGGTCGTCGCGGTCGGAGACGAGGACGGTGTTGGCCGCCGGCTTGGCCGTCGTGCCGTTGTAGCCGAGGAGGGCCGGCAGTCCGGCCTCGAGACCGCGCAGGATCGGCGACGAGCCGGTCTGGATCGGGAAGAAGCGCTCCTCGACGATCTGCCGGCCGGCGACCTGCTCGGTCTCCTTGAGGAAGATGTCCGGGATCGACGATGCGTTGACGGCGTCGTAGAAGCGGCCGCCGCCCTGTCGGGCGAGCTCCTGGAGGACGGTCGCCGAGCCGGCCCCGGCGCCGACGGTCGAGAGGGTGATCCCGGCCGCCTTCATCCGGCCGAGGAGCTCCTCGTATCGGCCGCTGCTCGACCAGCCGTCGGTCAGGAGGATGATGTGCCGCCGGGTCGCCGTCGCGTCCTCGAGCGACTCGACGGCCTGGACGAGGCCGGCGTAGATGTTCGTCTGGCCCTCGGGCCTGATCGCGGCGAGCGACCCCGAGAGGTCGTCGAGCCCGCCGAGCGGCGCCGTCTTGACGACCCAGTGGGCCGCCTCGTTGAAGGCGACGACGCCGAGCTGGTCGCGGGCCGTGAGGGCCGCGGCCGCCCGGAGGATCGCCTCCTTGCCGATGTCGGTCTTGCGGGGCCCGGCGGTCGTGTTGCCGCCCGGGTTGCAGTGGCAGGCGTCCATCGAGCCGGACTGGTCGATGACGACGACGAGGGCGACGTCGGGCTGCTTCTCGCGGTCGCGGACGCCCATGTCGACCGGGAGGGTCTCCTCGAGCGGCGTCTTCGCGTAGCCGCCCGCCCCGTAGGCGTTCGGCCCGCCGATCGCGACGAGCCCGCGGCCGACATCGCGGACGTAGACCTGGAGCGCCGCGAGCTGGCGATCCGAGAGGCGGAGCCGCGGGACGT
This sequence comes from uncultured Anaerolineaceae bacterium, assembly GCA_964483405.1. Taxonomy (GTDB): domain Bacteria; phylum Chloroflexota; class Limnocylindria; order Limnocylindrales; family CSP1-4; genus CAZABC01. The sequence goes on from CAZABC010000005.1 coordinate 107,575, forward strand.
CGACCAGGACGACCGAGTCGTAGGCCGCGAGCCCCGGCAGGTCCTCGGGGATGAGCTCCGGGACGAGCGTGTCGACCAGCTGTCCCTGGGCCTCGAGCGCCTCCACGACGGCCGCGGCGGCGTCGGCGTCGCCCGCCGCCACGAGGATCCGCGGCTCGCCCTTGACGATCGTGTGGGCGTCGGCGCGGTCGTTCTGGTCGAACGTGTCGCGCGCGGCTTCGACGACGACCCTGAAGGTGTGGAAGCCGGGCTCCTCTGGTTCGATCTCGAACGTCACGCGGGTGACCCCGACGGCAAGGTCGACCGGGACCGAGCCGGCCGCGACGCCGTCGACGACGAGCCTCGCGACGGCCGGCTGGGCGACCGTCGACCGGATCTCCGCGACGACCTCGATCGTCTCGCCGAGCCGGGCGGTCGTGGGGGCCGTGAGGCGCTCGACGACGACCTCGTCGCCGCCCCCGAGGCCGGTCGTCCGGGTCTCGATGACGATGCCGCGGGCGGCCGAGAGGGCGGCCTCGGTCTGCCCGGCGCCGGTCGTGTCGTTGCCGTCGGAGAGCAGGACGATCCGCTTCTGGGCGTCGTCGGGGAAGAGCGCCGACGCGAGCCGGAGGGCGGCGCCGAGGTCGGTCGCGCCGCGGACCGGGGTCGAGGCGAGCGTCGAGAGCTCCCGGACGTCGGAGGGCAGCCGTTCGACGAGCGCGTCCTTGCCGAAGGCGACGATGCCCGCCTCGTCGCCGTCGGGCATCGCCTCGAGGCTCTCCCGGATGAACGCGAGCGCGTCCTCGCGGCCCTGCTCGCCGATCGAGTCGGACAGGTCGACGACGAAGACCGTCGCCAGGCGGTCGACGGGCAGGACGAGCTGGAGCCCGGCCACCGCGAACACCAGGCAGGCGAGGACGAGCGCCCGGACCAGGAGGGCCGCCCGGCGCCGGGCGAGCCCGGTCCGGCGGCGGCCGGCCAGGTGGAGCCCGACGACGAGGACGAGCGCCATCGGCAGGATCAGGAGCGCCACCGGCGTATCGAACGCGAGGCCCATCAGTCCGTCCCCGCCGGCCGGGTCCGACCCAGGCGCTCGCCGATGCCGCGGCGCAGCCGGGCGAGGGCATCGCGCTCGTAGACGAGCCACTCGACGAGCAGCAGCACGAGGACGACGAGGAGGATCGGCAGCCACAGCTCGTCGCGAGCGTCCGGCCGGTCGGCCGGGACCGCGCCGGGGCCCGTCCCGCGCGGCGTGCCGAGCGCCTCGAGCGTCGCCGCGCTCCCGGGCGCGATCGTCGACTCGTCCACGTCGAACAGGTCGACGGCGAAGCGGACCGGCTCGGATGGATCGACCGGCGGCGCCTCGGTGGGCGAGGGGCTCGCGGCGGGCGTCCCCGACGGGCTCGCGGCGGGCGACGCGGAGCCGGACCCCGCCGGCGAGGGGCTCGGCGCGACGAGTCCGAGCGGCTGCACGGTGTAGACGCCGAGGAGGTCGGTCCTCGAGAAGATGACGGTCGCCGCCCCCTCGGCTCCTGGCAGGAGCTCGTCGACGGACCCGTCCGGTCGTTCGACCGCGAGACCGGTCGCGCCGCTCGGGATCGCGAGGGTGACCGGCGAGCCGGGCGCGACGGCGTCGGCCGGGGCGCCGGACCCGCCGAGCAGCTCGCCGACGAGGTTCGCCATGAGGATCGGGAAGGCGACCTGGAGCGGGAGGTCCGATCGGCGCGGCTCGAAGGCGAGGACCGCGGTCGGGAGGCCGGCCCGGTCGCCGGCGTACAGGAGCGGGGCGCCGGCCGGGCCGGGGATGACGACGCGGGCCCACTCGGGCGGCTCGAGCCGGCGCGCCTCCGACACGTGGAGCGTCGAGAGATCGACATAGCGCAGGATCGGCTCGGCCGGGTCGAGCGACGCGACGCCCGGGTTGACGAGCTGCCCGGTCACCTCGCCGAGCGGGCTGCTCCGGGGCGGGGCGATCGCGAGGATGGGCTTCGCCGGCAGGGTCGCGGGCAGCGTCGCCTCGAAGATGATGAGGTCGAAGAGCTCGGGCTTGGTGCCCGGGCCGTACGCGTCGGGCTCGACGCCGTACAGCTCGACGTTCGGGAGGTACGACAGGGCGGTCTCGAGGTACGGGTCGCCCGCGGACACGAGGAGGATCCGGCGCAGCCGGTCGGGCGGCACGATCGCCCACGCCCGGTCGTCGGCGGCGAGCCGGTCGGGCGGCGAATCGCCGGCGGCCTCGGCGGCGGCCAGCCGGACCTCGACGATGCCGACGTCGCCCGGGACGTCGTCGACGACGACGTCGGATCGGGTCTGGGGGTCCATGAAGATGTCGCGGCTCTCGAGGAGCCGGGCGTCGCCGTACACCTCGAGCCGGCGCGTCGCGGCCTCGAGGTCGGCGTTGACGAGGCTGACGAAGACCGACCGCGTCACTCCCGACGGGCCGGTCCGGACGGCGAGGGCGACGACGGCCTGGTTCTTGCCGTCGCGACCGACGGTGATGACCTTGACCGGCGCGTCGACGCTGGCCGTCGGTGGCTCGGCGATCGCCGCGTCGGTCACGACGAGGACCTCGGCGTCGCCCGAGCGGGCGGCGAGCGCGGACGCGAGCCGGAGCGCCTCGCCCATGTCGCCGGGCGCGCTCGCCGGCTCGATCGTGGCGATCGCCGCTCGAGCGCGGCCGATGTCGGTCGTGTCGTTGGCGACGACGCGGGCGGTCCGGCCGGCGGCGATGACGCTGACCCGACCGCCGGCGGGGAGGTCGCGGAGGGCGTCCGAGGCCGCCCGCTTCGCCGCGTCGAGGCGGGTCGGCTCGACGTCCGTCGCGCCCATCGAGGCCGAGGCGTCGACGACGACGACGAGGTCGCGGGCGAAGCCGGCCGGCCGGTCGAGGAAGGGCCGGGCGGCGAGGAGCGCGAGGACGACGACGAGCAGGAGCTGGAGGATCAGGAGGAGGCTGCGCCGGAGCCGCTGCCACGGCGCGTTCGCCTCGACGTCGGCGACCAGCCGCTGCCAGAGGAGCGTCGAGGGGACGACCGCCTCGTCCCGCCGCAGCTTGAGCAGGTACATCGCGAGGACGACCGGCACGAAGAGCAGCCCGAGCAGCGCGAACGGCGCGAGGAACGACATCGCCTAGCCCACCACCCGGCGTCGCCGGAGCTCGGCGAAGACGAGATCGGCGATCGGGACGTCCGACGCCAGGGGCACGTAGCTGACCCGGCGCTTGGCCGCGGTGTCGGCGAGCTCGGCCTGCCAGGCCGCCAGCCGCCGCCGGTAGTCGTCGAGCATGCCGAGGTCGACGGTGACGTCCACCGATCCCCCCGTCTCGCTGTCGACGAGGCGGAGGTCGCCCTCGAGCGCGGGGTCGAGCTCGTCGGGCGAGAGGACGTGCAGGACGATGACCTCCGAGCCGGTCGAGGCGAGCTCCCGGACGACCCGGTCGGCGGCCGGGTCGAGCAGGTCGGAGATGAGAACGACGACCCCTCGACCGGAGAGCTGGGCGGCCGCGTGGCGGGCGGCCGAGACGAGGTCGGTCGACCCGGTCGCGGTCCCGATCGCCGACAGCTCCGAGAGCAGCCGGAAGACACGCCCGGAGCCGCGCATCGCGAGGTGCCGCCGCGCCGTGCGGCCGACCAGGGCCGTGACGACGACGCGATCCTCCGAGGCGAGCCCGATGTAGCCCAGGGCGGCCGCGGCGCGCTTGGCGAAGACGAGCTTGGGCGGCCGGCCGGCCGCCATCGACGCCGACGCGTCGAGGAGGAACGTGATCGTCACGTCCTCCTCCTCGACGTAGAGCTTGACGAAGAGCTTCTCGAGCCGGGCGAGGACGTTCCAGTCGAGCTGGCGCAGGTCGTCGCCGAGGCTGTAGTCGCGGTAGTCGGCGAACTCGACCGACTGGCCGCGCTTCACGCTCCGGCGACCGCCCTTGAGGCCGCCGCGGACGGGGGCCTTGAGGAGGAGCATCAGGCGCTCGAGCTGGCGGAGGAACGTCTCGTCGAAGACCGTCGGGTCGAGGTCGTTCGCGAGCAGGCCGCCCGACCCGGGGCGGCGGTCGCTCGCCGGCGGGTTCGGGCCCGTGCCGGTCGCCGGGGCCGCCGGGCCGGCTGCCGGTGTGGCGGTGCCCGGGGTCTCGGCGGTCATCGGGCAGCCGTCCCTTCGGCTCCGGCGAGCGTCACTCGACCGCGGGCGGGACGACCGCGTCGAGGATCGCGCCGATGACGGTCTCGGTCGTGATGCCCTCCGCCTCGCCCTCGAAGTTGAGGATCACCCGGTGGCGGAGGGCCGGCAGCGCCGCCCCGCGGACGTCGTCGATCGAGACGTTGAAGCGACCATCGAGCAGGGCCCCGATCTTGCCGGCGGAGACGAGGGCCTGGGCGCCGCGGGGCGAGCCGCCGTAGCGGACGTAGTCGCGGACGAGCTGCGGCGCGCGCGGCTGATCGGGGTGGGTCGCGGCGAGGAGGCTGACGGCGTACGCGGTGACGTGCGGCGCGATCGGGACGGCCCGCGCGAGCCGCTGCATCTCGACGATGTCGGCGGCGCTGGCGACCTTGGCCGGGGTCGGCGCGTCCGCCCCGGTCGTCCGATCGACGATCGCGATGAGGTCATCCTCCGACGGGAAGGGCACCATCACCTTGAACATGAACCGGTCGAGCTGCGCCTCGGGCAGGGGATAGGTCCCCTCCATCTCGAGCGGGTTCTGGGTCGCCAGGACGAAGAACGGCGCCTCGAGCGGGTAGCGCTGCCGGGCGACGGTGACCTGGTGCTCCTGCATCGCCTCGAGGAGCGAGCTCTGGGTCTTCGGCGTCGCCCGATTGATCTCGTCGGCGAGGACGAGGTTGGCGAAGACCGGCCCGGGCTGGAAGCGGAACTGCCGCGTCCCGCCCTCCTCGACGAGGATGTTCGTGCCGGTGATGTCGGCGGGCATCAGGTCGGGCGTGAACTGGATCCGGTTGAACGAGCAGTCGATGACGTCGCCGATGGTCCGGATGAGCATCGTCTTGCCGAGGCCCGGCACGCCCTCGAGGAGCGCGTGGCTGTTGGCGAGGAGGCAGGTCATCGTCTGGCGGACGAGCTGCCGCTGGCCGACGATGATCCGGCCGACCTCGCGCTCGATCGCGGCCGCCCGCTCGGCGAAGGTCTCGGGCGCGAGCCGGACGGCCTCCGCCGCCGGGGTGGTCGTCGTGTCCATCGGGTCCTCCGGTCAGCGGGACGGGTCGAGCGAGCTGAAGTAGTCGCGAACGAAGTCCTTGAGCGAGCTCGGGACGTATGAGCGGTCGAGGCTGGTCATCGCGTACGACTCGAAGTCGGCGAAGACGTCCGAGTACGGGACGTATGCGCCGTTGTCGACGCCCTGGCCGGACTGGTTGCCGGTCTGTGTCTGGCCGTCGCCGCCGGTGCCCGCGACGTAGCTCGGGTCGCCGGGCTTGCCGAGGCGGTCGAACGGGGCGAAGACCGAGCCGAGATCCGGCCCCACGTCCGGCGGCTGGTTGCCACGGGTCGGGCCGCGGAAGCCGCCGGCGCTGCTGCCGCTGCCGAGATGACGGGCGTTCGATCCGCCTCCGCCGAGCGAGCCCCCTCCCTGACCTTGTCCCTGGCCCTGGCCCTGACCTTGCCCCTGGCCCTGACCCTGGCCCTGACCTTGTCCTTGCCCCTGCCCCTGACCTTGCCCCTGACCTTGTCCCTGGCCCTGGCCCTGACCTTGCCCCTGACCTTGTCCCTGGCCCTGGCCCTG
>CAZABC010000005.1:113381-127146 GCA_964483405.1 uncultured Anaerolineaceae bacterium
CCCTGGCCCTGACCTTGCCCCTGGCCGTCGGCGGGCCGACCGGCGTCGGCGAGCTGCCCGCGCGCGTCCTGGAGCCGCGACGCGGCCCGGGCGAGGTCACGCTGCTGGCCGACCTGGTCGTCGGCGCTGCCGAGCGAGTCGGAGAGCCGGCCGAGGGCATCGCGGGCACCGGCCGTGTCGCCGGCGGCGAGCCGAGCCGCCGCATCCCGGAGCGCGGTCGCGGCCGCACCATCGGCCTGACCCGCGATCGCCCCGAGCTCGGCGAGCGCGCGGGCGAGCTCCCTGCGCTCGGCGTCGGTCAGCTCGTCGAGCTCGTCGGCCGCCTTCTCGAGATCGTTCGCCGCCTCCTCGGGGTCGCCGGCGGGGTTGGCGTCCGTGTCCTTGGTCGCCGCTCGGGACAACCCGCGGCTCAGCGACGCAAGGGCGGAGGCGCGCTGCTCGTTCGCCGGGTCGATCCGGGCCCGCAGGTCGCCCTCCAGCTCCCCGAGCTTCGCGAGGTTCGCGTCGAGGTCGCCGGGGCGGTCGCGCAGCTGCCGGGCGAGCTCGCGGAGCTCGCGGGCCAGCTCCGAGCGCGGGTCGTCGGCCTCGGCTCCGGTCGCCTCGAGCTCTTCGGCGATCTCGTCGATCCGCTCGGCCTGCTCGCGGGCCGTCTCGCGCAGCTCGCGGTCGCGGGCGATCACGGCGTCCTGGGGGTTCGGCAGCAGGATGGCCGGTGCGATGAGCAGCAGGGCCACGACGGCGACGAGCGCGGGCCTTCGGGCGAGCCGCGGCCGGAACAGGGAGGCCGGGACGACCCGGAGGACGGCGAGCGCGTCGCGCCGCTGCCGCCGGATGAACCGCTCGTGGACCGCGGCGTCGTCGAGCGACGTGGGCGCATCGGTCGCGTCGAGGTCGAGGTCGGCCGGCGACGGTCCGGCGTGGGCGGGCTCCGCGGCGGCGAGCTCGAGCGCGCTCGAGACGCGGTCGCCGAGCGCCCCCTCCGCGTCGACGGCCAGCGCCGTCTCGCCGAGCGACGGCCGGACCCGGACGATCGCGGCGAGGAGCCCGACGACGACGACGACCGGGATGGCCACGGCGATCGACGGGGCCGCCTCGAGCGGCAGGAAGCGGGCGAGCGTCCAGAGCGCGAGCTCCGCGACGGCCAGGACGGCCAGGGCGACCCAGGCGCGACGGGCGGTCCGGCGGAGCCACAGTCGCCGCTGGTGCGGTCGCAGCTCGGCACGGATCGCGCCCAGGTTCGGGTCGAGCGGTCCGGCGACCACGCGGGCCGGGTCGACCGGCACGCTCGGCGCCGGCTGCCGCTCGCGGCGGGCCGAACTCGGGAGACGGGGTCGGCGCATCAGGCGGCGCTCCTCGACTGGCGGCGACCGCGGCCCGGCAGGTGCGGCCGCCAGCGGCGGGACGGTGAGACGAGCTGGACGGAGAGGACGACGAGCAGGGCCGACAGCGCGAGCCAGGCGGCCGCGAACCGCGGCCAGAACAGGTCCCGGCTCCCGGCGAACGGGTCCACCGGCTGGACGATGACGTCGTTCACGACCATCCGGCCCACGCCGGTGTCACCCGGGATCGTGGTGTCTCCACGGATCGTGCCGTCGGCCGGAGCTGGCTCCGGGACGGGCGTGACGCCCGGCACCGCGTCGACGAAGACGGCCCGGCGCCCGACGATCTCGCCGATGAGGCTGCAGGACCAGCCGGTCGCGAGGTCGGTCCCGCACATGACGTCGGCCTGGGCGACGAACGGGTTGAGCCAGAGGAGCGCCTGCGGCGCGCGGGTCGACGCCACGACCTGGCCGTCGTCGCGGACGGGCACGTTCGTCGTGCCCGGCGCCATCGTCGCCCAGAAGCCCCAGGCGAGGACCGAGCCGATCGTGACGGCAAGGACGACGGCGTACGTCAGCACGGTCGCCGCCTGGGTCCGCCGGACGAGCGCCGAGAAGAACAGGCCGAGCGTCCCGAACCCGATCGCCGTCACGAACAGGACGACGTAGCCGCGGACGAGGTCGTCCGGCGCGACGCCGCCGTAGACGAAGACGATCGCCGTCAGGGGCAGCGAGGCGGCGATGAGGAGGAAGACATAGACGAGCGCCGAGAGGAGCTTGCCGAGGACGATCCCGAGCGAGCTGATCGGAGTCGCGGTCAGCAGGTCGAACGTCTGCTTCTCGCGCTCGAGGCTGATCGAACCGGCCGTGAAGGCCGGGGCGAGGAGGACGATGAGGAGGGTCTCGAGGAGCAGCAGGGCGAGGAAGATCCCGCGGCCGATCTCGGCGGCGGCATAGTTGAAGCCGCCGTAGGACCCGGCGTACGTCCGCTCGAGGAAGGCCTGGATGGCCCAGGCGAAGCCCCCGACGAGGAGGAGGTAGACCGTCAGGACGACGAACGCCCGGCGGCCGCGCATCCGGCCCCGGAGCTCCTTGACGCCGACGGCGCCGATGCCCGACGCGACCCGGGCGATCGGCCCGGGCAGCCCGATCCGGCGGCGCTGCACGGCCACGGTCATCGCCCGGCCTCCGGCTCGTCGACGGCGGTGATCTGGAGGAAGAGCTCCTCGAGGTCGCTGGCGGCGCGACTGAAGGAGGCGATCGCGACGCCGGATCCGACGGCCGCCGCCAGCAGGCGGGCGGCTCCCTCGTCGTCGCCCCGGAAGCCGATCTCGATGGTGTCCTCGCCGAGGGCGGTCGCCGAGGCGACCTCGGGATCCATGGCGAAGACGACCCGGGCCCGCTCCAGCGCCTCGGCGTCGCCGAGGATCCGGGCCCGAAGCACGGCACCGACCCGGAGCCGGCGCTCGATGTCGGTCACCCGGCCGGCCGCGAGGACGCGCCCCCGGTCGATGATCGCGACGCTCGTGCAGAGCTCCTCGAGCTCGGGCAGGATGTGGCTGCTGATGAGGATCGTCTTGCCGAGGGCACGCAGCTCGCGGAGGAGCTCGCGCAGCTCGACCCGGGCCCGGGGGTCGAGACCCGACGCGGGCTCGTCGAGGAGCAGGACGGCCGGGTCGTGGACCAGGGCATGGGCGAGGCAGAGCCGCTGCTGCATCCCGCGCGAGAGGCCGGCGACGTAGGCGTCGCGCTTCGCGGCGAGGTCCACGAGCTCGAGCAGGTCGCCGATGATCCGGCGTCGCCGGTCGGCCGGGATCCCGTAGCAGCGGGCGAAGAAGTCCAGGTACTCCCAGACCTTCATGTCGTCGTAGACGCCGAAGGTGTCCGGCATGTAGCCGATGACGCGCCGGACCGCGTCGGGGTTCCGACGGACCGACTCGCCCGCGACCTGCGCGTCGCCGCCGGTCGCCTCGAGCAGCGTCGCGAGGATCCGGAGCGTCGTCGTCTTGCCGGCCCCGTTCGGGCCGACGAGGCCGAAGATCTCGCCGGGCTCGATCGAGAGGTCGATCCCGGCCACCGCGAGCGTCCCGTCGTAGCGCTTGACCAGCCCCTCGGTGGCGACGATCGCGGTCATTCGACGGTCCCCTCGATCCGCACGGAGAACTGGAAGCCGACCCCGTCGGGCCGCTCGTTCTGGAAGCGCACCCAGACCGTGCCCGACGTCGCGTCGACGTACCGGGCCGGGTCGGCGACGGCGTAGGATCGCCCGCCCTCGAGGTGCGGCAGGGCCATCCACGTCGACGTCTCGAGGTCGAGGATCTCGGTCTCCGGCAGGAAGTCGTCGGAGAGGCCCTCGCACGGCTGCTGGAGGCAGGGCTCGGGCGACGCGGCCGGTCCGGTCGGCTCGATCGGCTCCGGCTGCGGGACGTCGACACCGCTCGAGTTCATCGTCAGGACGAGCCCGGTCGCCTCGATGGAGCCGCTCATGCCGATCGGCCGGTAGGCCATCGTCAGCGAGCCCTGGCCGAAGTTCACCGTCATCGGGTCCTTCGAGAAGAAGGGTGCGTCGACCGAGACGACCGAGGCCCGGACCATGTCGCCCGCGTAGGCGACCGCCCCGCTCGTTTCGAGCCCGAGCGGCAGGTGATAGAGGACCGTTGCGGTCCGCTGCGGCACGTGGCCGGCGACGTCCGCCGCCAGCGGCGCGGCGTCGCTGAAGGCGAGGAGGACCGGGCCGTCGGCCGGCAGAGTGCCCGAGAAGCCGAACTGCGGATCGTAGGTCAGCTGGTCGATCAGGCTCCGCCGGACCGACCCGCGGATCTGCGAGTCGGTGGACGCCTCGAAGCCGAGCTGGCCGAGGATCTTCTCCGACAGCGTCGGCCAGGGCTGCTGCGAGACCAGCTGGAGCGAGACGGTCGCCGTCGCGCCCGGCTCGAGCCGCTCGAGGACGGCGACGTTGCCGCCGATGACGAGGGCGGGCTGGTCGAGGGCGATGTCCGAGGTGTTGCGGACCGTGCCGCTGAGGGTCGACCCGTCGAGCCGCAGGTCGGCCTCGAGGGTCGGCACCACGAGCGGCACCTCGGCCCGGACCGTCCGCATCGAGCCGTACCCGACGGCGAGGTCCCGGACGTAGGCCGGGTCGCCCTGGACGATGTCGAGCGTCGTCGCACCCGCGTTGCCCCCGAAGAAGTCGCCGCTGATCGGGGCGCTGAGCAGCGCGCCACCCGGGATCATCAGCTGGTACGTCGTCCGCGAGGGTGACAGGACACCGACGTAGACGAAGCCCGCGCCGCGGCCCGTCTCGGGCGAGCCCCGGACGATCGCGACCTCGTTGACGATGACGTCGCTCCCACGGAGGGTCGCTCCGAAGGCGTAGGCGCCGACCGTGAACCCGACGATGAGGGCGGGCACCGTGACCCACGCCCACTCGCGCCGGTCGAGCCGGCGCAGGACCAGGTAGGTCACCGGTCCGACGAGGACGATGTACGCCCCGAGCAGGAGGATCAGGACCCCGATCGGCGGCAGTGCGACCGACGGGAGCTGGGAGACGGCCTGGAGCAGCTGCGAGTCGTCGGTCATCGGCGAGACCATGGCGCCGCCGCGCGGGGGCAGGACCCGCCGCCAGAGCGTGTCCGCGCCATCCTCCTCGGCCAGCCACCCGGTCGTCGGGTCGAAGCCGAGGAGCGTGACCGCGCCGGCGCCGATCGCGACCTCGGCGGCGATCGTCCGGTCGCCGACGACCGCAAGGCTCCGACCGCGGATGAGCTCGCCCGCCAGCGCCGGGAGGTCGCCGGCGCCATCGGGCGCGGCACCCACGAGGCCGGTCAGGGCGTCGGGCGGCGCATCGATCGTGGAGAGCGGCTCGAACGGGAGCAGCTCGGCGGGAAGGCCGAGGACGGGATCGGCGCCGTTCGCTCCGGCGACGACGACGAGCCGGCCGCCGCTGGCGACCCAGGTCGCGAGCGCCGCTCGCTGGTCGGTCGAGAGCAGGTCGGCGTCGACGTCCTGCCAGACGATCCGGTCGAGCGCGGACCACGCCTCCGGCCGCTCCGGAAGGTCGGCGGGCTCGAGGCTGATGACGCCGGTGCCGACGCCGGTCGCGCTCTGCAGCAGCTCGATCGTGCCGGCGAGCCGCTGGGGGCGCTCGGCGACGATGCCGACGACGAGCTGGGCCGGATCGTGGATCGAGACCTCGATCGGCTGCTCGAACAGCGTCCGGCCCTCGCTCGACAGGACGACGCTGAGGCGGCTCCCGGCGGCCGGCGACTGGGCGTGGATCACGTAGCGCTTGCTGCTCTGGGTCGGCAGGTCGACCGGGACCGAGAAGCGGGTCTGGCCGGAGGTCCCGCCGGCGAGTCGGAGCTCGCCGACGACCGGAGGGCCATCATTCGAGAGCAGGACCTCGACGGCGACCCAGGCGCCGGCGCGGGAGCTCCCGTCGAGCAGCGGCCGAGCCGTCATCCGGAGGTCGTCGGCCGCCACGACCGGCGTGGCGACGAGCCCGACGAGCAGCGCCGCCCCGAGGGTGGCGACCGCGAGGGCGCGACGGGGGCGGAGCGGTGAGCGCGGCACGGTCTCTCCTGCGGGGGGTCACTCCGTTCGCGGGACTGACGCGCGGGGGCGCCGGAAAGTTGCACCGATGCTACCGCCCCGCCCCCGCCCACATGGGGCCGACCGACCGGTCGCGCCTCGCGGGCGGCTGTCGTACCATGCCCCCGCCCACGACCTGCCGTGGCGCGACCCGGCGGCACCCGCTCGCCCCGGGCCGGCGCGCGGCCCGCACCGAGGGGTCCGTGCCCGTCTTCCGCGCCTTCCGAGCGCTGCGCTACGCCACCGACGCCGTCCAGGACCTCGGCCGCGTGGTCGCGCCACCCTACGACGTCATCTCGCCGCCCGATGGGGCCGCGCTGCTGGCGCGCGATCCGCGCAACGTCGTCCGGCTCGACCTGCCGGCGAGCGAGCCGGCCGACGAGCCCGAGGCGCGCTATCGCCGGGCGGCCCGGACGCTGGCCGAGTGGCGCTCCGACGGCACCCTGCGGAAGGATCCCCGCCCATCGGTCTACCTGTACGAGCAGCGCTATCGTGTCCCCGACACGACCCTCGAGCGGACCCAGCTGGGCTGGTTCGCCCGGCTGCGGCTCGAGCCGTTCGGTCCGGGCAGCGGCGTCCGGCCGCACGAGCGGACGCTCGCCGGACCCAAGGAGGATCGCTACCGCCTGCTCCGGGCGACCGGTGCGAACACGAGCCCGGTCGTCGTCCTGTACGACGACGCCTCGGGTCGGTCGTCGGCGATCCTCGCGACGCTCGCCGCCGTCGCGCCGGACGTGGCCGTCGTCGTCGACGACGTCCGCCACCGGCTGTGGGCGGTCGAGGCGCGGCCGGACGACGGGCGCGGCGCCCTCGCGCTCGAGCTGCTCGAGCTCGCCGGTCGGGCGCCGGTGACGATCGCCGACGGCCACCACCGGTACGAGACGGCGCTGCGCTACCGCGACGAGCGACGGATGACCCGCTCGTGCGAGGAGGACCCGGCGTTCGACTACCTGCTCGCCCTCGCCCTCGACGTGGCGGCCGGACCCCTGACCGTCCTCCCGACGCACCGTGTCATCCGCGGGCTCGACGACGACGCGGTCGAGCGGCTCCTCGCCGGTGCCCGGGCGTTCTTCGATGTCGACGCGGAGGACGCGGCCGCGGTCATGGCGGCGATGGCGCCCGGGTCGGCGCCCGCCGGCGGGGGCCGGTTCGGCCTCCTCACCCGGCGCGGCTCGGCCATCCTGACCGCCCGACGCGAGGCCTTCGAGGCGGTCATGCCCGCCGCCGGTCCCGCGGCCCGGGCGCTCGACGTCTCGCTCCTCGGCCTCGCCATCGAGCGGCTCTGCGGCATCGATCCGGCCGCGGTCGCGGCGGGCGAGCGGGTCGCCTACACGAAGTCGATCGACGAGGCGGCGGCGTGGGTCCACGATGCGACCGACGGCACCGATGTCGCGTTCCTGCTCGACCCGACGCCGGTCGCCTCGATCGTCGCCGTCGCCGCCGCCGGCGAGGTGATGCCGCAGAAGTCGACCTACTTCTACCCGAAGGCCCTGACCGGCCTCGTCATCAACCCGCTCGAGTGGTGATCGCGTGGACACGTCGAACGACCCGCCGCTGACCGACGGCCCCCTGGCCCGCCCGGGCGGTGGCTCGGGCAACGGCAAGCCCGTCCGCAAGGACGAGCTCGAGATCGCCGAGCGGGGCGTGTACGTGGAGTCGTGGCTGCCGGAGCGGAAGTCCCGCCGCCGGCCGCTCGTCCTCGTCCACGGCGAGCTGGCGGGTTCGTGGGTCTGGGAGCGGTGGCTTCACCACTTCGCCGCGCGCGGCTGGGAGGGCCACGCGGTCAACCTCCAGAACCACTACTGGTCCACGGCCGCGGACCCCGCCGACCTGTCGATCGAGACGTATACCGAGGACGTCATCGCCGTCCTCGAGCGCTTCGGGCCGAACGCGGTCGCGGTCGGCCACGGGCTCGGCGGACTGCTCGCCCTCAAGGCGGCCGAGCGCCATCCCGTGTCGGCCCTCGTCCTGCTGAGCCCCGAGCCGCCCCGCGAGCTGCGGATCCCCGCCCGCGCCCACCAGCTCCAGGAGGTGCCCGACGCCTACGGCCGCGCCCAGGTCGGCTGGGCGACGCTGCCCGAGCGGCTCCTCCGCGACCACCGCGACCTCACCCTCGCCGACGTCCTCCGGATCCAGCACCTCCTCGGCCAGAAGCCGCACGAGTCTGGCCGGGCGCGGCGGCAGGTCCTCGCCGGCGTCCCGATCGACCGCCGTGCCCTGCCCGAGGTCCCGGCCCTGGTGATCGGGGCGGGGCTCGACCGGACCGTGCCCGAGCCGGCCGCCGAGCGCGTGGCCGAGTGGCTCGGGGCGGCGTACGAGCCGTTCGGGGCCCACTCGCACTACGGGCTCGTGCTCGGCGAGCGGAGCTACCAGCAGGTCGCCGAGGCGGTCCGGGTCTTCCTCGAGACGCACCGGCTGTAGGGCTCCGCCGGCTCGCCGGGCTTGCGAGCCATCCGGCGACCCGTGCTATCATCCCGCCCGGTCCGAGCCGCGGTCCCGCGGCCGACGCGCCGCATTCGTCTAGAGGCCTAGGACACCGCCCTCTCAAGGCGGAGATCACCGGTTCGAATCCGGTATGCGGTACCAACCGAACACCTCGACGCCCCCGGACCGCGCCCCGGGGGCGTTACCGTTTCCGGCACGCGGCCGGCCGTTCGGCACGCGGCCGGCCGGCCACCGGCTCGCGATCGGGCCAGCTGTAGCGGGAAGGAGCGTCGGTGTCCGAGCGGCGGCTCATCGTCCTGGCCGAGGGCCAGTTCGGGTTCCACACGGCGAAGACGGCGATCGGCGTCATGCGCTACGGCACCGACCCGGTCGTCGCCGTGCTCGACTCGGAGCACGCGGGCCGGATGGCGGGCGAGATCCTCGGGCTGTCCGACCCGCGGTTCGCCGTCCCCATCGTCGCGTCGCTCGACGACGCCCTGGCGCTCGGCGGCGAGCCGACGGCCCTCCTCATCGGCATCGCCCCGACCGGCGGCCGGCTGCCCGACGCGTGGCGGACGACGATCCTGCGGGCGATCGGCGCCGGTCTCGAGGTCCATTCGGGTCTGCACCAGTTCCTCGGCGACGATCCCGAGTTCGCGGCCGCCGCGACCCGGGCCGGCGTCGCGATCGTCGACTACCGCCGCCCGCCCGAGCGGATGGAGACCTCGGTGGGGCGGCTCCATCGGCCCGGCAGCCGGGTGATCCTCACCGTCGGCACCGACTGCGCGCTCGGCAAGATGTCGGTCGCCCTCGAGCTCCGCCGGGCGGCCCGGACCGCCGGTCGGTCGGTCGCCTTCGTCCCGACCGGCCAGACCGGGATGATGATCGAGGGCTGGGGGGTCGCCATCGACCGGGTCGTGTCCGACTTCGTCCAGGGCACCTGCGAGTGGCTGTCGGAGGAGGCGGAGGCGCGCGGGGACTGGGTGCTCGTCGAGGGCCAGGGGTCGCTCGATCACCCGGCCTACTCATCGGTGACGCTCGGCCTCATCCACGGCTTCACGCCGCACGCCATGATCATGGTCCATAAGCCCGGGCTGGACGACCACGACTTCGACCACCTGCCGGAGCGTCGCTTCCCGATCGCCGACCTGCCGCCGTTCATCGACCTGCACGAGCGGATCGCCGGCCTCGTCGCGCCGTCGAGGGTCGTCGCGGTCGCTCTCAACACCTCGCTGATCGCCGACCCGGAGGCCGCCCGGCGCGCCGTCGCCGAGACGGCCGAGCTGACCGGGCTCCCGACCGACGACCCGTACCGCTTCGGGCCCGACCGGCTGTGGGCTGAGATCGAGCGGTCCGTGGAGGCGCTGCCATGGGTCTGACCCTCCGCCACGAGGTCCTCGACCTCGCCCTGCGCGATCCGTTCGTCATCGCCCGCTCCGAGCACGGCGGCGGTCATCGGGTCACGACCATCGTCGTCGAGATCGAGGATCCGGCGACCGGGCTCGTCGGCCTCGGCGAGGGCTACCCCGACGCCTACTACGGGGAGACGGCCGAGACGATGGCCGTCGTCATGCCGAGGCTCCTCGCGCTCGTGGATCCGGCCGTTCTCGATGGCGACCTCGAGGCGACGCGAGCGGCGCTCGCCGCGACCAGCGACGCGTTCGACGCCGACATCCGCGGCCACGGCGCCGCGAAGTGCGCCATCGACGTCGCCCTCCACGACCTCGCCGGCCGGCGGCTCGGCCTGCCCGTCGTCGACCTGCTCGGCCTGTCGCGGGTCATCCCACCGACCGACTTCACTCTCGGCATCGACGCGCCGTCGGTCGTGGCCGAGCGGGCCCGGCGGGCGGCCCGCTTCCCGGCGCTCAAGGTGAAGGTCGGTGGCCCGGCCGACCTCCAGACGCTCGAGGCGGTCCGGGCCGTGTACGACGGCCCGATCCGGGTCGACGCGAACACCGGCTGGACGCTCGAGACGGCCGACCGGCTGCTGCCGGAGCTCGTCCGGCTCGGCGTGGAGCTCATCGAGCAGCCCTTCCCGGCGCGCCGCCTCGACCAGCTCGCCCGGCTGACGGCGACCTCCCCGCTGCCGGTCGTCGCCGACGAGAGCGCGGTCCTCGCCGAGGACCTCGAGGGCCTCGTCGGGGTCGTCCACGGGGTGAACGTCAAGCTCGCCAAGTGCGGCGGCGTCGGACCGGCGGCGCGGATGCTCGCGCGGGCGCGCGACCTCGGCTTCCGGACCTTCCTCGGCTGCATGGAGGAGACCTCGGTCGTCATCGCCGCGTCGGCGGCCGTCGCGTCGCTCGCCGACTGGGTCGATCTCGACGGCTGCCTGCTGATCGCCGACGATCCGTTCGAGGGGCTCGCCCTCGACGAGGATCGTCGATGGCGGCTGACCGACCGACCCGGGCTCGGGCTCCGACGCCGCCCCGCCGGCGGCTGAGGCGCGCCTACCGGCCCGGGCCGCCAGGCCCGAACCGGACACCCGTTCGCCGAACGTCCGTTCGTGTGGATATCTTGGTGGACGAGTTCGTGGAGAAACCCCCTTCCGGGTCCGGGGCCGTCCGCCTACGATGTCGGGGACCGGCCACCGGTACCCTCAGTACCCCGAGGGACCAGTGGAGGCCGAGGTCCGTTCCCCCGACGGCCGTGCTGCGTGTGCCCCTGCGCGTCGTGCTGCCCGTCGCGCCCACCGACCCGTGGGTCGCCGTGGGGGCACGGTCCCCGGGCGCGCGTGACGAGGGAGGAGCTCACATCGATGGAGGGCAGGGCGGCCGAGGCGCGGCTGACGGCCGACGCCGAGGCGTTCGTCCGGTTCTGCTATGCCCGCCGGCCGGTCGGCTGGCCCGACCTGTACGACGAGATGTGCCTGGTCGCGAGCCGCGGGCTGTTCCGCGGCTGGGGCCCGACCGAGCTGGCCGAGCACGGGATCGGGTTCAGCCTCCATGAGCTGGCGGCCGTCGCCGAGCTGACCAGGCGGGTCGTCGCCGTCGAGCAGGCGGCGCGTCGCGCGGCGACGTCGCGTGGCCCGGGGGTCCGGGTGACGGTCGGCCCGCTCGAGCCGGCCCGGGAGGCCGATGCGACCGACCGGGCGGACGATGTCGCAACGATCGCCGTCGCGGGCGCCACGGAGGCGCCGGCCGCGCTCGCCGGGGGTTGATGCGCCGGCCAGGGCCTTGGGGACGACCCTAGGCGTGGATCCTCCGGCGGGCCATCTCACCCTCGATCTGGCGCTCCGCCTCGACGTACGTGTCGATCTTCTCGCGGAGCTGGTTCGCCTCGGGGGTGTAGAGGTGGACCTGGCCCTGGAGGATGTATGACAGGCGCCGGCTCGTCATCCGGACGTGGTCTAGGTTCTTCATGAGGACGAGCGGGTCCATCGCCGCAAGATCGGCGGGGTCGTACATCTGCCGCATGCCCCGATCGTAGCAGCCCGCCGGGCGGCGGTCCGGGCACGTCCGCGCGGCCGCTCAGGTCGCCCGCGGTCCCCGCGGTGGCCAGGCCCAGTCGACCGGCATCGACGCTCCGCCCAGCGCCCGGCGCCGGCCCGCCTCCGAGACCCCGAGGACGAGGATCCGGTCGAGCGAGGTCGCGCGGCCGGCTTCGGCGCCCCACAGCCGGGTCATCTTCCGGGCTGGTGCGACCGGGTCGCGGACGACCCCGGCGAGCCGATAGCCCTCGGGCGCCGCCGCCTCCGCCCAGACCGACCCGGCGAGGTCGTGGCCCACCTCGCTCGGTCGACCTCGATCGCGGTCGACGTCGCCGATCACGAGGACGACGACCGCGTCGGCGGCGAGGACCGGTCGAAGCCCGGCGAGCACCTCCCGCAGGAAGACGACGTACGCCTCGCGGCCGTGGCCCTGGTCGAGCGCGGCGTCGATCCCGCGGCTGTCGAAGCCGAGGAGCCACGTGCGGAGCCAGTTGTAGTAGCCGTACCGGACGACCCGGAGATACGGCGGGGAGGTCAGGACGAGCCGCGCCCGGTCGGGCAGCCCTCGGGCCCGGAGGGCGGCCGTGACGCGGACCCCGGCGGTGCGGGCATCGCCCTGGAGGGCGATCCCCGGGCGGCGGGGGAGTGGCTCCCTGAGCAGTCGAGCGAGCTTCGCCTCGAGGAGGGCGAACGGGTCCCGGGCCGGGGCGACGAAACCGGTCCGCTCGACGAACCGCTCGACATAGCGCGGAGCCATGCTGAAGGTGTTCGGCATGACCGTCGAGCAGTAGCCGGCGGTCTTCCCGTGGAGGATGCCGGCGAGGGCCGCGGCGAGGAACCGGTCGACGGGGTCGTCCAGCCGAAGCGCCGCCCGGATCGACAGGATCGCCCCGAGCGTCGTCGGGTGGAAGGCGACGGCGACCTCCGTCGGGACGGTCTCGGTGCTGCTGTCCGGCCCGTGGCCGCTCCCGGCCGCCGGGACACGGGCTCCGCCCTCGCCGGGGCGCGCGATGGCGGCCGTCCCGAGCGCTCCCCAGGCTCCCGCCGCGGTGCCATGGGCGAGGCGGAGCGCGGTCAGCCGGGTCAGCGCCTCGGCCGCACTCGGCGGCTCCACCTTCGCCGCCGTCAGGACGTGGGCGAGCGGGTTCAGGTCGTTACCCACGCCGAGGCGGCCCTCCGTGAGCGCCTGGTACGGCGTCGTGCCCCGGCCGGCGAACGGGTCGAGGACGACGTCGCCGGGGCGGGTGTAGCGGGCGATGAACGCGTGGGCCAGGGCCGCCGGGAACGACGCGAGATACGAGCAGGTCGGATGGAGCGGGGGACCCCACAGGCGTGGCTGGTCGGCCCAGTCCGCCTCCAGCGCGAGCGTCGGCGCGGCGGCGGGCAGCCCGAGCTCGAGCTGGGCCGGGACGACCCGGGATCCCGGACCTGGGTCGGCGACGAGGGCGGACGAGGGTCGCTGCATCGTGATGCGGCGGGCTCCGGTCCGGCGCCGGTGGGCTCCGGCGCGCTGGGCGGCGGAGTGTATCACGCATGCATGGGCCGTCCGGGGCCGTCCGGGCCCTTGGTGGACCGATCGGCCCGCCGAACGGCATATGCCGGATGGGACTGGCGCGAGGATCGGGGCTCGCGTACGGTGGTCGCGAGCCCGAAGGCCGACGTGCGGAACCCCGCCCCGAGCGGGGGCCCGTCCCCTCCGTCCGGTCGAACCGGCGAAGAGGCCACCCGGGACTCCAACGGCCCGCCGCGCCGGGCTCGGTCCCCGCGGCGGGCCGCCGCATGCCCGGCCCGCGGGCCGCTGGGCTCGCGCCTCGCCGCGTCCCGTCGGTGCCCCGGTGGCGTCATGCGTAGACTTGGGCGCGCACGCGGGTCCCCGTAGCTCAGCGGACAGAGCGGCGGTCTTCTAAACCGCATGTCGCAGGTTCGAATCCTGCCGGGGACGCCAGCAGCCCCAGGGAGGCTCCACTGACCACGACCGACCCGGCGCGGCGCGTCGTCGCGCTCG
>CAZABC010000006.1:0-42966 GCA_964483405.1 uncultured Anaerolineaceae bacterium
GCGCTCCATCCGCGTCGCTGCATGACATGCACAGAGCCGGATGCCGATCCGGGGGATCCCCACCGGGTCCGCACCGGGTCCGCACCGGATCCGCACCGGGTCCGGACCAGCCCGGCCCGGGCCCGCTCACGGGGGCCTGTGGCAGACTGGCGGCATGGGTCGCACCCTCGCCGTCGCCCTCGTCCAGCTCGACGCCGGCGCCGACGTCGATGCCAACATCGCCCGCGCGGCCGAGCTGACCGACGCGGCCGCGGCGACCGGCGCCCGGCTGATCGCGCTGCCCGAGTACCTCCAGTACCGCGGCGACGACGACGGCTTCCGCGCCTCGGCCCGCCCGGTCCCCGGCCCGCACACCGAGCCGTTCGCCGGGATCGCCCGCCGCCACGGCGCGTGGATCCTCCTCGGCAGCCTCGCCGAGACGACCGACGACCCGCGCCGCCCGCACAACACGAGCGTGCTGCTCGACCCCGATGGCGAGGTCGCGGCGATCTACCGCAAGCTCCACCTCTTCGACATCGCCGTCGACCGCGGGCCGGTCGACACCGAGTCGGCCCGGGTCAGGCCCGGCGATCGGGCCGTGCTGGCGCGGGTCGACGACGTCGAGATCGGGCTGACGATCTGCTACGACCTGCGCTTCCCCGAGCTGTACCGGGCGCTCGCCCTCGCCGGGGCGGAGGTCCTGACGGTCCCCGCCAACTTCACCGAGCGGACGGGTCGCGACCACTGGGAGGTCCTGCTCCGGGCCCGGGCGATCGAGAATGGGGCGTTCGTCCTCGCCCCGTCGCAGATCGGCGGGCCGCCGGGGTCGCCGGCGTTCGGACGGAGCATGGTGATCGACCCGTGGGGAACGGTGATCGCCCAGGCGCCCGACGCGGAGACTATCGTGACCGCGACACTCGACCTGGACCGGGTCGCCGCGGTCCGGCGGCAGATCCCCGCGCTGGCGAACCGGATCCCGGTCGCCTACGACCCGGCGGAGGTGACCGGCGGCGGTCTCGGTGACCGCCGCCGGTCGCGGTGACCCCGCTGGGCCGCCGACCGTCAGTCGATCAGCTTGACGACGTAGGCGCCGGTCTCGAACGTCCCGCTGCCGCCGCCGGGGACGAACGTCATGTCCCCGCCGTTGTACGGCGCGACGAAGTAGCCGCGGATGACCTTCTGGCTCGCGCCCTCGACGCCGGTCAGGCGGAAGTAGGCGAAGCCGACCATGTCGCCGTCGTCGTCGACGACCGGGACCGGGAAGATGTTGCCGACGGAGCCCTCGAGCGCGGTGAACAGCGTCGTGTGGGAACCGGCGTTGAGCGGCCCGATGTCCATCCCGAGGGTCACGGTGATGGCGTCGGTCCCGAGGACGTCGATCAGGTCGCGGACGCCGTCCGAGTCGGCGTTGCAGGGGTTGCCGTTGGCCTGGCAGAAGATCGTCCAGTTGAACTGGGTCGCGTCCTGGGGGACGTCCTCGTTCCCGGTCCCCGGCTCCTGGAAGACCTCGTCGTCGCAGACGGCGGCACCGGCGGTGCAGACCGCCCCCTCGAACGCTTCCTCGTTGAAGATCAGCGGGAGCGCGCCGATGGCCGCGTTGGGCTCGCCGGAGGAGATGGCGGTCGCCTCCGTCGCGACGGTCCAGGTCGGCATGCCGAGGACGCCGGCGAAGTTGTTGCGGTGCTGCGCGGTCACGCCGACCCGGACGTTCGCGTACGGCCCGTAGGCGTCGACGACGACGTCGACGGTCGTCCCGGTCGCTGCGTCGGTCGCGTAGCCGTTGTCGGCGGCGATCGCCCGGGCAGCCGCGTCGGCCGCGGCCGTCTTCGCCGTGTCATCGCCGGTCGTGTTGAGGTAGGCCGTCGCGCCGGCGACCGCGGCGAGGTCGGCGACGTTCTGCTCGTCGCGGCGCTGGGCGAAGGCGCTCCCGCCGTCGATGACGAGCCCGACCATCCCGATCATCGCGACGAGCGCGAGGACGAAGATGACGAGGACCTGGCCCTCCTCGCGGGAACGGATGGGATCGTGCATGGCGGGCTCCTACGGGACCTCGACTCGGCCGAACGACTCGAAGGTGTGGTTGCCGAACATCGACAGAAGGGGCGTGACGGTCGAGAAGGTCGAGCGCACCCGGACCCTCACGAAGTCGCCGGAGCTGCAGCGGTCGTCGGGCTTGACCGTGTCGGAGATGTCGACGCAGACGATGTCCGTCCCGGGCGTGAAGACCATCCCCGGCAGGAGCGACCGCTGGGTCGCGATCGTCGCCTGCGCGTCGGCGCTCGTGCCGAGGTCGCAGCAGGTGCTCCAGCGGTGGACGGCGGTGACCCGGGCGATCTCGCGGGCCGCCTCGGCCGTCGTGTTCATCTGGTAGATCCCACGGCCGAGGTCGACGACGCCGAGGAGCAGGATCAGGAACGGGATGATGACGATCGCGAACTCTACGAGTGCCTGGCCGTGACCGCGCCGGTCGATGGGGGCGGCACCGTCCCCGACGGCGGGGTGACGACGGAGGAGGGTCGGTCGGTGCATCGGTCTCAACTCGGGCGGTAGTGGTAGGTGATGGTCGATCCGGGCGCGACGCACTGGGTGTGGTCGGGGTTCTGGGCCTGCACCTTGTTCTTCGTGCCGGTCGTGAGATCGCCGAAGCCGAGCGGGACGAAGCCGGCGGCGCCGAGCTTGATGTCGGCCGTGTTCGGCGCGTCGCCGACGACGTTCGGCGGGTAGACGCAGGCCGGGCTGGGCGTCGGCGTCGGCGAGGGCGTCGGCGTCGGTGAGGGCGTCGGCGTCGGTGCCGGCGAGGTGACGACGATGTAGCCGCTCTTGGTGAGCGTCGCGGCGTCGGTGCCGTTGATGACGGTCAGCGTCACGTCGTAGGAGCCCGGGTTCGCATAGGTGTGCGTCGGGTCCTTCACGGTCGAGGTCGTGCCGTCGCCGAAGTCCCACTGCCAGGCGATCGGGTCGCCGCTCGAGCTGTCGTGGAAGTCGACGGTGAGCGGCGCGTCGCCGAGGACGTTGCTCGCCCAGAAGGCGACGGTCGGGGCCGGCGGCGCCGAGGCGAGGGCCAGCGCGGGCAGGTACTCGATCTGCGCGGTCGCAGTCGAGCTCAGGGGGATGTCCTGGCTTCCGAAGACCGCGGTGAGCAGCGGCGTGATGAGGCGGAAGGTGCCGGTCACCGACACCGTGACCGAGCTGCCGGCCTGCTCGGGGCAGCCGCTGACCGAGCACGTCAGCGCGACGTCGTCGGGGTCGATCTCGGTGGCGCCACCCGACTCGAGGAGGACCCGGCAGGTGACCCGGTTGGTGACCGCGTCGCAGGGCTGGCCGGCGTCGAAGGAGTCGGGGTCCTTCGCCGCCTCCATCGCCCCCTCGCGGGCGGCGTTGGTGAGGCTGATCGTCGCGTAGAAGACCCGCCCGAGGTCGAGCGCGCCGGCGATGAGGACGAGGAAGATCGGCAGGATGATCGCGAACTCGACGAGGCTCTGACCGCGCGTCCGGCCGCGTGCCCCGCGCCGGGTCAGCCAGGCGCGGGCCTGGCGCGTCCGGCGCCGCTCGTCCGGGAGGGTCCAGCGGCTTGCCGGCGCCTCGGGGGCGCTCGTCGCCGCGGCGCCGGGCTCGGCGGCCTCGTCGGGCTGCGCGTGCCATGCGGCGTCGTCGATCGGCGATCGCTGCGCTTCGTCGTTGGGCTGGTGCTGCGGCGTCATCGGGCTCCCGCGTGATCGGGTGAGGTCGCCGGCATGGTCCCGGCGGCACCTTGCACTGTCCCTTGGAACGGTGCATGGGTGCATAGCCCGACGGTCCGGGCGCGGGGGTCGCGATGGTCAGGGGGCTCGGTGCCGGGGTGCACCACGGCTGCCCGGAGCGCGGTCGGGCGGTTCCCGTCAGGGCGGCCGGCAACGAAGGAGCCGCGCCCTTGCGAGCGCGGCTCTTGTTTCCCCGAGATCCGGGTCGGCGGTGGACGCCCGCGGCGTTACCGGATCAGCTGGACGGCGATGACCGCGCTGGGTCCGTTCGGCGAGTTGCCGACGTTGCCGACCGTGCCCTCGGTGATGAAGTCGACGAACTTCCCGACCAGGCATGCCGTGGCGCCGTTGCCACCCACCTCGCAGATCGCCGTGTTGTTTCCGTTCACGTACGCGCCGTGCGAGAAGCCGGCGCACCCGCTGACGGTCGGATCGCAGAGCTGGAACGCTGCCACCTCGGGGAGGTGATACCACTGGTTCTGCCCGTTGCCGCCGGTGTGGCCGGGAGGACAGTCCGCGACGCCGGGTCCGCTGGGGGTGTCGTCGCACGTGCTGTCGAAGATCGGGATGAGCACCGGCTGGCCGTCCCAGTGACGCAGGGCACTCTCGACGCTCGCCGAGTTGATGTTCCCGGTCTCGGTGACGAACTGCCACGACGGCAGGTCGATGTCCGGGCTGTAGGGCGGCGGGATGATCGCGTCGACGAGCTCGCTCGTGCCGCCAGCCGGTGGTGTCCAGTCGAGCCAGCCGACGTTGCCGGGCCCGTTCTTGCAGAGCGGGATCCGGTAGACGATGTTCTTGCCCCAATGCGTCGGCGGCAGCTGGATCTGCGGGTCATTCTGCCCATCGCAGGTCAGGATGTTGATCGGGATCGCGACCGGCAAGAGGACGCAGCCGGTGGCCGCGCTGCACTCGCCCGACCGGTACCCGGTGATGGCCGTGGCCTCCGTCGTCGCGCTGAACTGCCCGAGCCCGATCGCCCTGGCGAAGAAGGTCTCGAACGACCTCGACCCGGTGACGTCCACGCCGGCCGAGTTCGGGGGCGGGGCCACCGCGCCAAGCGAGCCGACCACGACGGGTGAGCCGCCGCTCACGGTCACCGCGACGCCGTTGCTGTCGATCGGCTCGCCGGCGATGTCGACGTAGACAGCCTCCCCGACGACCAGGCCCCCGCTCGCGGCGAGCTGATCGATGGCGGCCCGGACCTCGGCGTCCGTCCGGGCGACGCCGCCGAGGCGCTCCGCCAGGACCGTGGCGCCTGCCTCGGCGGATGCGTCGGCGGAGTTCTGCGCGATGCGCTGCTGGGCGAAGGCATTGCCGCCGTCCACGACCAGCGCGACCATGGCGATCAGGGCGAAGAAGCCACCGACGACGATCGCCAGGACCTGGCCCCGTTCGTCGCGTGCTCGCTCATAGATGGTCATCTCATGCTCCTACGGATCGATTCCGACATGCTCGATCTTCATCGTCTCGGTTGCCACCAGGGAAATGGTGCCGATCAGGTTGCCGATGACCGGCGTGATCGGCTGATAGACGTAGTTGACCGTGACCGTCACGTCGCAGCCGATCTCGGGGCAGCCCGTCCCGGTCACGACGAGGTCTGGGATGGACGCCGGGGAGACGCCGAGGCCGGTCGTCTGCGCCGCCGCCGCGCACTTGAAGGTCAGCGGCGCGCTCGGGTCGGCGACCCGATCCGGGCAGCTCGCGTCGTTGCTCTGGTTGACGATCGCGACGCGGGCCCCGACGCGCGCGGCGTTGGAGATGGTCGTGTAGCCGATCACGGCGCGCCCCGCGTCGAAGAGGCCGAGCAGCATCACGACGAGCACCGGAAGCACGAGGGCGAACTCGACGAGCGACTGACCCTGGCGGGCTCGTGCACGCCTCATGGCGCAGGGCTCGGGATCGGGTCTGGCCCGAGGGTGATGACCGAGTTGCACGGAACCGTCCGCCCACCGACGAGCGACTGCGCCTCGATCGTCCAGTTCCCGTTGGGATCCGGGTTGAAGAGCACCGTCGTCGTGAACCCCGCGCCGGTCCAGGTGGCCTGCGCGTTGTTGCGCTTGGTCCCGATGAAGCCGGGCACCGTACAGCCCGGCGATGGCAGTGGGCTCGGTGACGCACTCGGCGACGGACTCGGGCTCACGCCCGGGTCCGGCGACGGCACCGGATCCGTGACGCTGACTGTCTGGGAGATCGAGCTGCAGCCGTTGACGGTGAGGGTGGCGGTGTACGACCCGCCGGCGGCATAGGTGTGGACGGGGTCAGTGGCCGAGGAGTTGAACCCATCGCCGAAGCTCCACGCCCATGCCGTCGGCGCCCCGGTCGACGTGTCGGTGAAGTAGACCTTGAGTGGGTCCACCGCATCGACCGTCCAGCTGAATGCGGCGAGTGCCGGGCACCCCGGTGCGGGAGGCACGGCGGGTCCGTCGATCACGCCGGTCCGGATCGGGAAGATCGCCGTTCCGGTCACGTTCAGGCTGTTGCCGACGATCCCGCCGATGATCGGCGTCAGCGGGCGGAAGATGCAGGTGAGGGCGACGGACGCAGTGTCTCCGAGGTCCCGGCCCGTCGGGAAGGTCGGAGCTGGAACCGTCCCTGGGGCGGCGCCGGGCAGCGCGCAGTTCGCGTCGACGAAGGCGTCCCGGATCAGCTGCTCGTAGGTCGCCCGCTGCGTCGCGTTCCCCGGGGTCGCCCACGCGTTGGGGTGGGCCGCCGCGTAGTTGGCACCGACGCGAGCCGCGTTGTTCAGCACGACCCAGCCCATGAAGACGCGCCCGAGATCGAGCGCCCCGAGGAGCATGAATAGCAGGACCGGCAGGACGATCGCGAACTCGACGAGGGTCTGGCCCCGGCTGCGGTCGCGGCGGTGGAACATGGGCAGGACCCCCGACAGGACGCGATGGGCGCCCGTGGGCACCCGGGTGACGACTGGTACCGCCGTACTATCGACGGCCCACCTTGCACGGTACCTTGCCGTCGATCCATGCGACAGGTGGTCGTGAGCGTGCCGCCGGAGGTACCGGTGCGTCCGGGCCCCACGGAGTACGAAGTCGCCATGGCGGGCGTCGGGCGGCGGCGGCACGCTCCGGCCCATGGGAAAGCGCATCCTCGCCGGCATCCTCTGGTTCTTCGCGGGGTGGTACCTGGGCGCGTTCGTCGCGCACCTGATGGGCCAGCCCGACGTGCTCGGGCCGATCTGGGGCGCGTCCGCCGCGTTCCTCTTCGCGGTCGACCCGAAGGGCTACATCTGGACGCGACCGGCGCCCGAGGCGACGCCCACGACCGCCGACCGCATGACCGCGACGGTCGAGCCGTCCGCCTGATCGCAGGCCGGCGAACGCGCCGGCCGAGCCGCACGCACGACGCGCCCGTCCCGGACACCGGGGCGGGCGTTCGGCGTCTCAGCCCTCCTCGCCGGCCTCCGCCGTCAGGAGGATGCTGAACCGGGCACCGCGCCCGGGCCGCGTCGGCTCGAGGACGAGGTCGCCGCCCATCGCCCGGCACAGCTCGCGCGAGACGTAGAGGCCGAGCCCGCTGCCGTCGTCGCCGCCGCGGCTGCCGCGCTCGAAGCGGGCGAACAGCCGCTCGCGGTCGGGCTCGGGGACGCCCGGCCCGCCGTCCTCGATCGTCACCCGGAGCTGCTCGTCGGCCGGCTCGGCCGCGACGGCGACCCCGACCGGCGACCCACCGCCGTACTTCACCGCGTTGTCGAGGAGCGCCCAGAGGACCTGGTCCAGCTGGTCCGCATCGGCGATGGCGAGCCAGCCCGCGCTCCGGTCGTCGAGCGAGAAGGGGACCTCATCGGTCCCGAGCGCCTCCCAGGTCCGGCGGACGCGGGGCCCGAGGGCGAGGACGTCGAGCCGCGGCCGGAGCGCCCCCGACTCGAGCCGCGACACGGTCAGCAGCTGGCGGACCATGCGGCTCAGCCGGTCGGCCTGCTCGCCGATGACCTCGAGCCGCCGGTCCGGCCGCTCGTCGCCGAGCTGTCCGGCGACCGCCCGGATCCGGGTCAGCGGCGTCTGGAGGTTGTGGCTGACGCCGCGGAGGAAGTCGTCCTTCGCCTCGTCGAGCGAGCGGAGCCGCTCGTTCTGGGCCTCGACCCGGGCGAACAGCTGGGCGTTCCGGATCGCGACCGCGACCTCGCTCGCGTACAGGTCGAGGAGGTCCTGGTCGGGCGGCTCCCAGCGGCGGGTCGCGGGGACCCGGCCGACGAGCACCCCGAGCGCCTCGTCGCCCGTCCGCAGGATCGACCGGACCGGCCGCGACACGCCCGGGACCACCTCCTCCTCGGGGATCTCGATCGGGTCGACGAGAAGCACGGCCGCGTCGATGAGCTCGAAGGCGTGCTTGGCCTCCTCGCCGGCCCGGTTCGCGAGCTGGTGCTGGCCCTGCTCGGGGGTGAGCGTCTCGAGCGCGTCGAGGACGCCGCGGACCTGCCGGTTGCGCCGCTCGATGTCGTCGACGAGCCGGCCCTGGATCCCCGCCAGCCGCCCGAGCTCGTCCTCGCCCGACACGTCGATCGCCGCGACCGGCTCGCCGGCGGCGGCCCGGTCGACGGCGTCGGCGATCGTCCGCAGCGGCGCGGTCAGGTCGAGGGCGAGGAGGTAGCCGAGGACGATCGCCAGGGCGACGGTCACGGCGATCGCGAAGAGCAGCAGCCGCCCGGTCGTGTCGGCGTCGGGGCTCGTCGCGATGACGACGAGGCCGAACAGCGCCAGCGGCAGGATCGCCGCGGCGATCAGGGCGATCGTCAGCCGCGTCCGGAAGGCGAGCCGCCGCCGGACCCCGGTCGGCGTCCCGCTGCCTCTGCCGCCGTCCGGCACGCGACTCGTCGGTCGCCCGGGGTCGTCGGTCATCCCGCGGTCTCGCCGGCCCGGACGAGTCGGTAGCCGACGCCGCGCACGGTCAGGAGGTGCTGCGGCCGATCGGGATCGACCTCGACCTTCTGGCGCAGCCGCCGCATCGTCACCCAGACGTACGACGGGTCGGCGTCGTCGGTCTCGGCCCAGCCCCGCAGCAGGAGCGTGTCGGTCGGGACGGTCTGGCCGAGGTTCGCGGCGAGGGCGTAGAGGAGGCGCGACTCGGTCGGCGTGAGCTGGACCTCGCGACCGGCGACGAAGGCCGCCCGCCGATGGAGCTCGAGGACGAGGTCCGGGCCGAGCTCGAGGCGCTGCCGCGGGACGCGGTCGCCGAGCCGGCGGAGGACGCGGTTCACCCGGGCGCGGAGCTCGGGGTAGTGGTAGGGCTTGGTGATGTAGTCCTCGGCGAACTCGTCGAGGAGGTCGGCCTTGCTGTCGCCGGCATCGATCGCCGAGAGGACGATGATCGGCAGGTCCGCGATCGCCTTGATCTCGCGGGCGAGGGTCAGGCCGTCGACCCGCGGCATCATCATGTCGAGGATGAGCAGGTCCGGCCAGCCGGTCCGCAGCCGGCGGAGCGCCTCCTCGCCGTCGCGCGCGGTCTGGATCTCGTAGCCGTCGGCGCGGAACTGCTCGGCGAGGATGACGAGCAGGTTCGGGTCGTCGTCGACGAGGAGGAGCCGGGGCGGCGCGGCGTACTGGCCGCCGGATCCGGTCAGCATGCCCCCGAGTATAGGGACGCGATCGGGGCGGCCTACGGCGCCTTGCGGTCGAAGAAGCGGCAGCGAGCCCGGACCGGGCAGCCGTCGCACGCGGGACGGCGAGCGTGGCAGGTCAGGCGGCCGTGGCGGATGAGGTTGACGTGGGCCTCGTACATCTCGGCCGGGGCCAGCATCGCCAGGTAGACGTCGTGCGCCTCGTCGGCGGTCGCCTTCGGGCCGATGAGCCCGATCCGGTGCGAGACCCGCTCGACGTGTCGGTCGACCGGCATGAGCGGCATCCCGAAGCAGAAGAGGAGCAGGACCGAGGCCGTCTTCTTGCCGATGCCGTCGATCCGGGTCAGCCAGTCGCGGGCCTCGAGCGGCGCCAGCTCGCCGAGGAACTCGAGCGAGTGGTCGCCGCGGGCCTCGCGGATCGTCCGGAGCGCGGCCTGGATCCGGGGGGCCTTCTGCTGGGCGAGTCCGCCGGGGCGGATCGCCTCGACGAGCTCGGGGGTCGGCGCGGCCTCGACGGCGTCCCAGTCCGGCGGCGCGCCCGGGGCCAGCCCATCGCCGCCCCAGCCCTCGCCCGGCCGGTGCGTCTCGACGGCGCCATCGGACGGATAGGCGGCTCGCAGCGACTCGAACGCCCGCTCGGCGTTCACGTCCGCCGAGTTCTGCGACAGGATCGTCAGGACGAGCTCGCTCGTCGGGTCGAGGCGCCGCTCCCAGGTCGGAGTTCCATACGCGGCGCGGAGCCCGGCGAGGACGTCGGCGGCGAGCCCGGGCCGGGACCGTCCGAGGCGCTTGACCCAGGCGCCGGCCGGGTCGGTGGGCCGGCGGCGGCGTTTCGTCGCGGACCGCTTCGTCGACCGCGTCGCCGGCCGTCTCGTCGCCGACCCCGCCGGCCGCTTCGCCGCCGATCGCTCCGCTCCGCTCATCTCGGCGCTCCCCCCGCCGACATCGCTCGCGCCAGGCGTTCGGCCGCCGCGACGAGCGGCTCGGGGCCGGCGGCGACCGCCTCCTCGAGCGACACCGGCCGATCGTGGACCGCCGCGGTCGTCGCCCCGACCGCGGCCATCGCGGCGGCACCGTCGGGCTCGACGCTCCCGCCGATGGCGACGCAGCGGACCCCGGCCGCCCGCGCCCGACGCGCCACGCCGAGGGCCGTCTTGCCGAACGCCGTCTGGGCGTCGATCCGACCCTCGCCGGTGATCACGAGGTCGGCCGTCGCGAGCGCCCGGTCGAGCCCGGCCGCCTCCGCGAGCAGGTCCACGCCGGGCACGAGCTCGAGCGACCGGAAGCGATCGCCGATGCACAGCAGCCCGAAGCCGGTGCCACCCGCCGCCCCGGCCCCCGGCGTGTCGCGCTCGTGGCGGCCGGCCGCCGCCTCGAGGTGGTCGGCCCAGCCGCTGAGAGCCGCCTCGAGCGCCGCGACCCGCTCCGGGTCGGCGCCTTTCTGCGGGCCGTAGACCGCGGCCGCCCCGTCGGGCCCGAGCAGCGGGTTGACGACGTCGCAGGCGATCCGGAGGTCAACCTCCGAGAGCCGCGGGTCGAGCCGCGACAGGTCGATCGTCTTCAGCTCGGGGAGCAGGACGGGCGGCGCGCCGTCGAACATCGGCTGCCCGTCGATCTCGACGAGCCGGGCTCCGAGCGCCTGGAGCAGGCCGGCTCCGCCGTCGGTCGTCGCGCTTCCGCCGATGCCGAGGACGATCCGGCGAGCGCCGGCATCCATCGCCGCGCGCAGCACCTCGCCGGTGCCGAAGGTCGTCGCGGCGAGGGCCTCGCGATCCTCGTGGGCCACGAGCGAGAGCCCGGACGCGGCGGCGAGCTCGACGACGGCGCGGTCCGTCCCGGCGTCGACCCCGGCGACGACGCCGGTCCTCGGACGGTCGGCGTCGGCGTCGGTCGTCGGGCGAGGATCGGTCCCGGCGGCGCCCGTGCCGGCTTGGACGCCGGTGTCGGTCCCGCGTTCGGCACCCGCGCCCTGCAGCCACCGGGCACGGATCGGGCGCATCAGCGGGTCGTGCGCCTGTGCCGTCCGCCAGGCCCAGCCGCCCGCCGCCGCGAGCGACGCGAGCGTCCCCTCACCGCCGTCGGCGAGCGGCACGAGCCGCAGCTCGTCGCCTGGCCGGGCGCGCCGCCAGCCCTCCGCGATGGCCTCGGCGACCTGGACGGCGTCGAGCGTGCCCTTGAAGGAGTCGGGCGCGATGACGACGACCAGCGGTACGTGGGTCATCGGCCCGGGCCACCCGCGACGATCGACGCGTCGGATCGGGCTACAGCCGGGCCGCCCGCGACGGTCGACGCTACGGATCGGGCGGCAGCGGGGACGGATCGGGCGGCAGCGGGGACGGATCGGGCGGCAGCGGGGACGGACCGAGCGGCAGTCGCACTACCGCCGCTGCGATGCAGGTGGTCGGGATCGACGTGACTCGGCTTCCTGTCGTCTACCGGTGTACCCGGTGTTCTGCCGACGCCGCTACCCTGGGAGACGACGCGGGCCAACGCTCCACGCTCGCGTCGCCGATGCGTTGCTGCATTGCACCGGTGCGACCGGTGCGGCGAGCGAACCGTCGGGATCGCACCGGTCTCGCCGGTGTGCGACAGGAACGGTGCTGACGGGCCGGTGTGCGACAGGAAGGTCGCGACCGGGCCGGTCGGGATGGTGGCTTCGGTCGCCGCCGCGGACCCCGCCGCCGCCCGCCCTGCCGCGGATCGGGCCGCCCGCCGCGCCGCGGGACCCGCCGCGGACCCCGCCGCGGACCGGGCCGCCGGCGCGTCGGTCTCGATCGCTGAGCCGGGCACGGGTCCGGTCAGCGGACGCCGGGGTCGAGGCCGGCGGCGACCGCGGCCGCGGTCTGGCGCTCGAGGTACTCCGGGATCCGGATCATCGGCGGGCGCTCCTGGTCGGCGAGCTCGATGACCTCGAGCGAGAGGCGGCCCTTGCCCGCCCGCGGGAGTTTCATCGTCGAGCCCATCTCGGCGAACAGCCGGACCCGGCGTCGCTCCTCCAGCCGCTTCACGACGGCCTGGAGGATGACGAAGCTCATCCGCGACAGCCCCTCGAGCTCCTGGTTGCGGTGGACCCGCCGCTCGAGGTCGACCTGGCCGATGCCCTCGATGCCGGTCTTCTCGGCGATGTCGATGAGGTGCCCGATCTCGACCGCATAGCCGGTGAAGAAGGGGAGCTGCTCGAGGAGCGTCCGGCGGCCCGCGTACTCGCCGCTGAGCGGCTGGATGAGGCCGGACAGCTCGGGGAAGAACAGGTTGACGAGCGGCCGGGCGACGAGCTCGGTGACCCGGCCGCCGCCGCCCTCGCGGAGGACCCCGCCCTCGACGACGGGTCGCTGGTAGTAGCCCTTGACGTACTGGAGGCGCGGCTCGTGGAGGAGCGGCCCGAGGGTCCCGTAGACCATCCGGTGATGCCAGTTGCGGACGTCGGTGTCGGCCCAGACGACGATGTCGCCGGTCGTGACGAAGAGCGACTTCCAGAGCGCCTCGCCCTTGCCCCGGAAGCTGCCGTAGCGGGGCAGGATGTCGGGGTGCTGGACGACCCTGGCACCCTCCTCCTCGGCGATCTCGCGGGTCCGGTCCGTCGAGGCCGAGTCGATGACGACGAGCTCGTCGAGCAGCGGCACCCGGCCGACCATCTCGCGGATCGCCCGGCGGACGATCGGGCCGATCGTCTCCTCCTCGTTGAGGGTCGGCAGGACGAGGCTGATCGAGAGGCCCTGCTGCTCCTTGAGCTGGACGAGGCGCCGCAGGTCGGCGAACTCGGCGTGGTGGAAGTTCGCCTCGGCGAACCAGCGCTCGACCCGGCGCGGGACGGCGCGCGCCTCCTCGGCGGCCTTGTCCGCCGCGACGAGGCTCTCGGCCTTCTCGGCGAGCTGCTCGAACGTCTGGCGCCCGATCGCCTCGCGCGTCTTGACGACGACCACGCTCGGCCGGGCGCGGAGCGCGATCGCCTCCGGCAACGATCCGAACAGCTGGCCACCCTCGTCGCCGCCGGGGATCGCCGAGGCGCCCATGACGACGAGGTCCGAGCGCTCGGCCTCGCGGAGGATGGCCGCCTTGACGTTGGCCGACTCGCGCAGGACGGGCTCGCCGAGCGCGCCGAGGTGCTGGCGGGTGAATGCCGCGAGGGCCCGCTCGGCCTGGGCCCGGACGGCCTGGGTGATGCCCGGCGGGACGAAGTGGAGGACCCGGACCTGGG
Source organism: uncultured Anaerolineaceae bacterium (assembly GCA_964483405.1). GTDB lineage: Bacteria > Chloroflexota > Limnocylindria > Limnocylindrales > CSP1-4 > CAZABC01. Next base: position 13,493 of record CAZABC010000006.1, read on the forward strand.
CGCCGTGCCGCTCGGCGATCGCCCCCGCGAAGCGGAGCGCGAGCTCGGCATGCGGGCCACCGCGGACCGGGACGAGGATCCGGCCGATCTCGCTGGCACCGCGCTGCTTGATGACGGCGATATCGCAGGGCGCCTCGCGGACGACCTCGTCGATCGTCGGGCTGATGACCCCGGCCGGCTGCCGGTCACCATCACCACCGGCGGTGATCATCGCCGCCCCGTCGCCGGCTCCAGCGGATCCGCCGGGCCGACCGCGCCCGGACCGCCCGTCGCGACCCGAGGAGCGCCCACCCCAGCCGAAGATGATCAGGTCGGCGTCCTGCTCGGCGGCGGCCTCGACGATCCCCTCCGACGCGTGCCGGGCGATCCGGACGATCGGGTGGATCGGCGTGCCCTCGGGGGCGAAGTCGAGGACCCGCTGGAGGAGCCGTCGGGCGTGCCGGGCCCGGGTCGCGCCCTCGGACAGCGCGACGCCCTCGGGCACCTCGACGATCCCGAGGGCCGTCAGCTCGCCGCCGCGCTCGCCCAGGAGTGCGGCCCCGATCCGGACGAGCTCGCCGGCGGTCGCGGGGTTGGCGACGGGGATGAGGATGCGGGTGGGCAGCGGCGATCTCGGCGTCATCCGGCGCTCCAGCGGTCGACGAGGTAGGACTTGCGGAGCTCGAACTCGCGCGCCTGGCGCTCGACCCGCTCCTCGGCGCCGGCCGCGTCGAGCGCCCGGGCCTCGACGACGAGCGAGCCGACCCGGCCGAAGTAGACGGGCACGAGTGCCGCGACGACCTCGTCGAGCGGCGGGTCGCCGGCCCGAGCGGTGATGATCAGGTCGTACACGACCTGCGCCCAGAGCGCGTCGGGGAAGTGGAAGCCGACGAGCGCCTCGGCCGTCTCGGCCGTCCCGGGGGCGGCGCCACGCCGATCCCGGGCAAGCCTCGCGGCGGCGGCCTCGGCGACCGTCCCGGCCTCGCCGGCAAGCTCGAGGACCGCCTCGGCCGTCGTCGGCGCGAGCATCCGGCGCCAGGTCGCCGCGAGCGCGAGCGAGCCCTCGTGGAACAGGTTCACGAGCCTGAGCGCGTCGACCTCGAGCGGCGGTGGATCGGCATACCGCTCGAAGCCGTAGGCCGGGACCTCGTGGCTGCCCCGGATCGGGAGCCAGCGGTCGGCGTGCCCGGCGGCGAGCCTCAGGATCGTCCCGACGACCTGGCGGAACATCGGGCCGAGGTCGGCTCCGGGGTCCTTGGGGTCGTGGACCTTCGCCCCGAGCCTCGCCTGGCAGACGGCGAACCCGCCGGTCAGGGCATGGGTCGTCATCCAGATGTCGATGCCGAAGCGGCTGACATCGGGCTCCCAGTCGTCGCGCTCGAGGTAGTAGCGGATGAGGTCGCCCGAGACGCCGAAGTCACCCCCGATCGGCTGGCGGATCCGATGCCCGTAGAGGGCCCGGGTCAGCGGATAGGTGACCGTGTTGGTGATGGTCCCGTCGTACTTGTAGCGGGCGTAGAGCGGCGCCACGTAGTCGTAGCCGCCCTTGAGGATCGGTCCCGCGAGCAGCTCGATCCACTCGGGCAGGATCGACCGGAGGTCCGAGTCGACGACGACGAGCGCCTGGACCTCGAGGGCGGCGGCGAGCTCGAAGATCGTCCGCAGCGCGGCGCCCTTGCCGCCGACGCCAGCGACCGGCGGGTAGGTCAGGCTGATCCGCGACAGGCGGTTGGTCGGGCGGACGAGGAGGATCCGCTCGATGTAGTCGGGCGGCTCGGTCTCGACGACGACGCGCTGGGTGTCGTCGGTCGGGTCGGCGTCGGCGTTGATGAGCACCGGCCGCAGGTCGGGGAAGTACTGGACGAGGCCGGCCTGCGCGGCCCGCGCCACGTGGCCGATGGTCGCCGCATTCCGGAAGCTCGGGATGCCGACCATGATGTCGGCGCGCTCCAGCCGCGCGATCTCGTCGCGGATGGCCGGGGTCAGCGTCGAGGTCGGCACGGCCGAATCGTACCGCGCCCGGGCGTCAGCGCTTCGGGATCTGGGCAACGGCCCAGTCGTCGGCGACGGCGCCCGGCCGGTAGCGACCGTTCACCGACTTGTAGGCGACCGCCCGGAACCCCTGGGCCCGCCAGGAGCCGAGCCACGAGCTGACCGGCGGGCGGACGAACGCCCCGATCCGGACGAGCGGACCGTCCTCGATGGCCGATTCGAGGAGGCGCCGCCGCTCGAGCAGCGGCACGTCGCCGACCGGCTCGCCGTCGATGACGAGGAGATCGACGCAGACGAGGACGATCGTGTCGCCCGGCGCGATGGCGACGGTCTCCTCGGCGAGGTCGCGGCGCTTCTCGCCGCCGCGGCCGAGGAGGAACTGGCTCGCGAGCTGGGTGGCCGTCGGGACGTGGACCTCGCCGAGGACCGCGCCGACCCCCGTCCGCGCCGCCTGCGCGGTGAGGTAGCCGTCGACGACGAGATCCGGCGAGCGGGCCGCCGCGACGACCGCCGCCTCGACCTCGGGGACGAGGTCGATCCGTGCGCCGTCCTCGCCGACGATCCGGGCGCTGCCGCCGGCCACATGGACGAGCACGCGGGGGCCGTCCCAGACCGGCTCGATGAGCGGCTCGGCGATCTCCTGGGCCCGCTTCGACCCGAAGCGCTGCGGACGCCAGCCGTCGCGATCGGCGGGCGAGGCGTCGCTGCTGCGGTCCGCCGGGATCGGCGGAGTGGACGGGTCGGTCACAGGTCGCTCCTGCGGGGTCGGCGCCACGAGCGTACCGCGTCCGCCGCCCGGAAGCTGTCGGGCGCACTTGCGGCGGCCCCTATCATCGCGGCGACGGCCGGCCTCGCGGGCCCGAGCGCGGCCCCCGTCGACCCGGGAGGCCCCATGTCCGCGTCGAGCGATCCCGCCCCGACCGACCCCGCGGCGACGACCGACCCCGCGGCGACGACCGACCCCGCGGCGACGACCGACGCGCCTCCGGCGCCCGTCGTCCGCGACCCGAACCTGCGGCGGCGGGTCCAGCTCTCGTGGACGATCTACGACTTCGCGAACACCATCTTCTCGTTCGCGGTCGTGTCGGGTGCGATCGGGCTCTGGCTCACCTCCGACGACCGCTACGGGCCGGCCCTCGGGCAGCTCGTCCTGAGCGTTGCGATCGCGATCAGCGTCGGCATCAACGCCATCGTCTCACCGGTCCTCGGGGCCCTGTCGGATCGCGGCGGCCGACGGCTGCCGTTCCTCCTCTTCTTCACCGCCCTCTGCATCGTCCCGACCGCCGTCATCGGGTTCAGCGGGCCGCTCGCCGGGACGCTCCTCTTCATCGTCGCCAACTTCGCCTACCAGGCGGCCCTCATCTACTACGACGCGTCCATCAAGGTCGTCAGCACGCCCGAGACCCGCGGCCGGCTGTCGGGCGTCGGCACCGGCATCGGCTACTGCGGGACGGTCTTCGTGGCGCTCCTGATCTTCTTCCTCGAGATCCCGGTCGAGGAGCGCTTCATCCTCACGGCGGTCCTCTACGCCCTCTTCGCGATCCCGATCTTCGTCATGGTCCGCGAGCGCCGCGACCCGAACGAGGTCCCGGTCCGCTGGCGGGACGTCACCGAGTCGTGGGACCAGCTCAAGCACACGATCGCCCACGCCCGGACGGTCCCGGGGCTGCCCCGCTTCCTCGTCGGCCGCTTCTTCTACTCCGACGCGGTCAACACGATCATCGTCGTCATGAGCGTCGTCGCCGTCGAGGCCGTCGGCCTGTCGCCGCAGGAGGCCAACCTCGTCCTGCTCGCGCTGACGGTCGTCGCCATCGCGATGGCCTTCGTCTGGGGCTGGCTGTCCGACCGGATCGGCCCGCGCCTGACGCTCATCATCGTCCTCGTGAGCTGGGCGGCCGGGCTCGTCATCGGGGCCGCCTCGCTGTCGCTCAACGACACCGACGCGGCCGGCGACCCGGTCCCGACGGCGGCCGGCTTCGCCCTGTTCCTCGTCGCCGGGGCGATCCTCGGATCGGGTCTCGGCGGCGTCCAGGTCGCCGACCGGGTCTTCATGGTCCGGCTCTCGCCACCCGAGCGGGTCGGCGAGTTCTTCGGCATCTACGGGCTCGTCGGCAAGGCCTCGCAGGTCGTCGGCCAGCTGCTCTACGGCGTCATCGTGGCGGTGACGCTCGACACCCTCGGGATCGGCGCCTACCAGATCGCGATCCTGTCGCTGATCGTGACGATGCTCATCGGCCTGTGGCTCGTCTACCCGGTCAGCGACCGGTGGGCCGGCTCGGGCGAGGTGGCGGTCGCGCCACCGCCGCGGCTGGCGCCGGACCGGGCCCCGCTCGATGACCGCCGCTGACCGCACGCTCAGCCGGCGGTCGGGGGACGCCGCCCGGCCCGTGTCAGCGGGCCCGCCGGCGATGTGTGATATCGTTCGATTATGCGCGTTCTTGTGACGGGTGGGGCCGGCTACATCGGCTCCGTCAGCGTCGAGGCCCTCAGCGAGGCCGGCCACGAGCCGGTCGTCCTCGACGACCTCTCGACCGGGCACCGGGCGGCGGTCCCGGGCGGTGTCGCCTTCCACGAGGGCTCGTACGCCGACGAGGCGTTCCTGACGACCACCCTGGCGGCGGAGCGGATCGACGCCGTCCTTCACTGTGGCGCCCGCTCGCTCGTCGGGGAGTCGGTCGTCGATCCGGCGGTCTACTACCGGAACAACGTCGCCGGCGGGGTCGCCCTCCTCGAGGCGATGCGGACGGCCGGCGTCGGCCGGATCGTGTTCAGCTCGACCGCGGCCGTGTACGGCGTCCCGGACGCGACGCCGATCCCCGAGGACGCACCGCTCCGCCCGATCAATCCGTACGGCGAGACGAAGCGGGTCTTCGAGGTGGCCCTTCGCTGGTACGGCGCGGCGTATGGCCTCCGGTCGGTCTCGCTCCGCTACTTCAACGCCGCCGGCGCGTCGGAGCGAAGCGGCGAGGTCCACCGGCCCGAGACCCACCTCATCCCGACGATCCTCGCGGCGGCCGAGGGCCGGACCGGGCTGACGCTCTACGGCGACGACTTCCCGACCCCCGACGGCACGCCGATCCGCGACTACATCCACGTCGAGGACCTGGCCCGGGCCCACGTCCTCGCCCTCGAGGCGACCGCTCCCGACGACCCGCGGACCGGCCCGCCCGACGGTCCGGCGGCGCCGCTCGTCTGCAACCTCGGGAACGGCCGGGGCGCGAGCGTCCGCGAGGTCCTCGCCGCGGCCGAGGCGGCCGTCGGCCGGCCGATCCCGCACACGATCGGACCGCGCCGGTCCGGCGATCCGCCGGTCCTGGTCGCGGCAGCCGACCGGGCGGCGACCGTCCTGCACTGGCGGCCGGCGCAGCCGGGGCTCGAGGCGATGATCGGCTCGGCCTGGGCCTGGCGGCGCCGACACCCGGAGCGTCTCGCCGACTGAGCGCCCGGCGGGTCGAACCGCCGCCGACCGAGCGCCGCTGACCCGCCGCCGCCCCGTTCAGGGCTCGTCGGCGAGGGCCGCCTGGGCGAGGAGGAGCAGCGTCGGACGGTCGTTGAGGGCCGGGTCGGCGATGACCCGCTCCAGCAGGTCGTCGATGATCCGCCCGAGGGCCGGTCCCGGCTGCAGGTCGAGGTCGCGCATCAGATCGAACCCGTCGATCGCGAGGTCCCCGCGCTCGATGACGAGCGGGGCGGCGAGCTCGGCGTCGATCCGCCGTCGCAGCTCGGCCATCGCCGGGTCGCCCGGCGCGAAGCCCGACCCGACGTCGTCGGCCTCGCGCAGGAGGAACAGCTCGTCGAGCGCGTCGGGTCCGACCTTGCGGATGAAGCGCCGGATCGCCGCGTCGCCCCAGCTCGCCTCGTAGGCGAACATGTGGTTCCGGACGAGATGGACGACCCGCTCGGCCGTGGCGCGGGGGACCCGGAGCCGCCGCAGGAGCGCGTCGGCCAGGGTCGCCCCGACCGCGTCGTGGCCGTGGAAGCGGCCGTCGGCGAGGGTCGCGGGCTTGCCGAGATCGTGGAGGAGCGCGGCCAGCCGGACGACCGGTCGGCCGGCCGGGACGGCGTCCACCGTCCGCACGGTGTGATCCCAGAGATCGTCGCCGGGGACCTTGTCCTGGGGGATCCCGACCTGGGCGGCGAGCTCGGGCGCGATCGCCGCGAGGAGCCCGGTCGAGGCGAGCAGCCGCAGCCCGGCCGACGGCCGCTCGGCCGCGAGGAGCTTCTCGAGCTCCATCGCGATCCGCTCGCCCGACAGGCGACCGACGAGCTCGGCCCGGTCGGCGATGGCCGCGAGCGTCGCGGGCTCGATCTCGAAGCCGAGGGTCGCCGCCAGCCGGACGGCCCGGACCATCCGCAGGGCATCCTCCTCGAACCGGGCGCCCGGGTCGCCGACCGCCCGGAGGCACCGGGCGGCGCAGTCGGCCAGCCCGCCGTGGGGATCGACGAAGCGATACGCGCCGGTGGCCGGCGCCAGACCCCACGCCATCGCGTTCACGGTGAAGTCGCGCCGCGCGAGGTCCTCCTCGAGCGACCCCCCGAACTCGACCCGGTGTGGCCGCCGGAAGTCGGCGTAGTCGTGGTCGCGGCGGAAGGTCGTGATCTCGTGGATGCCGTCCTCCCGCCGGACGGCGACCGTCCCGAACCGGTTCTCGTAGACGGCATCGGGCAGGATCGCGACGACCCGCTCGGGCAGCGCGTCCGTGGCGAGGTCCCAGTCGGCCGCCGGCCGGCCGAGGACCGCATCGCGGACCGAGCCGCCGACGACGTACGCGGCGTGGCCGTGGTCGCGGAGGGCCTCGATCAGCCCGCGGACGGTCGCCGGTGCGGCCGCGTCGAGGACTCGCCCCGCCGCGTCGGGGGTCAGCTGCGGCCGAGGAACAGGTACGTCCGCCACGCCTCGTTCCGCTCGTCCTCCAGGTAGGGCGTGAAGAGCGAGTAGACGTCGCTGCGCGGCTCGAACGGGGGCCGGATGAGCCGGAGGTGGGTCTCCTCGAGCGTCTTGCCGCCCTTGCGGTGGTTGCACGCCTTGCACGCGGTGACGAGGTTCTCCCACGAGTGGGCGCCGCCGCGGTGGCGCGGCACGACGTGGTCGAGGGTCAGGTCGTGACCGCCCCGGCCGCAGTACTGGCAGGTGTGGCGGTCGCGGGCGAAGACCTCCCGGCGGGTCAGCTTCACCCGCGGTCGCGGACGCCGGATGTGGTGGCGCAGCCGGACGACGGACGGGGCGCGGAACTCGGTCCGCGGCGTCCGGATGACCTGGTGGTCGTACTCGATGACCTCGGCCTTCTCCCCGAACACGAGTCGGAACGCGCGCGGCAGGTTCGTGACGTTCAGCGGCTCGTAGTTCTGGTTGAGGACGAGGACCACGCCGTCCATGGCGCCGATGCTAGCAGGGGAGCCGTGACGGGGCGGCCGACAGGGCGGCAGGACGGGCCCGGCGACCTGCGCGTCCGGTGTCCCCGCCGGTCAGACTCTCGGCGGGTCCATCTCCCGCTCGACCCGAGCGATCTCGATCTCGATCCGGCCGACCGCCTCGACGGCCTCGCGGTGCTCGTCGCTCCCGAGCGGCGCGGCGTTCCGGCGGCGGCGGGCGGCGGCGTGCTCCTCGAGAAGCTGCTCGCGGCTCTTCGGGGTGGCGGGCCGGTCGGTCGGCGGCTTCGGGGTCATCGGCTGCGAGCTCCTCCGTCGGTGGGCCACAAGCCTACCGCGACGTCAGTCGTCGCGGACGGGCGCGGCGGCTGCGGCCCGGCGCAGGCGGTCCATCACCGCCCGGCCGAGCCCGGCCTCGCCGACCGGCTGGGCGACGATCCGGTCGACGCCGGCGGCATCGAGGCGATGGAGCGCGTCGAACAGGCGGGCCGCGGACTCGACCGGATCGCCGTCGGGCGACAGCACTTCGACCGCCGCGAACGGTCCGGCCAGCGCCTCCGCGGCGGCGCGTCCTCGGTCGTCGGCGGCGAGGAGGCCGAGCCGCTCGCCCGGTCGGGCGCGGTCGGGCTCGTGGGGGGCGGCGAGGACGACCGTCGCGGCCGGGGCGTAGTGCGAGGCCGCCCGGCCGGGTGACAGCGACCGTGCCTCGTCCACGGCCGGGGTGCGGACCGGTCCGATGACGGCCTCGATCGTCTCGAGCGGGAGCCCGCCCGGCCGGAGGAGCGTCGCCGCCCCCTCGGCGAGGAGGAGGACCGTCGACTCGACGCCGACCCGGCAAGGTCCGCCGTCGAGGACGAGGCCGACCGCGCCCCCGAGCTGGCCGACGACGTGCTCGACCCGCGTCGGGCTGACCTTGCCGAACGGGTTCGCGGAGGGCGCCGCGATCGGCATGCCGGCGGCCCGGATCAGGGCGAGCGCGACCGGGTGGTCGGGCATCCGGACGCCGACGGTCGGCAGGCCCGCCGTGACGATGCCGGGGATCGCGGGGCGCTTGCGCAGGACGAGCGTGAGCGGGCCCGGCCAGCAGCGCTCGATCAGGGCGGCGACGCGCGGGTCGGCGAGGTCCGCTGGCTCGACGATCCCCCCGAGCGCGTCGGCGTCCGCGACGTGGACGATGACCGGGTCGAACGCCGGGCGGTCCTTGATCGCGAAGAGGCGGGCGACGGCGACCGGGTCCAGGGCGTTCGCGCCGAGGCCGTAGACGGTCTCGGTCGGGAAGGCGACCGGCTCGCCGGCGCGGATCCGTCCGGCGGCCTCGGCGATCGCGGCCGGATCGTCACCGGGGAGGAGGCGGGGGGCGTCCGGTTCGGGCATCGCCCGCATCGTCGCACGACCGGCTAGGCTCCGGGCGTGCTCCTCGGCATCGATCACCTCGTCATCGCCGTCGCCGACCCCGACGCTGCCGCGGCCGACCTGGAGGCCGCCGTCGGCCTCGTCGCGACCGGCGGTGGTCGCCACGAGCGGATGGGTACCCGGAACCGGCTCGTCTGGCTCGGCGACACCTACCTCGAGCTGATCGGAGTCTGGGATCGCGACCTCGCGGCGGCCTCGTGGGTCGGCGCGCCGACCCTCCGGGCGCTGGCGACGATCGGCGAGTCGACCGGCGAGGCGACCGGCGCGCTGGCCACCTGGGCGCTCGCGAGCGACGACCTCGCCGGCGACGTCGGACGCCTCCGGGCCGCCGGCGCCGACTGGTCGGGGCCCGCGCCGGGCGAGCGCACCCGGCCGGACGGTCGGGTCGTCCGCTGGGCGATCGCGTCGCCGCCGGCGCTCGGTCCGGGGCAGCCGCCGTTCCTCATCGAGCACGACGTGGTCGCCGCGGAGTGGACGCCGGCCGAGCGGACCGAGCGGGCGTCGCTCGTCCACCCGCTCGGTGGTCCGGTCCGCCTCGCGACGCTCGAGCTGCCCGCCGCGCCCGGCGCGGTCGCCGGCCGGTCGATGGCCCTCCTGCGCGCGGTCGGCCTGCGCTTCCGGCCATCGCTCGCCGGCCGAGGTGCCCGCGACGCGGACGTCGGGCCGCAGCGGGTCCGGCTCGCCCCCGCGCCGGAGGGTTCGCCGCCGGTCGTGCACCTGCGGGTCGTGACGGAGGGTCCGGCGTCGTCGGACGCTCCGCCAGCGCCGGCCGTGCCGCGGACGGTCGACGCGCTCGGGCTCCGGTTCGCGATCGGCGCCTGAGGGCGCGCACCGCCGACAGCTCCGGCTAGCGCGCCGTGAGCCCCGCCCGCGGCGCCGACCGTGGCCCTCCGCCCGCGGCGTCCGGCCGCGCCTACGATCGCGACAGGGCCGCCGCGGGGAGCAGGACGGTCCGGGCGATCTCGACGAACCCGGACCGTCGCGCGTTGTCGGCGCTGATCTCGTCGGGTGCGGCGTCGAGCGCGACGAGGTCGCAGCCGAGCGCCGCCGCGTCGGCCGCCCGGTGGGCGATCAGCGCCCGCTGGATCCCCCGCCCGCGAGCCCCCTCGGCGACGGCCGCGGCGGCGAGCCAGCCGACCTTGCGGTGGACGAACATCGCCGCGACGGCGACCGGCTCGCCATCGAGCTCGGCGAGGTACAGCCGGCGCGGCGCCTGGGCTGACGAGCCGAGCAGGTGCGGGCCCATCGCGCGGAGCCGCTCGGCGTGCGGGTCGTCGGGGTGGCCCGGCGGGTCGGCGGCGAGCAACAGCTCCGCCCACGACGCGGCCTCGGTCGGGGCGAGCGTCCGGATCGTCAGTCCGTCGGCGGCGTCGGCGACGACCCGATCGGGCTCGGCCGCGAAGATCGCGACGTCGTGGCGGTCCTCGGCCGGGACCGCCCCGGGGACGTCGTCGGGGTCGAGCTGGAGCCAGCCCTCGACCCCGTGCTCCTCGAAGAACCGGAGCGCCATCGGCAGCAGGTTCGGCAGGAGCTGGAGCCCGATCGCCTGGTTGGTCGCCGGGCCGGCGAAGGCCGGGGCCGCACATATCGCGAGCTCGCCGTCGTCATCGATCCGGAGGTCGAGACCGGCCGCCTCCGCCGCCCGCCAGTTCGCGACCCAGTACTTGCGCCGAGCGGCGTCGGCGCGGGCGTGCAGCGCGAGCTCGACCGCGCGCGAGTCGGGGGAGGGGTCGAGCAGGCGGATCGCGTCGCCGGGCCGGACCTCACCCTCGGCGATGACGCGGGCGTACATCCGGCTGTCGGTCGGGTTCGTCAGGATCGAGATCCGCCCGAAGCGCCCATCGCTGAACGAGCCGGCGATCGTGCTGCAGGGGTCGTCCGGCGCCGACAGCTCGAGGATGAGCCGCTCGCCGATCGCGACGCGGGTGCCGATCGGCAGCGTCGACCACTCGATCCCCTCGGTGGTCAGGTTCTCGCCGCAGGAGCCCGGGAAGATCGGGTGGCCCTCGGCCTCGACGCGCCGGATCGCCTCGATCGCGAAGAGCGCGACGGCGCGGTGCGGGCCGCCGTGGACCCGGTCGCCCCGGTGCGCGTCACCCGCGAGCCCGAGCGGGCCGACCCACGCCCGCTCGACGGGCAGCTTGGGGACGCCGCCCGGCGAGATGCTGACCTGGAGCACGCGACCGGCGGGCCGGGGCGCGGGTTCGGCGGGTCCGTCCATGGCCGCCGATGCTACCCGAGCCGACCGCGGGACCCCCGCCGCAGGATCACCGCGGCTGGGTGCCAGCGGGAACGTCCTAGTCCACGACCTGGAACGTGACGGACGTCGCGAGCTCGTGACGACCGGTGTCGGCGCTGCAGGTGTCGCCGATCGTCGCGTCGAGTCGCGCCGTGAGCCGCCAGGTGCCGGCCGGGAGTCGGAGCACCGGATCCTTGAAGAACGTCGAGTACCAGGCGGCATTCGGATCGTCGGCGCTCCAGCCTCCGGACTTCTCGTACGGGATGACCTGCGGCACGCCCCACACGAAGTCGTAGCCGCGGCAGTCGTCCTGGCCGGCGCCCCCCGGATCGAGCGGGCCGTCGAGCTGCTCGAGGGCGATGGTGACGAGGCCGCTGCCCGAGCCCCAGGCCGTCGCCGTCGGGCTCGGCCCGAGGTAGGTCAGCGTCGCGCCGGCGACGATCGGCTCGCCGGCCGGATAGGTGGCGGCCCCGACCTCCATCGTCAGGCGGAAGTCGCCGTCGCGGGCCTCGTCGCCGGTCACGAGCGCGATGGCCCCGCTCGGCGAGGGCGACGGCACCGCCTCGCTCGGCGACGTCGCGGTCCCGGTGGGGTCGGTCGGGGCGGGCGTCGCCCCGGGGCCGGAGGTCGCGGTCGTCGCGGCCGTCGCGCCCGGCAGCGCGGTCGGCGGCGCCGTGGCGGGTCCGGCCGGCGCGCAAGCCGCGAGCAGCGCGAGGATGGGCACGAGGACGATCGCTCTCACGGTCCCAAGACGCCGGAAGGGCGCCCCCGGTTACGCTGCTCGCCCAGCACGATCGCCACGCGACCCGCTTCCGCTGGGCCTGACGGCGCGAGCGGGGTCGCGCACGCGTCGTGCGATAATCGGCGGGCGCACGGTCGCCCCTCCCGGCTCGAACGGGCGAGGACCCCGGGGCCAGCCGGCCTGACGACCCGGCGCGAAGACCAGAGGAAGCCGTCCCGTATGTCGATCGAAACGTCCACCTGGGCGACGAAGAAGGGCCTCGCCCAGATGCTCAAGGGCGGCGTCATCATGGACGTCGTCACGCCCGAGCAGGCAAGGATCGCCGAGGAAGCCGGCGCCGTCGCCGTCATGGCGCTCGAGCGCGTCCCGGCGGACATCCGCGCCAACGGTGGCGTGGCCCGGATGAGCGACCCCGCGATGATCGAGGGGATCATGGCGGCCGTCTCGATCCCGGTGATGGCCAAGGCCCGGATCGGCCACTTCGTCGAGGCGCAGATCCTCGAGGCGCTCGGCGTCGACTACATCGACGAGTCCGAGGTCCTGACGCCGGCCGACGAGGCGAACCACATCGACAAGCACGCCTTCAAGGTCCCGTTCGTCTGTGGCTGTCGGAACCTCGGTGAGGCCCTGCGCCGCGTCAACGAGGGCGCCGCGATGATGCGGACGAAGGGCGAGGCCGGCACCGGCAACATCGTCGAGGCCGTTCGCCAGCTCCGCGACGTGCTCGCCGGGATCCGCCGGCTCGGGTCGATGCGCGAGGACGAGCTGTTCGTCGCGGCGAAGGAGCTCGGCGCGCCGTACGAGCTCGTCAGGCAGGTCGCCGCCGACGGCAAGCTGCCGGTCGTCAACTTCGTCGCCGGCGGGATCAGCACACCGGCCGACGCCGCGCTCGTCATGCAGCTCGGGGCCGAGGGCGTCTTCGTCGGCTCCGGCATCTTCAAGAGCGAGGACCCGGCCCGGATGGCGACCGCGATCGTCCAGGCGACGACCCACTTCGACGATCCGAAGATCCTCGCCGAGGTGAGCAAAGGCCTCGGGACGCCGATGCGGGGGATCGAGCTGGGGACGATCCCCGAATCGGAGCGCCTCGCCGTCCGCGGCTGGTAGGGCCGGTCCCGACCGTGCGGATCGGCGTGCTCGCCCTGCAGGGCGCCTTCCGGGAGCATCTCGACACGCTCGCCGCCATCGGCGTCGAGGGCGTCGACGTGCGCCTGCCGTCCGACCTCGCCGGCGTCGACGGGCTCATCCTGCCCGGTGGCGAGAGCACGACGATGCGGCGCCTGATCGATCGCTGGGGCCTCCGCGAGCCGATCCTCGACCTCGCCGGGTCCGGCGCCCCGATCTTCGGCACCTGCGCCGGGATGATCGTCCTCGCCGCGGAGATCACCGGCGGCGAGCCGCCGATCCTGCCGCTGATCGACGTCACGGTCCACCGGAACGCCTTCGGCCGGCAGCTGGAGTCGTTCGAGACGGACCTCGCCGTCCCGGTCCTCGGCGACCGCCCGGTCCACGCCGTGTTCATCCGGGCGCCGGTGATCGAGCGGGTCGGCCCGGGCGTCGACGTCCTCGCCCGGCTCGACGACGGCCGGATCGTCGCCGTCCGCGATCGCAACGTCATCGCGACCTCGTTCCACCCCGAGCTGGCCGGCGAGACCCGCTTCCATCGGCTCGTCGCGACGATGGCCTCGGAGCACGCCGACCCGGGCGAGGGGTCCGGCCGTCGGCGCCACCCGACGCGCCGGACGGAGCGGGCCCGGTGAGCGCCCGACCGGGACGGGTCCGGGTCGCCCGGCTGACCGACCTCGCCGCGCTGGGCGAGCTGTCGCGGCTCTGCCAGTCGTCGGTGGCCGAGACGCGCTCGCTCGGGCTGCCGGTCAGCGCCGCCCGGATCGGCATGTTCAGCCTCTTCCTCCTGCCCCTCGGGGCGTTCCGGCCGCACGACCTCCTGTACGTCTACGAGGAGGACGGCCACGTCGCCGGACTGCTCCGGGCGGAGCGGGAGCCGCAGCGTGACGAGTGGACGGTCGTCGAGCTCGACGCCGTCGGCCAGATGGAGGCGGGCGACATCCGCTTCCGCCTCGTCCAGCAGCTCCTCCGCGATGGCGCCCGGGCCGGCGTGAGCCGGCTGCACGTCGCCTGCGCCGATCGGGACGGCAACGTCGAGCTCTTCATGCAGGCCGGCTTCGCCCGCTATGGCGACGAGCATGTCATGCTCCGCGACCCCGCTCTCCCGCTCCCGCCCCCCTGGTCCGAGGCGGCCGCCGCCGAGGCCGGGATCCGCGAGGCCCAGCCGATCGACGCCCTCGCCCTCCACCGCCTGTACGCGGCGGTGACGCCCCCGCCGGTCCAGCGGCTCGAGTCGATCCGGCTCGCCGACTGGGAGCGGCAGGGGATGAACTGGCGCGTCCCGCGCAGCTCGCTCGCGCCGATCCTCCGCTTCGCCGACGTCGAGGGCTTCGTCCAGATGACGCCGGGGGGCGGTCCCGACGGCACCTCGCTCGACGCCTTCGTCCAGATCGGCGTCGCGAAGGAGGACCAGCCGCACTACCTCAAGGTGATCGCCCGGCCGGGAGTCGACGTCACGTCGCTCGTCGGGTTCGCCCTCGGCATCGTCTCGGCCCGGCTCGAGAAGCGACCGGGCCACCGGCACGAGCACACGGTCATCTCGGCGGTGCGGACGTACGAGGCGCCGATCGATCGCCGTCTCGAGGAGGCCGGTTTCGAGCCGATCGCCACCGTCACCCTGCTCCTCAAGGAGACCCTCGTCCGGGTCGCCGAACCGGCCCTCGTGCCGGCCGGCGTCCGCTAGTGGAGGAATCCGTGGGACCTGAGGCCCGCCGCCGCGAAGCCATCGACGACCTCGACGTGCTCCTCGCCGCGCTGCCGCCCGAGATCGTCGACGCCGTCCATGCCCTGCCCGACCGGGAGGGATTGATCGAGGTCGTCCTCGACCTCGGCCGCCAGCCCGAGGCGCGCTTCCCCGACAGCGAGGTCGCCCTCCTCGAGCGCGAGGTCACCGACGCCGACATCGCCTGGGTCGTCGACCATATCGGGTCGTTCGGTGACGACAACCGGGCCGGCATCGAGCGGACCCTTCACCGGATCAGCGCCATCCGCAACCGTGGGGGCAAGATCGTCGGGCTGACCTGCCGGATCGGGCGGGCGGTCTTCGGGACGATCGAGATCCTCGAGGACCTCGTCGAGTCGGGCCGATCGGTCCTGATCATGGGTCGGCCGGGGATCGGCAAGACGACGATGCTCCGCGAGGCGGCGCGCGTCCTTGCCGACGACTTCCGGAAGCGGGTCGTCGTCGTCGACACCAGCAACGAGATCGCCGGTGACGGCGACATCCCGCACCCGGCGATCGGCAAGGCCCGCCGGATGCAGGTCCGGACGCCCTCGCTCCAGCACGAGGTGATGATCGAGGCGGTCGAGAACCACATGCCGCAGGTCATCGTCATCGACGAGATCGGGACCGAGGCCGAGGCGAGCGCCGCCCGGACGATCGCCGAGCGAGGCGTCCAGCTCATCGCGACGGCCCACGGCAACACGCTCGACAACCTGATGCTCAACCCGACGCTGTCCGATCTCATCGGCGGCATCCAGAGCGTCACCCTCGGCGACGAGGAGGCCCGCCGCCGGCGGACCCAGAAGAGCGTCCTCGAGCGGAAGGCGCCGCCGACGTTCGACGTCATCGTCGAGATCCAGGACCGCGACCGGGTCATCGTCCACGCCGACGTCGCCGAGACGGTCGACGCGCTGCTCCGCGGTGATCCGCTCGCACCCGAGCTCCGCTGGCGCGATGACGAGGGCGTCCATCGCTCGCAGGCCCGGCCGAAACCGTCGGCGCGCGAGCCGCTCCAGGCGCAGCGGTTCGCCGGCCTCGTCGGGAGCGGCGACCCGTGGCGGACCGAGCCCGGCTGGCGCGGCGGCCCGGCGAGCCCGATCGCGGACGCCGGCCGAGGCTATCGGCCCGGCTACCGGCCGGGTGGCGGTGGATCGTGGCGGCCGACCCGGTCGATCGCCGATCGCGCCGGCCGCGGTGGCGCCGGAGCGGGCGGTCCGGCCGGGGGCCCGCGCGCGGCCGGGGCCGTGGCCGACGGGGGCGACACCCCGTTCGTCGCCGGCGGGATCGCCGACCGAGGGCCGCTCGAGCGGGCCGAGCCGGGCACGGCCGTGGAGATCCGGGCCCGCGACGCCCGCGAGCTCGAGCGACAGCGGGCGTGGCGCGACGAGGCCTCGCGGGCGATCACGGCGCTCAAGGTCGACGAGGGCACGGCGCCCGTGAACGGCTCGGGTCCCGACGCGACGGCCGACGACGAGGCGCTCGCCGATCGAGCGATCGCGACCGCCGCCGACGAGGGCCCGGCCCTGGTCGTCGAGGGCGCCGGGATGCTGCCGACGCTCCGCGTCTTCCCGCACGGGATCAGTCGGAAGCGACTCGAGCAGGCGATCCGCGAGCTCGGGCTGCCGGTGATCATCGCCCGCGACATCGACGAGGCCGACGTCGCGATGACCCTCCGCTCCGAGTACCGCCAGAAGACGGCGGCGCTTCGCGAGGCCGAGGAGCGGGCGATGCCGATCTACGTCCTCAAGAGCAACACGATCGTCCAGATGCAGGCGTCGCTGACCTCGATCTTCGCGATGGAGGTCGACCCGCGGGAGGCGGCCCTGCGCGAGACCGAGGAGGCGATCGGGATCGTCATCCAGCGGTCGGAGCCGGTCGAGCTGTCGCCCCAGAACGCCTACATCCGGCGGCTCCAGCACCAGATGGCCGAGCGGGCGAACCTCGTCTCGCGCTCGCGCGGCCGCGAGCCGTACCGGCGGGTCCGGCTCTACCCCGACCAGGCGCGGACGGCCTGGCGATGAGCGCCCGATCGCTCGGGGCGACGGTCGTCGCCGAGCGAGGCCTCGGCGACCTCCGGTGGGTGGTCCTCGCCGACCCGGAGGGCAACGAGCTCTGCGTCGCGCAGGGCTGAGGCGCGGGTGACCTCCCGGGCCGTAGACCGGACGGATGGCCCGCTGACGGGGGTCCGGAGAGGGTGGTCGACCCCGGGCCACGAGCGGTAGGCTGCGGGTCGGGGCCGGGTGCCCGCCCGCCCGTCGGAGGTCGTCATGCGCTCGAGTCCGTCCCCCAACGTC
Organism: uncultured Anaerolineaceae bacterium; assembly: GCA_964483405.1. Classification (GTDB taxonomy): domain Bacteria; phylum Chloroflexota; class Limnocylindria; order Limnocylindrales; family CSP1-4; genus CAZABC01. The sequence goes on from CAZABC010000006.1 coordinate 30,370, forward strand.
GGCGCGCTCGTCGGGGGCGCGCTCCTCATCCTCGGCGGGGTCGCGCTGCTCGTCGTCCAGGCGGGCGGCGTCACGCTCGACTGGCCGGTCTGGATCGTCATCTCCGGCGTGGCGACGATCGGCATCGCGGTCATCGCCGGCTTCGCCGGCCCGAGCGCCGAGGAGATCGGCCAGGGCTTCGCGGCGGTCGGCGGGATCATCCTCGCCGTCGGGCTCGTCCTTGCCTGGCAGGAGGCGAACGACGCGTACGCGAGCTGGGCCTACGCCTGGGCGCTCGTCGCGCCGGGCGGGGTCGGCCTCGGGCTCGCCGTGTACGGCCTCGTCCACGGCCACGGCAAGATCCTTCGCGATGGCCTCACGGCGATGGCCGTCGGGGTCGGCCTGTTCCTCGCCGGCTTCCTCTTCTTCGAGGGCGCGATCGGCCTGACCGTCGGGGCCGACAGCGAGCTGACGACCTGGATCGTCCCGGCGGGGCTCGTCGCGCTCGGGCTGCTCCTCGTCCTCGCGGCGTTCATCCCGTGGCGCGGCCGTGGCGGACCCGAGGCGGACGCTCCCGGGACCGGACCCGATACGGCTGCCGCGGCGGCCGCCGGTGCCGCCGGCGGCGCGTGGGCGGCGGGCTCGAGCGGGCCGTTCGCCGAGACATTCGCGATGCCGCTCGATGGCGCGAGCGCGGCCGAGGTCGTCCTCCGGTTCGGCGCCGGCCGCCTCGCGGTCGTCGGCGCGGCAGCGAGCGGCATGCTCGTCGAGGGCGAGGCGAGGGGCGGGGCCCGGCCCGAGACGGGGGGTCCCGGGCGGGCCCGTCTGACCACCCCCGCGGAGCGGCTCTGGCCGGGTCGCAGGAGCGATGCCCCGTTCGACTGGCGTCTGGCGCTGACCGGCGAGGTCCCGCTCCGCCTCCGTGTCGAGACCGGCGCCGCGAAGGCCGACCTCGACCTGACGGCGCTGCGGGTGACCGACCTCGACCTCCGCACCGGCGCGAGCGAGACGACGGTCACGGTGCCGGCCGCCGCGGGCGTGACCCGCGTCCGGGCCGAGGGCGGTGCCGCCGCGCTGCGGTTCCGGGTCCCGCCCGGCGTCGCGGTCCGGGCCCGGACGCGGATGGCGATCGGCACGACCGACGTCGACGAGGCCCGCTTCCCGCGCGACCCGCTCGGCGGCTGGGTGTCGCCGGACGTCGCGTCGAACCCGAACCGGGTCGAGCTCGAGATCTCGGGCGGGATGGGCTCGATCTCGATCCGCTAGATCCCGAACCGCTCGATCGCCACCGACGCGAGCGTCCGTCCGATCGCCAGCGACGCGGTCGCGGCCGGCGACGGCGCGTTCCGGACGTGGAGGACGTGCGCCCCGCCGCCGATGCTGAAGTCCTCGACGAGCGTGCCGTTCCGCCGCAGCGCCTGGGCCCGGATGCCCGACGGCCCCCAGGCGATGTCGTCGAGGGTCACCTCGGGCGTGTAGCGCCGGATCGACCGGAGGAACAGGCGGCGCGAGAGGTCGCGGACCTGCTCGGTCGCGCCGGTCCTCCAGAACCCGCCGGCGAGACGGAGGAAGCCGCGGTCGGTGACGATCGCGGCGAGCTCGCGGGGGGCGAGATCGCGCCGCCGGTATCCCTCGCGGGCGAGGGCGAGGACGGCGTTCGGCCCCGCCCAGACCTCGCCGTCGATCCGGCGGGTGAGGTGGACGCCCAGGAACGGGAAGCGCGGGTCGGGGACCGGGTAGACCAGGCCGCGGCAGAAGCGTCGCGCCTCGGGCCGCAGGACGGCGTAGTCGCCCCGGAACGGCACGATCCGGATGCCGCCGGCGTCGCCGGTCATCGCCGCGAGCCGGTCGGAGTGCAGCCCGCCGCAGGTCACGAGGTCACGGGTCGCGACCTCGCCGGCCGTCGTCTCGAGGACGATCGCGCCGGGCATCCGGCGGATCGCGAGGACCTCGATGCCGGTCCGGATGTCGCCGCCGCGTCGGCGCACGTCGTCGGCGAGGGCCAGGGCGAACCGGCGCCAGTCGATGATGCCGGTCGACGGCACGTGGAGCGCCCGCAGCCCGACGACGTGCGGCTCGATCTCCCGCATCGCCTCGGGCCCGAGCTCGGCGAGGTCGACGCCGTTCGCGATGGCGCGCTCGCGGATCGCGGCGAGCCGGGGCAGCTCCTCGGGCTCGGTCGCGACGATGAGCTCGCCGCACAGCTCGTACGGGATGCCGTGCTCGTCGGCGAAGGCGAGCGCGTCGCGCATCCCCTCGGCACACAGGCGGGCCTTGCGTGAGCCGGGTGGGTACGTGTTCGGCGAGTGGATGACGCCGCTGTTGCGGCCGGTCTGGTGGCTCGCGAGCACGGCCTCCTTCTCGAGGACGACGAGCCGGAGCGCCGGGCGCGCCTCGAGCAGCCGGAGCGCGGTCGCGAGGCCGACGATCCCGCCACCGACGACGACGAGATCCGCGGTGTCGCTCCCGCGAGCCGGACCGTCGTGCATGGCGCGGCTAGTCCGTGGCCGGCTCGGGTCGCTTCAGCGCGAGGGCGCTGATCGCCTCGAGGACGCAGCGATGAGCGAGCGCGGCCGTGACGTCGGCCGTGTCGTACGGCGGGCTCACCTCGACCACGTCCATCCCGACGAGCTCGACCCGCGAGACGATCCGGCGGATGGCCCGGAGGAGCTCGCGGGGGGCCATCCCGCCCGGTTCGGGTGTCCCGGTGCCGGGGGCGTTGCCCGGGTCGACGACATCGATGTCGACCGACAGGTAGATCGCGTCCGGGCCGTCGAGCGCCTCGGCGATCGCGTCGTCGATGACGGCCTCGGCGCCGCGCTCCTCGATCTCGACCATCCGGTGCCAGCGCATGCCCTGCTCGCGCATCCAGTCGAACGTGTCCTTCTCGGGCCAGTAGCCGCGGAGGCCGACCTGGACGAAGTTCCGGCCCGCGACCCAGCCCTCCTCGATGAGCCGCCGCATCGGCGTGCCGTGGCTGACGAGCGAGCCGTAGACGTCGGTCCCGGTGTCGGCGTGGGCGTCGAAGTGCACGATCCCGATCGTCCGCGGATGGGCGACCCGGGCGACCGCCGCCGCCGACGGGTAGGTGATCGAGTGGTCGCCGCCGAGGACGATCGGCACGGCGCCGGTCCGGGCGACCCGACGGACCTTCTCGTGAACGACGCGAAGCGCCCGGTCGAGGCGCGAGGGGACCACCGGCGCGTCGCCGGCGTCGACGCAGCGGATCCGGTCGAAGACCGAGGTCTCGAGCTGGATCGACCAGAGCTCGCCGGAGTGGTAGGTCGCGGTCCGGATCGACCGCGGTCCGAAGCGGGCGCCGGCCCGGTTGCTCGCGCCGTCGTCGACCGGCGCGCCGACGATGGCGACCTCCGCCTTCGAGGCGGCGAGCGACTCGTCGTCGGGGCACGAGGGGAGCTTCTGGAACGTCGTCGCCCCGACGTACGACGGCAGGTACCAGTCGGGGATCTCGGCGTACTCGTCGTCGGCGCGGAGCTCGCTCCGCTCGATCCGGAAGTCGCGGTCGGGGCTCATGCGGTGCTCCTCCTGTCCGACGGCCAGCGTATCGCGGCGACACCGGCCCGTGGCCGCGCGCGCCGCAGGACCGGCCCACTGCCGGACCGCCGACGCGCTTCAATGGACGCATGGCGACGCTGGCATCGATCCTCGCCCGCGACCTCGAGCGGCTCGCCCCGGTCGTCGGGACCCGGCGCGCCTGGTGGCTCCGCGAGGCGCTCGCCGCCGACCCGGGCGCCGACTGCCCGCCGCTCGTCGGTCCGGCGACGGCCGACGTCGCGATCGTCGGCGGCGGGTTCACCGGGCTCTGGACCGCCTGGCAGCTCATCGAGCGGGCCCCCGGGATCCGGGTGACGATCATCGACGGCGACATCGTCGGCGGCGGCGCGAGCGGCCGGAACGGCGGCTTCCTCACCGGCTGGTGGGACTCGCTGCCGGCGCTGGTCCGGCACTTCGGCGACGAGGCCGGGCTCGCCGCGGCGCTCGAGTGCGAGCGGGCGCCCGCCGTGGTGGCGGCCTGGTGCGAGCGACACGGCGTCGACGCCTGGATCCGCCCGGTCGGCTCGCTCCTCGCGGCGACGTCGCCGGCCCAGGACGGCGCCTTCGACGGGTCGGTCGAGACGGCGAAACGGCTCGGCCACGGCGACCGGTTCGTCGCCGTCGATGCCGACGGGATGCGACGGCTCGGCGGCAGCCCGAGGCTCCGCGCCGGCTATCTCGTCCCCGGCGACGCGAACGTCCAGCCGGCCCGCCTCGCCCGTGGTCTCCGGCGCGTCCTGCTCGAGCGCGGGGTCACGATCCACGAGGGGACCAGGCTCCGGCGGCTCCGGCCCGGGCGCCCCGGCGGCCCGGGCTCGACTCCCGGCCCGGCGACGCTCGAGACCGAGGGCGGCGAGCTCGTCGCCGATCGGGTCGTCCTCGCCATCAACGCCTGGGCGGCTGCGTGGCGGCGGTTCGGCTCCCGGCTCGTGACCTGGAGCAGCTACATCGTCCTGACCGAGCCGGTGCCCGACCGGCTGGCGGCGATCGGCTACACCGGCGGGCACGCGATCAGCGACGGCCGGTTCACGAACCACTACTGGCAGGCGACGCCGGACGGCCGCATCGCCTTCGGCGGGGGCGGCGGCCGGGCGGGCTACGGTGGCCGGCTCGGGGACTGGGTGACCCACGACCTCGGGTCGGTCCGGCTCGCCGCACGCGGCTTCCGCCGGCTGTACCCGCAGCTGGCCGACGTCGCGCTCGAGGACGCCTGGGGCGGCCCGATCGACATCGCCCCCGACCACCTGCCGGTCTTCGGCACGCTCGAGCCGGGCAACGTCCACTACGGCCACGGCTACAGCGGCACCGGCGTCGGGCCGGCGCACCTCGGTGGGCGGATCCTCGCCGCGCTCGCGCTCGACCGCCTCGACGACCCGGCGGCTCGGCTGCCGCTCGTCGAGCACCGGCCGCGGCGCTTCCCGCCCGAGCCGTTCCGGTTCCTCGGGGCCCGGGTCATCCGCGAGGCGATCGTCGCCAAGGAGCAGCGCGACGACCTCGGGCGCCGCTCGCCGGCGCTCCTCCGGGCGCTCGTCCGGCTGCCGCGGACGATGGGCTACGACCTGGGGCCGGGGTAGGGGCCGGGCGCGGAGAAGGCCCGGCCAGGAACGCCTTGACCGCGTCCGGACCGCGCTCTGCGCGGCTAGGTCGGGCGGACCACCATCAGCACGACGAGGATGAAGACCGCGACGTTCTCGCCCCGCCTGAGCGCGACGAACCGCATGTCGCGGAGGAGCGCAGCCGCAGCCGCGTCGTCGTCGGCGGCCAGCGCCTCGTCGACCGCGACCGAGCGTCGTCGCCAGATCGCGAGGGCGAGGACGACGCCCCCGCCGGAGAGCAGCAGCGACAGCCAGATCCACTGGGCCGTCACGGGGTAGCGGAGCAGGGCCGCGAGGAAGATGCCGCTGATCCCGGCGAGGACGGCGAACGGGACGAGCAGGAACCGGTCGAACCAGCCGGCGAGGCCGACGGCGATCCGCCGGAGCGGGGGGTCGTCGGTGACCCGCGCGATCTCGAGGAGGACGTTCGCGGCGATGTAGCCGGCGCCGAACCCGAGCGCGCCGAGGACGTGGACCAGCTCGACCGCGACCTGCCAGCTCACCGGGACCGCCTCACCGGCCGATCGTACCGAGCCCTGCCGGCCGAGTCCATGCCGGCGGGCTCCGTTCCGGCCGGTCCGCCGCCGCGACCTAGTGATCGGTGGCCCCGGTGAAGGTCCAGCCGGCGATCCGCACCGCCGGCACGACAGAGCCGCCGAGGAACCCCTTCAGCGTCCGTCGCTCGCGGCCGACCGCCTCGACCCCGGCGAGCGCGTCGAGGTAGCTCTGCGTGTAGCGGAGGTTCCGGACGGGCCCGACGATCCGGCCGCCTTCGACGAGGAACGTCCCGTCGCGGGTCATCCCGGTGACGATGGCGAGCTTGGGGTGGACCGGGTTGGTGTAGTGGAAGCGGGTGACGAGCAGCCCGTGCTCGAGCCCGCCGACGAGCTCGTCGGTCGTCGCCTCGCCGGGCGTCATGACCATGTTGAGCGGGAACGGCCCGTACGGGTTCGGGGCGGGGAGGCCGTGCCCGGTCGAGCGCCGGCCGGCGCGGGCCGCCGTCTGGGCGTCGTAGACGACGTCGCGGCAGACGCCGCCCTCGACGAGCGTCACCCGCTCCTTCGCGACGCCCTCGTAGTCGAAGGCCATCGGCAGACCGGCGGGGTCGGCGCCGTCGTCGACGATCGTCACGAGCTCGCTGCCGATCCGCCTGCCCGGCTCGTAGAACGAGCGGTCCTCCTCGACCGCGAGGGCGTTGAGCCCGAGGTAGCCGAGCATGTCGAGGAGGTCGACGACGGCGTACGGCTCGAGGACGACCGGGTAGTCGCCGGGCTCGATCGAGATCGGGTTCGCCGACGCGCGGGCCTTTTCGGCCGCCTCGCGCCCGAGCGCCGCCGCGTCGATCGTCGTGGCGTTGACGGCGCAGGCCTCGGCATAGCCCGTCCCGCCGTCGGGTCCCATCGTGACGGTCAGCAGCTGCGACGACGTCCTCGCGGCCGCGGCCCGGATGCCCCGCGAGCTCGCGACGGCCGTCGTCTCGATGCCGGTCGAGAACGACCCGAAGGCGACGACGCCGGCGGCGTCCGCGGCGGCGATGACGGCCCGGACCCCCTCGGCGCGCAGCTCCGGGGTGACCGCGGCGGTCGCCGCGCTGAAGGCGGCCGGGACCTCCGGGATCGGCCCGGGGGCCGGCAGCCCGGCCCAGTCCTCGAGCTCGGCCGACGCCCGGGCGATCGCGGCCGCGACCTCGGCGACCCGCCGCAGCCCGTCGGCGTCGACGCGGCTGGTCGACGCGACGCCGACGCGCCGGCCGAAGGCGACCCGGACGTTGACCGCGACGTTCGTCTCGGCGACGTTCTGGTGGATCTCGCTGTTGGCGAACCGGGTCAGCGCGGCGTCCTCGGCCATGACGAGGACCTCGGCCTCGTCGGCGCCCGAGTGCTCCGCGTGCCCGAGCGCGGTCTCGGCGATCCGGAGCGTGGCCGCCGGCTCGTGGGCGCTCATGGCCGGCTCACCACTTGCCCACCCCGACCTGGACGTCGCGGAACCGGGCGCCGGAGACGGCATGGCCGACGTGGCCGGTCTGGCCCGGCTCGCCCTTGCCGCAGTTCGGGGTGCCGAGCATCCGGTAGCTCCGCTCGTCGCCGACGGCGTCGCACGAGCGCCAGAACTCGTACGTGATCCCGGTGTACGTCGGGTTCCGGTAGAGGCGGCCGAGCTTGCCGCCCTTGATCTCGTAGGCGACCTCGGTCGCGAACTGGAAGTTGAGGCGGCGGTCGTCGATCGACCAGGAGCGGTTCGAGGAGAGGTAGAGGCCGTCGTCGGTGTCGGCGACGATCTCCTCGAGCGACATCCCGGGCTTCGGCAGGAGGTTGATGTTCGTCATCCGGATGAGCGGGATCCGGTTCCAGCCGTCGGCCCGCATCGCTCCGCCGGAGGTCCGCCCGATCCGTGGCGCCGTCTCGCGGCTCGAGAGATAGCCGACGAAGATGCCTTCCCTGACCAGCGGCACCGCCTGCGCCGCGACGCCCTCGTCGTCCCAGCCGAACGTGCCCATCCCGCCGGGCGCGGTCGCGTCGGCGACGATGTCGATGAGGTCCGAGCCGTAGCGGAAGCCCGACTCGAGCTTGTCGGTCGTCAGGAAGCTCGTCCCGGCGTAGCTCGCCTCGGTCCCGAAGACCCGGTCGAGCTCGGTCGGGTGGCCGCAGCTCTCGTGGATCTGGAGGTAGAGCTGCGACGGGTCGAGGACGATCGTGAAGCGGCCCGACGGGCACTGCGGCGCCGACAGGAGCGCGACCGCCTCGTCGGCGAGCGCCTCGCCCCGACCGGCGAGGTCGAGCGAGCGGATGTACTCGTAGCCGGCGCCCTGCCAGCCGCCGCCGGCGTCGGGCCAGGTCCGGCGCTGGTGGTCGGAGCCCTCGACGGCGTTCGCCTCGATACCCGCTCCGACATGCGTGATGACCTGCTCGGTGAAGCTCCCGTCGCTCGCGGCGAACGTCTTCCACTCTCGCTGGGCCCCGTAGACCGACTCGGTGAAGGCGAGGCCCTTCACCCGCCGCATCGCGTCGTCGGCGGCGACGAGGTCGGCGATCTTCGTCTCGAGTGGAAGGGCGAACGGGTCGACCTCGATCGGCGTCTCGTAGGTGCCGTGGGCGGGCGGTCGGTCGTCGAGCCGGACCGGCGTCCGCAGCGCGGTCGCGCTCGCCTTGGCGATCCGGACGGCCTCCGCGGCGATCCGCTCGATCTCGCCGGGCTCGACGCGGTGGGTGCTCGCGAACCCCCAGGCGCCGTCGACGAGGACGCGGATCCCGACGCCCTCGCTCTCGCCCGAGGACACGCCCTCGACCCGGCCGGTCTTGACGGTGATCCCTTCCTCGAGGCGGCGGACGATCCGGGCGTCGGCGTATGACGCCCCGCGCGCCGTGGCGGTGTCCAGGGCGCGGTCGGTGAGGTCTCGCATCGAAGGGGAGCGTAGCAGGATGGGCCGGGCCGCCGCCGAGCGCTCCCGCGCGCGGCGCCCACCTGGGCCCGGCGTGGCCCGGTACTCCACTGGGGCCCGGCCGGGGCCCGGCAGCCCACCGGGGCCCGGGTCGCCTGGTCCGGCCACCCACCTGGGCCCGGGTGGCCCACTGGGGCCCGGTCGCTCGTACACTCCCGGCATGGGCGAGCGCGGCTGGTTCGTGACGATCGAGGGCGGCGACGGGACCGGCAAGACGGTCCAGGCGGAACGCCTCGCCGCGGCGGCGCGGGCGGCGGGCGTCACCGTGACCCTGACCCGCGAGCCGGGCGGGACGTGGGCGGGGGAGCGGATCCGGGAGATCCTCCTCGGGGCTGCCTCGACGAACGAGCTGATCTCGCCGCGGGCCGACGCGCTCCTCTTCAGCGCCTCGCGGGCGCAGCTCGTCGACGAGGTCGTCCGGCCCGGCGTCGAGCGGGGCGAGCTCGTCATCGACGCTCGCCACGCCGACTCGACGCTCGCCTACCAGGGCTTCGGCCGGGGGCTCGCCGTCGACGAGCTCCGCGCGATCCAGCGCTTCGCGACCGGCGGGCTCGTCCCCGACCTGACGATCCTCCTCGACCTGCCGGTGGAGGTCGGCCTCGCGCGCAAGGCGGCCGCCGATCGCAACCGGTTCGAGGTCGGCTTCGACCGTGCCTTCCACGGGCGGGTCCGCGACGGCTATCTCGGCCTCGCGGCGGCCGAGCCCGGCCGGTTCGCCGTGGTCGACGCGACCCCGGCCGCGGATGCCGTATTCGGCGAGGTCGTCGCGACCGTGCGCTCGCGGCTGCCGTCGCTCGGAGCCCGGCTTGGCAGCTGAGCCGGCTCGCCGGCCAGCAGGCTGACGGCTCGCGGCCCGCCAGACGGCCGATCCGCGACCTGAGATCCGCGGCTGGCGGCCGATCCATGCCCCTGACCGGCCGCCAGCGACCCGTGACCCGCGGCCGATCGGGTCATCCGTGAGCCGCGGCCGATCCGCGCCCCTGACCGGCCCGCACCGCCGGACTTGCGTCAGACGCAGAAGTGCGACCGACCCGGAGGCGGCGGAGCCGGGCGCGGCGCCCGACGAGGTCCGTCCGACGGTGGACAGGCCTCGACCGGCCGACCGACACGACCAGCTCTGACGCGCTCCATGCGTCGCGCGCATCGGACGAGGGTGCCGGAGCGGTCGTGCATGGGCCCAGCGGTCACGGCGGCCGCCGCAAGGCCTCCGGAGTCGGCGCCACGATCGTTCTTCGGTCGCAATCTTGCATCTGCCGCAAGTCCGGCCGGCCGACGGGACCGGGTCGCCGGGACGCGCGAGACCGACGCCGGCCGACGGGGGGCTCGCGCCCGAAGCTGACCGACCGGGCGATGCCCGCGCGGGGATGCCCGGGCGGCTAGGCCCGGGCGGCGTCGAGCGCGGCCCGGGCGGCGCCGAGCAGCTCCGCCGACGAGCCGCCGTCGGCGGGGAACGTGGCGACGCCGGTCGTCACCGACAGAGGCGTGGCGCCCTCCCGTTCGATCGCCGAGACGCCGTCGGCGATCCGCCGAGCGACCGTGACGCCGGCGGACCCCGGGGCGACGACGACGAACTCGTCGGCGCCGGTCCGGGCGATCGTGTCGACGAGGCGGACCGACGCGCCCAGGACCTCGGCGACCCGTCGGAGTGCATCGTCGCCGGCGGCCCGGCCCTCGCGCTCGTTCAGCCCGCCGAACCCGTCGACGTCGAAGATCGCCACCGACACCTCGCCGCCCTGTCGGCCGGCCCGGGCGAGCTCGAGCTCGAGCACCCGGGCGAGCGTCCGGGCGTTCGCGAGACCGGTGAGCGGGTCGGTCTGTGAGAGCCGCTCGAACCACTCGGCGCGCTCGTGGACGAGCGAGGCGAGGCGAGCCCTATCGACGGCTGCAGCAAGCAGGTCGGCGACCCCGCCGAGCAGGGTCGCGGTGTTCGCGTCGATCTCGCGCCGACCATGCCAGCCGAACGACACGACCCCGAGCGACTGGTCGATCCCGTCGCGGGTGACGACGAGTGGCAGGTCCACGCCGGTCATCGTCGCGCCATCGGGTCGCTGGCCGACCCGGCCGATGGACCGGGTCATCGTCGCCGCGGCACGAGCGATCGGGTGGCCCGGGTCGTCGGCGACCTCCGCGGCGAACCCGGGGAGCGCCTCGTCGGAGAAGCCGACGGCACCGACGAGCTGGAGGTCGCCGGCTTCTGGATCCTGGACGAAGACCGCCCCGAGCTGGGCGCCGACGACGGCCGACGCGTCGCCGAGGATCGCGCCGATCGCCGCCTCGGCGGTCTCGGCCCGGGCGACGGCCGCGGCGCCGGCGACCATCACGCCGATCGGCCGCGGGTCATGGGTGGGATCGGTCGACACGGGGCCCTCCGAGCGTGGTCGATGCGGTGCGGTCGCGGACGGTCCGGTCCCGTCCGGTCCGGTCGGGGCGGATGCTAGGCCCGCGAGCCCCGGCCCGGAAGGGGTCGGCGTCCCGCCTGACGCGACGATGACCCGCCGAGGGGACTGGAGTGGCCGCCTATACTCGCCGCGTGAAGCTCGTCGTCGCCATCGTCCACCACGAGGACGCCGGCCCGCTCGTCGACCTGCTGCTCGATCGCGAGTTCCGCGCGACGCGGCTGCACTCGTCGGGCGGCTTCCTCCGCCAGTCGAACGCGACGATCATCGTCGGCGTCGAGGACGAGCAGGTCGACGAGGTCCTCTCGATCGTCCGCGAGACCTGCGTGTCGCGGACCCAGGTCGTCAACCCGATGCCGCCGATCATGGAGCCGGGCGAGTTCTTCATGCCCTACCCGCTCGAGGTCGAGGTCGGCGGCGCGACGGTCTTCGTCGTCCCCGTCGAGCGCTTCGAGCGGATCTGACCGACCGGCCCGGCGTCCGACCCCCGACCGCGATGCCCGCCTGGCTGACCACGCTCGAGCCCGACGCACCCGACGTCGTCGCCTGCTGGCGAGCGCTCGACGAGGGTCGCCCGCTCGCCCTGCGGCGCGAGGTGCGGCGTCGAGCGGGGCAGGGGACCGCACCGGCGGTCGCGACCCAGCTGGCGGCCACGGCGGCCGCGCTTGCGGCGGTCGTCGAGCGGCTGCCGGACGAAGCCTTCACGCTGCCCGGCGGCGAGGGCGACTGGACCGTCGCCGAGGCCCTCGGCCACACCGCCGAGTCGCGGGCCGGGCTCACGATGGCCGCCTCGCTCGCCGCCCAGGGCCGCTGGCCGGCCGACGCCCCGACGGTCGTGCCTGGCCTGCCCGGGCCGGCCGACGCGACCCGCGATCGACTCCTTGCCCGGCTGGCGACCTCGCAGCGGCTCGTCGAGCGCGCCGCACGGGCGGTCGCCGGCCACGAGACCGACCCCTGCCCGCTCGATCACCCGCTCGTCGGCACGCTCCGCTGCGGCGAGTGGCTCCTCTTCGCCGGCGTCCACGACCTGATGCATCTCGAGCAGCTCGAGGCGATCGCGACAACGCTGGTCGGGCCGGCCGCCGATCGGCGTTCTCCCCCACCCCGTGAGCCCGATGCCCCTTCGACCTGATCTCGTGGCCGTCTGGGTCTGGCGGCTCCGCGACCCCGCCGACCCCGCCAGTCTCGAGATCCTCCTCCTCCGCCGTGGCCCCGGTCGCCAGCTGGCCGGCCTGTGGCAGTGCGTCACCGGCTCGATCGAGCCGGGCGAGCGGGTCGCGACGGCGGCCGCTCGGGAGCTGGCCGAGGAGACCGGCTTCGGGCCGACCGAGGTCGAGCGCTTCTACGACCTCGATCTCGTGAGCCTGTTCCACTGGCCGGGCGTCGACGCCGTGCTGGCCGAGGTCGTCTTCTCGGCCGAGGTCCGCCCCGGCGTCGAGCCGACGATCTCCGACGAGCACGACGGCGCACGCTGGGCCGTCCCGGCGGAGGCGATCCGGCTGGCGGTCTGGCCGGCCTACCGCGAGGCGATCGAGCGGGTGGTCGAGCTGCCGGTCGATCGGGCGAGATCGCGCTGGCTCGAGACGACGCTCGACGGCGAGCGGATCGTCCCGTAGGGCCGCGGGCGGCCTCG
>CAZABC010000006.1:43066-68428 GCA_964483405.1 uncultured Anaerolineaceae bacterium
CCACGGCGCCACTTCCGCTCGAAGGTCGACGGGCTCCGCCCGACGTACGGCTTCGACGACGTCTCGCTCGCCCCGGGCACGAGCACCGTCGAGCCGTCGGACGTCGAGCTCGGCCAGGTCTTCTGCGGCCTGCCGCTCGCGATCCCGGTCCTGGCCTCGGCGATGGACGCGGTCGTCGACGTCCGGCTCGCCGGCGAGCTCGCCCGGCTCGGCGGCGCCGCGGTCCTCAATCTCGAGGGTGTCCAGGGCCGCTACGACGATCCCGTGGCCGTCCTCGCGCGGATCGCGACCGCGCCCGACGACGAGGTCCAGGCCGCGCTGACCGAGGCCTATCAGGCGCCGATCCGCGAGGACCTCGTCGCCGAGCGACTGGCCGACCTCAAGGCCGCCGGCTCGCCGGTCGTCGTCGCCGCGACCCCATCCGCCGCCCGCCGCTGGGGCCCGTTCTGCGCCGAGCACGGCGCCGACGTCTTCCTCGTCCAGAGCCAGGTCAGCAGCGCCCGCCACCTCGCGACCGGCTACGACCCGCTCGAGCTCTCGGAGTTCACCCGGTACATGCCGATCCCGGTCGCCGTCGGCAACACGACGAACGCCGAGGCCGCCTACCAGCTCATGGAGCAGGGCGCGGCGGCCGTCTTCGTCGGCGTCGGCCCCGGTGCCGCCTGCACGACCCGCGAGGTCCTCGGCATCGGCGTCCCGCAGGTGACGGCGATCAGCGACGTCGCCGCGGCCCGGGATGCGTACCGCAGCGACACCGGACGCTACGTCCCGGTCGTCGCCGACGGCGGCATGCGGCGCGGCGGCGAGCTCGCCAAGGCCATCGCGGCCGGGGCCGACGTCGTCATGCTCGGCTCGCCGCTCGCCCGGGCCGAGGAGGCCCCCGGCCGCGGGACGAACTGGGGGATGGCGGCCCCGTCGCCGGTCCTGCCGCGGGGGACCCGGATCCGGGTCGGGACGACCGGCTCGCTCGAGCGCATCCTGTTCGGCCCGGCGCGCGTGACCGACGGATCGGAGAACCTCATCGGCGCCCTGCGCCAGTCGATGGCCGCCCTCGGGGCCCGCAGCATCGTCGAGATGCAGGCGGTCGAGATGGTCTATGCCCCGTCGGTCGCGACCGAGGGCAAGTCCTGGCAGCGAGGCCGATAGGGCCCGACCGCCGACCGGGCCGCCGACCGCGCTCCCGCCAGGCCTCGTCCGGCCGCGGCGCTCCGGCGGACCTCGGTCAGTAGACCTCGGGCACGAACGTCTGGTCCGTCATCGGCGGCCGGACGTAGCCCTTGTCCTCCTGGCGGACCGGCAGGACGATCGGCTCGGGCGTCAGGTCCTCGTACGGGATCAGGCTCAGCAGGTGGTGGATGACGTTGAGCCGGGCCCGCTTCTTGTTGTCGGCGTTGACGACGTACCAGGGCGCCTGCTTGATGTCGGTGTAGGCGAACATCTCGTCCTTCGCCCGGGAGTACTCGACCCACTTCGACCGTGACTCGAGATCCATCGGGCTGAGCTTCCAGCGCTTGGTCGGGTCCTCGAGCCGGCTCTGGAAGCGGCGCTCCTGCTCGGCGTCGCTGACGCTGAACCAGTACTTGACGAGGATGACCCCGGAGTGGACCAGCATCCGCTCGAACTCCGGGCAGTCGCGCAGGAAGGCCCGGTACTCCTCGTCGGTGCAGAAGCCCATCACCCGCTCGACGCCGGCCCGGTTGTACCAGCTCCGGTCGAACAGGACCATCTCACCGGCCGCCGGGAGATGGGCGACGTAGCGCTGGAAGTACCACTGGGTCTTCTCGCGCTCGGTCGGCGTGCCGAGGGCGACGACCCGGCAATAGCGCGGGTTGAGGGTGAGGCTGATCGTCTTGATCGCGCCGCCCTTGCCTGCGGCGTCCCGTCCCTCGAAGATGACGACGACCTTGAGGCCCTCGTGCTTGATCCACTCGAGGAGCTTCACGAGCTCGACCTGGAGGGTCGCGAGCTCGCGCAGGTAGACCTTGTTCGGGAGGGTCCGGACGGGCGACCCGATCTCCTCGACCGGCGGATCCGGCCACACGTCGGCCAGCTCGACGCTCTGCTCGGCCTGCTCGGCCTTCGTCTTCGCCATGGCGATCCTCAGGTCTCCCGGGATGCGGTCCCCCGGCGCCGCCCGAGTATGCACCGGGCCGGCGCCCCGAGGGGCGGCGCCGGGGCGGGCTCGCCCCATCCGCGTGCGCGGCGCGATCTTCCGTGCGCGGCGCGACCCTCCGTGCGCGGCGCGATCCTGCCCGTATTCACGTGGCATGGGCGTGACCGGACATGTCGGCCGAGTCCGCGCCTCGCACGCTCTCCGGCGTGATGGTCGTCACCGCCCGAAACGGGCTCGCCGAACGACCCCGGCAGGCGTGATCAACCGCGCTCACACCAGGTGGGCACTCTGCCGAGAGCGGCCGCCGGCACGTCGTCGAGCGCTCACCATGGCGAACATCCGGCTGCCCGCGGCCACGTGCCGACGAGCGGTCACGCTCGGGCCGATCCGTCGGCTCCCGCGGATCTCACGGCCCCGACCGTCGACCGCGTCCGGCGCCCACGTGACGTGAACGTGGCAGGTCCGGCGCTGCCGACGACGGCGCCGGCCGCGCCGCCGACCCGGCACAGGATCGGTCGTCGCGGCCCGACGCGCTCGCTCCCTGGCCCAGCCCGAGGGCGGGGTCCGGCCCGGTATCCTTGGCAGCCAGCGCAGCCGGGAGACGGGAGCGAGGGTGACGGAAGCGACGGACCAGGGACTGGCGACGACGGACCAGGGACAGGCAGGGGACGAGTCTGCGAGTGGCACGCCGGCTTCGGCGGCGCCGGCCGATGGGCGATCGGCCGAGGTGACCCCGACCGGGACGGAGAGACCGGGCGGGCGCCCGGAGCGCGGCAAGACCGTCCACGGCGAGCCGGCCAACGCCGGCCATCGCGTCCTCGCCCCCGACGACGCCGAGGTCGAGGCCTACCTCGAGGTCGCCCTCGACGCCCCGGCCCCGGAGCGGACCCCGGCCGACCGCCCGCCGGTCGCCGCCAGCGCGCCCAGCCCGGGGACGGTCGCGGTCCTCGACTTCGGCAGCCAGCTCGCCCAGCTCATCGCCCGCCGGGTACGCGAGCTCGACGTCTACTCGGAGCTCCTCCCGCACGACACGCCGCTTGCCGAGCTCGAGCGCCGCGGGGTCCGGGCGATCATCCTCTCGGGCGGCCCGGACTCCGTCTATGACCCCGGCGCCCCCCGGCCGGATGCGTCGATCTGGAGCGGCCGGATCCCCGTCCTCGGCATCTGCTACGGCGCCCAGCTCATGGCGATCGAGCTCGGCGGCGACGTCCTGCCGGCCGCGAAGCGCGAGTACGGCCCGGCGACCGTGCGGCTGACCCGCGACGACGGGCTGTTCGACGGGCTCGACCGCGAGCAGCCGGTCTGGATGAGCCACGGCGACTCGATCACCCGGCTGCCCGAGGGCTTCCACGCGACCGCCCAGACCGACTCGACGCCGTATGCCGGGCTCGCCGCCCCGGAGCGGCGCCTGTTCGGGATCCAGTTCCATCCCGAGGTCGTCCACACGCCGCGCGGCCGAGAGGTGCTCCGCAACTTCGTGACCGGGATCGCCGGCATCGAGCCGAGCTGGACCCCGGCGAACTTCGTCGAGTCGACCGTCGCCGAGATCCGCGACCGGGTCGACCGGCACGCGGCCGAGACCGGCTCCGATGGCAAGGTCATCTGCGCCCTCTCGGGCGGCGTCGACAGCGCGGTCGCCGCCGCGCTCGTCCACCGGGCCGTCGGCGACCGGCTGACCTGCATCTACGTCGACCACGGGTTGATGCGGAAGCGTGAATCGGAGCTGCTCCGGGCGACGTTCGAGGCGAACCTCGGGATGCGGCTCGTCATGGTCGACGCGCGCGAGCGGTTCCTCGCCCGGCTGGCCGGTGTCATCGATCCCGAGCAGAAGCGGCGGATCATCGGCGACGAGTTCATCCGGGTCTTCGAGGAGGAGGCCGCCCGGCTCGGCCGGATCGACTTCCTCACCCAGGGCACGCTCTACCCCGACGTCATCGAATCCACCGCGCCCGAGACGAAGACCGCCCAGAAGATCAAGACCCACCACAACGTCGGCGGGCTGCCGGCCGACCTCCGGTTCCAGCTCATCGAGCCGCTCCGGTACCTGTTCAAGGACGAGGTCCGCCTCGTCGGGCTCGCGCTCGGGCTGCCCGAGGCGATGGTCCATCGCCAGCCCTTCCCCGGCCCCGGGCTCGCGATCCGGATCATCGGCGAGGTCACCGCCGAGCGGCTCGACACGCTCCGCGACGCCGACTGGATCGTCATCGACGAGATCAAGGCGGCGGGGCTCTACCGGAGCGTCTGGCAGTCGTTCGCGATCCTGACCCCGGTCCGGAGCGTCGGCGTCATGGGCGATGGGCGGACGTACGCCAACGTCGTCGCCATCCGGGCGGTGACCTCGGAGGACGGGATGACCGCCGACTGGGCGAAGCTGCCCTACGACGTCCTCGCCAAGATCAGCTCGCGGATCGTCAACGAGGTGCCCGGCGTCAACCGGGTCGTGTACGACATCAGCAGCAAGCCGCCGGCGACGATCGAGTGGGAGTGAGCAGCTCACAGGTGACACCCAGCCGCGGTCGCTAGGCTCATCACCTTCTACCGGCCCGTCTCCGAGATCCGCCGCCGCCCGGCGGCCGTATCCCGCCCGGAGGTATCGACAGCATGACCACGAGCACTCCCGCCCGCCGCCGCTGGCCCTGGGTCGCCCTGGCCGCTGTCGCCGCGGCCGTCGTCGCCGGCGCCG
This sequence comes from uncultured Anaerolineaceae bacterium, assembly GCA_964483405.1. Lineage (GTDB taxonomy): Bacteria > Chloroflexota > Limnocylindria > Limnocylindrales > CSP1-4 > CAZABC01. The sequence goes on from CAZABC010000006.1 coordinate 47,863, forward strand.
CGATCTGGTTCCTGTTCCTCGCCGGTGACGCGCCGCCGCCCGTCGACCTCGACGATGCTGCCGGCGGCGCCGCCTCGCCGGCCGCCTCGATCGTCGCCTCGCCGGCCGCCTCGAGCGACGCCGGGGCGTCGGCCTCGCCGGATGCCACCCCGGCCGCGTCGCCCGATGCGTCGTCGGCTCCGGCTGACGGGCTCGACGGGACCTGGGTGGTCGACACCGAGACCGGCTCGTTCGAGGACTTCAGCAGCACCTGGGCCGGCTTCCGCGTCGACGAGATCCTCGGCCAGGGGATCGGCTCGACGACAGCCGTCGGCCGGACGCCGGGCGTGACGGGCTCGCTGGACTTCGCCGGCTCGACCCTCACCGCTGCGGCCATCGAGGTCGACCTGACCCGGATCGTCAGCGACCGGACCCGTCGCGACGACGCGATCCAGCGCTCGCTCGAGACGGACACGTTCCCGACGGCGACCTTCGTCCTGGCCGAGCCGCTCGACCTCGGGACGGTGCCGGCCGAGGGCCAGACGTTCACCGCCACCGCCAGGGGCGACCTGACGATCCACGGCGTGACCCGGTCGGTCGAGTTCCCGCTCGAGGGACGGCTCGTCGGCGAGACGGTCGTCGTGGTCGGGTCGATCCCCGTCGTCTTCAGCGACTTCGGCGTGTCGATGCCGAGCGCGCCGATCGTCGTGTCCGTCGAGGACGACGGGATCCTCGAGGTCCAGCTCTTCCTCGTCCGCGGCTAGGGACCGGCGGTGCGGCCGGGGACGCCGAGGGACGGTCCCGGTGCGCCGCGGCGGAGGGCGGGCCGCGGACCGTCGTCGCCCGACCCCTGACGAACGGGCTATCCCGCGGCCGGGTCGAGCCGCTACAGTAGCCGCCATGGCCGACCAGACGACGACCGGGGGCGACCTCGCTCGCTGCCCGTGGTGCTCCGCCGAGCTCACGACGACCGATGCCGCGACCTGCCCGTCCTGCGGAGCCTCGCTCCATGGCGCGACGGACCAGTCGCTGCCGGGGCTGACGGCGATCGACCCGCTCGCCGTGATCGAGGGGACGCGCGCGCCGCAGCGGCCGCGCAACCGCCTCGTCGCGTGGATCACGGGCGCCGACATCGACGAGGCGGCGGCACCGCTCGCCTCGGCCGAGGCGCTCGCGCCACCGTCGGGCGACGTGCTCCTCGAGATGGAGCGGCTCCGGATCGAGGCCGAGCTCGCTCAGCGATCCGCCGACGCGGAGGCGCGGGTGACCGACGTCGCGATCGCCGCCGCCGACGCCGGCGACACCGCCACCGCGCAGCGGGCGGTGAACGCGGTCCTCGGGACCGATCGCCGGACCGACGCCCTCGTCGAATCGCCCGAGGAGCGCGAGCTCGCGGCCCGCGGCTACGACGAGCCCACCGACGCAGCCGCCCGCGCGCCCAGCGCCGACGCCGGCGCGGCGGCCGAGGCCACCGCCCCCGCGGCCGACGCGGTGTCCGACGCCGCCGCCCCATCCGACGCTCCGCCCGCCGACGGTCCCGCCGACCCGGCCTGACGCGGGCGCCGGGTATCCTGCCGGGGTGCCCGACCCCGCCGCCGCCGAGCGCTTCCCGCCACCCGGCGCGCCCTTCCTGCCACCCATCCCGATCCGGCTCGGTGCGGGCGAGGGCCTCGTCGCGCTGACCCGGCCGACCGAGGTCGACGGCTGGTGGCTCGCCGTCCTGTGGGCCGGCGACGAGGCGGGGATCTGCCGCTTCCGCGAGCTCGCGCCGGCCGTCGGGCCCCCACCCGACCCGCCGCTGCTGCGGCTCGGTCCGATGCTCGCCGGGGCGCTGTCGGGGCTGATCCTCGAGGAGGACGGCCGGCTCTGCATCCGCCTCGCGCCGGTCGCCCCACCCGATGACCCGGGCCGACCGTGGCGGACGCCGGCGGTCATCCGGGCGGGCTTCAAGTTCGAGCCGGCCCGCGCCGCGGCGATGTCCGCGACGGCGCTCGCCGAGGCCGTCCTCGCCGGGTTCCGGCGGGCCGTCGAGGGCCTCGGGCGCCGCTGAACCCCGCCACGGGTAGACTGGCGGGGCGATGCGCGACATGTTCGACGAGTTCATGGAAGAGCTCCGCCGCAAGCAGGCCCAGGCGGAGGGCCGCGACCCCGGCGCGCCGCCGACCGGCGACGGCGACCGCGATCCGAGCGACGCGGACGGCGACGACGAGTCGCCCGCGCGCCCCCGACCCCCCGAGGACGGCGGGATCCGGCCGCCGTCGACCCGGCGCCTGGTCGCGTTCGGGATCGGCTTCGCGATCTTCATCGCGCTGCTCTTCTTCGCCGGACCCGGCATCGACCTCGTCACCGACGCGATGTGGTACCGGAGCGTCGGCTTCGAGACCGTCTTCTGGACCCGGGTCGGGACCGAGTTCTGGCTGTTCGTCGGGGCCTTCGCCATCGCCCTCGTCGTCCTCCTCGTCGACCTGTGGTTCGCCGGGCGGCTCGCGCCGCCGCCGAGCGAGAGCGGCCCGTCGCTCCGCGGCTGGTTCGACCGGATGGCCGAATCGGCCCGGGAGGCGCAGGAGCGCGACAACCCCTGGATGCGCGGCCGGCCGCCCGGCCGGACACCCGGCCCGCGGGTCGTCGTTGAGGGTCCCGAGATCCCCGACCTGACCCCGTTCGCGACGGCCATCATCGCCGGCGTCGCCGTCCTCGTCGCCCTCGGGATCGCCGGCGCCGCCGCCTCCGGCTGGGAGACGCTCCTCCTCTGGCAGAACCAGGTGCCGTTCGCGCCGGCCGGGCCGCCCGACGTCGACCCGATCTTCGGCCGCGACATCGGCTTCTTCCTGTTCGACCTCCCGTTCCTGCGCTTCGCCCAGTCGCTCCTCAACGCGGTCGTCCTCGCGGCGCTCCTCGTCGCCGGGGCGCGCTACCTCGTCGGGGCGCTCCGCGGCGGCCTCGACTTCACGACGCCGGTCCGGGTCCACCTCGGGGTCCTCGGCGGCCTCTACCTGCTGTCGGTCGCGGCCGGCTATCAGCTCGACAAGTTCGAGCTGGTCTACGCCTCGAACGGCGTCGCGACCGGCGTCGGGTACACCGACGAGGCGGCCCGCTTCTTCGCCTTCGACCTGCTGACGATCATCGCCGCCCTCGCCGCGGCGCTCCTCGTCGGCGGCGCGTTCACGAAGATGCTCTGGCCGCTCGGCGGGGCGATCGTCGTCTGGCTCGGCGCCTCGGTGCTCGTCGGGGCGGTCTACCCCGAGCTCGTCCAGCGCTTCGTCGTCGCGCCCGACCCGTACGCGAACGAGGCGCCGTACATCCAGAACAACATCGACATGACCCGGCTCGCCTACGAGCTCGACGACTGGGACAAGCGCGACTACAACGGCGACGCCCCGCTGAGCGAGGAGACGATCCGGGCCGAGGGCCCGACGTTCGGCAACGCCCGGCTGTGGGACTACCGGCCGCTCGGCGACACGATCGACCAGCTCCAGACCGTCCGCCAGTACTACGACTTCGTCGACGTCGACGTCGATCGCTACGTTGTCGGGGACGAGCTCCGACAGGTCATGCTCTCGGCCCGCGAGCTCGACCTGTCGCGGTCGCGGATCGCCCAGAACTGGCTGAACCAGAAGATCATCTACACCCACGGCATCGGCCTCGTCATGGTCCCGGTGAACGAGGTCCAGAGCCAGGGCCAGCCACGCCTCTGGATCCGCGACCTGCCGCCGGTCTCGACGAACGGCGCGCCCGAGGTCGACCAGCCGCGGATCTACTTCGGCGAGGTCCAGTCCGACTACGTCATCCTCGGCGCCCGCCAGGACGAGTTCGACTATCCGTCCGGCCAGGCAGCGGACGAAGGCGACGACACCGGGACGAGCTACCGCTGGACCGGCGACACCGGGATCCGGCTCGACACGACCCTCACCAAGCTCGTCTTCGCGCTGCGCTTCCGCGACCTCAACCTGCTCATCAGCGACCAGGTCACCAACGAGAGCCAGCTCCTGTTCCACCGGGCGCTCGGCGACCGGCTGCCGCGGATCGCCCCCTTCCTGCGCTTCGACAAGGACCCCTATCTCGTCGTGACCGACGACGGGGGGCTCGTCTACGTCCAGGACGCCTACACGACGAGCGACCGGTTCCCGAACGCCGAGTACTTCTTCCCCGACTCCGAGCTGTCGGATTCGAACCTCGGCGGCCAGCCGTTCAACTACATCCGGAACAGCGTCAAGATCGTCGTCGACGCCTACGACGGGACGACCACGTTCTACGCCGCCGACCCGACGGACCCGATCCTGCGGGCCTACGAAGGGGTCTTCCCCGGGGTCTTCCAGCCGTTCGAGGCGCTGCCCGAGGACCTGTCCCGCCATCTTCGGGTGCCCGAGGAGCAGTTCAACGTCCAGACCCGGATGTTCGGCCGGTACCACGTGACGAACCCGCTGACGTTCTTCCAGCGCGACGACCTGTGGACGGTCCCGGTCGCCACCGGCAGCGACCAGTCGTTGCCCGCCGAGGCCTACTACGTCTACATGCGGATGCCCGGCGAGACCGAGCCCGAGTTCCTGCTCCTCCAGCCGATGGTCCCGACGAGCCGGCCGAACATGATCGCCTGGGTCGCCGCCCGGATGGACGGCGAGCAGTACGGCCAGGTCCGCTACTACCAGTTCCCATCGAACACGACGATCTTCGGCCCCGCCCAGGTCGAGGCGCTCATCGACCAGGACCCGATCATCAGCTCGCAGATCACCCTCTGGAACCAGTCGGGCAGCTCGGTCATCCGGGGCAACCTGCTGGTCGTCCCGATCGCCGAGACGATCCTCTACCTCCAGCCGGTCTATCTCCAGTCGACCGCGTCGTCGTTCCCGGAGTTCCAGAAGATCGTCCTCGCCTCGCCGACCTCGGTCGTCTGGGCGGACTCGCTCGCCGAGGCGATCGACCTGCTCCTCGAGGCCGACGGGGCAGGACCCGGTCCATCGCCGAGCCCGACGCCGACGCCGAGCCCGACGCCGACGCCGAGCGCGGGCCCCTCGCCGTCGAGCGGTCCCGTCCCGACACCGCCGTCGGGCGACGTCCAGGCGCTCGTCGCCTATGCGAACCTCCACTTCGAGCTCGCGCAGGAGGCGCTGACCAGGGGCGACTTCGCGACGTACGGCGCGGAGATGGCGCTCGTCGAGGAGGCCCTCGTCGAGCTCGGGCAGCTCGTCGGCACCCCGGTGCCGTGACCCGGCCGGCGACCGCCGGCCGCGGCTGGCCGACGGCGGTCGCCGCCGCGACGGTCGTCGCGGTCGCGCGGCCCGGGAGCTGGCTCGTCGGCCTCGCCGGCTGGTTGGCCCGGGGTGGGCTCGCCGTCGTCGCCGCGCCGATCATCGTCCTGCCGACCTACGCCGGGCTGGCGACCGCGCTCGGCCCGATCGTCATCGCGCTCGCGCTCGGCACGCCCGATGCTGAGCGCCTCGGCCTCCTCGCCGGGGGCGCGGGGATCGTCCTGGCCGCCGGGCTGCTCGGGGTGGTCGTCGGCGCGGCGACCGACGCGACGCTCATCCGGTGGACCGCGGAGGACCTCGACGGCTGGCTGGTCCCGCTCGGCTCGGTCGCCCCCGATGGCCGGCTGCCGGACCACGGCCGGCGGACCCGCGGGATCGTCGGCCGGGTCCTCGCCGTCCGCCTCCTCGCCCACCTGCCCCTGCTCGTCGTCGGGACGTGGGCCGCGGTCGTGGTCGGCGATGCCGTCTACCGGGTCCTGATGTCGCCCGGCGACGCGACCACCCCGATCCTCGTCCGGGTCGTCGGCGCCTCGCCGGTCGCGGTCATCGCCGTCGTCGTCGCCTGGGCGCTCGGCGAGGCGCTCGGCGGCATCGCCGCGCGGCGGGTCGTCATCGACGGGACGGGCGTCGGCCGCGGCCTCGGCGAGGCGCTCGGCCACGCCGTCCGGCACCCGGTCGGGACGCTCCTGACGATCGGTCTCGCCCTCGCCGGCACGTTCGGCCTCATCGCCCCGGCGCTCGCCGCGGCGGCCGTGTCCTGGGAGGCGCTCCGGACCGGGCTCCGGGAGGGGGACGACGTCGGCGCAGCGGTCCTCGCGCTCGTGGCCTTCCTCGTCACCTGGCTCGGCGCGCTCGTGCTGGCGGCCCTCGCGGCGGCCTGGCGTGCCGCGCTCTGGACGGCCGAGGTGCTCCGGCACCGGACGGGAGCCGCGCCGGGCTGAGCCGGGCCGCTGCTACACTGCGCCGGGCGAAGCCGCCGGACGTGCGGCGGGACGCCCCGCGCAGGACGGAACGTTGGACTTCCAGGACATCTTCGACGCCATCGGCGAGTTCTTCGAGAACCCGATCATCCAGCTCGCCATCCAGGCGTTCGTCGTGTACTTCGTCGTCATCTGGCTGGCGACCGCGTTCTGGGCCTTCCGCGACCTCCAGCTCCGGACCTCCAACGCCGTGCTCCCGTACCTCGCCGCGGCGATGATCATCCTGTTCACGCCGGTCTTCTTCCTGCTCGGCGTCATCGTCTACCGGATCGTCCGGCCCCAGGAGCGGATCGCCGAGACGGCCGAGCGGCACCTGGCCGAGGAGGCGATGCTGGCCGAGGTCGAGCTCGTCCGCACCTGTCCGACCTGCAAGCGGCGGACCCACGAGGAGTGGATCATCTGCCCGACCTGCAGGACGCGCCTCAACCGGGTCTGCCCGAACTGCGGCAAGCTCGTCGGGACCGACTGGTCGCTGTGCGCCTGGTGCGGCAAGGACTTCGAGCGGCCGGCGCCGGTCGAGTCGCTGCCGGCCCGCCAGGAGCCTGCCGCGATCCCGCCCGGCCGGACGGCAGCCGGCCGGGCGGCCTCGATCCGGACGAGCAGCCCGAGCGCCGCGCGCCCGCGGTCGCCCCGGCCGACGAGCTCCGACGCGATCGGCCCGGCCGACGCGGTCCCGGAGCGTTGACCGACCCGACCCCCGGGCCGCACCCCTCCGCGACCGACGACGAGCCGACGTCGCCCGACCCGCTCGACGTCCCGGCGGAGCCGCCGCTGCCGCTCGGCGCGGCGACGTTCACGATCGAGGGCCGCCGGGCGCCGGCGCTGTTCGTCGTCGGCTGGGTCGCGACGATCATGGGGGCGGCCCTCTTCGCCGGCGGCCTGCTCGTCGGCGGCGGCACCGCGGCCTCGCTCGTCGTCATCGTCGTCGGGCTCGTCCTCCTCGCGATCGGGCTCGTCGCCGGAGCCGGCTCGCAGGCGATCGAGCGGCCGGCCCGCGGCTGGACGGGCTACACCGGGCCGAGCCCGTTCCTCGTGTTCCTGGCCGTGCTGCCGGCCTCGCTCCTCCTCCAGCTCGTCCTCGGGGTCCCGCTGGGCATCCTCGGCGTCGAGCTCGATTCGCCGGTCGCCGCGCTCGTCGGGCTGCTGGCGATCGCCGCGGTCTACGTCGGGCTCATCCGGCTGCTCGTCGTCGGGACGAACGCGCTGTCGTGGTCGGCGATGGGGGTCCGCCGACCCGATGCCGGGACGCTCCGGCGGCTGCTGACCGGGGCTGCGTTCGGCGTCCCGCTCGTCGTCCTGACCGGGCTGATCGCGGCGATCTTCGTCGGCCTCGGGTTCGAGGCGCCGTCGAGCCCGCTCCCGACCGGCGGCGGGGTCGGCGGGGCGCTCCTCAACGTCGTCTCGGCGGCGATCGTCGCGCCGATCGCCGAGGAGCTCTTCTTCCGCGGCTTCGCGACGACGGCCTGGCTCCGGGGTCGCGGGCCGCGACCCGCCGGGGCCGGCGGCTCCACCCTCGTCGGGCTGACGGCACGGCAGGCGATCGTCCGGGGCGCGCTGTTCTTCGCCATCGCCCACGTCCTGACGCTGTCGGCCGACTCGGCCGTGGCCGGGCTCCAGATGGCCGCCTTCGGGTTCATCGTCCGGATCCCTGTCGCCCTGGCCCTCGGCTGGATCTTCGTCCGGAGCGGGGCGCTGTCGACCGCGATCGGGCTCCACGCGGCCTTCAACGGGGTGCCGGTGCTCGCGCTCCTCGTGGCGGCGATCGCCGGCCAGTAGCCCGGCCGGCCCCGCGGCCGCCAGGTCCCTCGGCCGCCCGGGCCGCGGTGAGTCGCGGTCGACCGGCGGTGAAGCGCCGCTCGCTAGTCTCGTCCTGTCCTCGGATCCGGATGGCGGGGAGAACGGCGGGCTCCGTCGTCCGGGTCCGGGGACATCCCCCAGCCACCCGTCCCCAGCGATCCCCCTCCGCCGGCCGCCCGGAGACCCGATGCTCGATGCCGAGTCCGCGCCCCGTCGCATCCTCGAGCTGCCGGCGTCGGAGCGGCCACGCGAGCGGCTCGCCCTGCGCGGACCGGCCGGGCTCTCGGCGGCCGAGCTCGTCGCGCTCGTGTGGGGCTCCGGGACGCGCGGCCGTGGGGCGGTCGCCCTGGCCGAGGACGCGATCGCCCGGCACGACGGCCTGACCGGTCTCGCCCGCGCCTCGGAGCTCGAGCTCGCCGCGATCCCGGGCGTCGGCGCGGCGAAGGCGGCCCGGCTCGTCGCGGCCTTCGAGCTCGGCCGGCGCTCCCTCGCCGACTGGCCGGCGGGGCGGTGGACCGTCCGGACGCCGTCCGACGTCGCCGACCGGCTGGTCCTCCAGATGGGTCGCCTCGAGCGCGAGGAGCTCCGGGTCGTCCTCCTCAACACCAAGAACGTGGTCCTCCGCGTCACCACCGTCTACGTCGGCAACGTCAGCGCCTCGCTCGTTCGCGTCGGCGAGCTGTTCCGGGACGCCGTCCGCCTCGACGCGGCCGGCGTCATCCTCGTCCACAACCACCCGAGTGGGGATCCGACGCCCTCGCCGGACGACCTCCACCTGACGGCGGAGGCGCTCGCCGCCGGCCGGCTGCTCGACGTCGAGCTCCTCGACCACCTCGTCGTCGGCCACGACGCCTGGGTCTCGCTCCGCGACCGGGGCGTCGCCTTCGACCGGCCACGGACCGCGCGCGCCGCGGAGTGAGGGGGCTCGACCGCCGGCGAGGCAGCCGCTACCCTCGACGGAGGACCGGCCGCTCGGCAGCCTGTCGGACGCGTCCCACCGGTCCGGAGGATGCTGCGATGGCGAAGTACATGGACGTCCACGAGGGGATGTTCGGCATCACCCCCGAGGCGCTGCTCGCGGCCCACCAGGCCGACCTCGACATCCAGGACAGCGAGGGCGTCGACTTCCAGCACGCCTGGGCCGACCCGGAGTCGGGCCGCGTCTGGTGCGTCTCGGAGGCGCCGAGCGCGGACGCCGTCCGGCGGATCCACGAGCGGGCCGGCCATCCGGCCAGCGAGGTCTACCCCGTCCCGGTCGAGGCCTGAACGGGGTCGACCGTCAGGGGATGAGCTCGGTCGGGGAGGGTGACGGCAGGGCCGACGGCGAGGGCTCGGCGGAGGTCCCCGGCTCGCTCGACCCGTCCGGGGACGCCGATGGCTCGCCGGGCGCCGGCGAGGCGCTCGGCAGCGGCAGGCCGCCCTCGTAGTCGGTGATGACGAGGACGTACTCGAGCCGGTCGAGGTCGGCCGCGGAGCGCAGGTAGACCGTCTGGACGACCGCGTTCGGCGAGCGCTTCACGTCGACGACCTCGCCGAGGAGCAGGCCCTTCGGGTATGGCGAGCGGGCGCCGCCCTCGAGGACGATCCCGGCGGTCAGGGCCTCGTCGCCCGGCACGACGTCCACGGTCGCGTCGACGTTCTGCATGACGAGCACGCCACCGAGCTGGCCGATGACCTCGCCGGTCGTGCCGGTCGCGGCGAGCTGGCCGATGACGGTCGAGCTGGCGTCGTTGATGAGGAGGACCGTCGCCGAGTTCGGGCCGATCTCGACGATCCGGCCGGCGAGCGCCCCGCCCGCCGCGACGACGACGTCGCCCAGGGCGAGCCGGTCGTCGGTGCCGCGGTCGATCGTCATGACCCGCTGGAACTCGGACGACTCGCGGGCGATGACCTGGGCCGCGACGGTGGCGAAGTCGAGGCCGCTGCGGAGCTGGAGGAGCGCGGTCAGCTGGTCGTTCTCGCGCTTGGTCGCCTCGAGCCGGTCGTTGAGGTTGCGGAGCTCCTCGTTCTCGGCCGCCAGCGCCTCGTTGTCCCGGCGGAGCTGCTCGATCTCCTCGACGGCGGCGGCGAGCTCGGCGACCGACCCCGCGACCGAGTCGACGGCCGCCTGGAACGGCCGGAAGGCGAAGCCGACGCCGCGCTGGAGCTCGCGGACGATCGGCGCCGACGAGAGGGCCATCATCAGCAGGCTCGCCGCGAGCAGCGACACGAACAGGACGGCCCGGCGGCGGGCGGCGCGAGTGGCGAGGATCTCGGTCATCGGTCGTTCGGACGGTCGGCGCCGGCCGGGCGTTTCAGCGCGGGGGCCGTGAGTAGGTCTCGGCGACGAGGACGCGGGCCATCGCCGGGCTGGCGCTCAGCTCCTGGAGGACGATCCCGGTCCCGCGGGCGACGCACGTCAGGGGGTCGTCGGCGACGTGGACCGGCATCTGGGTCGCCTCGGCGACGCGGCGGTCCAGGCCGGCGAGGAGGGCTCCGCCGCCGGCGAGGACGATGCCCTGATCCATGATGTCGGCGACGAGCTCGGGCGGCGTCTCCTCGATCGTGTCCTTGATCGTGTCGACGATCTGAGCGACCGACGGCTCGATCGCCTCGCGGATCTGGTCGGCGCCGACCTCGACGCTCCGCGGCAGGCCGGTCAGGAGGTCTCGGCCGCGGAGGGTGACCCGCTGGGCGTCCCACTCGCCGGGGTAGGCCGAGCCGATCGCGATCTTGATGTCCTCGGCCGTCCGCTCGCCGAGGAAGAGGTTGTACTCGCGGCGGGCGAAGCCGACGATGTCCTGGTCCATCTCGTCGCCGCCGATCCGGATGCTCCGGCTGACGACGATGCCGCCGAGGCTGATGACGGCGACCTCGGTCGTGCCGCCGCCGATGTCGACGATGAGCGAGCCCGACGGCTCGCTGACCGGCAGACCGGCCCCGATCGCCGCGGCCATCGGCTCCTCGATGAGGCGGGCCCAGCGGGCGCCGGCGTTCATCGCCGCGTCGCGGACGGCGCGCTTCTCGACCTCGGTCACGCCAGACGGGATGCCGAGGAGCATCCGCGGCCGGGGGATGAGCCCGATCCGGTCGTGGACCCGCTGGACGAAGTACTTGATCATCTGCTCGGTGACGTCGAAGTCGCTGATGACCCCGTCGCGGAGCGGCCGGACGGCGATGATCGAGGCCGGGGTCCGGCCGACCATCCGCTTCGCCTCGGCGCCGATCGCGAGGACCTTCTTGGTCTTCGCCTCGATCGCGACGACGCTCGGCTCGCTGATGACGATCCCCCGGTCGCGCACGTGGACGAGCGTGTTCGCGGTGCCGAGGTCGATGCCGATGTCGCGGGAGAAGAAGCCGAGGATGGCGTCGAGCATGCTGGGAGGGGGTCCTCGTGATCGAGCCGGGTCGCGGGCGGAGAAGCGGGCCGCGCGGACCGCTCGGGCGGTCGTCTGGAGAGCCCGGAGAGTATAGCCGCATCGACCCGCCACCCCCCGACCGCCTGCTAGTCTGTCGGGCGTGAAGGGCCTGGTGCTCGCCGGCGGGACCGCGACGCGGCTGTTCCCGCTGACGATCGTCACGAACAAGCACCTGCTGCCGATCTACGACCGGCCGATGATCTACCACCCGCTCGAGACGCTCGCCGGGATGGGCATCCGCGAGGTGATGGTCGTCGTCGGCGGCAAGAGCGTGGGCGATGTCGTCGAGCTGCTCGGCGACGGGCAGCACTTCGGGCTCGAGCTGACCTACCGCTACCAGCGCGGGGCGCTCGGCATCGCCCATGCGATCGGCCTCGCCCGCGACTTCGTCGGCGACCAGGCGTTCTGCACGATCCTCGGCGACAACATCCTCCGCGGGCCCACGCTCGCCGAGATCGCCGCGGAGTTCGAGGCGGGGCCGTGGGGCGGCGGGACGCTCCTCTACCGCGTCCCCGACCCGGAGCGGTTCGGGGTCGCCGAGCTCGACGCGGCCGGCCGGGTCGTCGGCTTCGAGGAGAAGCCGGACCATCCCAAGTCCGACCTGATCCCGATCGGCGTCTACTTCCTCCGCCCGGATGCGTTCGGCGTCATCGGGACGCTCGTCCCGTCGGGGCGCGGCGAGCTCGAGGTGACCGACCTGCTCAACCACTACATCCCCGGCGGCGGGCTCTTCACCCGGGTCTACGAGGGCCAGTGGACCGACGCCGGGACGGTGGCGTCGCTGCTCCGGGCGGCCGAGCTCGGGGCGGCCGCGGATGCCGAGGGGCGGCTGGCGCCCCCGCCGCAGCGGCCCGGCGAGCGAGCCGGCGAGACCGGATGACCGACCGGCTGCCGCCCGACCCCCACCTCCTCGTCACCGGCGGCGCCGGCTTCATCGGCTCCTGCTTCGTCCGCGACATCCTCGCCCGCGACGACGGGACCCGGGTCACCGTCCTCGACAAGCTGACGTACGCGGGCAACGAGGCGAACCTCGACCCGGTCCGGTCCGACCCCGCGAGGGCCGCCCGGCTGCGGTTCGTCCGCGGCGACATCGCCGACCCGGACGCCGTCGGCCCGCTCGTCGGCGACGTCGACGCCGTCGTCAACTTCGCCGCCGAGTCGCACGTCGACCGCTCGATCCTCGACCCGGAGGCGTTCCTGCGGACCGGGGTCCTCGGCGTCCACGTCCTCCTCGAGGCCTGCCGGACCGAGCGCGACCGGGCCGCGGCCGGCGCGCGCCGCGACGCGATCGGCCGGTCGCTCGGGCCACCGCGCTTCCTCCAGGTCTCGACCGACGAGGTCTACGGTTCGATCGCGACCGGCCGCTCGGTCGAGAACGATCCGCTCGACCCGCGCTCGCCGTACGCGGCCGCCAAGGCCGCCGGGGAGCTGCTCGTCCGGGCCTACCGGACGACCCACGAGCTCGACGTCGTCATCACCCGCGGCTCCAACACCTACGGCCCCTACCAGCACCCCGAGAAGCTCATCCCGCTCTTCGTCACCGACGCCCTCGACGACCGGCCCCTGCCGCTGTACGGCGACGGGCTCCAGGTCCGCGACTGGCTCCACGTCGCCGACCACGCCGCCGCGGTCGAGCACGTCCTCCGCCACGGCGAGCCGGGCGAGACGTACAACGTGCCGGGTGGGACGGAGCTGCCCAACCGCGAGGTCGTCGCCGCGCTGCTGGCCCGGCTGGGCAAGCCGTGGTCGCTCGTCCGGTCGGTGCCCGACCGACCCGGGCACGACCGGCGCTACGCCATGGACGGGGCGAAGCTCGCGGCGATCGGCTGGCGGTCCCGCATCGCCTTCGCCGACGGGCTTGCCGCGACCGTCGACTGGTACCGTGCCAACGAGGCCTGGTGGCGGGCGGCCCGCTCGGGCGACTGGGACGCCTACTACGCCCGCCAGTACGGCGACCGGCTCGCCGCCGGCCGGCCGGTCGGCGGACCCGGGGAGAGCTGACCGTGCGGGTCGCCGTCAGCGGCGCCGCCGGGCGCCTCGGGCGGGCACTCGTCGCCGCGCTCGAGGAGGCGCCGTACGCCGGCCCGTTCGGGCCGATCGCCTGGTCGCGGCCGGCCTTCGACCTCGACGCGCCCGACGGCTTCGCTGGGCTGCTCGCGCGCGACCGGCCCGAGGTCGTCGTCCACGCCGCGGCCTGGACCGACGTCGACGGCTGCGCCCGCGACCCGGCCACGGCGATGCGCCGCAACGCCGAGGCGACGGCGATCCTCGCCGGGGCCTGCGCCGAGCGCGGCGTCGACCTCGTCGTCGTCTCGACGAACGAGGTCTTCGACGGGTCGCGGACCGACGGTCGCGGCTACCGCCCGGATGATCCGGTCGCCCCGCCCAATCCGTACGGGCTGAGCAAGGCCGCCGCCGAGGCCGCCGCCGAGGTCGCCTATGCCGGCGTCGCCGATCCGGCGACCTTCGCCGGAGGCCGGCTCCTGCCGTACGCGGCCGCCGACCGGCTCCCGTCGGGCCCGCAGCTGGCGATCGTCCGGACCGCCTGGCTGTACGGCCCGCCGGGCGACGACTTCCCCGACCGGATCCTCGCCGCGGCCGGCCGGGCCGCCGCCGAGGGCCGGGCGCTCCGGGTCGTCGACGACGAGTGGGGCGACCCGACCCGGAGCGCCGACCTCGCCGAGGCGATCGCCGAGCTGCTCGGGGCCGGGGCGTTCGGCGGTCGGCACCATCTCGTGAACCCCGGCCCGGTCACCCGGGCGACGTGGGCCCGGGCCTGCCTCGAGCGACACGGTCTCGCCGTCGCGGTCGAGGCGATCGGGTCCGACGCCTGGCCGCGGGACTCCGTCCCGCCGCGATGGGGCGTCCTCGAGCCGACGCCGCTCCCGTCGGGCGAGCCGATGCGCCGCTGGACCGAGGCGCTCGACGACGATGTCGCCTGGCGGCGGCGGGTCCGGGCGGCCGTCCGGTGAGCGGGCCGATCCCCGGCATCCGGCTCGACCGGCTGGTCCGGCACGCCGATCCGCGCGGTTCGTTGCGCGAGGTCTGGCGGGCCAGCTGGTACGCGGGCGCCGGCGGCGCGGCGATCGACCCCGCGTCGGCCGCGGTCGCCGGGTTCGCCCAGGCGAACGTGTCGGTCTCGGCGCCGGGCGTCCTGCGGGGGCTCCACCTCCATCGTCGCCAGCTCGACCACTGGGTCGTCCTCGACGGCCGGGCGACCGTCGCCCTCGTCGACGTCCGGCCGATGCTCGACGGGGCCGCCCGCCCGGTCGTTGACGTCTTGGAGCTCGAGGCCGACGACCGGCTGGTGATCCCGGCGGGCGTCGCCCATGGCTTCCTCGCCCAAACCCCGCTGACGCTGCTGTACCTCGTCACCGCCGAGTACGACGGGTCCGACGAGCTCGGCTTCGCCTGGGACGACCCGGTCGCCGGCGTCCCCTGGCCGGCCGCGCCGACCCCAGACGGACGGCCCGTCCTGTCCGACCGGGACCGCGCCGCCCCCTCGCTCCGCTCCCTGGTCGAGCGCCTGCGCGGCTGAGGCTTCCGGCTCGGCGCGGGTGTCGCCGCGCACCGGAACCGACCGGGGGACCCGCGCGGGGCACCGGACCGGACCCGGCCCGAGCGCACCCGACCGCACCACGCCGGGACGATGGGGCTAGCGCCGCCGGTGACCATCCTGCGATACCGCGTGACCCCCGGTCGGTCGAGGCTGCGAGGGCGCCCAGCGTGACCCACGTCCGCCGACCCTCGGCGGCGCGATCGCCCGACCAGCGGAGCCTCGACCCGTCAGCATGCGTCGACCGACCATCGCCCTCGTCCTCGCGCTCCTCGTCGTCGCCGGCCTCACGGTGCCGGCGGCTCCGCCCGCCCGGGCGGCGGTCCCGACCGACCCCAAGGTCGTCGTCGTCGTCGGCGCGACGCACAGCGCCACGTCGAAGTACCGCAGCTACGCCGACGCGGTCGTCGCCGAGGCGCGGAAGTACACCCCCGACGTCGTCAAGGTCTACAGCCCCAACGCGACGTGGTCGGCCGTCCGCTCGGCGATGCAGGGCGCCTCGATCGTCGTCTACCTTGGCCACGGCAACGGCTTCCCGAGCCCGTACCGGTCGACGATGTGGCCGTACTCGCAGAACGGCTTCGGGCTCAACGCCGCCGCCGGCCAGGGCGACTCGAACACCCAGTACTGGGGCGAGCACTACATCGCCAACGAGGTCCGACTGGCGCCGAACGCGGTCGTCCTGCTCAACCACCTGTGCTACGCCTCGGGCAACTCCGAGCCGGGTCACGCCGAGCCGAGCCTCTCGGTCGCCCACCAGCGGATCGACAACTACGCGGCCGGCTTCCTCAAGGCCGGCGCCCGCGCGGTCGTCGCCGAGGGGCACGCCGACGTCGTCGGCTGGGTCCGCCTCCTGTTCACGACCCGCCAGAGGATCGAGGACGCGTTCGACGGCTACCACGCGGCGAACGGCAACACGGTCTCCTGGCCGTCGAGCCGGAGCCCCGGCTACACGGCGTTCTCCGACCCCGACAGCCCCACGAAGGGCTTCTACCGATCGTTCGTCGGCCGGCCCGACCTCGAGACATCCGACGTCACCGGCGCGGCGTTCGCCGACTCGGGCGCCGACCCCGACGACTTCGTCGTCCCCGGTGCGGCCTCGGTCGGCGCCGACGGCGCCATCGCCCTGCCCGAGCCGCCGGTCCCCGCCACGGCCGACGCGTTCGAGACGCTGGCCGTCGACGGCACGCCGATCCCGGCCGACACGGCGCTCCGCGTGGTCGGGGAGGCCGAGCCCCTCGAGACCGGCGAGCGCGTCCTCGAGGTCGAGACGCTCGAGGGCGACCCGCTCGGCTGGGTCGTCGGCACGGCCCTCGTGCCGCGCGACAGCCTGCCGCCGACCGTCTGGGGGCTGCCCGACCGGCTGACCGTGACGCCCAACGGCGACGGCACCGATGACCGCCTCGCCATCGACGGGAGCTTCTCCGAGCCGGTCGAGTGGCGGTTCCGGGTCCGGAACACGGCCGGGACCGTCGTCCACGAGGCGACCGGGAACGGTGACGCCCTCGTGGTCGACTGGGACGTGACGAGCGGTGGCAAGGCGGTCGCCGACGGCGAGTACACCTACTCGCTCGGCGCGGCCGACGAGTGGGGCAACGCGCCGCTGGCCCGGACCGGCCTCATCCTCGTCGACCGGCGACCGGACGCCCGGATCGGCGGCGCCGACCGCTACGCGACGGCCGCGGCGATCAGCAAGGCGACGTTCCCGGTCGGCGTCCCGGTCGCCTATGTCGCAACGGGCGCGAACTTCCCCGACGCGCTCGCCGGGGCCGCGGCGGCCGGCAAGAGCGGCGGCCCGGTCCTCCTCACGACCCCGGACGCGCTCCCGGCCGCGACCGCGACCGAGCTCGGCCGGCTCAAGCCGGGCCGGATCGTCGTCCTCGGCTCGACCGCGGTGGTCTCCGACGCGGTCAAGGCGGCCCTCGCCGCCTACACCGACGGCACGGTCACCCGGATCGGCGGCGCCGACCGCTACGCCACGGCAGCGAAGATCAGCAAGGCCACGTTCCCGACCGGGGTCGAGGTCGCCTACGTCGCAACGGGCGCCAACTTCCCCGACGCCCTCGCCGGGGCCGCGGCCGCGGCGAAGACCGGCGGCCCGGTCCTCCTCGTCGAGGCGGACACGATCCCCGCGCCGATCGCGGCCGAGCTGACCCGCCTCGCGCCCGGACGGATCGTCGTCCTCGGCTCGACCGCGGTCGTGTCGGCCTCGGTCATGGCGGCCCTCGATGCCTATACCGACGGCTCGGTCACCCGGCTCGGCGGCGCCGACCGCTACGCCACCGCCGCGGCGATCAGCAAGGCGACATTCGGGCCCGGCGTGCCGACGTCGTACGTCGCGACCGGGGCCAACTTCCCCGACGCCCTCGCCGGGGCGGCGGCGGCCGGACGGACCGGCGGCCCGGTCCTCCTGGTCGGCCAGTGGAGCGTTCCCGCACCGACCGCGACCGAGCTCGGTCGCCTCGACCCGGCCCGCGTCTTCGTCCTCGGCTCGACCGCGGTCATCGACGACACGGTGAAGTACGCCGTCCGCGCCTACGAGACCCCGTAGCCCTCACGACCCGATCGCGGCCCGGCGGGTCGCGCCGCGGCCACCGCGGACCGCACCGGACCCGACCGTCCCGCACGGCCACAGGACCATGGGGGGGTGTCGCGACGCGATCCGCGCCGCGACGATAGGCTCCCGAACCTGGCCGGCCGTCCGCGAGCGACGGTCCGCGCCGGACGCGTCGTCGACCGATCCCGCGAGGCCGCCTTGATCGTCGCCAACCGCCCGCCGACCTGCCGCCCGTCCGTCGTCCGCGCGATGGCCGCGGCCGCCCTCCTCGCCGTGCTCGGCTCCTCCGTCGCCGCCCCGGCGGCGCAGGCCGTCGGCCCCGATCCGGGTCAACGACCGGCAGCCGCGCCGGAGCTCGCGCCGTCGGCCGGCGGCGCCCTGCCGGGTGTCCACTACGAGGACTGGCTCCGCCACGCCGACGACGCCATCCCGTTCGAGCCGGGTGGCCGGGTGACCGTCCCGTTCCGGCCTCGGGCCGGCGACCGGGCCCGCGTCGGCGGCGGCAGGCCACGGGCGCTCCCGGCCGGCCGCGCCTCCGGACACCAGATGGCTGCGACCCCGCAGGGCCAGGCCTGGGCGCCGGTCCCCGGCGCGCTCGACGCCCCGGTCGACGCGCCGATCGTCGACCCGGGATCGGTCGTCGACGCCGAGCCGAGCGGCTGGACGACGACGACCGCCACGCCGCCGGCGACCGACGCGGCTGCCGGCCTCCGCAAGGAGGTCTTCGGCTTCCTGCCGTACTGGGAGGTCTCCGACACCTCGACAACGCTCGACTACGACGTCCTCTCGACGATCGCCTACTTCGGCGTCGGGGCCGACCGCTACGGCAACCTCGTCAAGCGCGACGCGGACGGCTCGGTCAGCACCGGCTGGGGGGGCTGGACGAGCACGCGGCTGACCTCGATCATCGACGCCGCCCACCGCCACGGGACCCGGGTGGTCCTGACCGTCCAGGCCTTCGCCTGGACCGACCTCCAGCAGGCGCACCAGGCGGCGCTCCTCGGCAGCCCGGCGGCGCGCACCAACCTCGCCAGGCAGGCGGTCGCGGCCGTCCGCGACCGTGGCGCCGACGGGATCAACCTCGACTTCGAGCCGATCGTGTCGGGCTACGCCGACGAGTTCACCGCGCTCGTCCGCGAGATCCGGACCGGTCTGGACGCGGTCGCACCCGGCTACCAGCTGACCTTCGACACGACCGGCTGGATCGGCAACTACCCGATCGAGGCGGCGACCGCCCCGGGCGGGGCCGACGCGATCTTCGTCATGGGCTACGACTACCGGACCGCCAGTGCGACGCGGGCCGGGTCGATCGCGCCGCTCCGCAACGCCGGCTACGACATCGTCGACACGCTCGACGCCTACCTCGCCCGGGTCTCCGGCGACAAGCTCATCCTCGGCGTCCCGTACTACGGCCGGGCCTGGTCGACGACGTCCGACGCGCTCAACGCGACGACGCAGACCGGGGAGAAGTACGGCTACTCGAGCGCCGTGATCTACACGACGGCGGTCGAGTATCTCGCCGAGCATGGCCGGCGCTACGACGCGGCCGAGGATGTCGCCTGGACGGCCTACCGCCGCCAGAACTGCACGTCGACCTATGGCTGCGTCACCTCCTGGCGCGAGCTGTACATCGACGACGTCACGGCGCTCAAGGCGAAGTACGATCTCGTCAACCGGCGCGGCCTGCGCGGCGTCGGGATCTGGGCCCTCGGCTACGACGGGACCCGGACCGAGCTCTACGCGGCCCTCGCTGCGAAGTTCCTCGACGACACGACGCCGCCGCGGGCGGGTGTCCGGCCGCTCGAGCCCGTCGCCCGGATCGAGGGCGTCGGGGTGGCCTGGACGGGCGCCGATGAGACCGGCGTCGTCTCGTACGACGTCCAGGTGGCGCGCGACGGCGGGGCGTGGACCGACTGGCTGACCGGGACGACGGCGACGACCGACCGCTTCCCGGCCGCGAGCGGCCACCGCTATGCCTTCCGCGTCCGAGCGCGGGACAGCCACGGCAACGTCTCGGCCTGGGACATCGCGACGACCGACGCGGCCCCGTCGACGATCGCCGTCGGCGGCTTCGTCCGGGTCGGGATCGACGGGCTCGCTCGCCGTTCCTCCGCCGACACGAGCGCGACGAAGGTCGGCGAGCTGCGGACCGGCGATCTCCTCCAGGTCACCGGCGGGCCGGTCGCCGCGGACGGCTACACGTGGTGGCGCCTGAGCGGGCCGCTCAGCGCCTGGGGCCCGGTCGAGGAGCTCGGCGACGAGACCTGGTCGGCCGCCGGCACGGCGTCGACCACCTACCTCGCGCCACGCCAGGCGCCGAACGTCACCGTCGTCGACGCGGCGATCGCCGGCCTTCGCTTCGGCGCGACGACGTTCTCGCCGAACGGGGACGGCACCGCGGATCGACTCCGGGTCAGCTGGACGAACGACCGCGCCTTCGACGCGATGACGCTCCTCGTCCATCGGCCGGACGGGACGCTCGTCGGCCGCCACGCGCTCGGCGCCCAGGCCGCCGGCGACCGGACGGTATTCTGGGACGGGCGAGCCGACGACGGCCCCGTGGCGGACGGCGACGTCGTCCTGACGCTGACCGGAACGGCCGGCCCGGCGACCTACATGGCGCCCGCCCCGGCGCCGCTGCCGGCCTCGCTCGCGACGGCGTACCAGGTCACGATCGACCGTTTCGTGACGGCCCGGATCGCGGGCGCCGACCGCTACGCGACCGCCGCGGCGGTGTCCGCGGCGACGTTCAAGACCGGCGCCCCCGTCGCCTACGTCGCGACCGGGTCCGACTTCCCCGACGCCCTCGCCGGCTCGGTCGCCGCGGCCCGCGCCGGCGGCCCGATCCTGCTCGTCGGGCGCGACACCCTGCCGGCCGCGACGGCGACCGAGCTCGCCCGGCTCGAGCCCGGCCGGATCGTCGTCCTCGGCGCGCCCGCGGTCGTCAGCGACGGCGTCCTGGCCAGGCTCCGGCCGTACGCGACGAGCGGCAGCGTCACCCGGATCGCGGGCGCCGACCGCTACGCGACCGCCGCGGCGGTGTCCGCGGCGAC
>CAZABC010000006.1:68528-82240 GCA_964483405.1 uncultured Anaerolineaceae bacterium
CCCGGATCGCGGGCGCCGACCGCTACGCGACCGCCGCGGCGGTGTCCGCGGCGACGTTCAAGACCGGCGCCCCCGTCGCCTACGTCGCGACCGGGTCCGACTTCCCCGACGCCCTCGCCGGCTCGGTCGCCGCGGCCCGCGCCGGCGGCCCGATCCTGCTCGTCGGGCGCGACACCCTGCCGGCCGCGACGGCGACCGAGCTCGCCCGGCTCGAGCCCGGCCGGATCGTCGTCCTCGGCGCGCCCGCGGTCGTCAGCGACGGCGTCCTGGCCGCGGCGAAGGCCGCGGCCCTCGCCCGCTGAGCCGCCCGGGGCGGCCGCGGTCGCCGCTGCCCGGTTCGCCTCGGCCCGAGCCTCACCGGCCAAGGCCCGCGGGTCGGCGGCTACACTCGCGGGCATGACGGACCAGCTGCCCGGCGCCACGGATCAGCCGCTCGGCAGCGGGACCTGGGTCGTCCTGCCGACCTACGACGAGGCGGAGAACCTGCCGGGGATCGGGGCTGCCGTCCTCGAGGTGCTGCCGGGCGCGACGCTCCTCGTCGTCGACGACGCCTCGCCCGACGGCACGGGCGAGCTCGCCGACCGCCTCGCCGCCGCCGACGGGCGGATCCGCGTCCTCCACCGGCCCGGCAAGCAGGGCCTCGGGCGGGCCTACCTCGACGGGTTCCGGGTCGCGATCGACGGGGGCGCGAGCGCGGTCGTCCAGATGGACGCCGACTGGTCGCACGACCCGGGCGCCCTGCCATCGCTCATCGGTCCGGTCGCCGCCGGGACCGCCGACCTCGTCATCGGGTCGCGCTACGCCCGCGGCGGGCGGGTCGAGGACTGGGGCCTGGGGCGGCGGGTCATCTCGCGCGGCGGGAGCCTGTTCGCCAAGGTCGTCCTGTGGCTCGGCCCGAACGACCTGACGGGCGGGTTCAAGGCCTGGCGCGCGTCGACGCTCGCGGCGATCCCGTTCGCGGGTGTCCACGCCGGCGGCTACGTCTTCCAGATCGAGATGACGTTTCGCGCCTCGCGCGCCGGCGCCCGCATCCAGGAGGTGCCGATCACCTTCCGCGACCGGCGCGTCGGGCAGTCCAAGATGAGCCGCCGGATCATCGCCGAGGCGCTCGTCGTCGTCGTCCAGCTCCGGCTCGAGGAGATCGGCCGACGCGTCGGTCGCCGCTGAGGTCGCGGTCCCGGGCGCGGCGGCTCAGGTCGGCCGGGTCTGGTCCTTCGCCGGCGGCACCACCGGCACCTTCCCGTCCGCCACGACCACCTTCGAGCCCGTCCGGAGGACCTGGACGAACGTCTGGCCGACGGTGAGCACGACGGGCTTGCCGGCCGCGTCGAAGAAGCGGGTCGGCTCGGTCAGCGCGTCCTTCCGCCAGGTTCCCTTGATCGTCCGTCCGTTCGTCGCGACCCAGGCGACGCCCTCCCCGACGACGTCGGCCTCGAGTCGCCCCTTCTGCGGCGCGCCGTCGGCCAGCCGGCTGAACCGGACGAGCATGACGACGACGTTCGTCGGCGCGACCGGCTGCTCCGTCGTCGCATCGACCTGGCGCTTCTCGCCGGTCACCGAGCGGAGGTACGTGTTCGTCGCCCGGTCGTAGCGGTAGCCGACGGTGTTCGCCGGATAGCTGACCTCGATCCGGCCGCCGACCGGCCGGTGACGGAGCGGCGTGGCCGGCCCGAAGACCCAGGCCGGCTCGGGGACGGTCTCGAAGTCGGGCGCGCCCACGGCGACCTGGAGGGCCCGCAGCCGCTTCCCGTCGGTGTACACGTTGTGCGGCGCCGGCCGGGTCCGGACCCGGCCGAGATACTTCCCGTTGCGGCCGCCCCAGCGGAACTCGTCGGCGTTCCAGACGAGCTGTCCGCCGCCCGACGTGCGGAGCGTCTGCTGGGCGAGCGGCGAGCCGCCGACGTGGACGTACAGGGCCCGCCACTCCGCCGCCCAGGCGATGTAGTAGTGGCGCGCGCTCCGGACGGGGCCGACCGACGGCGGGTCGCCCTCGCCGAAGACGAGCATGTAGCGCGGGATGCCGCCCTCGGCCGGGGCGTGCCAGACGACCGACGCGTCGGTGAAGCCCGATTGCGGCCGGGCCGGCCGGAGGTCGTCGACCATGACGGCGATCGGCCGCCGGAGGGCGAGGGCCTCGGGGACGAGCCGGCCGGTCAGCGGCGCCGGGACGAGGGCCGGCGACGGCGAAGGCGACGGCGACGGCGTCGGCGTCGGGCTGGGCGAGGGGCTCGGGCTCGGGCTCGGCGAGGGGCTCGGAGACGGCGACGGGCCCTGGGACGGCGCCTGGCTCGCGGGGACGACCCCGCCGGTCGCCGTCGCCCCGGCTCCGGTCGGCATCGCCGGTCCGCAGCCGGCGGCGACGGTCGAGACCACGAGCAGCGCCGCGAGGAGCACGGCCGGGAGCGGCCCGGCGGTGCGTCCGTGTCCCATCGGCCCCTCGGCCCTCCCATCGCGGATCGTCGGCGAGCGGGGATGCCCCGACGTCGCGCCCGGCGGAGGATACCGCGGACCCTCGACCGGCCGGGCGGAGGGCGGTCCTCGGCTATACTCGCTGACCGGTCCTCGTCGCGCGGCGCCCGTTCTCCCACGCGCCCCGGACCCGGCCCGAGCCGAGGCCGATCCAGCCGAAGGAGCGCCCGCACCCGTGATCGACCCCACCGCGCGCGTCCACGCGTCGGCGGATCTCGAGGCCGACGTCGTCGTCGGCCCCCGGAGCAGCGTCTGGCACCGGGCGCAGATCCGGACCGGCGCCCGGATCGGCGCCGAGTGCGTGATCGGACGTGACGCCTTCATCGACGAGGGCGTGACCATCGGCGACCGGGTCAAGATCCAGAACGCGGCGCTGGTCTACCACGGCGTGACCGTCGAGGACGGCGTCTTCATCGGCCCGAACGCGATCCTGACGAACGACCGCTACCCGCGGGCGATCACCGCGACCGGCGACCTCGCGCGCGCCGACGACTGGACCGTCAGCCCGATCGTCCTGCGCCATGGCTGCTCCATCGGCGCCGGGGCCGTCGTCGTCGCCGGCGTCGACGTGGGCCGCTTCGCGACCGTCGGCGCCGGGGCCGTCGTCACCCGGACGGTGCCCGACCACGCCCTCGTCGCCGGGAACCCGGCCCGCCGCCTCGGCTGGGTCTGCGCCTGTGGCGCCCGCCTCACGGGCGGCGACGGCGCGGCCGCCCCCGCCAGCCCATCGCCCGACGACGTCCTGGCCTGCCCGGCCTGCGAACGTCGCTACGCCTACGTCCCCGATGCCGGGTCGCTCGAGGAGCGGCCCGCGACCCTGCCGCAAGGAGCGCCTGCATGATCCCGATCGCCCGTCCCGACATCGGCCCCGAGGAGATCGCCGCCGTCACCGACGTCCTCCGGAGCGGCATGATCGCCCAGGGCAAGCGGGTCGCCGAGCTCGAGACCCGCTGGGCCGAGGCCTGCGGGACGAAGCACGCGATCGCGACGAGCAACGGGACGACGGCGCTGATGGCGATCTTCGCCGGCCTCGGCCTCGGCCCCGGCGACGAGGTCGTGACCGTGTCGCACACGTTCGCCGCGACGGCGAACGCGATCCTGTCCACCGGCGCGACGCCGGTCTTCGTCGACATCGAGCCGGACACGTACGTCATCGACGCCGCCCGGATCGAGGCGTCGATCACCGCGCGGACCCGGGCGATCGTCCCGGTCCACCTCTTCGGCCTCGTCGCCGACATGGACATGATCGGCGCCATCGCCGACCGGCACGGGCTCGCCGTCGTCGAGGACGCCTGTCAGGCCCACCTCGCGACGTATCGCGGGCGGATCGCAGGCAGCTTCGGCCACGGCGCCTTCAGCCTGTACGCGACGAAGAACATGACGACGGCCGAGGGCGGCCTCGTCACGACCGACGACGACCGCCTCGCCGACTGGCTCCGGCTCTACCGCAACCAGGGGATGCGGACGCGCTACCAGTTCGAGATGCTCGGCTACAACTTCCGGATGACCGACATGAACGCCGCGATCGGGCTCGTCCAGCTCGACAAGCTGCCCGCCAACACCGCCCGGCGGCAGGCGATCGCCGCGACCTACGACGCGGCCTTCGCCGACCTGCCGGTCCGGACGCCGGTCGTCCCCGAGGGGCGGACCCACGTCTACCACCAGTACACGCTCGACGTCGGTCACGCCCGCGACGCCATCATCGCCGAGCTCCGCGAGGCGGGCGTCGGGGCCGACGTCTACTACCCCGTCCCGGTCCACAAGCAGGCCTACATCCAGGAGCGCGGCCTCCACGCCGACCTGCCGGTCACCGACGCGGCCGCCGCCCGGACGCTGGCCCTGCCGATGCATCCGGGCCTGACCGACGCCGAGGTCGCGACGGTCGTCGACGCCGTCCGGGCCGCCGTCGGCCGGCACGCCGGGGCCCCCGCCGCCGCCGCAGCCGGCTGACCCGCGATGACCGCCAGCTGGATGCCCCTGGGCGATCGCCCGCTCCGCCTCGGGCTGGCCGGGCTCGGGTCGATGGGCCGGAACCATCTGCGAGTCATCGGCTCGCGGGACGACTGTCGCCTGGTCGCCGTCGCCGATCCTGTGCCGGAGGTCCTCGCCGACGCCGCCGCGCGGAGCGGCGCGGCCCCGTACGCCGACCCGCTGGCGATGCTCGTCGACGCCGGCCTCGACGCCGTCGTCATCGCCGCGCCGACGACCGCTCACCTCGAGCTCGGTCTCGCCGCCGTCGAGCGGGGCGTCGCGATCCTCGTCGAGAAGCCCCTCGCCGCCACGGTCGACGAGGGCCTCGAGCTCCTCGCGGCCGCCCGCGCCCGGGGCGTGCCGGTCCAGGTCGGCCACGTCGAGCGGTTCAACCCGGCCGTTCTCGAGCTCGGCCGGCTGCTCCACCAGGCGCGCTGGCTGTCGACGATCTACTCGATCCAGTCCCGCCGCGCCGGCCCCTTCCCGGCCCGGATCCGCGACGTCGGCGTCGCCATCGACCTCGCAACCCACGACGTGGACATCCTGTCGTGGATCGCCGGCGAGCGGCCCGACCGGGCATACGCCGAGACGGCCCGCCGGGTCCACGCCGCTCACGAGGACCTCCTCTTCGGCCTGCTCCGGTTCCCGTCCGGGGCGGCCGGGATGCTCGACGTCGACTGGCTGACGCCGGCCAAGCGTCGCCAGCTGTCGGTCGTCGGCGAGGAGGGGATGTTCGAGCTCGACTACCTGACCCAGCGCCTGACCTTCACCAAGGCGCCCGACGTCGCCCACCCGCGGCTGATCGCCGGCTACGCCCCGACCTTCGAGGGCGACGTGGCGGTGCTGCCCGTCGCGAACGAGGAGCCCCTCGCCGCCGAGCTCGAGTCGTTCGTCCGGGTCGTCCGCGCCGGCGGCCGCCCGGTCGTCGACGGGGTCGACGGCCTGTGGGCCGTCGCCATCGCCTGGGCGCTCCGCACGGCCGCCGCCGAGGGCCGGCCGATCGACCTGTCCGACCTGTCAGCGAGGCTGTCCGCCGCATGAGCCCCATCGTCCGCCGCCCGTCCGCCGCCACCTCGCTCCTCGGCGGATCCATCGAGCTGCCGGTCGCCCCCTGCGAGCACGGCCCGGTCCGCGACGTCGCGCCCTGGACCGGCGAGCCCGGGACCGCCGGGACCGTCGCCGTCGTCGGCGCCGGCAAGATGGGGCTGCCGCTGGCCGGCCAGTTCGCCGGCCACGGCTGGCGGGTGGTCGCGGTCGACATCCAGCAGGCCGTCGTCGACGCGATCAACGCCGGCGAGTCGCACGTCCACGAGGAGCCCGAGCTCGCCGCCATCGTCCGCGACGCGGTCGCCGCCGGCCGGCTCCGGGCGACGACGGACGGGACCGAGGCCGCCCGGACCGCCGACGTCGTCGTCCTCATCGTCCCGGTGATGCTCGACGACGAGCAGCAGCCCGACTACCGGTTCATGGATGCCGCGGTCGCCTCGGTCGCATCGGGGGTCCACGCCGGCTCGACCGTCGTCTTCGAGACGACCCTGCCGGTCGGCGACACGCGCCACCGCTACGTCCCGCGGCTCGAGGCGGCGAGCGGGCTCGTCGCCGACCGCGACTTCTTCGTCGCCTTCTCGCCCGAGCGGCTCTACTCGGGTGCGGCGCTCCGCAACCTGGCGATGTACCCGAAGCTCGTCGGCGGGGTCGGCCCGGCCTCGGGCGAGCGCGCCGCCGCGTTCTACGCCTCGGTCCTCGACGCGGAGGTCGTCCTGATGGCCTCGGCCGAGGCGGCCGAGTTCAGCAAGCTCGCCGACACGACCTACCGCGATGTCAACATCGCCCTGGCGAACGAGTTCGCCCGCTATGCCGAGCGGGTCGGCGTCGACATCCTCGAGGTCATCGCCGCCGCGAACAGCCAGCCGTACAGCCACATCCACCAGCCGGGGATCGGCGTCGGCGGCCACTGCATCCCGGTCTATCCGCACTTCCTCCTGTCGCGGGCGCCGGAGATGGAGCTCGTCGACCTGTCGCGGCGGGTGAACGACGGCCAGGTCGGCGTCGCGATCCGGTCGATCGAGCGGGTCGTCGGGAACCTCGAGGGCGTCCCGGTCCTCGTCCTCGGCCTGACCTACCGCCACGGCGTCAGGGAGCTGGCCTACTCCCGGGCGATCGCGCTCATCGAGCGGCTCAAGTCGCGCGGCGCGGTCGTCTCGGCCTACGACCCGCTCCTCGACGACGGCGAGGTCGAGCGGCTCGGGGCGATCCCGCACCGCTGGGGCGAGCCGTCGGCCGCGGTCGCGATCGTCACCCAGACCGCCGACCCGGCCTGGAACGCGCTCGATCCCGGGGCGTTCCCCGACGCTCGCGTCCTCTACGACGGTCGCAACAGCCTCCGCGGACTCGACCTCCCCGAGCGGATCGCGTACCTCGGGGTCGGGGTCGCCGGGACGGCCCGGACGCTCGAGGCGGCCGCCGCGCGCTAGGCTCTCGGGGTGCGGATCGTCAGCGTCGTCGGGACGCGACCCCAGCTGATCAAGGCGGCGGCCCTCCTGCCCGCGCTCCGGGCGCGGCACGCCGACGTCTTCGTCGACACCGGCCAGCACTACGACGAGGCGATGGCCGGCGTCTTCTTCGCCGAGCTCGGGCTACCGGCCCCCGACCACGCCCTCGGCGTCGGCGGCGGGAGCCAGGCCGAGCAGACCGCCCGGATGCTGACGGCTCTTGAGGCCGTCCTGCTGGCCGAGCGGCCGGACGCGGTCCTCGTCTACGGCGACACGAACTCGACGCTCGCGGGGACGCTCGCCGCGGCGAAGCTCGCGATCCCGGTCGCCCACGTCGAGGCCGGCCTGCGGAGCTTCGACCGGCGGATGCCCGAGGAGGTCAACCGGGTCGTCGCCGACCACCTCGCCCGGTGGTGCTTCGCCCCGACCCCCGCGGCGGTCGAGAACCTCGCCGCCGAGGGCATCGTCGACGGCGTCACCCTCGTCGGCGACGTCCTCCAGGACCTCGCCGCGGCGACCATCGAGGTGGTCCGCGATCCGGCCGTGCTCGTCGGCGTCGAGGCGGACCTGCGCCGCGGGTCGCCGGGCCTGCGGCTGCGGCCGGGCGGCTACCTCTTCGCGACGGTCCATCGGGCGGCGAACCGCGACCTGGCCGCGATGCGCGCCTGGGCCGACCTGCTCGCCGCCGTCGCGCGCCCAGGTCGACCCGTCGTCCTGCCGCTCCATCCCGGCACCGCCGCGGCGCTCGCCGAGGCCGGCATCGAGCTCGGCCCCGACGTCCGGGCCGTCGAGCCGGTCGGCTACCGGACGGCGATCGCCCTCCAGCTCCACGCCGCGGCGGTCCTGACCGACTCGGGCGGGGTCCAGCGCGAGTCGGCCTGGCTCGGGGTCCCGTGCCTCGTCCTGCGCGATACGACCGAGTGGCTCGAGGCCGTCGCCGGCTCCGGCGGGCTGATGGTCGTCGTCGGTCTCGACGCGGAGCGGGCCCGGGCGGAGCTCGCCCGACTGGCGCCGCCCGACCTCGCCCCGGCGATCGCCGAGGACCGTGCCGCGACGCTCGACCTCGAGCCGGCGGGCGCGGTCGATCGGATCGTCGCCGCGCTCGACGCGTGGCCGGGGTGACGGGTCGGGCCGATCCCGGGTCCGCGGCGCCGGTCCGCCAGCGGCTCGTCCTCATCTCGCGCTCGACCGGCCGGTTCCACTCACGGGCCGAGCGGATGGCGACCTCGGCGGTGCGGCGCGGCCACGAGGTCACGCTCGTCGCCCTGTGGCAGCCGGGGTTGCCGGTCGAGGAGCGGCACCCGGCCGGGTTCCGGATCCTCCGGCCGCCGGTCCGGACGCTCGACGGGCTGCCGCTCGGCGGGCTCGTCCGGCGGCTATGGCCCGGGCTCGAGGAGGACTCGGCATCGGGGAGTGCCCAGTGGGCGATGCCGACTGGTCCGTCCGCGACACCGACCGGTCCGGCCGCTCCCGGCCCGCCCGCGCCCGCACCCGCACGCCGTCGGCCCGGTCCGGTCCGGCGCCGGGTCCGCTGGCTCGTCGACCGGGTCCGCCTCCCGCTGACGATCCGGGCCCAGACCCGGGTCGCCCTCACGACCGTGCCGGCCGCCGACGTCTACATCGGGATGGCCTTCGCCGGGATCCCGGTCGCCCTCGCCCTCGCCAAGCGGCACCGGGCGCGGGCCGTCTACGACGTGACCGACGTCTACCTCGAGGCCCGCAACCTCGCCCGGACGCGCGGTCCGCTGCGGGCCTGGCTGCGGCGGACCGAGCGGGGCTGGGCCCGGGCGTCGGCGGCGATGACGACCGCCAACGAGCCGTACGCCGACCTCATCGCCGACCGGCTCGGAGCCGGTCGGCCGACGGTCATCCTCAACACGCCGCCCCGCTACGCGCCGCCGGCCGACCGCCCCCGCCGCTTCCACGAGGCGCTCGCCCTCGACCCGGCGACCCGGGTCGTCCTCTTCCACGGCGGGCTCGTCGAGGACCGTGGCGTCGAGCAGCTGATCGCGGCGGTCCCGCTGGTCCCCGACGCCGTGCTCGTCCTCATGGGCTACGGCCCGCTCGTCCCGGTCGTCGAGGCGGCCCGGGCCGACCCCGGCGTCGCCGAGCGGGTCCGGCTCCTGCCGGCGGTCGCCCCGAGCGAGCTGGTCGACTGGGTGGCGTCGGCCGACGTCGTCGCGATGCCGATCCAGCCGACGACGCTCAACCATCGCTTCACGACGCCGAACCGGCTGTTCGAGGCGATCGCCGCCGGGACGCCGATCCTCGCCGCGGACCTGCCCGGGATGGCGGCGGTCGTCCGCGAGCTCGACGGCGGCGTCCTCGTCGACCCGACCGACCCGGCGGCGATCGCCGCGGCGCTGCGCGACCTGCTCGGCCGGCCGCCGGCAGCGGTCGAGGCGATGCGGGCCCGGCTCCTCGCGGCCGCCCACGACCGCTACTGCTGGGAGGTCGAGGAGGCCGGCTACCTCGCGCTGCTCGGGCGCGTCACGGGGCGGCCGTGGTGAGCGGCGGGTCGCCGGTCCGGGGCCGGGGCCGGGCCGTCGTCCTCGTTCCGAACGCCGCCGCGCCGTACTCGCGCGGCCTCCGGGTCGCCCGCAGCCTCGACGCGGCCGGCTTCGACGTCGAGATCGCCGCGGTCGCCGCCGCGGGGCTGCCGGAGCGGGAGGAGGACGGCCGGATCCTCATCCGCCGTTACCGGCCCCGCGGGCCGTGGGCCGGCTGGGACGCCGAGGCCGGCGGCCGGCCGGTGTGGGTCCGGCGGCTCGGGCCGCTCGGCCGGGCAGTAGACCGCGCCGTCAAGCTCGTCGGCTGGCCGGCCGGCATCCGCGGCTGGTGGGCCGCCCTTCGTCACGAGCTCCCGCCGGCCGACCTGTACCACGCCTGCGGCATCCTCGGCATCGGCGTCGCGGTCGGGCTCGCCCGTGACGCGCGGGCCCGTGGACGGGCCGGGCGGGTCGTCTACGACGTCATCGACGTCATCCTCGAGTCGAACAACTACGCCGCCGTGCCCCGCCCGGTCGTCGGCTGGTACCAGCGCCGCGAGCACGGCTGGGTCCGCCGGACGGACGCGGTCGTCACCGTCAACGACGCGATCGCCGATCACCTCGCGGCGACCTGGCCGCTGGCGACCCGGCCGACGGTCCTCCTCAACTGCCAGCCGGGCTGGACGCCGCCCGAGCCGCGCCCCGACCGGATCCGCGAGGCGGCCGGGATCCCGCCGGACCGCCGGATCGTCCTCTTCCTCGGCCGTGTCGGCCGCGAGCGGGGGCTCGAGGAGGCGGCCGAGGCGGTCCGCCGCGTCGACGACGCCGCGCTCGTCCTGCTCGGCTTCGGGCCGTGGGCCGACCGGCTCCGGGCGCGCGCCGCGGAGCCCGCCTGGGTCGGCCGGCTGTTCGTCCTGCCGCCGGTCCACCCCGACCTCGTCCCCGAGTGGACCGCCTCGGCCGACGCGACGATCGTCGCCGTGCCCGCGAACTCGCTCAACCAGCGGCTGAGCACGCCGAACAAGTTCTGGGAGAGCCTCACCGCCGGGACGCCGATCGTCGTCGGCCGCGACCTCGAGGTCATGCGGGCGATCGTCGAGGCCGAGGGGATCGGCGCCGTAGCGGACCCGGCCGACCCCGACGACCTCGCCCGGGCGCTCCGGGCGGTGCTCGACCAGGATCCGGCCGCGTCGGCGGCGATGCGCCGGCGCGCCCTCAGGGCCGCCCGGGAGCGCTACCGCTGGGAGACCGCGGTCGTCGGCTACCTCGCCCTCGTCGACCGGCTCGTCCCGCCGATCAGGCCCTGACGGTCGTCGGCGGCCCGGCGGCGGCCGCCGGTCCGGCCGCCTCGGCCGCCGCCTCGCGGGCCCGGGTGCTGTGCTCCTGGTGCATCGCGACGATCTCGGCCGGCTCGCCCTCGGCGACGACGTTGCCCTTCTCGATGAGCATCGCCCGGTTGCAGAACTCGGTCACCCAGTTCATGTCGTGGGTCACGAGGACGATCGCCTTGGCCGACCGGGCGAGCTCGAGGACCCGCTGCTTCGACTTGGCCCGGAAGGCCTGGTCGCCGGTCGCGAGGACCTCGTCGACGATGAGGATGTCCGGGTCGACCGACGTCGCGATCGAGAACCCGAGCCGGGCCCGCATCCCCGACGAGTAGGTCTTGATCGGCGCATCGATGAACTGGCCGATGTCGGCGAAGTCGATGATCCGCTCGAGCCGCTCGCGCATCACCAGCGGGTCGATGCCGAGGAACGCCCCGGCGAGGAGGATGTTCTCGCGGCCAGTCAGCTCCTGGTCGAAGCCCGCCCCGAGCGTCAGCAGCGTCGAGACGGAGCCCCGGACGTCGATGGATCCCTCCGACGGCATGATGATCCCGGCCAGCGCCTGGAGGAGCGTCGACTTGCCGGCGCCGTTGGGGCCGATGACCGCGAGCGACTCGCCGTGGTCCAGGCGGAAGCTGACGTTGCGCAGCGCCCAGAAGTGCTTCGAGCCCGCGTCCGGGTCGAGGAGCCGGGTGAAGGTCCCTCGGAGCGTCGTCTTGCGGGTGAACCGGAGGTTGTAGCGGACCCCGAGGCCCTCGACCTCGATCGCCGCCTGGCCGCTGTCGTGCGGCCCGCGGCCGGTGGTGGCGGCGCGGAAGTCGGTCGCGGTCATCAGACGACCTTCGCGAACGACGGCTCGAGCCGCTTGAAGAAGACGGTCGTGAGGCCGAGGAGGATCAGCGAGACGACGAGCAGGGCCCCGAGGGCCGCCCAGTCGGGCGTCGTCGGCGGGCCGCCGTCGCTCGTCCCGTAGATGACCGCCCGGTAGGCCTCGAAGAGGATCGTGAACGGGTTGAGCGAGGAGAGCGTCGCCAGGGCCGGGCTCGCCGCGGCGACCCGGTCGAGGCTGTACAGCCCCGGCGAGAGGTAGAACCAGATCCGCATGAAGTGGCGGGCCAGGTTGCCGAGGTCGCGGAAGAAGACGTTGACGGCGGCGACGACGAGGGCGACGGCGAGGGTGAAGACGAGCTGGACGACCGCGATGACCGGGATCAGGAGCAGGTACGGCGTGATCCGGTCGGCGTAGAAGACGAGCATCAGGCCGAGGAGCGGGATCAGCCCGAAGGCGAAGTTGACGACGCCGGCCATGACCGCCGCGAGCGGCAGGACGATCTTGGGGAACTGGACCTGCTTGATCAGCCGGTCCTGGCTCGAGACGGACAGGATCGCGTCGTTGACCGCGCTGCTGAACCACTTCCAGGGCAGGATCGCGCTGAAGACGAAGAGCGCGTAGTCCGGGATCTGGACCTGGAAGATGACCTGGACGAGGACGACGTAGACGACGAGCTGGAGGAGCGGGTCGAGGAGCCACCAGACGTTCCCGAGGAGGGTGTCGGCGCCCTTCTTCCGGAGGTCCGCCTGGACGAGGTAGCGGACGAGCATCCGGCGCGACCAGGCCTCGCGGGCCGCCTCGCGGAGCAACCCGATCGGGCCGGGCCGGACGGCGCTGGTGCGGTACGTCGTCGACCGGGCGGTGGCAGTCATGTGCGCGGCGTACGGTAGCACGGCCCGGCGGGGACACGGCCGAGCGCGGCCGCCCGCAGCACGGGCTCGCCGACCGCCCGGTACGCTGACGGCGATGCCGAAGCCGCCGATCGCCCCCGCCGCCGCCGGCCGCGTCGTGATGTTCGTCTACAACGACGTCCGGACCGACGCGCGCGTCCTGCGCGAGGCCGCCACGCTCGCCGCGACCGGCCGGCGGGTGACGATCGTCGGGCGCCCGACCGACCCCGCGGCGACCGCGGTCGACCGGGAGGTCCGGCCCGACGGCGTCGAGATCCTGCGGGTGCCGCTGCCGTCGGCCTGGCGACGTCCGTGGCGGGTCGCGGGAGCGCCGCTCCGCTGGGGCGCGGCGCTGCTCGGCCGGCTCCGCGGGCGGAGCGACGGCGGGCGAACGCTCGCCTGGCTCGTCAACTGGCGGTTCGCGATCCTCGGCTGGGCTCGAGCGGCGGCGGCGGCGGCCCCGCCGGCCGCGGTCTGGCACGGCCACGACCTGACCGGGCTGCCGGCGGCGGCGCGGGCCGCCGAGCGCGGCGGCGGCCGGCTGGTCTACGACGCCCACGAACTCTTCCTCGAGGCCCACGGCGCGGTGACCCAGCCGGGCTGGGCCCGCCGGATCGTCGGCCGGGTCGAGCGCCGGCTGGCTGCCCGGGCCGACGCCCTCGTCACCGTCAACGACGAGCTCGCGTCCGTCCTCGCGGCCGACCTCCGTCCGGCGCGGACCGTCGTCGCCCACAACTGCCCGCCGCGCTGGGTCCCGCCGTCGCCACGACCGGACCGGCTTCGGGCGGCCGCCCGGATCCCGGCCGAGGCCCCGGTCCTGCTCTACCACGGCTCGGTCGCGCCGGAGCGCGGCCTGCCGCAGCTCGTCGCGGCCCTCGAGCGGCCGGCGCTGGGCGGGGCGCATCTCGCGATCCTCGCCGTCGGCCGGCCCGACCCGGCGCTCTCCGCGGCGCTGGCCATCTCGCCGGCCGCCGACCGCGTCCACCTCCTGCCGGCCGTCGCGCCCGACGAGCTCCCGCCGTGGGTCGCGTCCGCCGACCTCGCGGTCATGCCGATCCAGCCCTCGACGCGGAACCACCGGCTGTCGACCCCGAACAAGCTCTACGAGGCGCTCGCCGCCGGCGTCCCGGTCCTCGCGAGCGATTTCCCGGCGATGCGGCGGATCGTCCTCGACGACCCCGATGGCCCGCTCGGCGCGGTCTGCGACCCGGCCGACCCCGACGCGATCGCCGCCGCGGCCGCGG
>CAZABC010000006.1:82340-100309 GCA_964483405.1 uncultured Anaerolineaceae bacterium
GTCGCGCCGGAGCGCCGCGACGGGTTCGAGATCCGGCGGCTGCCGATGCCGGCCCGCCGACCCCTCTGGTTCACCTGGCTCGACCGGCCGTGGGCGCTGTGGGGCCTCGTCGGTCGCGACCTCGGGGCGGGTCCCCGGCGCTGGCCCCGGGCGGCGATCGTCGGGGCGGTCTCGGTCGTCACCCTGCCGTGGGTGGTGATCCGTGGCGCCTGGGTCGCCGGGGCGGCCGCGATCTCCCGGCAGGGCGACACCCCCACCGCCACCGGCCCGCTCGACTACCTCGCCCGCTGGTGGTTCGCGATCCTGCCCTGGACGACGGCCGCCGCCGACGCGGCGCCGCCGGCCGACGTCCACCACGCGAGCGACCTCGACACGCTGCCCGCGGCGCTCCGGGCGGCCGCCCGCGACGGCGCCAGGGTCGTCTACGACGCCCACGAGGTGACGCTCGCCTGGGGCGTCCACGCGCGCCAGCCTCGCACCGTCCGCTGGGCGATGGCGCGCTGGGAGCGCGGGCTCGCCCGCCGGGTCGACGCGATCGTGACGGTCAACCCCGGCTGCGCGGCCGAGCTCGGGCGACGGCTCGGGCACCCCCGGATCGTCGTCGTCCGCAACTGCCCGCCGCACTGGACCCCGCCGCCGTCGCCGGGTGGCGCACCGCCGGCCGATCGACTCCGGACGGCCGCCGGGCTCGCCCCGGACGTCCCGGTCGTCCTCTGCCACGGCGGCTTCCAGGCCGGTCGCGGCCTCGAGGAGACCGCCGAGGCGATGACCCGGCCCGGGCTGGAGCCGGCGCACCTCGTGTTCCTCGGCTACACGGTCCACGCGGCAAACCCGATCGTCGACCGGATCGCCGCCGATGCCCGCCTTGCCGGGCGGGTCCACGTCCTGCCGGCGGTCGCTCCCGCCGAGCTGCTCGAGTGGGTCGCCGGGGCCGACGTCGGGGCCATGCCGATCCAGCCGACCGACCGCAACCACGTCCTCTCGACCCCGAACAAGCTCTTCGAGTGCATCGCCGCCGGCGTGCCGGTCGTCTCGAGCGACTTCCCGGAGCGGCGCGCGGTCGTCGTCGACGACCCGCTCGGCCCGCTCGGCGCCGTCTGCGACCCGACGGACCCCGACGCGATCGCGGCCGCGATCCGGTCGATCCTCGAGCTCGACCCGGCGGCCCGCGACGACCTGCGGGCGCGCTGTCGACGGGCGGCGGCCGAGCGCTGGAACTGGGAGACCGAGGGGGCGCGGCTGCTCGAGCTCTACGCCTCGTTCGCGCCGGGCCCCGCCCCGGGCTGACCGGCGCCGCGCGTCGACCACCACCGGTCGCCGAGCCAGCGGAGGCTGCCGCCGGCGACCGCGAAGCCCTCCGGGTCGAGGCCGTCGAGGACGAGGAAGTCGAGCCCGCTGAGCCCGACGACGATCGGCGGCGGCGCGTCGGGTCCCGCCTCGGCCCGAGCCGTCTCGATGGCCCGGACCGTGGCCGAACGGAGGTCCGCGAGGACCGCCCGGGCCAGCCGGTCCCGCCGGCCGGGGATCGATCGCCGGGCCGCCCGGAGCCGGCTCCGCCAGCCCCCACCGCGCCCGGCCGCCGACGCGTCGAGCAGCGCGGCGATCCGCCGTCCGGTGTCGGGTCCCGCGGTCACGCCGCGGCCGACGCCGGGCGGATCGGTCCCGACGGTCGCCACCGTCAGGCTCGCGGCGAGGTCGGCGGGGAGCTCGGCGATGGCCCGGTCGAGCTGGCCCCGGAGCGATGCGACGAGGACGGTCGGCCGCGGCCCGACGCTCGCCCCGGGCGCGCGGTGACCGGAGGGGGCGGGGGTCGGGGCGCTCGTCCGCGTCCCGCGGTCCGCCATGACCGGCAGCGCCGCGCGTGGCCGCCCGCCACCGGGACCGCGGCCGCCGGCCCACTCGTCGAGGACCTCCTCGTACAGGTCGGCGATCCGGGTGGCGACCGCCGTCGCGCCGAAGCGCTCGGCGGCGGATCGCCGGAGGCGCTCCGGGTCGAACGTCGACCGGCGGTCCAGCACGCCGAGGATGGCCGCCGCCAGCGCCGCGGGATCGGATGGGGGGACCAGGGCGCCGAGCGCTTCGGGATCGGAGCCGAGGACCTCGGTCACGCCTCCCGAGTCGCAGGCGACGACGGGCAGCCCCGTGGCGAGCGCCTCGACCGCGACGACCCCGAACGTCTCGCGCGGGCTCGGGTGGACGAAGATCGTCGCCCGGGTCATCGCCGCCGCCACGCCGGCCCGGTCCGCCGGCGGCTCGAACGTCACCGCGTCGGCGATGCCGAGCTCGGCGGCGAGGCGCATCCACGTCGCCTCCTCGTCGATGGTCGACGAGCGCCCGACGAGGCGGAGCCGCGTCGACGGGCGCGAGTCGCGGACGATCCGCAGCGCCGCGAGCAGCGTGTCGATCCCCTTGGCGGCCTTGCGGTAGCCGACCCAGAGGAGTTCGTCGGGGTCCCGCCTGCCGGTCGGCCCGGCCTCGAAGTCGCCGACGGCGACGGCGTTCGGGATGACGACGACGCGGTCCCCGAGCGCTGGCAGGGCGGTCGTCAGCTCGCCCGCGAGCATCCGGCTGACGGCCACGATGCGGCTTGCCCGAGCCGCCGCCGCCGCGTACCGGGCACGGAGCGCCGGGTCGTCGAAGAACTTCGCCAGATATGACGCGTGCTCGGTCAGGATGAACGGGAGGCCGAGGTGCTCGGCGGCCCAGGCGGCGGCGAGCCCTTCCGGGTAGCCGACATGACCATGCACCAGGTCGGGCCGGCCGCCGGCGAACGTCACGTCCCGATCGAGGAGCGCCCGCAGCGATGCCCAGCGGTGGGTCGCCTGGTGGTCGGGTCCGGTCGTCGCCGTCTCGCCGGCGAGTGTCGCGATCCGCGCGACTGCGATCCCGGGTGGCCCGAAGGCACCGGGCGTGACCCATGGCGCACCCGCGCGTGCGAGCCCGGACTCGACGAGGCGGGTCGCCGCATCGGCCTGGGCGGTCCGCATCGCGACGTCGCCGAACAGGGGGAGGTTCTCCCAGGCCACGACCCGGGGCCGGACCCGTCCGCCGTCGGCGAGCGCGGCGACCTGGTCGGCGACGAAGCGGCCCGCCGACGCGTCGTCGATCGCCGGGAACCAGCCGATGACGAGGGCGTCGAGCGGCGATCGGGGGCGGGTCATCGGCGTCGAACGGTACCATGCGGGCGATGGACGGACGCGCGACCGACGACCGCTGGCTCGTGCTCCAGGAGGGCGATCGGCGGCGGTGGGGTGGTGACCTGCGGCGGGCGTTCATCTTCGCTCCGCTCGCCGAGCGGACCGGGGCGACCGTCGGCACCGCCTGGACAGCGCCGGCGGTGCGAGCAGCCGCGCGTCGTGCCGACGCGGGTCGCCGGCCGTGGACCCGTCGCCCACGGCCGCGCCTTGCGACCGCCGAGCTGCTGCCGCTCGAGGTGCTCGGCGAGCTCGACCGGCTTGCCCGCCCGTTCGCCCTCGACGTCCACGACGACCCGCTCGCCCAGCGCGAGGTCCTCGGCCTGCCCCCGCTCGCGACGGGCGACCCGCTCGAGCGCCGTTGGCGGGGCAACGTCGAGCGCTTCGCCTGGCTCGTCGCGCCATCGGCGAGCTTCGCGGCGCTCGCGGGGCTCGATCCGGCCCGCACGCTCGTCGTGGCCAATGGCACGGACACCCGCCACGTCCGGCCCGGCCCGCCGCCGGCGGTCCCGACGATCGGGCTCGTGTCGGGTGCCGCACCCGGACGGGGGGTCGAGGCGCTCATCGCGGCCGCCCGGCTCCTCCACGGCGAACGACCGGGGCTGCGTCTCCGGCTCTGGCTTGCCGCCGCGGGCGATCACGGGGCGGCCTGGCTCGCCGGCCTGGCCGATGCCTGCGCAGCCGACCCGTGGATCGAGATCGGCGCGGCGCCGTACGAGTCGCTCGGCGATGCCCTGGCGACCGCGTCGGTCCTCGTCGTCCCGCACCCGGCCGGCGCCTACTTCGACGCGGCCCTGCCGGTGAAGCTCTTCGACGGGATGGCCGCCGGCCGGCCGGTCGTCGTCACCCCGCGGATCGAGACCCGGGCCGTCGTCGAGGCGACCGGCGCGGGGGTGGTCGCGGCAGGCGATGGGCCCGAGGACCTCGCCGCGGCGCTGCGGCCGGTGCTCGACGACCCGGCGCTCGCCGCCCGGCTCGGCGCCGCCGCTCGCCGCGCGGCCGAGACCCGCTACGACTGGCGGGTCCTTGGCGAAGGCCTCGCCGAGCGGCTGCTCGCCGAGCCTGAGGGATAGCCCGCGTACCATCTGCGGCGTGCCATCCGTGAGCCACCACGTCGCTCGCTCCCGACCGGTCGCGATGCTCGTCCACTCGTACTACGAGGAGGACCCGCGCGTCCGGCGCGAGGCCGAGGCGCTCGTCGCGGCCGGCCGGCCGGTCCAGGTCTACGCGCTCCGCCGGCCGGGCGACGCGGAGCGGACCGAGGTCGACGGCGTCCGCCTCGTCCGGCTCGACGTCCAGCGGCACCAGGGGGCCGGCATCGGCACGTACGTCCTCGAGTACGGCGCCTTCTTCGCCCGGGCCGGCTGGGCGCTCGCGCGGGACCACCGCCGGGAGCGGTTCGCCCTCGTCCAGGTCCACTCGCTCCCCGATGCCCTCGTCTTCGCCGGCCTGTCGCTCCGCCTCGTCGGCGTGCCGCTGGTCCTCGACCTCCACGAGGCGATGCCCGAGTTCTTCCGGGTCCGCTTCCCGCGCGCCTCCGGGCGACTCGCCCACCGGCTGCTCGTCGCCCAGGAGCGAGCCTCGATCGCCGCCGCCGATGCCGTCCTGACCGTCAACGACGCGCTCGGCGATCGCCTCGTCGAGCTCGGCGTCCGGCGCGACAAGGTGCACGTCATCCGGAACAGCCCCGCGCTCGCCCGGTTCGACCCGGCCCGCCATCCCGTCCGCACGTTCGCCGCGGACGGGACGGTCCGGCTCGTCTACGCCGGGGCGCTCAGCCCGGTCTACGAGCTCGACGTCGTGATCGCCGCGCTCCGCGTCCTCGCCGAGCGGAGGCCGGGCCTGCCGGTCGCCCTCCACGTCTATGGCCGCGACTTCGGCGAGGTCCCGCTCGCCGATCTCGCCGCGGCCGCGGGCGTGGCGGACCGGGTGACCCTCCATGGGCGGATCCCGCTCGAGGCGGTCCCGGCGGCGATCGCCGCCTCCGACATCGGCCTCGCCCCGACCCGGCGCTCGCCGTTCACCGACTTCAGCCTCTCGACGAAGCTGTTCGAGTACGCCGCCATGGGCAAGCCGGTCGTCGCGTCCGACCTCCCGCTCGTCGGCCGGACCTTCCCCGACGGGACGATAGCCCGGTACGCGCCGGGCGACCCGGGCGCGATGGCCGACGCGATCCTGCGCCTGGTCGACGACGCCGCCGCTCGCGAGGCGATGGTCGCCGCGACCCTCGCCCTCGTCCGCGAGCACGCCTGGGAGCGCGAGGCCGAGCGCTACGTCGCCCTCGTCGAGGGCGCGATCGCCCGGACGACCGAACGGGGACGATCCGCCCCGGGCTCCGCCGCGGACTCCGCGCCGGGTCCGGCCGGCGACTGACCGCCCGCCGGCGGGCGCCGTCACGCCGTTCGCTCGGCGGTCGTCCAAGCCGGGGTCCCCATGACGATGCGGTACACTGCCGCGCGGCCTGCCAGCCGAGCCCCCGACGACATCCACGGAGTCGCATCCACCCATGACCTTCCGCGCCAAGCCGGTCCAGAAGCGCTCCAGCCGCAGCTCGCGGGACGAGCGCAGCCGCCGCACCCTCTACATCAACCTCGCCTTCGTCGGCGTCATCGTCGCCGCGCTCCTCATCCTCGTCGGCGCCGCCGGCGCGACCTGGTGGGGCGACAACTTCGGCAAGGTGGCGACGGTCAACGGGATCGACATCTCGCGGAGCGAGTACCGGACCCGCTACGCGGTCGAGGCGTTCCGGATCGACCAAGCCCGGGGCCGGCTGCGGGATGAGTATCAGGCCGGCCGGATCACCGAGACCGAGCGCGACGCCGGGCTCGCCGCGCTCGACCGCCAGGAGCAGTCGCTCTCGACCGTCGCGCTCGAGCGCCTCGTCGACGCCGAGCTCCAGCGCCAGCTCGCCCCCGACCAGGGCGTGACGGTCAGCGAGGCCGAGGTCGACGAGCGGCTCGTCGCCGAGGCGACCCGCGAGGAGCAGCGCCACGCCTGGGTCATCGAGGTCGAGCCCGAGGTCAGCGACGACGCCGACGAGCCGACGGCCGAGCAGGTCGAGGCGGCGAAGACGAAGGCGGATGAAGCTGCCGCCGAGCTCGCCGGCGGGGCGGCCTTCGAGGAGGTCGCCAAGGAGTACTCGACCGCGCCGTCGGCGAGCCAGGGCGGCGACCTCGGCTGGCTGACCGAGGACGCCAGCCTCGACCCGGCCTTCCAGGAGGCCCTGTTCGCGGCCGAGAAGGACGTCCCGACCGCGGTCATCGAGGGCGAGGACGGCATCTTCCGGATCGGCCGCGTCAACGACATCGCGCCCGCGACCGTCGACCAGGCATTCGAGCAGAAGATCATCGACGCCGGGATCGCGGTCGCCGAGTACCGTCGGGTCGTCGAGTCCGACGTCCGCCGGACCAAGCTCGACGAGGCGGTCACCGCGGGCGTGACCGAGACGGCGACCCCGCAGCGGCGGCTCAACGAGATCTACGTCGCGCCGGCCCAGGGCGCCGGTGACGAGGTGAAGGTCAGCCACATCCTCTACGCCCCCAACGACGACCCGAGCCAGGAGGCCCTTGCGGCGCTCGAGGAAGACGACCCCGCCTGGGACCAGGCGAAGGCCGATGCTCAGGCTGCCTACGAGAAGCTGCTGCCGTCGGTCGGCCAGCCCGCGCTCGCCGACGAGTTCGCCGCGCTGGCCAAGGCCGAGAGCGACGAGCCCGGTGCCGACACGAGTGGCGGCGAGCTCCCGTTCTTCACCCGGGACCAGCTCGACAGCGGGTTCGGCGACGCGATCTTCCAGCCCGGGCTCGAGCCCGGCGACCTGCTCGGCCCGACGCTCTCGCAGTTCGGCTGGCACGTGATCCTCTTCGAGGAGCGGCGGGCCGACCCGAAGGGCCGGATCGACACGGCGAAGATCCGGGTCGACACCGGCGAGGACTTCGCGGTCGTCGCGAAGGAGGTCTCCGAATCGGCGACCGCCGACGCCGGCGGTGCGCTCGGCTGGGTCGCCCGGCTCCAGCTCGACGCGGCCCTCGAGGAGGCCGTCTTCGCGACGCCGGTCGGCGAGACGACCGACCCGCTCGAGGGTCCCGACGGCGGCTGGTACCTCTACCAGGTCGTCGAGGAGGAGACCCGGCTGCCCGACGGCGACCAGCTCGCCACGCTCGAGGCGTCGGCCTTCTCGAACTGGTACGCGGCGCAGAAGGCCGAGGCGGAGATCGACCGCGTGGACGACCTGCCGACGGTCGAGGTCTGACCCGGGGCCCGTGCTCGACGCCCTGCTCGCCGAGGCGCGGCTCCGCTGGGGGCTCGACCCGGCCGCGGGGCTCCAGGTCGTGCCGGCCGAGCGCCTCGTCGCGTTCCCGCTCGACCCGGCCCGTCCGGCGCTCGTGGTCCCGCTCGCCCTCCTGCTGGCGGCCGCGCGGAGCGCCCCCCCGCTCGGCACCGCCACGGACGACCCCGCGCCCGCGCCGCTGCCGGGCCGCCACGGCCCCGGCGGGTCCGATCCGGTCGCCCTGGTCCGGCGGCTCTACCCGGCGGACCACCCGGTCGGCCGGGCCGGATCGGCCGACCCGACGACCGTCGGCGCGCTCGTGGCGGCCGACCTCGGCGGGCCGCTGTACCTCGGCCCCGTCCCCGCGACCGAGGCGTTCGCCTCGCCGTGGGGCATGCCGGCTGTCAGCGAGCGGCTCCGCCGTCCCGACGGCTGTCCGTGGGACCGCGAGCAGACCCACCAGTCGCTCCGGTCGCACCTCCTCGAGGAGGCGTACGAGGTCTACGACGCGCTCGAGACCGGCGCCACCCCCGATCTCGCCGAGGAGCTCGGCGACCTCTGGCTCCAGGTCGTCCTGCACGCCCAGCTCGCCGCCGAGGCCGGCGTCTTCGACCTCGCCGACGTCCAAGCGGCGATCACGAGCAAGATCGTCCGGCGCCATCCGCACGTCTTCGGCGACGCCGAGGCGCGGACCGCCGGTGACGTGAACCGGCAGTGGGAGCGGATCAAGGCCGCGGAGCGGGCCGCCGAGGCGGAGCGGTCGGCCGAGGCGAAGCCGTCGACTGACGGCGACCCTGGCGCGAGCCTCCCGGGCCCGGCGAAGAGCGCCCTCGACGGCATCAGCCGGTCGATGCCGGCGCTCGCGGCGAGCCAGGAGATGCAGGAGCGCGCCGCCCACCTCGGCTACGACTGGCCCTCGATCGAGGGGGTCCTCGACAAGGCCGTCGAGGAGCTCGGCGAGCTCCGCTCGGCGACGACCGCCGCCGAGCGGCACGAGGAGCTCGGCGACCTGCTCATGGTCGTCGTCAACGTCGCCCGCAAGGAGGGCATCGACGCCGAGGCGGCCCTGCGCGGCGCGAACGCGAAGTTCCGGGCCCGCTTCCGGGTCGTCGAGCGCCTCGCGGCCGAGCGGGGTGTCGCCCTGCGCGACCTCTCGTTCGAGGGGCTCGACGAGCTCTGGGCGATCGCCAAGGTCGAGACGGCTGGCAAGATGACGCCGGCGGCGACCGCCGCCGAGGAGGAGACACGATGACGATCGGCAACCGGCCCGCCGTCCGGGCGAACGACCGGACCGCGACCGCCCTGCGACCCGTGATGCTCACGCTCGGGGTCCAGAA
This sequence comes from uncultured Anaerolineaceae bacterium, assembly GCA_964483405.1. Classification (GTDB taxonomy): domain Bacteria; phylum Chloroflexota; class Limnocylindria; order Limnocylindrales; family CSP1-4; genus CAZABC01. The sequence goes on from CAZABC010000006.1 coordinate 91,139, forward strand.
GTGGGCCGAGGGCTCGTGCGTCATCAAGGTCGGCGACACCGAGGTCCTCTGCGCGGCGACGATCGAGGACCGCGTCCCGCCCCATCTGCGCGGCAAGGGGACCGGCTGGGTCACCGCCGAGTACTCGATGCTCCCGCGGGCGACCGCCGAGCGGACCCAGCGCGAATCGGCCAAAGGGCGGATCGGCGGGCGGACCCACGAGATCCAGCGGCTCATCGGCCGGTCGCTCCGCGGCGTCGTCGACCTCGGCCGGCTCGGCGAGCGGACGATCACGGTCGACTGCGACGTGATCCAGGCCGACGGCGGCACGCGGACGGCCTCGATCACCGGCGGCTACGTCGCCCTCGCCCAGGCCCTCGTCGAGTTCGGGATGGAGCGGCTCCTCGTCGGCAAGGTCGCCGCGGTCAGCGTCGGCATCGTCGAGGGGATCCCGCTCCTCGACCTCGACTACGCCGAGGACTCGCGGGCCGAGGTCGACTTCAACGTCGTCGGCACCGACGCCGGGACGTACGTCGAGCTGCAGGGCACGGCCGAGGGCGCGCCCTTCGACCGGGCGATGGTCGACCGGCTGCTCGACCTCGCGAACCTCGGCCTCGAGCGGCTCTTCGCCGCCCAGGCCGAGGCGATCGCGACCGTCCGGCGCTGATCGGCCGACGGCCCACCCGCGACGCGAGCCCGGCTCGCCCCGCCCCGCCGATGCCGGCCGCAGCGTGATCGCCCGATGACCCGCCGTCCGCGCATCCTCGTCGCGACGCACTCGAGCCACAAGCTCGGCGAGCTGCGCGAGCTCCTCCACGCCCACGCGACCCTCGTCTCGCTCGACGACGTCGGCATCGACGACGAGCCGGTCGAGGATGGCGAGTCCTTCGCCGCGAACGCCCGACTCAAGGCGCGCTTCTACGCCCGCCTATCGGGGCTGCCGACCCTGGCCGACGACTCCGGGATCGAGGTCGACGCGCTCGACGGCGGGCCAGGCGTCCGGACCCGCCGCTTCGCCGGCGAGACCGCGACCGACGCCGACAACAACGCCAAGCTCCTCTCCGTCCTCGACGGCCTCCCACCCGAGCGGCGTGGCGCCCGGTACGTCTGCGTCCTGTCGCTCGTCCTGCCCGACCGGGGCGGTCCGCGGGGCGGGCTGCCGATCGCGGCGGAGACACGGGGGACGTGTCGGGGCCGGATCGCGTCGGCGCCGCGGGGATCGGGCGGCTTCGGCTACGACCCGATCTTCGAGCCGGCGCCCGAGCCGCCCGGCGGCCGGACGCTCGGGCTCTACTCCGCCGCCGAGAAGCACGCCATCAGCCACCGCGCCCGAGCCGCCCGGGCGATGGCGCCCCGGCTGGCGAGGCTCGGGCTCTAGGCAAGCGCCGGCCGGCTCGGCACCCCGGCGGCTCGCCGGCGGACGGGGTGGGCGCCGGGGCGGGCGTGCGAGCCCGTCGTCGCCCGCGCCCATGAGGGTCGGCGCGGGTGCCTCAGGGTGCCGGGCTGGGGGCGGCGGACGGCGTGGGCTTCGGGGTCGGCCAGGGAGTCGGCGGCGTGCCCGGCTCGGAGAAGACGAGCTTCGCCATCGCCTGGATCGCCGCCACGTCGGGGACCTGGACCGAGCCGTAGCGGTGGTTCCTTCCGCCCGACTTCACGAGCGGACGCTTGATGACGACGAGGGTCGTGTCGTCGGCCCCGATCTCGTCGGCGAGCGCCGCGAGCTCCGGCAGGAGCAGCGGCGGGATGTCGGTCCGGAGCGTGTCGCCGACCGAGTCGAGGAGGTCCGGCAGCCGGAACAGGAGCTGCCCGTCGGCGACGGCGGCGTCGCGCAGCGCGACGAGGACCTCCTGCTGGCGCCCTGCGCGGGTGAAGTCGCTCTCGCCCTCCGACCGGCGGATCCGGGCGTAAGCGAGCGCGTTCGCCCCGTCGAGGTGGTGGCGGCCGGCCGTGATCGACCAGCCCGGGCCGACGCCGAAGCCGCCGTACTTCGGGTCGGTCAGCGGCCGCTCGACCTCGACGTCCACCCCGCCGACGGCGTCGACCATCTCCACGAACCCGGCGAGGTCGGCCTCGGCGGTGTAGTGGATCGGGATGCCGAGCAGCGTGCCGATCGCGTCCGGGAGGGCCCGGTCGGCGCCGTTGGGGAAGTCGTCGGGATGGGCCGCCGCGTAGCCCTGGAGCGAGTTGAGCTTCGGTCCGTAGACGTTGCCGTCGCCGAGCGGGACGTCGACCGTGTCGCGCGGGATGGAGACCATCGAGACGGTCCGGCCGACCGGGTCGAGCGAGACGACGATCATCGTGTCGGTCAGGGCGTGGTTGCGACCCGCCCGCCGGTCCACCCCGGTCAGGAGGACGTTGACGCGCTCCCCGGCGACGAGGGCGGGACCCGGCGACCGCGGCCCGCCATCGCCCGCCTCGGCCGCGCCGAGCGGACCGGAGAAGACCCGCTCGAAGGCGTCGTGGGCGACCCAGCCGACGTAGCCGGCGACGAGGTGCGGCAGCGCGACGAGGACGAGGATGACCACCAGCCCCGCGAGCCCGATGCCGCCGGGACGGCTCCGGAAGCGCCGGTCGAAGAACGCCTGCCCGGTCGCGGCGATCCGCCAGGCGGCGACGACGACGTTGAGCGCGAGGACGGTGAGGAGCGTCGTCGGGATGACGAGGATCGCGAGCAGCCGCCCGGTCGGGGTGATCCACCACACCGCGAGGACGAGCGCGAGGACGATGAGCGACGGGACGAGGAAGCGGGTCGCGAGCGTTCGCCGGCCGTTGGCCAGCTGGCCGAGCCCCGGCAGCACGCCCGACAGGAAGGCCGCGACGAGGCGGCGCCCGTCGTCGAGCCCGGGGGCGACCGCGACGGCGGTCCAGCGGCCGGCCAGGTCGGCACCGCGGACCGCGGGGCGAGCGGCGGCGGCCCGTGGCCGGGCGGCGGGGGGTGGGGTCCTGCGCGCGTGCAACGGTCCGGGCGTCTCCAGGGCGGCCAACGACGGGGCGGACGCCGCCGAGGCGGACGTCGTTGCCGGGCACAGGCAGGCGCAGTCTACCGGACGCCGCGGGACATGGTGACGCCGGACGGTTCCTCAGCCTGCCTATCACCGTCCGGCGTCGTGCATCAGACGACGGGACCCGCACCGGCGTGACGCGACCGGGCGCCGGACCATCGGATCGGGCGATCAGGGCTTGCCGCGCCGCCACGAGCGCCTATCCTGCACGGCAGGACCCGACCGTCGCCCATGACGTGCCGGGTACCGGAGACGAGGGAGGTCGCCGATGACCGGTCCAGAGCCCGGGGGAAGCCCCACGCCCGAGAGTCCGCAGCCGAGCGCCTGGCAGCCGGCGCCGCCGCCGGGCCCGCCCAAGGACCCGGGGCCGGCGCCCGGAGTCGCCTACTCCGACCTGGGGTTCCGCGTCCTCGCCTACATCATCGACGCGGTCATCGTGGGCGTCCTGTTCCTCGTCGTCAGCGTGCTCCTGCTCGGCGTCGGGCTGGCCTTCGGTGACACCCTCGGGTGGATCATCGGACTCGTGTTCGTGACGGCCTTCAACGTGGCGTTCAGCGCGCTCTACTTCATCTACAGCTGGACGAAGCTGCGCGCCTCGCCGGGCCAGAAGATCCTCGGGCTCGAGACGCTCAACGCGGCCGACGGCGCGACGCTCACCCAGCCGCAGGCGATCCGCCGCTGGCTCATCCTCTTCGGCCCCTTCGCCCTCCTGTCCGCGCTCCAGATGGTCGTCGGCGGGACGCTCGGCAACCTCTTCTCGCTGGCGAGCCTCGGGTACGGCATCTACCTCCTGTGGACGACGTACAAGGACCCCAAGCGCCAGGGCTTCCACGACCACTTCGCCGCCACCGTGGTGACCCGCCGCTCGGCCTGAGCCGCGCGGGGTCACCTGACCCGAACGACCACGACGACCCCGGCGCCGCGCCGGGGTCGTCCTCTTTCCGACGCCGGGCGACCTACGTCGGGGTGACGGTCCGCGGCGGGGCCGGGGTGATGCCCTCGCGGGGCGTGCCCTTCGGCGCGACGACCACCGGTGCCGGTCCCGCCTGACGCCGCAGCCGGAGCAGGTCGAGGACGAGCTCGCGCTTCATGAGCTGGATCGCCTTGGCCGGGTCGACGCCCTTGGGGCAGACCTGCGAGCACTCGCCCGCGAAGTGACAGCGCCACGGCCCGCTCCCGCCGGTGAGCACCTCGCGTCGCTCGGCGAACCCGCCGTCGCGCGTGTCGCTGTCGTAGCGGTGGGCCTGGCCGAGCGGCATCGGCCCTGCGTACTGCGGGTCGGTCGCCACGGTGGGGCAGGCGGCCATGCAGCAGCCGCACTTGATGCAGTAGCTGAACTGGAGGTACTGCTCCAGCTCGTGGGGCGTCTGGCGATACTCGAGGGTCGGCTCGTCCTGCTCGGCGGTGTCGTCCCGGATGAGGTACGGCAGCAGCTCGCGGTGCGTCTCGAACATCGGCCGGAGGTCCGGGACGAGGTCCTTGATGATGTCGAAGTTCGGCAGCGGGGCGACTGCGACGACGGCACTCCCGAGCTCGGCGATCTGGGTGTTGCAGGCGAGTCGCGGGCGCCCGTTGATGAGCATCCCGCACGAGCCGCAGATGCCCATCCGGCACGACGAGCGCCAGGCGAGGCTCGGCGCGCTCCGCTCCTTCACCTTCCACAGGCCGTCGAGGACGGTCATGCCGGGCAGGACCTCGATCGGGTGGTCCTCCCAGCGTGGCTGGCGGTCCTTGCCGGGCTCGAAGCGGCGAAGGCGGAAGGTGACCACCCTCGGGATCGTCTCGGTCACCTCAGCCTCCCGCCATCGTCGCCGCACCGGGCGCGGCCAGGGCGGCCCACGTCCCGAACACGAACAGCCCCAGGCCGACCACGGCCAGCCCGACGTTGATCAGCCGGCGCAGCCCCGCCCCCGGATCGAGCTCGAGGAGGATGTTCCGAAGGCCGTAGAAGCCGTGGTAGAGGGCCGCCCCGAGGAGCAGCACGTAGGTGGCGGTGAAGAAGACGCTGCCGGCCCGCGCCGCGACGCTCTCCCACTCCACCGGCTCGGCGCCCTCGAATCCGAAGATTCCGAGCGATTGGTCGAGATGCATGATCGCCATGTGCAGGCCGAGCAGGACGAGGATCACCACGCCTGCCCCGATGTGCCAGGTCCAGAGACTCCGGTCGCGCATCGATCGGTCCCCCTACGCCAGCACGAAGAAGTCGAGGCCGCCCCACAGGGCGATCACGGCGGCGATCATCAGCACGGCCCGCGCCAGTCGCCGTTGCCGGCCCACCGACGTCGCGTACGGGTAGACGGGCTCGATCGGCCGCCCGACCGCCCAGCCGAGCTCGATGATCGCGAGCCGGACCCCGTTGACGGCGTGGAAGGCGAAGGCGCCGAAGACGGCGAACTCGCCGAGCATGAACAGCGGGCCGGAGACCCAGCCCATCGCCTGGTCCCAGCTCTCGGGCCCGAGGGCCCGGCTGGACGTCACGAAGATGTGCATGACGAAGTAGGCGAGCAGGCCCAGGCCCGTCAGGCGGTGGAGCGTGTAGAGATAGCGCTCGAAGCCCCACCGGCCGCCGAACGCCCAGCCCCGGATGCCGAGCCGGTTCGGATGTCCTCGCGCTGTCATCGCCGTCCTCCGGGCCTAGTACTTGCGCTCGACCGGCTTCCACATTTCGATCGTCACCGGCTTGTGCTCGAAGCGCGGTCCGTCGGCGGCGTGGAAGGCGAGGGTGTGCCTGAGCCAGGTCTCGTCGTCGCGGGTCGGGAAGTCCCGCCGGGCGTGGGCGCCGCGCGATTCCTCGCGGGCGAGCGCCCCGGCCACGGTCACCTCGGCCAGGTCGACGAGGTTCTCGAGCTCGAGCGCGTGGATGAGGTTCGAGTTGTAGACCCGCGACTTGTCGGCGACCGGCGCCCGCTCCGCGCGGCCGCGGATCTCGCGGATCCTGGCGAGCGCGGTCGCCAGGTCGGCGGCGTTGCGGAAGACCCCGACGTCGTCGTCCATCGTCGTCCGGAGCTCGCGGCGCAGCTCGTACAGGTTCTCGTCGCCCTCCCGGGCCAGGACCGCACGCACGTGCTCCTCGGCCCGCTCGGCCCCATCGGCCGGCAACGGCGCCGCCGCGGCGATCCGCGGCAGCGCCTCGGCGATCTCCTTGCCGGCGATGCCACCCCAGACGAGGCACTCCGCGGTCGAGTTCGAGCCGAGCCGGTTCGCGCCGTGGAGCGAGACGCAGGCGGCCTCGCCGGCCGCCCAGATGCCGGCCACCCGGGTGAGCCCGTCGATGTCGGTCTCGATCCCGCCCATCGAGTAGTGGGCCACCGGGCGGATCGGGATCGGCTTCTCGATCGGGTCGAGCCCGAGGAACTTGATCGTGACCTCGCGGATGAGCGGCAGCCGCGTGTTGATCCGGTCGGCGCCGAGATGGGTCAGGTCGAGCTCGAGGTAGTCCTGCCCGTCGGCCGTCTTGAAGCCGCGCCCGGCGAGGATCTCCTCGGTCTCGGCCCGCGACACCATGTCGCGCGGGGCGAGCTCCATCAGCTTCGGCGCATAGTCCGCCATGAACCGCTCGCCCCGGTTGTTCCGGAGGTAGCCGCCCTCGCCGCGGCAGCCCTCGGTCATGAGGATGCCGCTCGGGACCAGGCCGGTCGGGTGGAACTGGAGGAACTCCATGTCCTCGAGCGGCAGGCCGGCCCGGTAGGCCATCGCCATGCCGTCGCCGGTGACCGTCTGCGAGTAGGTCGTGAAGCCGTAGAGCGTGCCGCCCCCGCCCGAGGCGATGAGCAGGGCCTTGCCCCGGATCGCCACCGTCTCGCCGCTGCCGGTGTGGAGGCCGACCAGGCCGGCGAACGCCCCGTCGTTCACGAGGATGTCGGTGACGAAGAGCTCGTCGTAGCGGGTGAAGGTCCGGTACCGCTGGAGCTGGTCGTAGAGCGTCTGCATCTCGAAGAAGCCGGTCTTGTCGGCGGCCAGCGTCGCCCGCGGGTAGCTGTGGCCGCCGAACGGGCGCTGCGAGATGTAGCCGTCGTCGTCGCGCGTCCACGGGCAGCCCCAGTGGTCGAGCTGGCGGATCTCGGTCGGGATCGTGTCGACGAACCGGCGCACGACGTCCTGGTCGGCCAGGAAGTCGGAGCCCTTCACGGTGTCCCAGCAGTGGAGCTCGGCCGAATCGCCGAGATCGGTCCGCAGCACCGCGGCCGTGCCGCCCTCGGCGCAGACCGAGTGGGCTCGCATCAGCTGGACCTTCGAGACGATGCCGATGTCGACCCGGCCCCCGAGCCGGCGCGAGATCTCCACCGCCGCGCGCAGCCCGGCCAGCCCCGCCCCCAGGATCACGACATCGTGCTGCAGCTCACGATCCATCGGCGACCTCGACCTCCCGCGACGACCCGGTCACCGTAGAGCGCCGGGCCCGAGCAGGGCGAGGGACGAACGGCCCCCAGTCGACCCGGGCGCAGCGGCATCCGACCGGGCCGAAGGGCGGAGGCTCAGCGTGGCCCGCCGTCGATGTCGCTGGTGAGCACGATCCGGTAGCGGGCCCGGTTCTCCTTCACCCGGTCGATCGCGTCGTTGACGTCCACCATCGGCATCCGCTCGACGCGGGGTGCGATGCCGTGCGCCTGGGCGAACTCGAGCATCTCCGGCATCGTGGCCCGGTTGCCGAGGAACGACCCCGTGATGGAGAGCTCGTGGGCCACGAGGTCCGTCGGGAACATCTGCATCCGCGGGAAGCCGACCAGCACGAGGCGGCCCCGCTTCCGGAGCGTGTTCAGGAGCTCGTCCCAGTCGACCGACCCGTGAGCGGTGCAGAGGACCAGGTCGAACGAGTAGTCGAGCGGCCGCATCCGGTCCCGGTCCCCGATCGCGACGAAGTGGTCGGCGCCGAAGGCGAACGCCTCCTCCTCCTTGGCCGGAGAGGAGGAGAGCGCGGTGACCTCGTAGCCAAGGGCGTCCGCGAACTGGATCGCGAGGTGACCCAGCCCGCCGACGCCGAGGATCGCCACGGGCTGCCCCGGCCCGGTCGCATACCGCCGAAGCGGGGTATACACGCTGATCCCGGCGCACATGAGGACGGCGGCGACCTCGGGGGCCATGGCCGCCGGCAGCGGATGCGCGAAGCGGCCATCGACGGTCACCGAGGTGGCGAACCCGCCGTGGCGCTCCCACGTCCCCATGTCGGCGATGTCCTGGCAGAGCTGCTCCTCGCCCAGGAGGCACCACTCGCATCGTCCGCAGGAACGGCCCTGCCACCCGATACCGACGCGATCCCCCTCCTTCAGCCCGGCGACACCGCGGCCCAGCGCCTCGACGTGCCCCACGATCTCGTGGCCGGGCACGAACGGGAACACCGTGATGCCGTAGTCGTCGTCGATCGCCTGGATGTCGGTGTAGCAGACGCCGCAGTGGGTGACGGAGACCCGGATGTCATCCGGCCCGAGCTCCGGCGCCGGGTACGTGAGCGCCTCCAGGCGCTGCCCGAGCGCCATCGCCGCATGACCGGTCACGGTCGCGGGAGACACGTCCGACACGTCCCACCTCCCCGCCTCGCGTCGCCGACCGGGTGGCCGGCCCTCGCATCGGCGCTCACCCCCGACCGATCAGCGTAGGCGCGTGGCGCAGATCCGACGAGAGGCGAACGGCCCGGCCTGGGCGCGGGTGGGCTCGGGCCCGCGGGCGCGCGAGCGGCAGCGGTCCCGTCCCACTACCATCCGGCCCCATGAGTGCGTCCGCGGAGATCGACCTGACACCCGGGCTCGTCGTGCCGGAGGTCGGCGTGGCGACCCCGTCCTACGCGCCGAGCTGGCTCAACCGGCTGGTGACCTGGATCGACCGACTGCCGCTGCCGTTCTGGGTGAGCATCGCTGCCCTCTGGGTCGCCGCCACGCTCTTCTGGCACGCGATCGCGTGGTCCGGCGGCCAGGTGCCCGTCGGGGAGTCCGACCGCACCAGCGCCTTCTGGATGATCCTCGGCCCGGCGCTGCTGTGGTCGGCGGCCTACATGGGCCGGGTCGCGCCTGTTCTAGCGTCGCCGTCCGGTCCCTCGGATCCGGTGCCAGGAGGCACCGCCGCGTCGTTCGATCCGGTCAGCCCAATCGGCTAGTCTTCTCGGCGTCGCTCGCGGATGACCGGCTCTCCTGGGCGCGATCCCGGCGGGGCGTGGCGTAGTGGCTAACGCACGTGCTTTGGGAGCACGAGATCGTGG
>CAZABC010000007.1:0-15072 GCA_964483405.1 uncultured Anaerolineaceae bacterium
GGCGAGCCGGTCATCCTCGTCCGCGGCCGGGACGGGGTCCTGCGGGCCTTCTACAACGTCTGCCGCCACCGCGGCACCGCGGTCGAGGAGCGCGAGTGCGGGACGGCGGTCCGCTTCCAGTGTCCCTACCACGCCTGGATCTACGACCTCGACGGGCGGCTCATCCGGGCCAAGCACACCGACGACCTCGAGGCCTTCAGCTTCGAGACCTTCGGCCTGACCCCGATCCGCTGCGAGACCTGGCAGGGCTTCGTCTTCCTGTGCTTCGCCGACGAGGCGACGACCCCGCCGCTCGTCGACTGGCTCGGCGACCTCCCGGGCCACCTCGAGCGATGGGACCTGTCGGGCCTTCGGCGGGTCCACCGGGTGGACTACGACGTGGCCGCGAACTGGAAGCTGATCGCCGAGAACTACAGCGAGTGCTACCACTGCCCGCCGCTCCACCCCCAGCTCAACGCGCTCACGCCGTACGACGTCGGGGCCGACTACGAGTCGGACGGCCCCTGGCAGGGCGGCTGGATGGAGCTCGTCGAGTCTGCCGACACCATGGCCCTCGGCGGCGGCGCCCGGTGCGGCCTGCCGCTGCCCGGCGCGACGCCGCTCGACGAGCGGCGGATCCACTACTACGTCCTCTGGCCGCTCGGTTTCGTCTCGATCCACCCGGACTACCTGCTCGTCCACCGGCTGGTCCCGGTCGCGGCCGACCGGACGACGGTCATCTGCGAGTGGTACTTCGACCCCGGGTCGATCGCCCTGCCGGACTTCGACCCGGCGGAGGCCATCGCCTTCTGGGACCTCACCAACCGCCAGGACTGGAAGGTCTGCGAGATGCAGCAGGTCGGGACCCGCTCGCGGAGCTGGACCGCCGGACGCTACGCCGACCAGGAGGCGTCCGTCCACGCCTTCGACCTGATGTGCGCCGACCGCTACGCCGATGACGGGATCGAGTCGCGGCGCACCATCCGCGAGCGCTACGACGTCCAGCCGCCACGCGACGGCGACGTCGGCACGAGCGGCGGGAACGGCGCGTCCGGCGCCGCGCCGCGCAAGGGCCGCCGGGCGACGTCCGGCCTCGCCCGGACCTGACCGACCCGGAGGACTTCGATGCCCAAGCTCCTCATCGCCATCGTCCACCACGACGACGCCGAGGCGGTCGACGAGACGCTCCGGGCCGACGGGCACCGGTTCACCCGGATCCCGACCGTCGGCGGGTTCCTCGGGGAGCCGAACGAGACGCTCCTGCTCGCCGTCGACGACGACCGGGTCGAGGCGGTCATCGCCGACCTGGACCGGGCCTGCTCGCCGCGGGAGATCGAGATCCCGCTCGTCCTCCTCGAGCACCTCCGCGACTGGGAGGCCCGCACCGTCGAGCACGGCGGGGCGACGGTCCTGATCGCCGACCTGGACCGGATCGTCCGGCTCTGAGCGACGCCGCTGGGGCGGTGACGGCGCGGGCGACGCGCCCGGTGCCGCGCCCGGTGCCGCGCTCGATCGATCCGGCGCCGCCTACGGCCGCTCGATCCGGATGTCGTCGATCCCGGCCTCGACGAGCGAGTCGCCTCCGCCGTCCGAGGCCCCGATGACGAGCCGGATCGTCGATCCGGCGAACGCACCGAGCGAGACCCGCGGCGAGGCCCAGGCGGCGTCGTCGTCCTCGGGGCCGGCCGTCTCCTCCCAGACGAGCGTCCGGGCCCCGTCCTCGGCCTCGACCCAGACCCGGAGCCAGTCGTCGGTCGTCGCGCCGGCCCCGTGGGCGAAGTAGGCGCGGAAGGCGAGGGCGCCGACGCTCGTTGACAGGGCGATCGGGCCCGACCGGATCGTCGTCACGCCGCCGTCGAGGTCGTGCGAGCCGGCGGTCGAGCCGGCCGCGGCGTCAGTGAACAGCCCGTACCAGCCGCTCGTCGCGGCGCCGAGCTGCTTCGGCCCCGACGCGCTCGTCGCGGCGGGGTGGCCACGCTGCCATGCGCCGGCCGTCGCGGTGTCGGTCCCGTCCGGGTCGCGCTGCCAGCCTCGGCCGATCTCGAAGTCGTCGAGGAACGGCCCGCAGTGGGTCGCCGCCCGTCCCGACGCGGCGTACGGGCAGGCGGCCTGGTCGATCAGGTAGAGGAGGGCACTCCGGTTCCGGCGGACCTGCGGGCCGAGGTTCTCGTCGGTCTCGTAGTGATCGGCGACGTCGGTCAGCTGCTCGGTCGGGAACAGCTCCCAGGTGAACGAGAAGATGCGGTGGCGGCCGTACATCCAGTCGATCTCGTCGCCGTCGGTCACGTAGAGGTCGCTCGACTGTTCGGGCCGGTAGCCGTTGCGGGCGGCCATCCCGCGGCCGAGCGCGACGAACGCGGCGTGGTCGTCGCGGGTCATGTCGATCGGGATGTCGGTCCTGGTGTAGCCGTACGGCCACAGGACGAGCTCGCCGTTCGTGTGGAGCGAGATGTGGGCCCGGATCTGCTGGCGACCGTCGACGACCCGGCCGTTGACGAAGTCGCGGATCACGCGCGTCTCGGGTGCCGAGAACGGGGCCCGGCCGCGGTACTGCCACGACGAGGTGTAGCCGGACGATCCGCCGCAGCAGCCCCAGCGGTAGTCGTAGTTGCGGTTGAGGTCCGTGCCGACGTGGGACGAGCCGGGGTTCGGCTGCCGGTTCTTCCGCCACAGTCGGTACGGGTCCCCGGTGAGGTCGTACTCGAACCCGTCGGGGTTGACGGCGAAGACGATCCAGATCTCGCGGCCGTCGACGAGCCGGTGGACCAGCGGGTCCGTCTCGTAGTCGGCCGTCAGGACCCGGAGGAGGTAGAGCGCCTGCTCGGTCGTGAGGTGCTCGCGGCCGTGGTGGAGCGCGTCGATCATCACCTCCGGCTCCGGCTCGTCGGTCGCGACCTCATCGGACACCTTCGCCGCCCAGATCTCGCGCCCCCCGTAGCTCTTCCCGAGCGAGAAGACGTCGACGATGTCGGGGTAGGCGACCTCCGCCACGTGGATCTCGCTGACCATCTCGGGGTAGTTGTGGAAGCCCGCCTGGTAGGCCGGCCAGTCGGGGCCGGGGCCGGGGAGGAAGAGCCGGCCGTCGGACCAGCCGGCGAGCTCGTTGAGCACCGCATCGCGGATCACGGTCGGGCCGCCGAGCGCGGTGAGCGCCGTCGGCTTCGCCGCGCGGACGCGGTCGCGGGTCGGCGCCGGGACCCGGTCGGCGAGGCTCAGCAGCACCGGCGCGCCGAGGGTCGCCGCGAGCGGTGCCCCCGCGAGGGCGTCCGGGAACGACCCGCCGGTCGCGATGACCGCCGCCGGCGCCTCGGCGGCGAAGCGGGCGGCGATCGCCGCGGCGGTCGCGTACCGGTCCGTGCCCGCGACCCGCGAGACCGCCGGTCCGAGCCGGGCGACGGCATCCACGACGGCGGCGCCGACGGCGCTCGGGCCGCCGACGACGACGACCCGCTCGGGGCCGAGGCGACGTAGCTCGGTCGCGGTCGCCGGCGGCAGGCGATCCGGCGCGGTCAGGAGGATCGGCCAACCGCGGGCGGCGGCGATGGCTCCGGCGGCGAGCGCGTCCGGGTAGGCGCCACCGGTCGCGAGGAAGACGGTCCGGGGCTTGCCGGCCTCGAACATCGCGGCCGACAGCGCCGCGGCGGTGGCGTAGCGGTCCGGGCCGGCCACCCGCTCGACCTCGACGCCCGAGGCGGCGGCGGCCGCCTCGACGACCGCGTCGGCGACGGCCGTCGGGCCACCGGCGACCACGACCCGCCCCGGGGCGAGGCGGTCCAGCTCGGCCGCGACGACGGCCGGCAGCTCGCCGCGCCGGGTGAGCAGGACGACGCCGTCCGCGGCGGCGGCCGCTGGACCGGCCGCCAGGGCATCGGCGAAGTCCTCGCCGGACACGAGGACGACCAGCGGCACGCCGACGTCGGGCGCCAGACGGGCCGAGATCGCGACCGCCGTCGCGTAGCGGTCCGCGCCGGCGACGCGATCCTTCGAGACGACCGCCGCCGGCGCGACGACCGTGGGCGGCACGGCCGTCGCCCCATCGAACGCGGCGGTCCCCGGCGCCGGGGCCGAGGTCGGCGCGGTGGCCGGTGCGGGTGCCCCCGATCCGGTCGCCGGGGTCGCGGCGGTCGCCGGGACCGCAGGGGAGAGCGTGGCGATCACGGCCAGGAGGCCGACCGCGGCGAAGGTGACGACACGGCGGGCGCGCCGGGGATCGGGACCGAGATGTCGCATGAGCGAAAGCGTGACGGAATGCACCGCAGCCCGGCGATCCCCCGAACGGGACCGGTCCAGCCGGACCATGGGGCCATCGAGCCGGCGAGCCGACGGGGTGACGGCCGGCCCGTCGATGAACGACGCTCGGCCGTGGCGACGGCGCGTCGCTCGGCCGACCTTGGCCGAGCCACGACCCGGCCGTCGCGTCCGGGTCGGGCGTCGGAGCGGAGCATCGGGCCATGGCCGACGACACGAGCGGGCGCCGAGGGCTGAGCCGCCGCGAGCGGATCGGCCTCTGGCTTCACCGCACCCTCGACCGGCGGCTCAGCCGTCTCGGCGTGGCGGTCATGCGGCGGACCCGGGGCAGCGTCGCGGAACGCTGGAAGGTCGATGCGCTCGTCCTCACGACTCGCGGTCGGCGCTCCGGCCGCGAGCGCCCGGTGGTCCTCCAGTGGTTCCGCGACGACGACTCGATGATCGTCGTCGCCGCGAACGACGGCGGCGCCGCGCACCCGGCGTGGTATCTCAACCTCCGCGCCGAGCCGGCCGCGAGGGTCGAGGTGCGCGGGGCGACGATCCCGGTCCGGGCCGAGGAGCTCGGCGGCGACGAGGCAGCGACGTGGTGGACCCGGATCTGCGAGCGGTCGCCCGACTACGAGCGCTACCGCCGGGCCACCGATCGGCCGTTCCCGATCGTCCGCCTCGTCCCCGCCCCGACCGACGCGCCCATGACCGCGCCAACCGCCCGACCGACGGCCGGCGGGGCCTGAGCGCCGCCCGGATCAGCGCGCCGGGGACCCGGTCGCACCCAGGTCGTCGCGGAGCGCCGCCCTGCCGCGCGAGATCCGGCTCGCGACCGTGCCCTCCGGGACGCCGAGCATCGCGGCGATCTCGCGCTGGGTGTAGCCGTCGATCGCGTTGAGGAGGAGCGCCGTTCGGGTCCGGGCATCGAGCCGGCCGAGCGCGGCGGCCAGGTCGGGATCCCGTGGGTCGGCCCATGGCCGCGGCTGGACCTGCCGGACCGCCGCCAGCCAGCGGCGATGCCGGCGCTGCTCGTTGAAGGCGAGCCGCAGGGCGATGGTGTAGAGCCAGGCCCGCGCGTCGGTCCCGTCGAACCGGTCCCACGAGCGGTAGGCCCGCAGGTAGGCGTCCTGGGCGACGTCCTCCGCGGCGTGCTGGTCGCCGAGGACGAGGACGAGGCGCCGGACGAGGCCGGACCACAGCGGCGCGACCGCCGCCTCGAAGGTCTCGGCACTCCGGCGGGTCGTCTCGGCGGCCAGCGTCCGGGTGATCGGCTCCAGCGTCTCCACCGACGGGGCGGTCACGATGCCGGGCAGGTGGCCGGCCGCGCGGCGCCGGGGGTGGTGTCGACGATCATGTGGAGCGTCCCGTCGATCATCGGACCCGGGGAGACGATGCCGTCCTCTGGCGGTGTCGTCGAGCCCGATGCGCCGCCTGTCGATGCGCGGCCCGATCCTTCGGGCGCGCCGAGACTCGGCACCGGGCCGCCGGCCCCCGGGTCGATGACCGGCAGGTCCGATGGCTCGGGACCGACCTGGATCGTGCCGCTTCCGATGGTGCCGCCGGACTCCCAGACGACCTGGTCGTAGCCGTTGGCCGCGAGCCAGGCTGCGGCCTCCGGCGGGGTCATGCACTCGAGGCCGGCGCCAAGGAGCTCCGGGTCCATCGGCTCGCTCCCGGTCGTCCCGACGATCATGCCGATCGCCCCGGCGCCCGCGATCGCCGTCGCGGCGAGGGCGAGAACGAGGACCGGCGCCGCGACGAGGGCGAGCGCCGAACGCCGGCGCCGGCGGGCGTCGGCCGGGACCGGCGGGCCGGCTTCGACGGGGATCCGCGCCTCCGCTGCGGCGAGGCGGGTGGCGATGTCGTCATGATCCATCGGTTCGTCTCCGTGACGGCCACCTGCGTCGCTCGGCCGCCGTTCACCCGGTACAACACCGCCGGGCGACCGATCCATGCGCCGCGCGATCAGCCGGGCTGCAGCCCGCCCCGGGTGGCGATCCGCGACGCCGCCCCGGCCCAGCCGGCGTCGATCGGCACCCCCGGCGCATCGAGGTCGACGAGCAGCGGCGCGTGATCGGATGGGACCGGCGTGCCCTTGCGAGCCTCGCGGTCGATCTCGCTCCAGGCGACCCGCGCCGCGACGGGCGCGCTCACGAGGAGATGGTCGATCCGCATCCCGAAGTTCTTGTGGAAGTTGCCGGCCCGGTAGTCCCACCAGGTGAAGCGGGCAGACTCGTCGTGACCGAGCCGGTAGGCGTCGACGAGCCCGCGGTCGAGGAGCGCCCGGAAGGCCGCCCGCTCGGGCGCCGAGACGTGGGTGCCGCCGTGGACCGCGGCCGGGTCCCAGACGTCGGCGTCCGACGGTGCGATGTTGAAGTCGCCGCCGACAACGAGCGCGCCGGCCGGATCGCCGGCCTCGTCGACCCAGCGGGCGAGCCGCTCGAACCAGCGGAGCTTGCCGTCGTAGAAGGGCGACCCGACGACCCGGCCGTTCGGGGCGTAGATCGAGACGACCCGGATCCCGTCGACGACCGCCGCGACCATCCGCGCCTCGTCGAACGGGTCGAAGTCCTCCTCGCCGCCGGCGGTCGCCCCGGCCGACGAGTCGCGGACCGGGCCGTCGCCGAAGTTGGTCACGACGTCGCCGACCGGCAGCCCCGAGCGGACGGCGATCGCGACGCCGTTCCAGCGGCCCTCGCCGTGGTGGACGAGGTCGTAGCCGGCCATCGAGAAGGCCATCACCGGGGCGTCGGCATCGGCCAGCTTCGTCTCCTGCATGAGGAGCACGTCGGGCGCCGCCCGCCCGAGCCACCACTCGACCTTCTCGAGGCGGGCCTTGAGCGAGTTGACGTTCCAGGTCGCGATGCGCATCGGTCGCTCAGAGCCGCCGGCCGCGCTGGCGGGCGAGGTCGAAGGTCGCCGTGTCGGCCACCGCCATGACGGCCATCGTCCCGGCCTGGACGGGGTCGGAGATGACGAGATCGACGTGCTCGGTGATCGAGCCGACCATGTTGAGGGCGATGATCGGGATGCCGTGCCCGCGCAGCTCGTCGGCGGCCCGGCTGATCTCGCCGCCCATGATCGAGCCGGCGAGGACGAGCAGCCGGGCCCGCGGCAGGTCGGCGACGGCCCGGACCGCGGCGGCGATCGCCTCCTCGCCGACGAGCGGGATCGTGTCGACGGAGATCCGCTCGCCGCGCAGGTTGTGGCGGTCGGCCTCGCTGACCGCGCCGAGAGCGACCTGGGCGATCTGGGCGCCGCCACCGACGACGATGATGCGCTTGCCCCAGATCCGCGCGGCGGCGCTCGTCGTCGAGATCTCGAGCCCCTCGCCGAGCGCCTCGAGCGTGGCGACGGCGGCGGCCTCGTCGAGGTCCTCGAACTCCAGCTCCGACTCGACGCGGGCGGCTCGGTCGTCGGCGGCCTCGTAGCGGCGGACCGTCGCGAGCGCCCGGACCCTCGCCCCCGACTCGGCGAGCCGGGCGGCGATCGCGGGGACGAGCCCGGGGCGATCGTCGTGGACGACGCGGAGGGCGACGGTCGGCGGGAGGGTCCGGCGGCGGGGCATCGGACGACTGCCGGTCAGCGACCGCGCCGGACGTCGGCGACCGAGAGCGTCTCGGGCGCGACGCCGCTCGCGGGGTCGTGCTCGTCGTAGGCGAGGCCGAGCGCCTCGAACGCGGCCCGGCTCGCCGCGGCGTCGCTCGTGGTCAGCATGAGCGCCCCCGCGGTGTCCTCGGCGACGCCGACGATGCCGGTGATGTTGACGCCGCGCTCGGCGAGCGCGCCCGCGACGCGGGCGAGCGAGCCCGGCCGATCCTCGAGCTCGACCGTGAACCAGACCGTCAAGGGCCACCTCCTGAGGGTCATCGTACCGTTCGGAGCCCCCGGGCGGCGCCCACGACGCCGATGGCGCGACGTGGTGTGCTACCATCCGAGTACGGTATAACCGACGGAGCAGGGTATGACCATCAGTCCGTTCGGGACCTCGGTCCGGATGAAGGTCGGGCCGAAGGGCCAGATCGTCATCCCGAAGGCGTTCCGCGACCGGCTCGGCATCCTCCCGGGCTCGACGGTCGTCGTCGACCTCCGGCCCGACGAGGGGATCGCGACCATCGCCTACGCCGGCGACGGCACGATCGCCGGCGACCTCGATGGCTTCCGGCGGTTCACGGCGCTCGCCGGGATGGAGGGTCGCACCGCATCCGACCTCCTCCACGAGCTCGATCGCGAGGAGGACGAGACCTGGACGCGCCGGTTCGGGGCGTGACGGGAAGCCGGCTCGTCCTCGACGCTCAGCCGCTCGTCGCCGCGATCCGGCAGGAGCCCGTCCGTCCGGCCGTCGTGGCCCTGCTCGAGGCGGCGCGCCGGGGTGAGGTCGATCTGGAGATGTCGGCCGTCAACGCCGGCGAGGTCCTGTACGCGGTCGAGCGTGCGCTCGGGCCGGCGGCGGCGCACGCGGCGCTCCTGCGGCTGCAGGCCTGGCCGATCGCCATCGTCGCCGCCGATCTCGAACTCGCCTCCCGGGCCGGCTGGTTCAAGCTGACCACCGGACTCGGATACGCGGATGCGTTCGCAGCCGCGCTGGCCCACCGCGATGACCGGGCCGTCGTCACCGGTGACGCCGACTTCGACCGCGCCGCGGCGATCGTCCCGGTCGTCCGGCTCGACGGGCCTGCCGCGTAGCGGTCCGGGTCGAAGCGATGCCGACCGCCGCCGACCCGTCCGTCCAGGTCTTCGGGCTCGAGCGCGACCAGGCGACGCGCGCCGCACTCCGCTTCTTCAAGGAGCGCCGGATCGCGATCCACTTCGTCGACCTCCGGCGCCGGCCGATCGCCGCCGGCGAGCTGCGTCGCTTCACCGAGCGCCTGGGCGCCCGGGCCTGTCTCGACGAGGGCTCGCGCGCGTACCGCGACGCCGGCCTCGCCCATTTCCGGCTCGACGAGGCCGACATCGTCGCCCGCCTGCTCGCCGACCAGGGGCTGCTCCGCCTGCCGCTCGTCCGGTTCGGAGCCGAGGTGACGGCCGGCCGGGACGAGACCGCCTGGCGCGGCTGGGTCGCGGCGATGCGCGGCGGCTGACCGCGGCCGGTGGCATCCTGTCGCCATGGCTTCCCCCGACGACCCTCCGACCGACCGACGCTCCGGCGGACCGGCCGCCGCCGACCACCCTCGGCGCCGCTCGACCGACGTCGGCGAGCCGGTCGCCCGGCGTGGCCGGATCGCCGTCCGGCCATCCGCCGTCGATCGGATGCCCGGGGTCGCCGGTCCGACCGAGGACGAGAAGCTCCTCCGCCGCTCGGCCCGTCCGGCATTCCTCGACTCCGATCCCTGGCGGGCGCTCCGGATCCTGTCCGAGTTCGTCGAGGGGTTCGATGCGCTCGCCGAGCTCGGGCCGGCGGTGACCGTCTTCGGCTCCGCCCGGGTCCGACCGGGCAGCGAGGCCTACGAGCTCGCCCGGACGATCGGGCGCCGGCTGGCCGAGGCCGGCTACGCTGTGATCACCGGCGGCGGGCCCGGCGCGATGGAGGCGGCGAACCGGGGCTGCCAGGAGGGGCACGGGCTGTCGGTCGGCTGCAACATCGAGCTGCCCCACGAGCAGCACGTCAACCCGTACGTCGACCTCGCCGTCGAGTTCCGCTACTTCTTCGCCCGCAAGACGATGTTCGTGAAGTACGCCGACGGGTTCGTCATCCTGCCCGGCGGCTTCGGCACGCTCGACGAGCTGTTCGAGGCGCTGACGCTCATCCAGACCGGCAAGATCGAGCACTTCCCGGTCGTCCTCGTCGGGCGCGAGCGCTGGTCGGGGCTGCTCGACTGGATCCGTGAGACGCTCGTCTCCGAAGGGGCCGTCGCGGAGGACGACCTCGGGCTCTTCGTCGTGACCGACGACCCCGACGAGGTCGTCGCCGTCATCGACGCCTACCGGCGCGCATCGACGGCCCAGGCCGACGGGCGCCGTCGCGACTGACGCCTCAGCTCGGGACCGCGACCTCGATCGACCCCCCGGCGATCCGGACCGGGTAGTAGCGGAAGCGCCGGACGCGGGTCAGCCGCCGGGCCTCGGCCTTCGTCCCGGGCGGGTCGGCCTTGGGCTCTCGGCCGGCCGGACTCCAGGTCGGGTGCGGCACGCCGTCGGGATCGAGCCCACCGGTCGTCGGCATCCGGTCCGGCGCGCCCGATGCGAGGTCGAAGCGGCCCTCGTGGAGTGGACACGCGACGACGCAGCCGTCGAGCGACCCGATCGAGAGCGGCGCGGCCATGTGCGGGCAGCGGTCGTCGACGGCGACGATCCCGCCGGGGATGTGGGCGAGCAGGACGTCGAGGTCGCCGACGCTCACCCGGCGCATCGCTCCGGGCGGCAGGTCGTCGACCGGGAGCATCGTCCGGAACCCGGCCCGGTCCGCCCCCGGCGCGACGAGGTCCGGCGGGAAGGCGAACGGCGCCGGATCGGCGGTGCCCGATCGGCCGGGGCGCCCGGCGCTCACCTGACGACCGTCCCGGCCGCCGGGTGGAGGCGCCGCTGGCGCCAGGTCACGACCGGCCGGAACCAGCGAGCCCAGAAGCGCGAGGCCTCGAGGTTGGCGGTCTCGTGGTCGACGCCGCAGCGGACGTAGCCCTCCGCCCGCGCCCAGGCGAGGGCCGCGTCGAGGAGCGTCGTCGCGATCCCGCCGCCGCGGCGGTCGGCGAGCGTGAACGCCCCGGTGATGCTCGCCGTCCCCGCGTCGCGGACGATCGCCGCGACATCGTCGGCGCAGGGCCCGATCCGCACGTGGGCGAGCGGTCCGGCGTCGTCCTCGGCGAGGAGCACCGCGACCCGCGGGTCGGCCAGCCGCTCGCGGTGCTCGTCGACCGACCGCGCCGGTGGCAGGACGAGGAAGACCGGCGGGGCGAGGAGATGCGCCCGGAGGCCGTCCTCGAGCGCGGCGACCGCCGCGGCGTCGTCGGTCGTCGCCCGCCGGACCCGGACCGGGGCGCCGGTGGCGCCGAGTGGGTCGAGCGAGCGGATACCCTCGGCGACGATCGCCCCGAACCCGAGCCGGTCGAGCGCGACCGACTCGTCGGGTCGACCCTCGATCCGGCCGACGACGTGGGTCCGGGCGCCGCCGGCGACCCACGCCCCGGCGGCGGCCGCGTAGAGGGCCTCGATGGCTCGCCGGTCGCCGGCCACGGCGACGAGCCCCCACTCGGGGACGAACGCGCGACCCTCGTCGAGGCCGGGATGGGCCCCGAGGAACCCGACGACCCGCCCGTCCCGCTCGGCCGCGAGCCCGGCGCCGCTCGCGGCGACCTCGGTCACGCGGTCGCTCCAGGCCGTCGGCTCGGCCGGCGCAGACGGCAGCTCCGGGACGTCGGTGCGGAGCTCGGCGACGCGACCGGCGATCAGCGACGCGACCGGCCCGACGTCCGTCGACCGGAGCGGCCGGATCGCGAGGCGACGGGCGGGCACGTCAGTCCAGCCCGGGCGCCAGCCGATCCGGCCCGGCCGGCGCCACGGGTCCGTCGGTGGTCGGTGTCTCGGTGGCCGGCCGCGCGGCGGGCGCCGCCGCCTTGAGCGGGATCTCATCGATGAACGCCGCGGCGGCGAACGCGACGACGGCCGAGGCCACCCCGAGCCAGAAGACCGAGGCGATGGCGGCGCTCATCGCGTCGTAGATCCCGGCGACGATGTTCGGCACGAGCAGGAGGATCTGCTCCTTGTCCGCGTCCGGGAGCGGGAGACCGGCGATCCCGGCGGCGATCGCGCCTGCCAGGTCGACCCCGGCTCCGAGCTGGTCCTGGTCGAACGGCCGGCTCGTGAAGCCCTCGACGACCGGCGCCGGGACGCCGTTGGCGAGCAGGTTCGGCCCGAGCTCCGCGTCGATCCGGCTGGCGAACCAGGAGCCGGCGATCGCGAGCCCGACGGACCCGCCGATCTGGCGGAAGAACGTCAGGCTCGACGTCGCGGCGCCGAGCTCGCGCATCTGGACCGCGTTCTGGACGACGATCGTGAACGCGGCGAGCGTCGGCCCCACGCCGAGACCGAGGACGAACATCCAGGCCGCGAGGACCGGGTACGGCGTGTCGGCCGCGAGGTTCGTCATCATGAACGAGCCGAGCCCGACAAGGCCGAGCGCGCCGAGGATCAGCGCCTTGTATCGACCGGTCTTCGAGATGAGGGCGCCCGAGGCGACCGAGCTGCCGATGACGCCGATGAGGAGCGGGAAGGTGAGGTAACCGCTCTCGGTCGCGCTCCGCCCGAGGACGACCTGGAAGTAGAGCGGCAGGAAGACGATCGCGGCGAAGAAGCCGAACGAGGCGAAGAACGTCGCCGCGATGGACGCCGAGTAGGTCCGACCCCGGAAGAGGTGGAGCGGGATGATCGGCTCGGTCGCCCGCCGCTCGACGAGGAGGAACAGCCCGAGGATCGCGAGGCCGATGGTGATGAGGCCGCCGACCTCCGGCGCCAGCCAGTCGCCGTCCCGGGCGTTGGTCAGGCCGATGAGGATCGGCGCCACGGCGGCGGTGAAGACGGCCGCGCCGAGGACGTCGAGGTCGTGGTGCGCGCCCTCGCGCTTGAGCGGGGGCATGACCCGGGCGATGACGACGAGCGAGAGGAGCCCGACCGGGACGTTGATGTAGAAGATCGCGTGCCAGCTGAAGGTGTCGGTCAGGAAGCCGCCGAGCGCGGGGCCGATGAGGGCCGAGAAGCCGAAGACCGCCGCGAAGAGTCCCTGGTACTTGCCGCGCTCGGCCGGCGAGAAGAGGTCGCCGATGACGGCGAGGGCGACCGGGAACAGCGCCCCGGCGCCGACGCCCTGGATGCCCCGGAAGAGGATGAGCTGCCACATCTCCTGGGACAGGCCGCACAGCATCGACCCGACGAGGAAGATGCCGATGCCGGTCATCAGCATCGACTTGCGACCGTAGATGTCGGACAGCTTGCCCCAGAAGGGGACGCTGATCGTCGAGGTCAGCAGGTAGATCGTGACCGTCCAGGTGTACAGCTCGGTCCCCGAGAGATCGGCCACGATGCGGGGCAGCGCCACGCCGACGATCGTCTGGTCGAGCGCCCCCAGCAGCAGGGCGAGGAGGATCGCGCCGAGGATCTCGAACCGGGCGCGCGGCTCGAGCTGGACGCTCGGGTGCCAGGTGGCGGGGCCGGCGTCGGCCGGGGGCGGCGTGGCTTCCATCGGGGCGGGTCGTCCTTTCGGTCGGCGCTCAGGTCCCGGCGCGGTCGACACCGGGCGAGGGGAGGTGGTCCGGCTGGCGATGGGCGTGGACGTGTCCGGGCAGCTGCCGCGGGTCCGCGTCGAGCATCGCCGTGACGGCGCCCCGGAGGTCCTCCATCGCCCGGGCGACGCGGTCCAGCTGCGCCTCGTCGAGCCGGCCGAGGATGGTCTGCAGGATGTCGTCGCGGACGACCTCGGCCTCGCCGAGGAGGTCCCGACCGCGGCCGGTGATCCGGACGAGCACGACCCGCCGGTCGTCGGCCGCCCGGACCCGCTCGATGACGCCACGACCCTCGAGCCGGTCGACGAGGCCGGTCGCGTTGGAGACCGAGACGTCGAGCATGTCGGCGAGCCGGCTCATCGGCATCTCGCCGTGCCGGTCGAGCATCATCAGGACGTGGTGCTGGGTCATGCTCACGCCCTGGCGGAGCATCCGCTCGCTGGCGACGCAGCGGAGCTCGCGCATCCCCGAGCGGAAACCGGCGATGATGTCCTCGATGACGTCGCGGTCGTCGGTCGCCGCGGTCCGCACGGTGGTCACCGGGCGGGACCGCCCGACCGGGCCGCCGGGCAGAAGGTTCGCATGAGATGAACCATTCTGCAGGTATGGACCATCCTGTCAAACCGGAACAACGACGCCAGCGGAGGGAGCCATGCGCTACGCGCTCATGATCGAGGCCCAGCAGGGGCTCACCTACGCCGAGCAGCTGGCGATCGTCCGCCGGGCGGAGGCCGCCGGCTTCGAGTCGTTCTTCCGCTCGGATCACTACCAGAGCTTCCCGGGCTCGGCCGGCCGACCGACGACCGACGCCTGGGCGGTCCTCGCTGGGCTGGCCCGCGAGACGACGTCGATCGGGCTCGGCGTCCTCGTCTCGCCGGTGACCTTCCGGACGGCCGGGAACCTCGCCAAGGTCGTGACGACGGTCGACGAGATGAGCGGCGGGCGGATCGAGCTCGGGCTCGGCGCGGGCTGGAACGAGGACGAGCACCGCCAGCTCGGCCTGCCGTTCCCGGAGATCGGCGACCGGGCCACGCTCCTCGAGGAGACGCTCGAGGTCATCCGTGGCCTCTGGACGGAGCCCGACGGCTGGTCCTTCTCGGGCCGGTTCATCGAGATCCGCGATGCCCGGTTCCATGCCAAGCCCGTCGCCCGCCCCGGTCGTCCGCGGCCACCGATCATCATCGGCGGGAGCGGCACGCCGCGCTCCTACCGGATCGCCGCCCGGTATGCCGACGAATTCAACGTCACGAGCAGCGGCCCCGACGACGTCGCCCGCGTCTACGCGGCGCTCGCCGACGCCTGCCGGACGATCGGCCGCGATCCCGCGACGCTCCGCCGGTCGGCGATGGTCGGCACCCTCGTCGGTCGCGATCCGGCCGAGTACGCGGCCCGGTCGGAGGCGATGCTCGCCGAGTTCGAGCTCGAGGAGCAGGCCGAGGACTGGTTCGCGGAGCGCCGGACCCGCTGGATCCTCGGGACGCCGGACGAGGCGCGGGCGATGGTCGGCCGGTTCGCCGCGGCCGGCGTCGAGCGGCTGATGCTCCAGGTCTTCATCCCGCGCGATCTCGAGATGATCGACCTGCTCGGCGCCGAGCTGGTCGGGCGGGGATCGGCCGGCTGATCGGGACCGCCCGGAGCGGGGCCG
>CAZABC010000007.1:15172-29005 GCA_964483405.1 uncultured Anaerolineaceae bacterium
GGCGCTCAGTCCTCGGCGGATGCCTTCTTGCACTGCCCCGGCGGGAAGCAATCGCCGAACCGGGCCTCGAACCGATCCGCCTTCTCCTGCGACCAGCCCGGATGGGCGGACCCGACACGATGCCAGCCGCCGGCCCACGGGGGACGGCCGGGTTCGCGGATCGCGGTGCCATCGACCGTGTCGACGTCGATCTCGGTGGTCCCGGCCCGCTGCTCGCCGGTGACGACGACCGACTTGCCCACGTACGGCTCAAGCGGATGGGCGTCGCCGTAGAACCAGGCTGGTCCAGCGTCGAGCTCGTACATCGTGCCGCCGGCGCTCAGGCGATAGACGGTTCGGCCGGCGTCGTCGGTGGTCGTCGAGACGACGCCCTGTCGCGTGACCGCGACCTTGTCGCCCTTGGCCTGGCCCTTGCCGTTACCCGCTCCGGGACCCGGCGATGCCGGCGCGACGTCGGGGCTCGGGCTCGGCGAGGCGCTCGGACCGGGCGACGGGCTCGGGCTCGGCGAGGCGCTCGGACCGGGCGACGGGCTCGGGCTCGGGCTGGAGCTGGGGCTGGAGCTGGGGCTGGGGCTGGGGCTGGGGCTGGGGCTGGGGCTGGGGCTGGGGCTGGGGCTCGGGGAGGCCTCCGGGCTCGGGCTCGGGCTCGGGGAGGCGCCGATGACCGGGAGCGCCAGGGCCGCCACGATGATCGCCGCGCCGAGCACGGTGAGGCCGTGTCGCATCGTCCGAGCCGGGATCGTCGGTGACTTCGTCGGTTCCATCGCGCGTTCTCGATCACATGGGCCCTGGCCCGGCCGGCGGCCGGACGCTGCGCCGACACCAGCCTAGGCCGCCACGGGCGGTCACGGCCTGAGAAGCGCCTGAGAAGCCATGGAGCGGCTGATGGCGAGGCGGATCGTGAAGCGCGTCGTCGCCGCGTCGCTCTCGGCGGTGATCGAGCCCCCGCTCGCCTCGACGATCGCCTTTGCGATCGCCAGCCCCAGACCGGCATGGCTCGATGCCGGCCCACCGGGCCGCGCACCGGCACCGTCCCCGTCGCCCCGAACGAACCGCTCGAACAACCCCGGCACGGCCGCGGGATCGATCGGAGATCCGACGTTGACGACCTGCGCTACGGCGACGTCGCCCTCCCGGGACGTCACGACCTGGACCGACGAGCCCGGCGCCGAGTGCCGGACGGCGTTCTCGATGAGGTTGCGGAGCGCCTGGGCGATCCGGTCGGGGTCCGCGATCACCGGCAGCGGTCCGGCGGCATCGGCCACGACATCGATCGCGGGGTCGAGCATGCGTGCCGACTCCGCCTGCTCGCGGACGAGGTCGGCGAGGTCGAACGGGCGAGGCTCGAGCGCCGGCGCACCGGCATCGAGCTTCGCGAGGAGGAGCAGGTCGGAGGCGAGCCGGGCGAGCCGGTCGACCTCGCGGCGCATCGAGCCGAGCAGCCGGCGCTCCTCGTCCGGGGGCACCCCGCCACGCCGGAGGAGGTCGACGTACCCGCCGAGCACGGCAAGCGGGGTGCGCAGCTCGTGCGAGGCATCCGCCGCGAACTCGCGCTGTGCCTCGAAGGCGGCCTGGAGCCGCTCGGCCATCGTGTCGAAGGCCCGACCGACGGCCCCGATCTCGCCGGGGCCGGAGACGCCGGTGCGGGCCGACAGGTCGCCCTCCGCGAGCCGAGCGGCCGCGACCACGACCCGCTCGAGCGGCCGGGTCGAGCGGGCGGTCACGACGACGGCCGATGCCAGGCCGATGGCGAGGGCGAGCCCGCCGAGCAGGGCCAGCTGGACGCGCAGCTCGGCGATCGTCGCGTCGACCGGCGCCAGCGACACCGCGAGCTGGGCGATCGAGTTCGGCGGCAGCGCCTCGGCGGTCGCCGTCCCGGAGGCCGACGACTCGGGGGCGGGTGTCGCTCCCTTCTTGGCCTGACCGGGCGGCACGAAGGCGGGCCCGCGTCCCTTGTCCGGTGCCTCGCCCGTGTCGACCCGTCCTGACGGCGTCAGCCGGATCGGCGCGGCGACGACGAGGACACGGCCGGCGGGCGTCCCGACGACCGACCTGACGGTCGTGCCGCTCTCGATCGCGGCCGCGTAGGTGGCGTCGTCGAGGCGGACGGCCGTCACCGCTGCCGGAGCGCCGTTGTCCGCGGTCCCCAGGGCGGTGCCATCGGCGGCCAGGATGGCCACGGCCGTGCCCTGGCCGCCGAGGATCCCGGCGACCTCCGCGGCGTCGAGCTCGGTGACCGGCGGCCCGTTGCGTGGCCGGTCGAGGAGCAGGCCGGCGCCGATCTCGAGGCGGTCGGCCGTCTGGAGGACCAGGACGCGGTCGACGGCGACGCCGACCGCGACGAGCACCAGGCCGATCGTCACGACGAGGATCGTCCCGACCATGAGGGCGAGACGGACCCGGAAGGACGGGCCGTGGATGGCGCTCACGACGCGTCCTCGGCGGGCGGGGCCGCGACGATGCGGTAGCCGTGGCCACGAACGGTCTCGATCATCGGCGGCTCGCCGAGCTTCCGGCGCAGATAGCCGACGTAGACCTCGACGAGGTTGGGGTCGTAGGCGTAGCCCCAGACCTGCTCGAGGATCGCCATCTTCGAGTGGAGTCGGCCCGGGTCACCGACCAGGACGGCGAGCAGGTCGAACTCCCGGGCGGTCAGGTCGAGGGACCGACCGCCCCGCCTCGCCCGCCGCGAGGCCGGATCGAGGACCAGATCGCCGACGACCCACGGCGTCGGGATCGATCGCTCGGCGACGTCGCGGCGTCGGCGCCGCAGGTGGGCGTGGACGCGCGCGACGAGCTCCTCGAGGTCGAACGGCTTGGCGACGTAGTCGTCGGCCCCCGACTCGAGTCCGGTCACGCGGTCGCGCACGTCGCCGCGGGCGGTCAGCATCACGACCGGGACGTCGGAGATCTCGCGGATCCGTCGCAGCAGCCCGAAGCCGTCGCCGCCGGGCAGCCCGACGTCGAGCAGGACGAGGTCCGGCCGGTCGCGCTCCATCGCCGAGAGGCCGCCGGCCACGTCGCCGGCGGCGACGACCCGGACGTCGTCGGCGGACAGGCCGAGCTGCAGGACGTCGACGATGCCGGGCTCGTCGTCGACGACGAGGATGGTCCAGCGTTCGGGCCGGTCGTGCGACGCGGCCGTGCCCGGACCGCTCGGCCCGCCGGTCGAGGTCACGTCCGCCGATCGCCCGCTCATCGTGCCATTGGACGCCTCGCCGGGCCGCCGCGCAAGTGGCGGCGCGCCGGAGGCGAGGGACGTCAGCCCTCCGCGGCCTCGGCGGCCCCGCGGTAGACCGGGTCGTCGCGGCGGATCGGGTCGGGGTCCGTCCCCCGGGCCCGCGCCAGCCGCTCGGTCACGAGCTGGAGCGGGGTCGCGGTGCCGAGCAGCGCGGCGACCGGTGTCGACAGCCCGCCCTCCTCGGGGACGACGATCCTGCCGGCGGGGGTGAGGTCCGCCGGGATCGCCGCATCGACCCCGGCGGCGACGATCGCCGCCGATCGGATCCCGATGACCCTGGCCGCCTCGAGGGCCTGGTGGGCCCGCTCGGTCCGGCGTTCGCGACCCGCCCGATCGGCGAGGACCAGGACGAGCCCGCTCGAGGCGTCGGTCCCGGGCCAGTGGCCGTGGAGGATCGTCTCGAGGTCGCGGTACGCCGACGGGATCCAGGTCCCCTCCTCGAGCTTGAGGACGAGCTCGCGGCCGGCGGTCCGGTCCGTGCCGGAGGCCATGACCAGGATCCGGGACCGGTCGACCAGCGCCGCGGCGATCGACTCCGCCTCCGCGGTCGCCGCGACCCCGGCGGCGAGGAGTGCCCGGGCGGCCGCTCCGTCGACCGGCTCGCCCGTGAGGTGGCCGGCGACGGCCGCCGCGGCGAGGAGCGGCGACAGGTAGCCGACGGTGTGGCACCAGCTCCGGTCGAGCTCGCCGGTCTCGACGACGAGCCCTTGATCGGCGATCGCGGCGGCCGGCGAGCGGTCCGAGGCCGTCACGAGCGCGACCGTCGCACCGACCGCCCGGGCGGCTGCCATCGCGGCGATCGTGGCGGGCGTGCCGCCCTCGTGCGAGACGCCGATGACCAGCCCGCCGGCGCCCGGCTCGAGCGAGAGCTCGAAGGCCTGGGCGGCGATCGGGAGCGCGGGCGACCACGGCAGGCCGGCCCGCCTGAGCCCGTCGCGGAGGATGTCGGCGGCACCGAGCGCGCCGTGCTCGCTCGTCCCGCAGCCGGTCACGACGATCGGCCCGCCGGCCGTCGCCGTCGCCGCCACCTCGGCCGCGAGACGGGCCGCGGTACCGGCCGGGTCGGCGAGCCGGGCGAGGACCCGCTCGGCGAGGGCCGGCTCGGCCATGATCATCTCGGTCAGGTGGTACGGCGGCCCCGCGCGACGGGCCGGCTGGTCCGTCGCGGCCCACGGATCAGGGGCGCCGGGGAGGGGAGCGTTCGGGTCGAACGGCAGGTCGGTCGGCTCGTCCATCGGGCGATGATACGGCCGCCCACGTCGCCGGCCGGACCCGGACGCGGTCCACGCGACGATGGGTCTGCCAGACGGATGAGCGAGGAGCGACGATGCAGGTCGGCCTGATGGTCCCGCAGGGATGGAAGGGCGAGTACGACGGCTGGGCCCCGGCCGACGCCTGGGCGCGCTCGGTCGAGCTCGCCCGCGACGCCGAGGCGCTCGGGTTCGAGTCGCTCTGGGTCTTCGACCACTTCCACACCGTCCCCGACCCGACCGACGAGATCACCTTCGAGTCGTTCTCGATGCTCGCGGCGCTGGCGATGGCCACGAGCCGGGTCCGCCTCGGCCACATGGTCGTCTGCACCGGGTTTCGCAACCCCGCCCTCACGGCGAAGCTGGCGTCGACGATCGATGTCATCTCGGGTGGCCGCTTCGAGCTCGGCATCGGCGCCGGCTGGAAGGAGGAGGAGTGGCGGGCCTACGGCTACGGCTTCCCGCCGCTTGCCGAACGACTCGACGCCCTCGGCGACCACCTCGAGGTGATCGGCCGGATGTTCGCCCCCGGCCGGGCGACCTACCACGGGGCCCACGCGACCGTCCGCGACGCGATCAACGTGCCGAAGGGTCTCCAGCAGCCGCGCATCCCGATCATCGTCGGGGGCAACGGGCCGAACCGGACCCTCGGCTACGCCGTCCGCTACGCGGAGGAGCTGAACCTCGTCTTCATCGGACCGGACGAGCTGCCCGGCCGGCTGGCGGCGATCCGCGAGCGCTGCGAACGCGAGGGTCGCGACCCGGCGACGCTCCGCGTCTCCCTCTACTGCCGTGACGAATCGGTCCGCGACGCCGGCCCCGCCCGCACGGCGTTCGTCGGTCGGCTGGCCGAGATCGGCCTCGACCGGCTCGTCGCGTTCCCCGGCCGCTGGGAGCCGACGACGGAGGCGCAGGCGTCGTTCGCCGCCGACTGCCGGGCGGCCGGCGTCGCCCTCGGCTGACGCGGTTCCCGCCTCGCCGCCGGCCGATCGGACCGCCGAGGCCGCACCGGCCCGGCGTCCCGGGCCGAGGGCCTAACCGCCGACGCTCGAGTCGATGACGATCGACTCGGCCATCGCGTCGAACACCGGCGCCAGCTCGTCGGCCGCCTCGGCGGCCGCGGTGAAGGTGACGATGAAGAGCGACTCGTCGTTGGCGAGGTAGTACTGCGTGCCGACCGCGCTGATCGCCGAGCCGTCCGCGAGGGGCTGGTCGAGCCGGTAGGTCGCCTTCACCGCCGGTCCCGCCGGCAGCTCGACCGAGTCGACGACGACGTCGCTGGCGGCGTCGAGCCCCTCGAGCTGGGCCTTGGCGAGCTGTCCGAGGAGCTCGATCGAGAGACCGGCCGGCATCGGCTGCTCGATGACGTTCAGCGTCGGGGCGAACTCGTCGACGATCGACCCGCTCCGCGGATCGATCGCCCAGAGCTTGACCCCGGCCGCGGCCAGCGAGCCGGCCTGTCCGCCAAGGAGCTGGCCGATCTGCGAATCCGGCGGGAACAGGTCGCCGATCGCCTCGAGCCCGACCGCGTCGAGCTCGTACGCCTGCCAGCCGTCGGCCAGGGTGATCGTCAGGCCGCCGCCGGGGATCGTCACCGTGCCGGTCGCGCCGGTGATCGTGGACGCGTCGGGCGATGGGGAAGCCGCGGCGCTCGGTGACGGCGACGGCGAGGCCGCCGGGCTGGGGCTCGGTGCGGGCGTCGGGCTCGGGGTCGGCGTGGCCGCGCTCCCGCAGGCGGCGACGCCGAGCGCCGTGGCCAGGGTGAGGGCCAGGAGCGCCGGGACGGGCGCGAGGCGGGAGCGGCGATCCATGGCGATCCTCCCCGGGATGGTCAGCGGACCCGGCCGATCCGGCCGGGCGGTCCGTAGCGGAACCATACGCGGCCGACGAGCGAGGCGAGCGGGACGGGGCCGTAGCGGGTCGAGTCGATCGGCGGCCCGAACCCCGCGGCCGCGGCATCCTCGGCCGTCGCGTCGGACGCGAGCCAGGCCTCGTCCTCGGCGAGGTGAAGGAAGCCGTCGGCGTACGGCACGCTGGTGCCGGGCCCGGCCGCGACGCGCTTGACCGCGAGCGTGCCGGTCAGCGGCTCGCGGACGACGACGATCGATCCCGGCCGCGGCCAGCGGCGGCTCGTGGGGTCGACGAGAAGCCAGTCGCCCGGCCGCAGCGCCGGCAGCATC
Organism: uncultured Anaerolineaceae bacterium; assembly: GCA_964483405.1. Lineage (GTDB taxonomy): Bacteria > Chloroflexota > Limnocylindria > Limnocylindrales > CSP1-4 > CAZABC01. Next base: position 21,844 of record CAZABC010000007.1, read on the forward strand.
GAGGCCTCGGCGACGGCGACCCGCCAGGGGCCCCGGGCGAGCGACAGCAGCGAGCCCTCCCGGCGGGGGAGGGCTCGGCGGTGCGGGTCGGGGGCGGACAGCGGTCGGCTCAGCCGGGGCGCCCGGCGACGCGGGTCTTCTCGGGGCCGCCGGTCGCCTTCCAGGCGGCATCGACCTCGTCGATGAGCTCGAGGAGGCGGCGACCGTCGGCCGGGTCGGTCGAGGCCTTCACCTTCGACGCCTGCTTCGCGGCGTCCCAGAAGAGCTGGTGGAGGTTCGGGACCGCGTCGAGGTGCTCCGGCTTGAAGTAGTCGTGCCAGAGGACGTCGAGGTGGTGCTTGACCAGGTCGGCCCGCTCCTCCTTGATCGCGATCGCCCGGGCTCGGTAGGCCGCGTCCTCGTTGGCGTTGTAGCGCTCGATGATCCGGAGGCAGGATTCGGCCTCGATGCGGGCCTGCTCGGGGTCGTAGACGCCGCAGGGAAGGTCGCAGTGGGCGCGCGCGGTCGTCCGCGGGGAGAGGAACCGGGTGAGACGGGACATGGGACTCCTTCCGGGGGTGGGGCCGTCGGCCGCGCGAGCGGCGGCCGGTCTCGATCGCACCCTCGAAGTGTGGATGCGACCCCCGGGACCGTCAACCGACCCGGGCGATGCGGCCCCGTCGCCGTGGGCCCGTCGTCCCGCGGAACGGGCGGTCGGCACTGGCGCTCGACGCGCCCGGGGAGGACACTCGGCCTGCCCCCGGCGCCCGGCCCGGGGATGCACGGAGGATCCGCGTGATCGTCGTCACCACGCCCTACCTGACCGGCCACCGCGTGGTCGAGGCGAAGGGCCAGGTCTTCGGCCTGGTCGTCCGCAGCCGCGGCCTGGCCGGCAACCTCGCCGCGTTCTTCCGCTCGCTCGTCGGCGGCGAGATCCACGAGTACACGTCGCTCCTCGAGGACACCCGGCGCCAGGCGATGGATCGGATGGTCACCAACGCGACGGTCATGGGGGCGAATGCCATCATCTCGATGCGCTTCGACAGCTCCGAGCTCGGCGGGGCGATGTCGGAGATCGTCGCCTACGGCACGGCCGTCGTCGTCGAGCCGGACGCGTCGGCGACGGCGCCGGTGCTCGACTGAGGCCGGCCCGATGATCGGCTTCGCGCGCGTCTTCGCGGTCGTCGTCTCGATGCTGCTGATCGCCTTCGGCCTGTGGCTGGCTGCGTACGGCAACGAGGGCGAGCCCTGGCTCGCCGTCACCGGCCTCGTCACGGCCCTCTGCGGGGTCATCGGCATCGGGGTGCTCTTCCTCGAGCGGATGCGCTACCACTCCGCGGTCGCCGAGGGGGCCCCGCGGACACCCGATGCCCCGGGCGGGGATCATCCCGACGAGCCGCTCGATCCGCGGTTCCGGTCGACGCCGGAGGTGTTCATCGACCCGACCTCCGGTCGGACGATGCGGGTCTTCGTCGATCCGGCGACCGGCGAGCGCCGCTACCGCGTCGAGGGCTGAGTCCCGTCGCTCGACAGCGGCGACCGCTGACGCGGCGGGTATCATCGGCGCGTGAGCGTCCGCGGCAACGCCCCCGACCCGAACCTCGTCTGCCCGTTCGTCGCGCTCGAGGACGACCGTGACGGGCGATCGGGCCGGCCGGACCACCGGCACCGCTGCTACGCCGAGGCTCGTCCCGCGCCGCGGGCGATCGCCCACCAGGACGCGTACTGCCTGTCCGCGAGCTTCGCGTCGTGCACGACGTTCCGCGACTGGGCTCGCCGGGAGGCCGCGGCCCTCCGCTCGCCGGCGCCCGAGCCGCCCGGCGCCGTTGCGGGTCCCGCGACCGCGGCCGCCGCGGCCGCGGTCGGACGGGACGCACCCGAGCCCTCGGTCGGCGACGCACGCCCCCGGCCGGGCGATCGTGACTGGGCCGCACCGCCGCCGTGGCTCGGCGGCCCGGCCGGCAGTGGCGAGGGGACCGACCGCGCGATCGACGAGGCCGGACCGGCCCGATCCATCGACGACGGACCGCCGGAGCGAGCCCCCGGGCCGCCGCCGCCGTCGTTCGTCGCCCGCAGCACCGCGGATCGGTCGTCGACCCGCCCGACCGTCGACATCGACGACGAGCTCGAGACGATCGAGGGCGGCGGTGCGGACCCGGACCTCGACGACGAGCCCGGCCGCGAGCCGCCGATGCGCCGCTTCGGCCCGGCCGCGCGGGACTCCCGGCGCGATCGCCGCGCCGCGGTCCCCGAGCGCCGTCGTCCACCGGTCGATCCCGACGCCCCGGCCTGGGAGCGTCCGCGCCGGTTCGAGGCGTACCCGACGCTCCGGACGCGGGCCGGCATCCCGTCGATCCCGCCGATCGTGCTCGGGCTGCTCGGCCTCGGGCTCGTCGCGCTGATCCTGTTCTTCGTCCCGCCCCTGCTGCTCGGCCTGGGCGACGACGGGGCCGCGGCCACGCCGACGCCGAGCGCCGCGGTCAGCCCCTCGCCGACGGCCGAGCCCTCGCCCACGCCGACCCCGGCTCCGACGCCGTTCATCTACACGGTCAAGAGCGGCGACACCCTCAGCGGGATCGCCGCGCAGTTCGGGGTCAGCCTCGATGCGCTCATCGCCGCGAACGCGGAGACGCTCCCGGACCCCGACAAGCTCGATGTCGGCGACAAGCTGGTGATCCCGACCCCGCCGCCCGACGTCGTCCCGGGCGAGCCCTCGCCATCGCCCTGACCCCGCCCGGCGGGCGGCGGCCCGGCGTCAGGTCCGGGGGGCGATGTTGATCGCGGTGATCTTGCCGGCCTCGACGCGGAACGACGCGTCGATGTGCTGCGACAGCGCGCCCGGCCGGATGACGACGAGGTCGGCCTGGTAGGTGTTCCCGAGGTCGCGGACGTCGCCCGGGATCATCTTCAGCCCCTTGTCGCCGCGGAGGAACCAGCCCCCGACCCGCTCCGCGCCGCGCAACGTCTGCGCGCTGTCGCCGACGTGGACCCGCATCTCGACGGCGTCGTCGAGGAGCATGACGGCGGCCTCGCGCTCACCCGCGTTCAGCTGCTCGAAGAACAGCTCCATCGTGTCGACAGCACCCATGGCCCAAGTCTACCCGGCCGGACCCGGACGGCGCCTCAGAAGCTGCCGCCACCCCCGCCGCTGAAGCCGCCCCCGCCGCCGAACCCGCCGCCACCGCCACCACCCGAGGACGACGGCGCGTTGCCGACCGAGCCGAGGACGGCCAGCATCCCGCCGACGTTCGGGACGGCCGAGCCCGAGAAGATCGAGCCACCGCCACCGTCGGATCCGCCCCACGAGGCGCGGCCGCCCGAGTCCTCGGGGCCGTACCAGGCCGGGAACCAGACCGATCGCGCGTCGGCTCGACCCGCCTCGACGTCCTCGACCGACCGCCGGAGGACCCCATCCACCTCGTCGTTCAGCCCGAGGGCGACGCTCCAGACGAGCGCCTGGTCGGGGGTCTCGATCCAGGCGAGGCCCGCGCCGGCCACGACCTGGTCCATCGAGCGCGACTGGTCGAGCGTGCGCTGGAGCGTCCGCCGGTAGGCCGCCAGCATCGCCCGGATGGTCGCCCCCGGCAGGGTCCGGGCCGGCATGACCCAGCCGACGACGAGGGTGACGATCCCGGCGATCCCCACCGCGATCCCGACGACGAGGAGCCCCGAGAACTCGAGGAAGATGGCGGCGAAGAGGGCGATGCCGCCGACGACCATCTCGCCGATCCCGAGCGCGGTCCAGCGGCCGCGGACCTTGCCCGGCGCCTCCCTGAACCAGCCCTGGCGGACGGCATGCTCCTCGAGCCGCTCGTCGAAGCCGGAGACGTCCTTCCCGAACGCCAGCAGCTCGTCGTCGGCGACGACGCCGAACGTGGCATGCGAGCGGAGCTTGGCGGCGGCGTATCGCTCGGCCTCGCTGAGCGGCCGCCGGTCGGCGAGCCGCTGGCGGGTCTCGGCCACCTCGTCCTCGAGCGGTGCCGGCTCGGTGACGACGGCGACCTTCTCGCCGATGCCCAGGATCCCGCCGCGTCGCTCGAAGGCGAGCGCACCGCGGCTGGCGAGGTCGAGGAGCGCCGTGGTGAGGGTCCGACGCGAGGACGCTCCGTCGAAGACGAGCGCTCCCGACGCCGCCGTCAGCTGGTCGGGCGGGGCCGGCATCAGGATCGAGGGGCTGTCGAGGAAGTACGGGTCGCGACCGAAGCGGACCCAGTGGAAGACCGCCCAGCCGGCGAGCAGCAGCCCGACGATCGGCGCCACGACGAGCCCGAGGACCGCGTTCCCGATCCGGGCCGCCTGGAGGACGGCCGCCGACTCGGGGGTCGCCGCGGCGTCGACCGCCCGGAGACCGGCGAGCAGCGCCCCGTCGTAGTCGGGCGGCGACTCGACGAGATACGGCAGCATCCGCTCGTCGAAGATCGCCGTCGTGTCACCGTCGGACAGGTAGGTGTTCCGGAACCCGTCGCCCGAGACGAAGACGACCTCGCCGTGGATCCCGCTCGGGTCGATGTCGAAGAGCAGGACGAGGCCGTCGTCGAACCCGCCCCGGCCGACGCCCCACTGCGTGCCTAGCGCCGCGGCCTGCTGCTTCGCGATCGCCTGGTCCACGTCGTAGCCGACGTCCTGGCTGTAGGCGACGACCTGCGCTCCGACCCGCGCCTCGATGCCGTCGACGATCGCCTCGGCCTCGGCCTCGGCGGCGGCGGACCAGATGCCGGCGGTGTCGAAGACGTTCTGGCCCGGCACGGGCTCCGGGAACGGCGGCCCGGCGGCGTGCGCGCCGGCGGCGAGCGCGAGGAGCCCCCCGACGGCCGCCATGGCCAGGGGCATCCGGGGGGCGGCGCGCCGTGCGCTCGGTCGCTGCATGCGGAGAGCGTAGCGGTCCGCGTCCCGACGGGCGAGCGCCGGTCGGCCCGTCCGGCACTGGCGGGGTGGTCCGCCGCCGCTCGAGAATGATCGCCGCACGACGGAGGTGGTGAGCGATGCCCGGCGACTCGAGCGCGGTGCCCTTCCCCGACCGCGCCGTCCCACCGACCGCGGCCGCGGCCGATATCGCCGTCGGGGCCGCCGGGCCCCACTGGCGGCGGCTGACCGCCTGGTTCGCCGCGACGTACGGACTCGCCCCCGAGCCGGTCTGGTGGGGCCGCGACGGCTGGGCCCTCCGCTATCGGCGAAGCGGGAAGACGCTGACGACGCTCGTCCCGCGCGCCGGTGGGTTCACGGCCCTCGTCGTCATCGGCCCCGCGGTCGCCCCGGCGGTCGAGGCGCTCGAGCTGTCGGCGCCGACGCGCCAGGCGTTCGTGACGGCGACGGCGTACCCGGACGGGCGCTGGCTCTTCCTGCCGGTCGAGGACGAGGCGACGGTCGACGACGTCGAGCGGCTCGTCGCCTGCAAGTCGCGGCCCCCGCGTCGGGTGCGCCGACCGTAGCCCGCGACCCCGCCCGCGCCCCCGCTGTCAGGCGAGCGAGGCGAGCGACCCCCGCCGACGGGCGAGGGCGAGCCGCCCATCGGGCTCGAGGAGGACCTGCGGCGGCCGGGGCCGCCCGTTGTATGTCGAGGCGAGCGATGCGGCGTACGCGCCGGCGTCCCGGATCGCGACGACGTCGCCGCGGCGGAGCGGCGGAAGGTCGTGCCAGCCGAGGCTGTCGGTCGACTCGCAGATCGGCCCCTCGACGCGGGTCGGGACGCGGCCGGGGATCCCGGCTGCGCCGATCGCCGCGGGCCGGCCGAGCGAGGTCAGGGCGACGACGTCGTGGCGGCCACCGTACAGCGCCGGGCGGATCAGCTCGGTCATCCCGGCATCGAGGATCGCCTGCGGGCCGTCGCGGTCGCGCACGTGGAGGACCCGGGCGACGAGCCAGCCCGATCGGGCGACGAGCGCCCGCCCCGGCTCGACGGCCAGCCGCGTGGGTCGGCGGTCGGCGGGGATGGTCGCGACGAGCTCGCCGACGATCGCCGCGAACCGGGCCGGCGACGGTGCCGGGACGCCGAGCGGCAGGACCGGGAAGCCGCCGCCGACGTCGAGCGTGTCGAGCTCGGGACGCCGGGCCCGCAGGAGCGCGAGCAGCGCCAGCGCTCGCCGGACGGCATCCCGCCAGGCGTCGATCGCGCCGAGCTGCGAGCCGACGTGGAGGTGGATCCCCCGGAGCCGCAGGCCGGGCACCGTGCCGAGGCCCTCGATCGCCGCGCTCAGCTCGGACTCGGACATCCCGAACTTCGACGACGCGGCACCGACGGCGAGCCCGCCGATCGTCTCGGGCGAGACGGCCGGGTTCAGGCGGAGCAGGACGTCGACCGGCGAGCGTCCGTTGCCGAGCCCGGCGCGGCGGGCGAGCCGGGCAAGTGCCGCGAGCTCGTCGGCGGACTCGACGGCGACCCAGCGGAGCGGCTCACCTTGGGCAGAGGCCCGGACGACCGATCCGAGCGCCCGGTCCGTCTTGCCGACCCCCTCGAAGGTGATCCGTTCGTTCCCGAGACCCGCCCGGCGGGCCGCTCGCCACTCGCCCGGCGAGACGACGTTCGCGCCGAACCCGTGTCCGGCCACGGCGGCGACGATCGCCGGGACGTCGTTCGCCTTGACCGAGAAGTGGCGCAGCCAGGGGTCGGGGAACGCCGCGACGACCGTCGCGGCATCGGTCGCGACGGTCGCGAGGTCGGTGACGTACGCCGGCGTCCCGAACCGACGCGCGGCGATCGCGAGCGACGGGGCGATCGCGGGGAGGCGATCGGCAGGCCCGTCGGTCAACGTCGCGGGACGACCATGGCGATGAGGCCGCTCGTGATCCCGAGGACCGCCGACGCGACGAAGGCGACCCCGAGCGTCTCCGCCGTGAGGTCCGGCGGGAACCCGCCGACCGTGAACCCGAGATCGAGCTGGCCGGCCAGCCAGGCGGCCCCGAGGAGCAGGACCATGTTCAGGACGAACCCGAACAGCCCGAAGGTCAGGAACCTGAGCGGCAGGCTCAGCGCCCTGACGATCGGCCCGACGAGCCCGTTCGCGACACCGACGATCCCGACGACCGCGGCGAGCTGCACCGGGTCCTCCGGCAGGGTCAGCCCGTCCATGACCTGCGCCGTGATGAGCAGCGCGATCCCGGTCACGACCAGGCCGAGCAGGAAGGAGATCATCGGCCGTCCTCCGTGCGTGCGCCCCGATGGTACGCCCAGGCCGCGAGCCCGGGC
>CAZABC010000007.1:29105-87281 GCA_964483405.1 uncultured Anaerolineaceae bacterium
CCGGGCTCCCGGTCCGCGCGGGCTACTCGGCGTCGCTCGTCGCGAGCCGGCGCCGGATCTCGTCGAGCCGGTAGCCGGCGGCCTCGCCGGCGGCGGTGAGCTCGTCCCGCATCCGCGCCGCCCGATCGGGGTCGACGCCATCGACGAGGGCGAGCAGGTAGGCCCAGCGGACCGTCTCGTCCCAGCCGTCCCGATCGACCCAGTCGACGCCGTCCCACCGGTTGAGGCCGATGAGCGTCGCTGCCGGGCCCGCGGTCCAGGCGTCGAGGACCGCGAGCGCCGTCGGGTCGCCGGTCGCCCCCGGACCGGCCGGCGCCTCGAGAGGCGCCTCGGTCGGTGTCATCGCCGGCGCCTCGCCCGTAGCCGCGGCAGGCAGGTCCCCCGTCGACCTGAGCGCGAGGAGGCGGCCGACGCGCGCCCCCGCGGTCGCGGCGGCCTCCCGCTCGAGGCCGGCGTCGGCGAACGCGCCGGCGATGACGGGTTCGAGGAGGAGCGTCTCGGCGACGTCGGGCCGATCGAGCGGCTCGATGAGCGACCAGCCGGCCAGCGCCGCTCGGCCGGCGGGGTCGGCGAGCTCCCGCGGGGTCGCGGCCGGCCGGCCGGCGGCGAGCGCCGCGATGCGCGCCAGGCGATCCTCGGCGACCGTTCGCCAGCGGTTCGGGTCGACGTCGATCCCGACCTCGCCGAGGACGGCGCCGAGGTCCTCGACCGGCGCCGCGAGCACCCCGGGCGTAGGCGCCCGACCGTCGCGGATGAGCCCGAGCACGACGAGGTCGCCGAGGAGCGAGCCGGCCGCGGCGTGGACGGGGGCCAGCTCGGCGAGCCGGAGCTCGCCCTCGAGGGAGGGGACGCCCGCGCCACCAAGCCGCTCGGCGAGCGCCGACCAGCGGCCCGCCGCGTCGTCGCGGACCTCGGCGACGTCGAGCAGGACCCGGCGCTCGTACGCCCGAAGCTCGAGCCGCAGGCCGCGCGCCCGGATCGTCGCGGCCGACCAGAGGTGCTCGAGCCCGGTCGCCAGGTCGCGGGCCCGGACGAGGACGGCCGGATCGTCGGGCAGCCCCCAGGCCTCGCCGAGCGTCGTCCGGGCGAGGCGGGTGCCGCCCGCGCCGTCCGGCGTCGCGTACGCGACGGACCCGTGGATCCGGCCGGCCGTCTCGGCGAAGCGGTTGTGGTAGGCGACGAGCGAGCGGCTCGGCCCGTGCCCGTTCGAATAGGCGTAGACGTGCTCCTCGACGGCGCCGTCGTCGCGGACCAGGTCGTACAGGCGGAAGTCGCGGACCTCGGCGAACTGGGCCCGCCGGTGGAAGAGCGGGAAGAGGTACCGCTCGTGCTGCTCGACGAGCCACTGGTCGGGCGTCTCGTCGCGGTACGCCCGGCGGTACTCCATGCCGTACTTCTCGCTGAAGCCCTCGACCTGGCCATGGCCGAGCATCGGGAGTCCCGGCAGCGTCGCCATGACCGTCGCGATCCCGAGGTACTTGTCGCCCTTGCCGAACTGCTCGACCGCGGTCCTCTCGTCGGGGTTGTTCATGAAGTTGACGTACCGCTTGAGGATCTCGGGGTCGAACTCGAGCGTGTCGCGGATCGCCTTCCGATAGCCCGCGTCGTCCTCGTCGCGGAGCATGTGCATGAACGCGCTGTTGTAGACGCGGTGCATCCCGAGCGTCCGGACGAAGTACCCCTCCATCAGCCAGAACGCCTCGGCGAGGAGGAGCGTGTCGGGTGCCTCGGCCGCGACCCGGTCGACGACCTCGCGCCAGAACTCCTGCGGCATCGCCGCCTCGAAGGCCTCCCGCGGCATCGCCCGCTCCGCCCGCGAGGGGATCGACCCGGTCGCCCCGGGGGTCGGGAACCACAGCCGCTGGACGTGCCGCTTCGCGAGGGTCATCGCGGCGTCGAAGCGGATGATCGGGAAGCGCCGGGCGACGTCGAGGATCGTCGCGATGACGGCCTCGCGGACCTCGGCCCGCGAGTAGTCGAGCTGGGCGGTGTCGTTCCACGGCATCGAGGTCCCGTCGTTGCCGTGGTAGATGTAGCGGACGTCGCCGGTCGCGGTGTCGACGCGCTGGAAGACGACCGCGGCGTCGGTGCCCTCCCAGTAGTGGTCCTCGATCCGGACGGCGACCCGGTCGTCGTCGGACAGGTCCGGCCCGTCGAACGAGTAGGCCGGGTACGGCGGCTCCGCCAGCGACAGGAACCGCTCGGGGTGCCGGATGACCCAGCGCGAGTCGATCCCCATGTGGTTGGGGACCATATCGGACGCCAGCCGGATCCCGCGCGACCAGGCCCGCTCGCTGAGGTTCGCCCAGGCGGGCTCCCCGCCGAGCTCGTTCGCGATCGCATAGTCGTCGAGCGAGTAGGCCGACGCCGCCGCCTCGGGGTTGCCGCGCAACCGCTTGATCCGCTCCGAGGCCCGGCTCCGCTCCCACAGCCCGATGAGCCAGAGGCCCGTCACGCCCCAGCGGGCGAGCGTGTCGAGCTCCTCGTCCGGGATCGCATCGAGGGTCCGGATGTCCCGCCCGTAGCGGCGCGAGAGCTGGTCGAGCCACACGTGGGTGCTCTTGGCGATGAGGACGAGGCGCGGCATCCAGTCACGGTCCTCGCTGAACCGGACCGGGTCGATCGCGTCGCCGAGCCCCGGCGCCTCGGGTGTGCCAGGTCCGCCGGGTCCGCCGAACCGCTGGTGGAGCGCCCGCTCCTCCTCGTCGATGACGCCGACCAGGAGGGCCGCCTCGTCGAGGAGCGCGTCGACGTCGGCGCCGAGCATGCCGCGCCATCGCTCGCGAACGAACCGGAGCTGGCCGACGAGCGATGTCGGCGCGGCTCGCGCCGGCGCGCGGAGCAGCTCGAGGAGCGTCTCGCCGCCCTCGCCGACGGCGGGGCCGTCGGCGGCCGCCGCCTCGATCGCGGCGAGGAGCCGCTCGCCGACCGGCCCGCCGACGACCGGCCGGTCGTCGAAGAGCCAGCGGTACGGTTCGGCGGCCGGGTTCTCGTTGGCGACCCGGACGAGGAGCAGCTCCTCGAGCGGCGGCGCGCCGGCCGCGGCGAGGGGGAACTCGCGATCGAACGCCGCCCCGACCTGCTCGGCCGCCGGTCGCCCGGCGCGCTCGGCCGCCGCCCTGGCGAGCGCCGGGAGCCCGGCCGCCGGGTCGCGCTCGGCGAGTCGGACCGAGACGAGGTGGAGGATCCGGTGGAGCAGCCCGATCGCCGCGAGCTCGCCGGCGAGGGCCGGCGCCCCCGGCTGCCGGGCGACGATCGCGGCACCAAGCCGGCGGGTCGTCGCGAGGTCGGTCCCGAAGCCGTCGGTCGCGACCCGGTCGGACGGGGCGACGGCGAGGCGGTCGCGGGCGTCGCGGGCGATGGGCATCCCGTTCACCCGCGTAGCATCGCACGGCGGCCGACGTGCCCGGCGAGCCGACGTGCCCGGCGAGCCGGCGCGGGCGTCAGGCGCCGGCCGGCAGCGGCTCTCCGGCGGCCACGTCCTGCCCGCCGCGGGTCGCCTGGACGCGCTCGACGGCCCGCCGGAGGAGCTCGAGACCCGACGGGTCGAACTCGTACAGCCACTCTCGGACGCGCTCCGGGCGGCTCAGGGCAGCCTCGGTCCCCTGGACGACCGCCTCGCGGGACATGAGGATGAGGTCGGCGGTCCGATCGACGAGGGCCAGGTCCTCGGCCGACTCGGGGGTCGCGACGACGAGGTCGACCCCGGTCGCGCCGGCGAGGCGGAGCGTCTCGGCGATGTTCTCGGAGCCCCGGGCGGAGGCGCAGACGACCCCGACCCGCGAGCCGGGCTTGAGCTTGACCACCTCGTGGACGAGCTCCATGTAGCCGGGTCCGACGAGCATCGCGACGACCGGGACCTGGCCGGCGACGAGCGCCTGCGCCTCGTCGGCGTGGAACGTCGTCGTGGCGACGAGGTCGTAGTGGTAGCGGGCGAGGCGGTCCGGCAGGTCGTCGAGCGTCGTCCCTTCGGCCTCGACCGTCTCGGGGAAGGCCTCGCCGACCCGCTCGGCGTCGTAGATCGCGTCCGCGGTCGTGCACTCGGCGAACAGGACCCGGACGAGCGGCCCGGGCCGGCGTCGCTCGGACGCCGCCGCGAAGGCCGCCGCCGCGACCTCCTCGGGCGTGAACCCCGCCTGCGACGCGCGGCGGAGCATCTCGGCGACGAGGCCGGCGAGCGCCTCGGCCCCGCGCCGCTGTGGCGGCCGGCTCGCGACCGTCGTGCCGGCGCCGTGCCGGCTGGTCACGTAGCCCGCATCGGCCAGGCGCCGGTAGACGGCGCGGATCGTGTTCGGGTTGACCCGGAGCGCGGCGCCGAGCTCGCGGACGGGGGGCAGCCGGGCCCCGGGGAGCAGCCGTCCCGAGTCGATCTGGTAGGCGATCTGCCAGTAGATCTGGGTGGAGATCGGGACGTCCGAGTCGCGGGCGATGTCGAACGCGCCGGACCCGGAGCGGCGGGGTGCGGGCGGTGCGTTCGTCACACTTGACATAGTCCGTTAGTCCAAGTAGTCTTCGCCTTGGCCTAGCCGACTATACCAAGTCGACAGACCGAAAGGAATGTCCCCGATGTTCTCCGTCATCGTCGTCCTCGCGCTCGTCCTCGCGGTGGTCGCTCTCATCGACCTCGCGGCTGCCAAGTTCGGGGTCGACTCCCGCGTCTGCTCCAACGATCCGCGCGCCCCCCGGGGCGAGCTCTCGCTGTAGACATGGCCCGGTCAGCCGGGCCACCGACGACCGCACATCCCTCGGCGCCGGAGATCCCCCCTCCGCCGGTGCCGACAACGTCAGCCCGTGGCGCGCAGGCCGCGGGCTGACGGCGTTTCGGGGGTCGCGCCGGACGACGGCTGGCGCGGGCCCGCCCGGCGCGTTCAGGTACGCCGCGGGCTCAGGGCTGCTCGTCCGACCCGGGCGGTGGCTCCGGCTCGACCGCGACCGTCTCCGCGACCCGCGGCGGCCGGGCGAGCGACAGGACGATCGACGCCCCGACGATCCCGAGGACGATCGTCAGGCTCGCGAGCGCCGGCAGGTGGAACCACGGGGTGACGAGGAGCTTGACGCCGATGAACAGGAGGATGACGGCGAGCCCGATCGGCAGGTAGGCGAAGCGGTCCTTCGCGTCGGCGAGGAGGAAGTACAGCGACCGCAGCCCGAGGATCGCGAACGCGTTGCTCGTGAAGACGACGAACGGGTTCGTCGTGATCCCGAAGATCGCCGGGATCGAGTCGACGGCGAAGATGAGGTCGCTGAACTCCACGACGATGAGGCACAGGAAGAGCGGGGTCGCCATCCGGCCGGCGGCCGTCAGGACGAAGAACTTCTCGCCGTGGAGCTCCTTGGTCATCCGCAGGTGGCGCTGAGCGAACCGGACGACCCGGCTCTTCTCCGGGTGCATCTCGTGGTCGCCGCTGCGCCGCAGCATCTGGACCCCGGTCAGGACGAGGAACGCCCCGAACACGAGCAGGATCCAGTCGAAGCGCTCGACGAGCTCGACCCCGATGAGGATCATCACGCCGCGCATGACGAGCGCGCCGAGGACGCCCCAGAACAGGACCCGGTGCTGGTAGATGCGCGGGATGGCGAACGAGGCGAAGACGATGCTGAAGACGAAGACGTTGTCGACGCTCAGCGAGTACTCGATCGCGTAGGCGGTGTAGTACTCGATCCCCGTCTCGAGGTCGTACTGCCAGATGACGAGGAGCCCGAAGATCAGCGCGCTGGCGACCCAGGCGGCGGTCCAGGTCAGCGCCTCGCGCGGCTCGACGATGTGCGCCTCGCGATGGAGGACGAAGAGGTCGAGAGCGAGCGCGCCGAGCACGAAGACGATGAACCCCGCGAACAGCAGGGTCTGCGGATCAGGCTGCATCGCTCTGTATGCTACCGGCCGCCGCCCGGAAGGGTCGTCAGGCGCCGGTCGGGACCGGCAGGCCCTCCTCGATCGCGCGGTCACGGGTCGCGGCGACCCGGTTGTCGATCCGGACGGTCGTCGACGCACCGGGCTCCAGCCGGACCGGCCACGACAGGAGCAGGCCGCTGCCCTGGTACACGCGCTCGAAGCCGGACTCCGAGTTCGAGACGGTCTCGACCGGGGCGATCCACGCGTCCGCGGCCGGGGCGACGGACGTCTCGACCGCGACGCCGACGTGGTCGTTGCCCGCCGCGAGCCGCTCGACGGCCATCGCCTCGCGGGTCGCGTCATGGGCGGACCGCGTCCCCGCGACCTCCCACCAGGCCGACGGGTTGCCACCACCGCCGAGCATCGTCGTCGTCCACTCGACGCCGAGCCGTCCCTCGATCGCCGTGTCGCCGGTGTTCGTGACGACGACCTCGAGGTCGAGCCGTCCGTCCAGCCGGCCGCCGCCGACGGTGATCCGCTTCTCGACGCGGACCGGGGCTGCCTCGCCGCCGGTGAGGACGCGCCCGTCGCGGACGAGGCCGACGGTGTCGTGGCCGAGGTCGGCGATCGTGTACGCGCCATCGACGAGGTCGCCGAGGTCCGCCGCGTCGGCCGCGGCCCAGGTCGCCGGGTCGACGTCGGCGCCGAGCCAGCGCACGAGACCCGACCGCCGCTCGTAGGCGTCGTAGCGGAGCCGCTCGGCGAGGCCGGCCTCTTTCGTCGCGACGAGGTCGTGGATCGAGGCCGGGCCGTCGTCCTGGGGCCCGTCGTCGTCGCGCGCCCCGGCGTCGCCCGCCGCCAGCCTCGCCTCGTGGGCGCGGAGCGTCTCGTGGTACGCCTCCGGCCGGCGCCGGAGGACCGCCGTGAGCGCGTGCCGGACCGGCCGGACATCCCAGCTGCCGATGCCACCGCCGTCGTCGGGCTTGACGACGACGACCTGGCCGGACGTCGCGAGGATGACCTCGTCGCGGCCGTCCATGTCGAGATCGCGCCGCTCGCCCGAGCCGAGGGTCCCGGCGACCGCGTCGGCCGCGTCCTCGGCGGCGATGAGGTGCTCGAACGTTGCCAGGCGCATGTGCGAGATGTAGATGCCGCCGAAGAGCCCGTGCCAGTAGCAGTCGTTCGACTGGCCCTGGAAGAGGTGGTCGAGGGCGATCTCGCGGACCGGCCCGGGCGGCATCGCGGCGACCTTCTCGGAGGTCCGGATCATCTGCTTGTGGAGGTCGTTGATCTCGCGGTACTTGACCTGGAAGTTGCGCCAGAAGGCTCCCCGCAGCCAGCGGGCCTCGGGTCGCCCCTCGTCCTGGGCGGCGTGGAGGACGGCCGCGTAGGCCCGGCTCTCGTCGGGCGGCAGGGCCCACTCGCCCATCTCGGCGTACGACCCGGTCGGCACGTAGACCCGGCCGATCGGCCGCTCGCGGGCGAGCCAGCCCGACGGGGTGACCGTCGTCAGCCAGTCGGCGTTCGCCTCGAGGGCCTCGAAGAAGCGCGCGACCCAGCGCCGCTCGCCCCAGCAATGCTCCCAGGTCGTCGGCCATGCCCCGAACTTCTCGCCATCGTCGCCCATCATCCCGACCCGGCTACCGTCCTCGGTCGCGTGGGCGCGCAGGTAGTCGATGACGTCGTCGACCTCGCGGAACGGGATCCGGTAGCGGAGGCCCTGCTCGGTCCCGAAGACGGTCAGCAGCCGGCCCTGGTCCTCGGTCGTGTACGGGCCCCAGAGCGCCTCCTCGGGGATCGCGGCCGCCCGGAAGTGGGCGTCGTCGAGGATCGTCCAGCGGTAGCCCGCGGCCACGAGCGAGGTCGGGATGTCCGGCTCCCAGACGCGCTCGGCGAGCCATGCGCCGGCCGGCCGGGCGCCGAAGGTCGCCTCGAGCTCGTCGGCCATCCGGCGGAGCTGGCCGACCCGGTCGCGCTCGGGCAGCGAGGCGAGGACCGGCTCGTAGAAGCCGCCCCCGAGGAGCTCGACCTGGCCGCGCTCGACGAGGACCCGCAGCCGGTCGACGAAGGCCGGCCGCTCTCGGCGCAGCCACTCGAGCAGCGGTCCGGTGTAGTGGAGCGACAGCCGGACGCCCGGGTGGCGCTCGAGCGCGCTGACCATCGGATCGTAGGCGACGTCGAAGACCTCGGCGAAGACCCAGCCGAAGTTGCCGACGGGCTGATGGTTGTGGATCGCGAGGGCGAGCGAGATGCTGGGAGCCACGGGGTGGGCGGGACCTCCTCGGGTCAGCCGGCCTCGGTCACGGCGGGGGCCGGCCGCGGCACGGCGACCGCCAGGCCGGCGGCGGGCAGGTAGAGACGCTCGGTGTACTCGTGAAGCATCCGGGTCGTCGAGAAGCGCCAGCTCGTCGAGCCGATGCTCGCGCGCATCGTGTCGATCCAGGCGCGCGGCAGGCCGTCGGCGCCGGCCTCGTAGTAGCGCGGCACCACCTCGGTCTCGAGGATCCGGTAGAGGTCGAGCGCATCGGCCCAGTCCTGGGCCGCCTCGTCGGGGTCGGTCTCGCGGCTGCCGATCGCCCAGCCGTTGCGGCCGTTCCAGCCCTCGTCCCACCAGCCGTCGAGCACGCTGACATTGACCGCGCCGTTCATGGCGGCCTTCATCCCCGACGTGCCCGACGCCTCGAGCGGCCGGCGTGGGTTGTTCAGCCAGACGTCGACGCCCTGGACGAGGAAGCGGGCGATCCGCATGTCGTAGTCCTCGATGATGAAGACGCGACCGCGCAGCTTCTCGGAGCGGGTCCAGCTGTAGATCTGCTCGATGACCTGCTGGCCCGGCCGATCGGCCGGGTGGGCCTTGCCGGCGAAGACGATCTGGACCGGCCGGTCGGCGTGCCAGACGAGCCGGGCGAGGCGGTCGAGGTCGCTGAACAGCAGGCCGGCCCGCTTGTAGGTCGCGAACCGGCGGGCGAAGCCGATCGTGAGGGTCCGCGGGTCGAGGATGTCGTCGAGGGCCTCGAGCTCGGCCGGCCCCTCGCCGTTCCGGGCGTGCTGGGCCCGGAGCCGGCCCCGGGCGAAGAGCGACAGCTCGGTCTTCTGGCGGAGGTGGGCGTCCCACAGGTCCGCGGCCGGGATCCGGTCGATCCGCTCCCAGAACCGGGCGACGTCGCTCCGGCCGTCGAGGTCGTCGAGGTCGACCTCGAGGTATCGCTCGTAGATCTGGCGCATCGGGCTGCCGATCCAGGTCGGGACGTGAACCCCGTTCGTGATGCCGAGGATCTCGCGGGG
The DNA here is from genome assembly GCA_964483405.1 of uncultured Anaerolineaceae bacterium. Lineage (GTDB taxonomy): Bacteria > Chloroflexota > Limnocylindria > Limnocylindrales > CSP1-4 > CAZABC01. The sequence continues at coordinate 38,224 of CAZABC010000007.1, forward strand.
GATCACCGCCGACCAGGTCCGGTTCGCGGTCTCGCCGTGGAGCTGGCTGACCGCGTTGGCGCCGTGGGTGAGCCGGAGCGAGAACGCGGTCATGTCGAACTGGCCGTCGTCCTCGACGCCGCCACCGAGGGCGAGGAGGCGGTCCATCGGGACGCCGCCGACGGTCCCGCCCGGCGGGCCGTCGAACTGGGGCCCGGCGATGCGGCGGACGAGCTCGACGTCGAAGCGCTCGTTGCCCGCCGAGACCGGGGTGTGGATCGTGAAGACCGCGTCCGAGGCGACCGTCGCCAGCGCCGCCTCGAAGTCCTCGCCGGCCGCCACGCGCTCGCGGGCTCGCTCGGCGAGGAGGAACGCCGAGTGACCCTCGTTGAGGTGCCAGACGGCCGGCCGGATCCCGAGCGCGCGGAGGGCCCGCACGCCGCCGACGCCGAGGACGAGCTCCTGGTGGAGCCGCATCTCCCGACCGCGGACGTAGAGGATGTGGGTGATCGGCCGGTCGGCCGGCGCGTTCTCCGGGATGTCGGTGTCGAGCAGGAGGACGGGCACCCGTCCGACCTGGGCGACCCAGACGGCGATCGAGAGCTGGCGCCCCGGCAGGGCGACCGTCACGACGAGCGGGTCGCCGTCGGGCCCGAGCGCTCGCAGCAGCGGCAGCCGGGACAGGTCGTAGTCGGGGTAGGCGTGCTCCTGGTGGCCGTCCCAGTCGATCGACTGGCGGAAGTAGCCCTTCCGGTAGACGAGGCCGACGCCGACCATCGGCAGGGCCATGTCGGACGCCGTCTTCATGTGGTCGCCAGCGAGCACACCGAGCCCGCCCGAGTAGATGCCGAGCGATTCGTGGACGCCGTACTCGGCACAGAAGTAGGCGATCGGGCCGTCGAGCTCCGAGGCGTGCCGCCGATGGAACCAGTGGTCGGCCCCGTTGGCCATGTAGCGATCGAACCGGGCGAGCGTCTCGCGTGCCTCCGCCATGAAGCCGGGGTTGTCGAGCAGCTCGCTCCAGTCGATCGAGCCCGACAGCAGCTGGACGGGGTTCCGGTAGCGCGACCACGCGACGGGGTCGATCCGGGTGAAGAGCCGCTTCGCGTCGGGGTGCCAGCCCCAGTACAGGTTGTAGGCGAGGCGGCGGAGCCCCTCCAGCTGCGGGGGGACCCGGAAGGTCGCGCCCGGCAGCGTCGGGACCGAGACGGATGGTTCCATATGGCGGGCCATGATAGCGACCGGACGACCTTCGTGTGAACCGGTTTAGTCGCACGTCCCGGGGCACCGCCCGCTACCATCGCCGGGTGCGCGTGATCTTCGTCGCGGCGGAGTGCGAGCCGTGGGCCAAGACGGGTGGCCTCGGCGACGTCGTCGACGCCCTCGCCCGGTCGCTCGGGCGGATCCCGGCCGGTCCGGCGTACCCGGTCGAGGTCTTCCTGCCGCGCTATCGGAGCGTCCCGACCCCGGCCGATGTGACGACCGGGCACGATCTCGCGATCGACGACCCGCTCGCCCCGGGGGCGGTCATCCGGGGCCGGGTCCTCGAGGTCGCGGTTGACGGCTACCGGCTCCGGCTCGTCGACCTGCCCGCCGCCTTCGATCGCGACGGCTTCTACGACCATCCCGACGACCCGTGGCGGTTCGCGGCGTTCGGCCGCGCCGTCGTCGCCGCGCTGCGGGCCGACGCGGCCGCCGGGATCGAGCCACCGGCCGTCATCCACCTCCACGACTGGCACAGCTGCCCGGTCGTCCTCGAGCGCGACGCCGCCGGACCCGCCGACCCTGTGATGGGCCGGGCGGCGATCGTCCTGACGCTCCACAACCTCGCCTATCACGGCTGGGTCCCGGCCGCGGCGGTGCCCCAGCTCGGGCCGGTCGTCGCCGCCGCCGGGATCGCGCCCCGCGGACCGGGTGTCGACCTGCTGCGGGAGGGCATCCGGCGGGCCGAACTCGTGAACACCGTCAGCCCGACGTACGCCGAGCAGGCCCGGACGCCGGCCTTCGGGTTCGGGCTCGACGGTGACCTCCTCGCCCGGGGCGATCGCTTCGGCGGGATCCTCAACGGCCTCGACCCGGACCTCTGGGATCCGGCGACCGACGACGCGCTCGCGGCGCCGTACGACCGGGCCGACCCGTCGGGCAAGGCCGCCTGCCGGCGCGACCTCCTGCTCCGCCTCGGGATGGATCCACTCGACGACGACCCGGTCCTCGGGGCGGTCGGCCGGCTCGACCCGCAGAAGGGCTTCGACCTCGTCGTCGAGGCCGGGCCGCGGCTCCTCGCCCGCGGGGTGCGGCTGGTCGTCCAGGCCGCCGGCGACCCGGCGATCGCGGCAGGTCTCCGGGCTCTCGAGGCGGCCCACCCGGGCCGCGTGGTGTTCGTGGAGCGCTTCGACCGGGCGATGGCCCGCCGGATCTACGCCGGCGCCGACGCGCTCCTCGTCCCGTCGCGCTTCGAGCCGTCGGGCCAGGTCCAGATGATCGCGATGCGCTACGGGACGCCGCCGATCGCCCACGCCACGGGCGGGCTGGTCGACTCGATCGCCGATGAGCACGATCACCCGGGGGCGGGCACCGGCTTCCTCTTCCGCCACCCGACGGCCGAGGGCCTCGCCTGGGCCTGCGGCGAGGCGGCGGCCCTGCGTGGCGATGGCACGACGCCCGGCTGGCGGGCGCTCGTCGACCGTGGGATGGCGATGGACTTCGACTGGCGGACGGGCGCGGCCCCGGCGTACGCGGCCTGGTACGCCCGGGCGATCGCCCTGCGGGAGCGCCCTCCGGCGGCCTGAGACGGCGCGCGGCTCACCCGGAGCGCCTCAGCCCATGCCGAGCGCCCGGAGGACCGCGACCGCCGTCGCCTCGATCCTGGTCCGCTGGGGCGAGTGCGGCCCGCCGGCGATCGTCAGGATCCGGCCCGCACCGACGACCGCCGCGAACGACGGCAGCGCCGCGTCCGGCGTGAGGCTACCGGCGGCCGGGTCGCCCCGGACGACCCAGGTCTCGATGCCCGCGGCCGCCGGGTCGCGGAGGTCGCCGAGGCCGCCGTCCCAGTCGCCGTTCTCCAGCAGCACCGCCCGGGCGGCCGCCTCGTCGACGAGCTGGAGCCCCTCGGCCTTCGCGGCGACGTCGCCCGGGGTCCACGACGGGTACGCCGCCCCGATGACCCGGAGCGCCTCGCCGAGGTCGTCGTAGTGCCGCTCGACCGGGTCGCGGGTCATCGCCGCCATCCCGGCGTGCGGGACGACCGGCGGGTCGAGCAGGATCAGCCGGCCCGGCCGAAGACCGGCCGCCGGCAGCGCGGCCGCGACCATCGCACCCCACGAGTGGCCAAGGACGGCGAGCCGCGGCTGATCGAGGCCGGCGGCCCGGGCGAACGCCGCGACGTCGGCCGCGGTCGCCCGGAACCGGTGGCGCCCGGTCCAGTGGCCCGTCCGGCCATGCCCCGGCAGGTCGACCGCGACGACCCGCCGCCCGGTCGCGGCGAGCCCTGGTCCCAGCCGCCAGAACGTTCGCGCCGACGACGTAACGCCGTGGACGAGCAGGATCGGCGCCGCCGTCGGCTCGCCCCAGCCCTCCCAGGCGAAGGGGATGCCGCCGGCCTCGGTCGTGCCGGTCTCGCCGGGCGGCGCCGCCGCGATCGCCGCGGCGATCGCCGCCGGCAGGTTCGCCGACGTCGCCGCGATCGGCGCGGGGTAGGGGGGCGGCGGCGATCCGGTCATCGGCCCGAACGTAGCACAGGCCCCCGCGTACAATCCGGCCAGCACCCGCCCGGAGACCGGAGGCCATGGCCAACCAGTTCGTCGTCGAGCTCCCGAACCATCCCGGCGCCCTCGCCGTCCTCGCCGAGGCGCTCGCCGCGCGCGGTGTCGACCTGCGGGCCATCGGCGGTGGCAGCATGGGCGAGTCGGGGCACGTGATCATGACGACGGCCGACGACGACGGCGCCCGCGCCGTGCTCGAGGCGGGCGGCTACACGTTCATCGAGGGCGAGTCGATCCTGGCCGAGGTCGACGACCGGCCGGGCGGGATGGCGCGCATCGCCCGCCAGCTCGCCGACGCGAACGTCAACATCCTCGGGCACCTCTTCCTCGGCCGGTGGGGCGACCGGGCGATGTTCGCCTTCGTCGTCGACGACCCGGAGGCGGCGCGGCCGATCCTCGAGCGGAAGGGCTGACGGCCCTGCGGGCCACGATCGCGACGGCACCGACCGTGACCGACGACCCCGAGGCCCTCATCGCCGCGATTCGCGCCGCCGTCATCGGCGACGACGAGGCGGTCGCCGGCCCGTTCGGGGTGCGCCGGGTCACCTACGCCGACTACACGGCCTCGGGTCGCTCGCTCGACTTCATCGAGGACTACCTCCGCGACGCGGTCCTGCCGCTCTACGCGAACACCCACACCGAGTCGTCGGGGACCGGGCTCCAGACGTCCCGCTTCCGCGAGGAGGCCCGCCAACTCGTCCGCGACGGCGTCGGCGGCGACGACCGACACGCCGTGATCTTCTGCGGCTCCGGCTCGACCGCCGCCGTCAATCGGATGGTCGCCGTCCTCGAGCTGCGGCTGCCGGCCGGGCTCGATGACCGCTACGACCTCGCCGCGCGGATCCCGCCGGCCGAGCGGCCCGTCGTCTTCATCGGGCCGTACGAGCACCACAGCAACGAGCTGCCGTGGCGCGAGTCCATCGCCGACGTCGTCACCATCCCCGAGGACGCCGACGGGCGGATCGACCTGTGGCGGCTCGAGGCCGAGCTGATGGCCCACGCCGACCGACCGCTCCGGATCGGCTCGTTCTCGGCCGCCTCGAACGTGACAGGGATCATCAGCGACACCCGGGCGATCTCGGTCCTGCTCCACCGGCACGGGGCCCTGTCGTTCTGGGACTTCGCGGCGGCCGCGCCGTACGTCGAGATCGAGATGGAGCCCCATCGACCCGGGCCCGACGCGGAGCTCGACTACAAGGACGCGGTCTTCCTGTCGCCCCACAAGTTCGTCGGCGGGCCCGGTACGCCGGGCGTCCTCGTCGCCCGCCGCGAGCTGTTCCGCAACCGCGTCCCGAGCGTTCCCGGCGGTGGCACGGTCGCCTACGTCAACCCGACCGAGCACGTCTACCTCGCCGACATCGAGCAGCGCGAGGAGGGCGGGACGCCGGCGATCGTGGAGTCGATCCGGGCGGGCCTCGTCTTCGGGCTGAAGGCGGCCGTCGGCGTCGAGGCGATCCGCGAACGGGAGGAGTCGTTCATCCGCCGGGCGATCGAGCGCTGGGGGGCGAACCCGGCGATCGAGATCCTCGGCAACCCCGCGCTCGACCGGCTCTCGATCGTCTCGTTCGTCGTCCGCCACGACGGTCGCTATCTCCACCACAACTTCGTCGTCGCCCTGCTCAACGACCTGTTCGGCATCCAGGCCCGGGGCGGCTGCTCGTGCGCGGGACCGTACGGCCACCGCCTGCTCGGGATCGACGTCGAGACCAGCCACGAGTTCGAGCGGGAGATCGCCCGCGGCTGCGAGGGGATCAAGCCCGGCTGGGTCCGGGTGAACATCAACTACTTCGTGAGCGAGGCGGTCTTCGACTTCCTCCTCGACGCGGTCGATCTCGTCGCCTCGGACGGCTGGCGGCTCCTGCCGCAGTACCGCTTCGACCCGGCATCGGGCCGCTGGCAGCACCGCGGGAGCCAGGTCGAGCCGCCGCTGTCGCTCCACGACATCCGCTACGCCGACGGCCGGATGACCTACACCGCCCACCGTCACCGCGAGCCGGAGTCGCGGCTCGCCGACCACCTCGCCGAGGCGCGGACGCTCCTCGCGGCACCGATCGCCCCGCTGGCATCCGACGGCCCGCTCGAGGTCGGCCCCGACTTCGAGGAGCTGCGCTGGTTCTGGCTGCCCGAGGAGGTGGCAAGGTGAGCCGCGAGCGGACGATCCCCGTCGAGCCGGGACCAGCCTGGCGTGTTCGAGGGTAGGCCGGCGATCCAGCCCTAGGCCGACACGGGTCCGCCGTCCGGCGCCGGCTCGACCTCCGGTCCGCTCCCGGCGTCCGCGGCGGCCGCCGGCGGTCGGAAGAACGTCCGGATCACCGCGACGACGACGGCGAGCAGCGGGACGGCGAGGAACATCCCCGGGACGCCGGCGAGGTCGGCGCCGGCCGGGATCGCGAGCAGGACGACGGCCGGGTGGAGCCCGGTCGACCGGCCCAGGATGAGCGGCGCGATCACGTTGCCCTGGACGATGTTGAGGACGAGCGTGTACACGAGGAGGATGGCGACGTCGGTCGGTCCGCCGTAGTGGAGCGTGACGAGCAGGGCGAGGCCGGTCGCGAGCATCGCGCCGACGTACGGGATGAAGCCGCCGAAGAACAGCAGGACGGCGAGCGGCAGCGCCAGCGGGATCCCGAGGAGGGCCAGGATGATGAACAGGGTGACCGCGTCGAACAGGGCCACCATGCCGGTCCCGACGATGTAGCCGCTCAGGACTCCGCTCGCCCGACGGCCGGCCGTGTCGACCGTGTCGCGATCGAGCACGGCCGACCAGCCGAGCAGCTTCTGCCAGCCACGCTCGCCGTCGCGGAGGAAATAGAACATCAGGAGCGCCGAGAGGAAGAGGATCACGAGGAACGTGCCGATCCGGGCGACGATCGCGGCCACCTCGGCGACGATCCCGGTGCCGAACTGCTCGACGAGCGCCCGCAGGAAGCCGAGGATGCCGCCGGCCGCATCGTCGACGTCGCCCGCGCCGTCGCCGGCTCCGGCCACGACGTCGGCCAGCTGCCCGACGATCGCGATCGCCGCGAGCGCGATGAGGGCGATGACGAAGAGCGATACCGCGGCGGTCACCGCGCCGGCGGCGGCCGTCGGCCGCCAGCCGCGCTGGCGAAGCCGCTGGGCGAACGGCGCGAACGCGGAGGCCAGGATGAGCGCGATGACGATCGGCATCGTCACCGTCGGCACGAGCGTGATGACATAGATCGCAACGACGAGGCTCGCGAACAGGATGAGCAGCCGGACGCTTGCCTGGCCGATCCGGTCGAGCCAGAGCGGGTAGCCGCGCGACCCGAGGAGCAGCGCCCCCCGGGGGTTCTCGGGGTCGTCGCCGAGGACGGCGAGGGCCGTTGAGGTGATCGCCGCGATGAGGGCCGCGACCGGCAGGGCGATGATGAGGCCGAAGAGCCCGGCGATGGCCGCCCCGGCCGGCAGGGCGACGAGGACGACGGCCGGGTGGATCTCGATCGTCCGGCCGTAGATGACCGGGGCCATCAGGTTGCCCTGGATGACGTTCATGATCGTGATCAGGACGAGCAGGATGACGACCTGCGGCAGCCCGACGGTCGTGTACGTCACGATGACCAGGAGGGTCGTCGTGATCAGGCCGCCGATGTACGGGATGAACCCGCCGAGGAAGACGGCGATCGCGAGCGGTCCGGCCAGGCTGAGCGGTACGCCGAGGATCCACAGGAAGATGAGGTCGGAGATGGCGTCGGTGCCGGCGAGGATCGCCGTGCCTCGCAGATAGCCGCCGACCCGGTTGACGGCGTCGGCCGCCGCGGTCTCGAGCCGCTGGCGTCGCCATGCCCCGGGCACCCAGTCGAGGGCCGCCTGCCACGCCCGGTCGCCGCCCTGGAGCAGGTAGAACGTCAGGATCCCGCCGAGGATCGCCGTGACGGCGAGGCCGATGACCTCCCCGCCGATGGCGAGCAGCTGGCCCCGGATCCAGGCCGTCGCCTCGTCGATCACGCGCCGGATGAGCGCCTCGACCTCGTCGGGGATGAGCGTCGGGTCGATCGCGTCGAGCGCCCGCTGGACCCCGGCCTCGACGTTCGCGACGATCGTCCCGATCGTCGGCACGAGGGCGAGGGCGATGAGCAGCAGCGCCGCCAGGATGATCAGGGCGGCCGCAGCCGTGACGGTGCCCGCCGCCCGGTTCGGCGACCAGCCGCGACGCCGGAGCGAGGCGACGTACGGGGCGAAGGTCGCCGCGACGATCGACCCGACGATGAGCGGGGCGACGGCCGACGGGATCAGCGACAGGGCGACGCCGGCGGCGGCGAGGATCGCGACGGCGGCGAGGAAGCGCCACGAGACCGCGGCGGCGGTGACCAGCCGCTGGGGCAGGAGGCCGGTCGATGCCGGATCGAGCATCGCCAGATGGTACGCGCTCAGAACCCGTCCGGCAGCACCAGCCCGCCGGATGCCTCGAGCCAGTCGGCGACGAGGTCGGCCGCGGCCGCGACGGCGTCGTCGCTCACGTCGAGCTCGAGGACCGGCAGGCTCGACGCTCGGGCCAGCTCCCGCAGCAGGGCCTGCTCGCGGACGAAGACGTCGAGGTCGTCGTACTGCGACGGCTTGCCGCTGACCGGCAGGCGGGCCGCGCGGGCCGCCGCGAACGTCTCGTCGCGGCGGACACACAGGACGATCCGGAAGCCGAGCGGCCGGAGGCGGTCCTCGAGCCAGGCGAACTGCGGGTCACGGCCGTGGAGGCGGCGCTGCTCCGCGATCGTCGAGAGATGGAACCGGTCGACGATCCACGAGTAGTAGGGGAGGAGCTCGAACAGGCGGGCCCACGTCGCGTACGTCTCCATCGCCCGCGGCTCCTCGCCCGGGGCGTAGTTGATGAGGCCGCGCCCCCACGGGTGGTTCGTGAAGCCGCACCACTCGGCGGAGACGAGCGGCGACGGGTACTCGTACTTCCGCGGGCCGACGACGCGCGGGTGGCGGTTGAGGGCGAACGCGAGGTCGGTCTTGTGGGTGAGCCGGGTCCCCTCGAGGATGACCTTCGGGACGAGCTTGCCGGGCATGGTGCCGATGGTAGGACCCCGACGGCCGGGTGAGGGGGCCGGTCCGGTGGTCGAGTGCGCTCGCGACGGCCGGGGTCCGGACGCCACCCGAGCAGGGGACCTCCGGCCCTTCCGGGTCGCTCCCCGGGACGCCGATGCTGCGACCCTCGAACCCGCCAGCGGAGACGTCCCGATGACCCGCGTCCTCGTGGTCCACCACGATCTCGACCTGGCCGACCAGGAGGTCGACTCGCTCCGGCGGCGGGGGTACGAGGTGACCCAGTGCGCGGGCCCGATCGGGGCCTGGGCGGGCTGCCCGGTGATCGCGGGCCGCACCTGTGGCCTCGCCGACGACGCCGACGTCCTCGTCTACGACGCCTGGGCCGACAGCGAGCCCGACGGCGCCCAGCGTCTCATCGAGGGCATGCGCGAGGTCCACCCCGACACCCCGATCGTCCTCGTCGCGACGAGCCTCGAGCCGTCGTGGGTCGAGACCGCCGGGATCCACGGTGTGACGCCCCTCGTCGGGTCGCCGACCGGCGACCGGCTCGCCGAGGCGATCGAGGCCGCCCTCGGGTCGCGGAGCGCCGACGAGCCGACCCCGCCCGCGGCCGGCTGACGACCGACCCCGGCCGTCCGACCCGGCTGACCCGACGGACCCGACGGCCCCCGGGGACCGCCCCCCGCCCTCCGTGGTAGCGTGGAGGCGGGCCGGCAACGCCCGGCGCGACGCGCGGGAGTAGCTCAGTTGGCAGAGCGGCAGCCTTCCAAGCTGCATGTCGCGGGTTCGAACCCCGTCTCCCGCTCCATCCCCCCGCTCGACCTCGGCGATGCGCGCCTGCTGGTCCTCACCGGGGCCGGCATCTCCGCCGAGAGCGGCCTGGCGACGTTCCGCGGCGCCGGCGGGCTGTGGGAGGGCCAGCGCGTCGAGGACGTCGCGACGCCGATGGGCTTCGCCGCCGACCCGGCGCTCGTGTGGCGCTTCTACAGCGCCCGGCGCGACGCGGCCGAGGCGGCGTCGCCCAACGCGGCCCACCTGGCGCTGGCGGCGGCCGAGGAGCGGCTCGGCGAGCGGTTCCTGCTCGCGACCCAGAACGTCGACGGGCTCCACGGCCGGGCGGGCAGCCGCCGGCTCCTCGAGATCCACGGCTCGCTCTTCCGGACGCGCTGCAGCCGCTGCGCGCTCGCCCCGTTCGAGGACCGGTCGCGCCACCCGGCCCCGCCGCTCCCGACCTGCGACGCCTGCGCCGATCGCGGACGGACGGCATACCTGCGACCCGACATCGTCTGGTTCGGGGAGGGGCTCGACCCGGCCGTCCTCGATGCGGTCGAGACCTTCATCGTGGCCGGCCCCGGGCGACGGCTGGTGTTCCTGGCCGTCGGGACGTCCGGGCGGGTCTGGCCGGCGGCCGGCTTCGTCCACGCTGCGGCGGGGGTGGGCGGCGAGACGTGGCTGGTCAACCTCGACCCGACCGAGGGCGACGCCGACTTCGACCGAGTGGTCCACGGCGCCGCCGGTGGGATCCTGCCGACGCTGCTCGGGGTCGGCTGACCGGATCCCGGCTCCGAGACGCCGAACGCGGCCCGGTCGATGCGGGCCGCGTTCGTGGTCGGGCGAGGCCGGCCTGCTCGGGCCAGGGCGGCGATCAGGCCCGGCCGAAGGCCGACTTCACCGCGGGCGTGTTCAGGTAGTAGAGGATCACGCCGGCGATCGCCAGCGGGATGATGCTCGAGACGAGGCTGCCGGCGATGTCGCCAGAGGCGACGGCCGTGATGACCGTCCAGACGATGCTGAACAGGGCGAGGAGGATGCCGAGAGCCCAGCCCCAGGGCTTCAGCGTCCACCCGCCGTAGGCGAAGCCGAGGTAGGCGATCGCCTGGGCGAGGGTGACGATCCCGAAGATGAAGGCGAGACCGCCGAGGGCCGCGCCCTCGGTGCCGCCGACCATGCCCCCGAGCAGGGCGCCGCCGGCGATGAGGCCGAGGCCGGCGATGAAGCTGAAGATCCCGCCGATCAGGGCGAGGACGGCGAGGATGGTGACGCCCATCGGGCGTGCGGCACTGCTGTTCACGAGACGCGATCCCTCCGAGTCGATGAAGCGCCCCGGCCTCCTCCGCCGGTCGGCGCTGGACGATCCCTCAGTCGCCGGCGGACGGCCGGCGGGGCGTGGTGCTCGGTCGGGCGATAGGGGCGATCTCGGTGCGTGCTGCCGTCGGGGGCAGTGTATGCGCGGTGCGCAAGCCCTCCGGCCGTGCTCGGTCGCCGCCCGGCGGGTCCGCCGGGGCGCCGGATCAGTCGGCGGCGCCGGCCCCGTCGGCCGGCCGGACGAGGCGGACCGTCGGTCGGAGGCCGGTGCGGGCCGCGTAGCGCTCGGAGACCGCGTCCCGGAGGGGGCCGGTCGCGTCGGGGCGGACGAGCGCCACGACGCTCCCTCCGAAGCCGGCACCGGTCATCCGGGCGGCGACGACGCCGGGCACCTCGAGGGCGACCTCGACCATCGCGTCGAGCGCGTCCGAGCTGACCTCGTAGTCGTCGCGGAGCGATGCGTGGCTCGCCGCGAAGAGCGCGCCGACCGCCGCGAGGTCGCCGGCCTCGAGCGCGTCCACGGTCGCGAGGACCCGCTCGTTCTCGGTCACGACGTGGCGGACCCGGCGGTGGACGACCGGGTCGAGTCGAGCCTCGGCGGCCGGCAGCATCGCCGGCGTCACGTCGCGGAGCGAGCGGATCGCCGGGTCGTCGGCCGCGAGGATGGCGACCGCGGTCTCGCACTGGCCGCGGCGGACGTTGTACTCGGACGCCTCCAGCCGGCGCGGCGAGCCGGTGTCGAGGATCGCCAGGGTCACCGTCTCGAGGCGCAGCCTGACCCGGCGATGCTCGAGCGACCGGCAGTCGAGCAGGACCGCGCCCTCGGCCGTCCCGCAGGCCGAGGCGAACTGGTCCATCAGACCGCAGTTGACGCCGACATACCGGTTCTCCGCTCGTTGCGCGAGCTGGGCCAGACGGACCGGATCGACCGCCGCCGGGTCCGCCAGCATCGCCCAGGCCGACGCGAGCTCGATCGCCGCGGACGACGAGAGTCCCGAGCCCGCCGGCAGGCTCGAGGCGATGACGCCCCGCAGCCCGCGGAGCGGCAGCCCTGCCTCGGTGAGGGCCCAGGCGACGCCGGCCGGGTAGTCGATCCACGACCCGCGGCGCTCGCCGACCGCGTCGAGGTCGAACCCGTGGCGCTCCGACCGCCCGTCCCCGCCCGCCCGGACCAGCTCGACCCGCCGGTCGTCGGTCGGCACGAAGGCGATCCGGACCTCGAGGTCGACGGCGGCCGGGAGGACGAGCCCGTCGTTGTAGTCGGTGTGCTCGCCGATGAGGTTGACCCGACCGGGCGCCCGCACGACCACGGCCTCGTCGGCGCGCCCGGCGACCTCCGGGACGAGCGACGCGAGCCGGTCGCGGAGTCGGTCGGGGGCGAGCACGGGATCCATCGTCGGGGGACTCTACCCGACCCGCCGCGTCGGCGACGGCCGGGCGGGCGGCGACCGTCGACCCGTGCCGACGCGCGTCGTCGAAACGCGATCGCAACCGCGCGACACCCCCGTCGGCCTCGACCGGCGGCCCGCCGAGGGCTAGCGTCGCTCGATGATGGGCGAGCGTCACCGCTCGACGCCGCCCGGCTCCGCCGCTCCGAGGACCCGCCATGACCGACCTGACCATCGGCTCCTACGCCGACCCGCTCGACCACGACGGACCCGCCACCTGCGCCGCCTGCGGCTGCCGCCTCCAGGCCGTCGGCCCGGTCGACGCGATGGTCTTCGTCCACTTCGGGGCGCTCGGCGGCAAGGACGCTCGCGGCTGCCGCGTCGCCTGCGCCGAGCTCACCCACGACTGGACCGGCCGGCCGATCCCGGGCGCGGCCGTCGCCTGACGGCGCCCCGTCAGGCGCCCGTGTCGATCCGATAGCCGGCGCCGCGGACCGCGACGATCGCCGGACCGCCGGCTGCCTCGAGCTTCGAGCGCAGCCGGGTCAGGTGCGGCTTCAGCCAGGTGACGTCGGGGTCCGGCTCGGTCGGCCAGCCGGCCCTCGCCAGCCGGACGTGCGGCACGACGTCCCCGCCCGCGCGGACCATCGCCTCGAGCAGCCGGTACTCGGTCGGCGTGAGCGCGAGGACCGTCTCGCCGACCCGGGCCTCGACCCGGCCGGGGTCGATCGTCAGCGCGCCGGCGACGAGCGGCCCCGCCGTCCGGGCGGCCGCCGTGCCATCGGTCCGGCGCATGACCGCGTTGATCCGGGCGAGGAGCTCGGCCCGGCCGAACGGCTTCACGAGGTAGTCGTCCGCTCCGAGCTCGAGCGCGCGGACCTTCGCCGCCTCGGCGCTCTCGCCCGAAACGACGATGATCGGGGTGTCGCCCAGCCCGCGGACCCGCCCCGTGACCGCGTAGCCGTCCGGCCCCGGCATGGCGAGGTCGAGCAGGACGAGGTCGGGCCGCTCCTCCTCCACCCGGCGCACGGCCGTCAGCCCGTCGTAGGCGGTGATCACCTGGTGCCCCGCGGTGCCGACGAGCGCCGTGATCGCGCCGACCATGGCCGGGTCGTCGTCGACGACGAGGATCCGCAGGGGTCGGGTCGGTGGCATCGAGCTGGGCTCCGGGTGCGGCGTGGCGAGCGGGGTGTCGCGACGAGGGTACGGCGCCGGACGGTCGACGTGTCGACCGCGGGCGCGCCCCGGCTCGAGGCGCTCGTCCCGCAGACGATCAACGGCATCGCCGCCGCCCTCCAGACGACCGGCTGACCTACCATGACGCCGTGGCCCTGATCGCCCTCGACGCCCTGACGAAGCGGTACCCGGGCGTCACCGCCCTCGACTCGCTGACGCTCGAGCTCGAGCCCGGCATCATCGGGCTCGTCGGGGCGAACGGCGCCGGCAAGAGCACGCTCATCAAGATCCTCCTCGGCCTCGTCCCCCCCACGCGCGGCACGGCGACGGTCATGGACCTCGACGCGGCCCGCGACGGGACCGCTGTCCGCTCGCTCGTCGGCTACATGCCCGAGCACGACGCGCTGCCGCCGGATCTCTCGGCGACCGAGCTCGTCGCCCATCTCGCGGAGCTCTCGGGCCTGCCGCGGTCGGCGGCGCGGGAGCGGACCGCCGACGTCCTCCGCCACGTCGGGCTCGACGAGTCCCGATACCGGCCGATCGGCGGCTACTCGACCGGGATGCGGCAGCGGGTGATGCTCGCCCAGGCGCTCGTCCACGACCCGCGGCTGCTCCTCCTCGATGAGCCGACGAACGGCCTCGACCCCGCCGGCCGCGACGAGATGCTCGACCTCGTCCGGCGGACCGGGACCGACTTCGGGATCGCCGTCGTCGTCGCCTCGCACCTCCTCGGCGAGATCGAGCGGGTCTGCGACTTCCTCGTCGCGATCGAGGGCGGGCGGCTCCTCCGCGCGGCGCCCCTCGGCTCGTTCACCGAGCGGACCGGCCTCGTCCGGGTCGAGCTCGACGACGACCCCGCGCCGCTCGTCGAGCGGCTGGCCGCGGCCGGCGTCGTGGCGAAGCGCGACGGCCGCAACGTCCACGTCGCCCTCGCCGACGCGGCCGGCTACGACCTGGTCCGCGACGCGTGCGCCGATCTCGGTCTCGCCCTCGTCCGGATCGAGCCGGAGCGGCGGACGCTCGAGGACCTCTTCCGCGACGAGCCCGGAGCGGCGGCGTGAGCCAGCAGGGTGGCCCGGGCCGGGGTGGTGCCCCGCGGTCCGGGTCCGGCCAGGTCGTGGCGGCCGGGTCGGCCGGGTCGGCCGGCGGCAGCATCTACGACCTCGGCTACCGCGGCTACCGCGGACCCAGGCTCGGTCGCCCGCACGCCGTCCGCTCGCTCGGCTGGCAGTCGTTCCGGTCGGCCTGGGGGCTCGGCCGGCCCGCCCGGGCCAAGGTCGTCCCGATGGGCCTCGCCGCGATCGCGCTGCTGCCGGCGGTCGTCGTCCTCGGCGTCACGGCGATCGCCCGGCAGGCCGGCGCCGGCGGTGCGCTCGAAGAGGCCGTCCCCATCTCCTACGCGACGTACTACGAGTTCACCGGGCCGCTGCTCGCCCTGTTCACGGCCGCCCAGGCCCCCGAGCTCGTCGGGCGTGACCTCCGGTACCGGGTCCTGGCGCTGCTCTTCACCCGCGCCTTCCGACGCGAGGACTACGCGGCCGCCAAGCTCGTCGCCCTCGCCGCGGCGATCGGGCTCGTCCTCCTCGTCCCGCAGGTGATCGTCTTCATCGGGCGCGCCTTCGCGGGCGCTGACATCCTCGCCTCGGTGGGCGACGACCTGCCGTCGATCGCGCCGGTGCTCGGCCAGGCCGCCCTGACGGCCGCCCTGCTCTCGAGCCTCGGCCTCGCCATCGCCGGGTTCACGCCGCGCCGGGCCTACGCGACCGCCGGGATCATCGCCGCGCTCATCGTCCCGCCGATCGCCGCCGCGGTCGCCGTCGAGGTCGCCGGCGAGTCGGTCGCCGGCGTGCTCGCGCTCCTCTCGCCCTCGGACATCCTCATGCACTCGAACGCGTTCTTCTTCGGCACCCCGCGGATCGGGATGGCCGGCTCCAGCCTGCCCGCCGGGTGGTTCGTCCTCTCGGGGATCGCGATGGTCATCGCCTGCACCGCCGTCCTGGTCTGGCGGTACCGGCGGGTGGAGCCGTGACGACCTCGGGCTGGCTCGCGCCCGACGGCTCGCCGGCGACGCCGACCGGGCCGGCGGCCACGGGCGATGCGGCCGCGGGCGATGCGGCCGGCGCGGACGCCGCCCTCGCCTCGATCCCGCCGGACGCGGCGATCCGGGTCGAGCGCGCCTCGCGCTGGTACGGCAACGTCGTGGCGGTCAACGACGTGACCTTCGGGGTCGGCCCCGGGATCACCGGGCTGCTCGGGCCCAACGGCGCCGGCAAGAGCACGCTCCTCGGGATGATCGCCGGGACGCTCCGGCCGTCGGCCGGCCGGGTCACCCTGCTCGGCACCCCGGCCTGGCGCAACCCCTCGGTCTATGCCCGGGTCGGGATCGTGCCCGAGCGCGAGGCGGTGCCGGGGTACCTCACCGGCCGCGCCTTCGCCGAGTACGGCGCCCGGCTCCAGGGCCTCGCCGACCCGGCCGCGGCCGCGGCCCGGGCGCTCGTGACGGTCGACCTCGAGCCTGCTGCCGACCGGGCGATCGGCACCTACTCGAAGGGGATGCGGCAGCGGATCAAGCTCGCGGCCGCGCTGGTCCATGACCCGCCCGTGCTCCTGCTCGACGAGCCGTTCAACGGGATGGACCCGCGCCAGCGCCTCCACATGATGGATCTCCTCCGGACGATGGCGGCCGCCGGCCGGACGATCCTCTTCAGCTCGCACATCCTCGAGGAGGTCGAGCGGCTGGCCGAGCGGGTCCTCGTCGTCTACGCCGGCCGGCTGGCGGCCTCGGGTGACTTCCGCGAGATCCGGCGGCTGATGATCGACCGGCCGCACGCCTTCACGATCCGCTCGTCGGACGACCGGCACCTCGCGGCGGCCCTGCTCGCCGATCCGTCGGTCGCCGCGGCCTCGCTCGACGACGGCTGGCTGTCGGTCCGGACGACCGACTTCGCCCGGTTCACCCGGATGCTCGCGCCGGCGGCCCGTGCCGCCGGGGTCTCGCTGTACGAGGTCCAGCCGGCCGACGAATCGCTCGAGCGGGTCTTCGCCTACCTGGTGGAGGGCCGATGACCGCGACCATCGCCCTCGTCACCCTGCGTGGCCTGTTCGCCCGGCGCCGGATCCTGCTGATGCTCCTCCTCGCGGCGGTGCCGGTCGCCATCGGGCTGCTCGCCCGACTGCGGGGGCTGCCCGGCGACTCCGCGGAGCGGACGGCCGACATCCTCGAGCTGCTCGTGGTCCGGGCCGTCCTGCCGATCGTCGCCCTCGTCCTCGGAACGGCGGCGCTCGGTGCCGAGCTCGAGGACGGCACGGCGTTCCACCTCCTGACCCGGCCGGTCGCCCGCTGGCGGATCGCCCTCGGCAAGGTCGCCGCCGCGGCCCCGACCGCCGCGGCGATCGTCGTCGGGAGCACGCTCGCGACGGGGCTCCTCGTCGGTGGCGAGCGCGGCTCCGCCCCGGTGACCGTCGCCTTCGCCGTGGCGGTCGCGATCGGCGCGGTCCTGTACGTCCTCCTCTTCGTCGCCCTCAGCGTCTGGACGAGCCGGGCGCTCGTCGTCGGGCTCGCCTACGTGATCATCTGGGAGGGGACGCTGTCGGGGCTCTTCGAGGGCACCAAGCTCCTCAGCATCCGCGAGTACACGATGGCCTTCGCCGCGGCGCTCTCGCCCGACGGTCCCATCGACGCGACCGGCGGGCTGGAGGCCTCCACGGCTGCCGTCGCGGCGGTCGTCGTCGCCGTCGTCGCGTTCGGGCTGACCGTGCGCCGGCTTGGCCGGATCGAGTTCGCGAGCGGCGACTGATCCGCGGGCCGGGGCGCCGGCCCGGTGCGGCCTACGGTCGCTCGAGCCCGTGCGCCTCGAGCAGCGCGTCGTCCGTGAGGATCGCGGAGGTCGGTCCGTCGGCCACGACCCGCCCATCGTCCATGACGACCACCCGCGGGAAGACCTCGGCGACGAGCCGCATGTCGTGGGTGGACACGAGCTGTGTCTGCGGCAGCGAGCGGAGGAGCGCGATGAGCTCGCGCCGGCCGCGCGGGTCGAGCCCCGCCGACGGCTCGTCGAACACGAGGACGCTCGGGTCCATCGAGAGGACGGTCGCGAGGGCGACCCGCTTCCGCTGCCCGAGCGACATCCGGTGCGGGATCCGGCGCTCGAATCCGGCCATCCCGACGGCCGCCAGCGCCCGCTCGACGCGGGCGTGGATCTCCTCGGCCGGGGCGCCCATGTGGATCGGCCCGAAGGCGACGTCCTCGAAGACGGTCGGGCTGAAGAGCTGGTCGTCAGGGTCCTGGAAGACGAGCCCGACCGCCGCCCGGATCGCCCGGACCGTCTTGCGGTCGACGACGGTCCCGCCGATCGAGACCCGCCCGTGAGCGGCGGTCAGGATGCCGTTGAGGTGGAGCATCAGGGTGCTCTTGCCGGCGCCGTTCGGCCCGACGAGCGCGACCCGCTCGCCGCGCCCGATCCGGAGGTCGACGCCGCGGAGCGCCTCGAACCCGTCGGGGTAGGCGAAGTGGAGATGTTCCACCTCGACCCACCGGTCGGCGACGTCGGCCGGGGGCTCGACCGGGGCGGTGACCTGGCCCGGCAGGTGGGCGTGGGGGTGCGTGTGCGGGCCTGCGCCCGGATGGACGTGGTCGTGGTCGTGGAGCGGTGGCCGGCCGCTCGCGGTCGCGCTCGTGCCCGCGTCCGCCGCCGCCCCCGGGCCCGTGGTCACCCGCTCGTCGCTCATCGCGGCAGCGCCAGCTGTGCCGCGACGCCGAACGCGACGATCGCCGCGAGCCCGAGCCCGAAGGCGACGAGCTCGACCCGCCGGAGCGGCGGCCCGGGCAGGTAGCGCAGCTCGCCATCGAAGCCGCGGGCCTGCATCGCCCCGTAGATCCGCTCGCTCCGCTCGTAGGACCGCAGGAACAGCGACCCGACCATCCCGCCGGCGACGGCGGCCCGCCAGCGGAGCGGCCCACCGGCGGACCGGCCGGCGACCGCGGCCGAGCGCGACGCCCGGGCCCGGAGCATCCGCGACGTCTCGTCGCCCAGCACCCCGAGATAGCGGTACATGAACGAGATGATCCCGACCATGACCCGCGGCAGCCGCAGCTCGCGCAGCGCGTCGACGAGGTCGTGGAACGGCGTCGTGAAGGCGAGCAGCAGCGCGACCTGGACGCTGACCCAGCTCTTGAGGGCGATCGTCAGGAAGTCACGCACGCCGGCATCGGTGATCGTCACCGTCAGCGGGCCGAGGTCGAACGAGACGAGCGGATCGCCGGGTCGGGTGAAGACGAGCGGCAGGGCGATGAGCATGAACGGCAGCGCGACGAACGAGGCGCGCGTCGGGCGGAGCGGGCCGAGGCGGGCGACGCCGGCCAGGATGGCGATGGTCGCCCAGGCGATCGCGATCGCCGCGAACGCCCCGCTCGGCAGGAGCGCGATCGACAGGATCGCCGCGATCGCGAGGAGGAACTTGAGGCGGGCGTCGGCGCGGTGGAGTGGGCTCTCGCGGGCGACGAAGCGGTCGAGGTCCAGATCAGGACCCCTGGCTGCCCGTGCGCCGACGGCGCAGCAGCCGCCCCAGGCCGATCATGACGAGGAACACGATCCCGACGCCGATCAGGCCGGCCACGACCGTCGACGCCCCGCCATCGAGGCCGGGCACCGTGTAGTCGGGGATGATCGAGAAGATCGGGTCCAGGGCCCCCTCGATCCAGCCCTGCGAGCCGCCGACGCTCTCGAGCCCGTCCGGGTCGGGCGAGGCCAGCGGGGCCAGGACGATGACGACGATCGCGGCGATCGCGAGACCGGCGATCCACCACCAGCGCCCGAGCCGCCCGCGCGGCCCGCCGGCGTCGTCCGACATCTCAGGCCTCCCCGGCGGCGACGCTGCCGCCGCTGCCGAGCATCGTGTCGCGGATGGCTAGGAGATCCGCCCGGGTCGCCGCGACGAAGGCGAGGGCGGCCATCGTGATCAGCGCCTCGCCGATGCCGATGACGGCGTGGACCCCGACCATGGCCGGCAGGACGAGCTCGAGCGTCGTGGCGCCCGAGAGGACGAGCTCGATCGAGACGGCGACGGAACTCGCGACGACCGCCAGCCAGGCCGCGATCCCGGCCGCCGGGATCCGGGCCCGGGCCTCCCCGCCGAGGAGCCGGCAGATGGCGCGGTAGACCGCGTAGCCGCCGAGCGTGCCGATGACGCCCATGTTGAAGATGTTGGCGCCCATCACGAGCAACCCGCCGTCCTGGAAGACGAGGGCCTGGACGACGATGACGCAGGTGAGGACGAGCGTGCCTGCCCACGGGCCGAGGAGGACCGCGGCGAGGACGCCGCCGACGAGGTGACCCGAGGTCCCACCGACGATCGGGAAGTTGACCATCTGGGCGGCGAAGATGAACGCCGCCATGACCCCGAGGAGCGGGATCGCCCGGTCGTCGAGGTGGCGGTTGGTCCGCTGGACCGAGATGCCGATCGCGACGATCGACAGGATCCACATGACGATCGCGACGGGCACCGAGAGGATGCCGTCGGGGGCGTGGAGCGCGGGCGCGATCCCGGACGCTCCGGCGATCGGCCCGACCGCGGCGAGTGGCATGGGTCCTCCGGCTGGCGACGTCGACGTGTGTCCTTCGGGCTGCCCGGGATTCTAGATGGCGGCGGCCGTTGTTGCAACCAGTTGCAGGAACGACATCGTGCGGCAGTCCGACGTACACTCGCGATCGTGAGCCGCCCGAACGCCACCGACGCCGCCGCCGACCGCCCGACCTGGGGCACCGTCCGCGCCCGCCTGCGGGCTCGCGGGTTGCGCTGGACGCCGCAGCGACGGACGCTCATCGAGGTCCTGGCCGAGACCGACGGCCATGTCACCGGCGCCGAGCTCGTCGAGCGCTGCCGGGCGGTCGACCCCGGGACGATCCCGTCGACCGTCTACCGGACCCTCGACGTCCTCGAGGAGGTCGGCCTGGTCAGCCACAGCCACGGCGCCGACGGCCGGGAGGAGTTCCACGTCCTGCCGGTCGCCGAGCACGGTCACCTCCGCTGCCTCGGCTGTGGCGAGACCTGGGAGGTCGGCACCGACGAGGCCCGGGCGCTCGTCGAGCCGATCCGCGCGCGTCATGACGTCGTCGTCGACCTGTCGCATCTCTCGATCGCCGGCTGGTGCGCGCCGTGCCGGGCGGCCGGTCGTGTGACCGGGTCTCGGGCGGCATCGCCCGACCCGTCGACATCCACCGGGGCGCCCGACGCGTAGGGAGGGCATGGACCTCCATCGAAGCGAGCCGGCCGTCGACCGCGCCGCCGATCGCCGCACCGAGTCCGTCTGGGACTACCCGCGCCCGCCCCGCCTCGAGCCCGTCGTCGAGCGCCTGCGCGTCGTCGTGGACGGGGTCGTCGTCGCCGACACCGTTCGCGGCCACCGCGTCCTCGAGACGAGCCACCCGCCGACGTACTACATCCCGGCGGCGGATGTCCGGGAGGACCTCCTCGAGCCGTCCGACCGTTCGACGGTCTGCGAGTTCAAGGGCCGCGCGTCATACGCGACGATCGTCGTCGGCGGCCGGCGCGTCGTCGACGCTGCCTGGCGCTACCGCGACCCGGCGCCCGGTTTCGAGCCGATCCGCGACGCCTACGCGTTCTACGCCGGGCGCGTGGACGAGGCCTGGGTCGGTGACGAGCGGGTCGAGCCGCAGGCCGGCGACTTCTACGGCGGCTGGATCACCGCCCGGATCGTCGGCCCGTTCAAGGGCGGCCCCGGCACCCGCGGCTGGTAGGGGAGCCAGCCCGCGCGGGCCGCCGCGGTGATGGCGCGGGCCGCCTCGGTCGGGTACGCCGAGGGCCTCCGAGGATCGCCCGGGGTCGCCTGCCGGCCGGTCGCCGACTCAGTCGTCCTCGGTCCCGGCGGTCGGTGACCGCGGTCGCTGGAGATCGTCCGGCCAGCCGTCGTCCGTCGCGCGGCCTGCCGGCAGGTCGACGAGGACGCCCTTCTCCGTCCGGAACCGGACGGCTCCCTCGGACATCGTCCCCGGCCCGACGTACGTCAGCCGGGAGCCCGCCTTGAGCGTGACGTCCTTGCCCTCGGGGCTCTGGACCTTCCAGCGGACCATGAGGACCCAGTCGCCGTCGCGCCGAAGCTGGCTCGGCGGCGCCCAGGCCCGGTCCGCGTGACGGAGCTGGCGGCGGGCGAGATCGGACAGACCCGCCTCGAACGCCCCGGCGAGCGCCCTGGCCCGCGCTTCGTCGGGATCGCCCTCGCGGCCGGGATCCGACGCGTCGCCGGGGTCGGCCGGGTCGGGCGCCGCCGGCGCATCCGCCGGCCTCGCATCGTCCGGTCCGTCCTCGGCCGAGCCGCCGAGCAGGCGTCGCAGGAAGCCCATCGCGCGTGTCGTCGCCCGCTGGTCGGCCGGTCAGTCCTCGACGTCGGGGACGCCGATGGCGTGGAAGCCGCCGTCGACGTAGACGACCTCGCCGCTGACCTGGCGCGACAGGTCGGACGCCAGCCATACGGCCGTCCCGCCGACGTCCTCGATCGTGATGTTCGAGCGCATCGGCGCGACCGAGGCGAACGTGCCGTACATCCGCTTGAAGTTGGCGACGCCATGGGCCGCGAGCGTCCGGATCGGGCCGGCGCTGATCGCGTTGACCCGCACCCCCTCGGGGCCGAGGTCGCGGGCGAGGTAGCGGACCGACGCCTCGAGGGCGGCCTTGGCGACGCCCATCACGTTGTAGTTGCCGGTCACCTTCTCGGAGCCGTAGTAGGTGAGGCACATGATCGAGCCCGAGCCCGGGAAGAGGGCCCGGGCCTCGCGGGCCATCGCGACGAGCGAGTAGGCCGAGATGTCGAGGGCGAGGGCGAAGCCGTCGCGCGAGGTGTCGACGAAGTCGCCGTCGAGGTCCGCCCGCTTGGCGAAGCCGATGGCGTGGACGAGGATGTCGAGATGGCCCTCCCGCTCCTTCCAGGCCCCGAAGACCCGCCGGAGGTCCTCGTCGGAGGCGACGTCGGCCGGCTCGACGAAGGTCGAGCCGATCGATTCGGCGAGCGGGCGGACGCGCTTGTCGATGAGCATCTCGACCGAGCTGAAGCCGACGGTCGCCCCGTGCTCGTGGAAGGCCTTGGCGATGCCCCAGGCGATCGAGTGGTCGTTGGCGACGCCGAAGACGAGGGCCTTCTTGCCGTCGAGCAGTCCCATGGACGAGCCTCCTGGGCGAGGATGGGGCGGGATGCGGGCCGCGCTGGATGCGGGTGGCGCGCACGGTACCATCCGGCACGGCGTCCGTCGTGTCCGGAGCCGACATCCGGCCCGCACCGGCCAGCCCGATCCGGAGGATCCGTGTCCGACTTCGACCGCTTCGAGGCCCTCGGCTTCGACTGCTACGGCACCCTCATCGACTGGGAGGCCGGCATCGTCGCCGGGATCCGCCATTGGCTCGACGGCCGGCGCCCGGACCTCGATGACGAGGCGCTCCTGGCCGCGTACGCGGGGCTCGAGACGGGCGTCCAGGCGGCCGATCCGAGGGCGCCGTACCCGGTCGTCCTCGCGCGGGTGCTGGCCGGGCTCGGCGATCGGTTCGGCGTGCCGGCGACCGACGCGGAGACCGGGAGGTTCGGGGCCTCGGTCGGCGACTGGCCGGCATTCCCCGACACCCCCGAGGCGCTGGCCCGCCTGAAGCGGCGCTTTCGGCTGATCATCCTCTCGAACATCGACCGCGCCTCGTTCGCCCTGAGCAACGCCCACCTCGGTGTCGGGTTCGACGCGATCGTCACCGCCCAGGACGTCGGCTCGTACAAACCCGATCCCCGCAACTTCGAAGCGCTGCTGCGCACGGCTGCCGACCTCGGAGTGGGGGAGGGTCGGCTGCTCCACGTCGCCCAGAGCCTGTACCACGACCACGTCCCGGCGAAGGCGATCGGCCTGCCGACGGTCTGGATCGACCGGCGAGCCGGTCGCGAGGGCGGCGCGACGCCGGCGCCGCCGGTCGAGGTCCGTCCCGACTGGACGTTCCCGACCCTGGCCGCGTTCGCCGACGCGGTCGAGGCGCGCCGATGAGCGAGCCCGCCGGATCGACCGGCCCCACGCCCGGCGACGCCCCCGACTCCGCCACGACGCTTCGCGAGCGGCTCGCCGGCGTCCGCGGGCTGATCCTCGACGCGGACGGTGTCATCGTCTGGCGCGGCGGGCACCTGCCGGGTGCGCCCGAGGCGCTCGCCCGCCTCGCCGAGCTGGGGATCCCGTACCGGATCGTCACCAACTTCTCGAGCGCCCACAGGACGACGCTCGCGGCGCGGTTCGGCGACGGGGCGATCTCGCCCGATCGCCTCATCACCGCCGCCTCCGCGGCGGCGGCGCACACGGCGCGGACCCATGCCGGTCGGAGGCTCCTCGTCATCGGCTCGCCCGACGCGCTCCGCGAGTTCGACGGGCAGGCGGTCGCCGGCGTCGCCGAGGCGGCCGCCGACCCCGGTGCCGTCGCGGCGGTCGTCGTCGGCGACGCGGGCGACGACCTCCGATTCGGCGACCTCGACGTGGCCTTCCGCTGCCTCCGGGCGGGCGCCGACTTCATCGCGATGCATCGGAACCTCTGGTGGATGACGCGGAAGGGCGAGACGCTCGACTCCGGGGCGCTCGTGGCCGGCCTCGAGGCGGCCACCGGCCGGCGCGCGCTCGTCGCCGGGAAGCCGAGCGGGCTCGTCTTCCGCGAGGCCGCGGCGGGGATCGCCGCGGACCTCGGGCGACGGGTCCCCGCCCGATCCATCGCGATGGTCGGCGACGACCCGGTGGCCGACGTCGCAGGCGCCCGGCGGGTCGGCCTGCGGGGCGTGCTCGTCCTCACGGGCAAGACGTCCGGGGCCGCCATCGGGCGCCTTCGGGCCGGGCCGGTCGGCACGCGTCCGGACGCCATCGCGCCCTCGCTGACCGAGGTGGTCGCGGCGCTAGACTAGCCGGCGATGGATCGTCGGTGGGAGCGCCTCCCGCGGCCCGACCGCCGTCCACCGACGCCCGGATCGACCACGCTGGAGATGCCCCGATGACCGAGACTCGGATCAAGATCACCTACGCGACGCTCCGGGCCGACAACGAGGAGCTCCACGCGCTCTACGACCAGGGTGTCGAGCGCGCCCGAGCTCGCCTCGGTGCATCGCACGCCAACATCGTCGACGGGGCGGAGCGGGCCGGCGACGGCGAGTTCGAGCTGCGGTCGCCGATCGACTCGGACATCCTCGTCGGGCGCTTCGCCCGGGGCACCCGGCAGGACGTCCGCGATGCCATCGCGGCGGCCCGAGCGGCGCAGCCCGCGTGGGCCGCCCTCGGCTGGGAGCGCCGGCTCGAGATCCTCCGGAAGGCAGCCGACTTCCTCAGCGAGCGCCAGATGGAGTACGGGGCGCTGATGGCCTTCGAGGTCGGCAAGAGCCGGCTCGAGGCGCTCGGCGAGGTCGAGGAGGCGGCCGATCTCATCCGCTACTACGCGAAGACCGCCGAGGACAACGCGTTCTACGACCACCCGATGGACGACGGCGGCGTCGCCGGGGTCCACACCCGATCGATCCTACGGCCGCACGGCGTCTTCGCCGTCATCAGCCCGTTCAACTTCCCGATGGCGCTCGCCGTCGGGCCGTCGTCGGCGGCGCTCATGGCCGGCAACACGGTCGTCTTCAAGCCGGCCAGCGCGTCGGCGATGAGCGGCGTGACCCTCATGGAGGCCTACCGCGACGCCGGCGTCCCCGACGGGGTCATCAACCTGGTGATGGGCCCCGGCGACACGGTCGGAGCGGAGCTGGCGGAGAACCCGGGCATCGACGGGATCGTCTTCACCGGGAGTTACGAGGTCGGCTTCGAGCTCTACCGGTCGTTCTCGACCCGCTACCCGCGCCCGTGCATCGTCGAGATGGGCGGCAAGAACCCGGCGGTCGTGTCGCGCAAGGCCGACCTCGAGGAGGCGGCCGAGGGGATCATGCGCTCGGCCTTCGGCTTCGGCGGCCAGAAGTGCTCGGCCAACAGCCGGGTCTACGTCGAGCGGCCGGTCCACGACGAGCTCGTCCGGCTGCTGGTCCAGAAGACCGAGCAGATCACGATCGGCGACCCGATCAAGCGCGAGAACTGGCTCGGTCCGGTCGTCGACCAGCGCGCGGTCGACCGCTGGACGCAGGCCGTCGCCGAGGCGCGTCGCGACGGCACCGTCTTCATCGGCGGCGAGCGCCTGACCGACGGCGACTTCGCCCGCGGCTACTACGTCGAGCCGACGGTCGTCGGCCTGCCGGCCGATCATCGGCTGTTCCAGGACGAGCTGTTCGCGCCCTTCACCGCCGTCTGCGCCGTCGACTCGCTCGAGGAGGCGGTCCGGCTGTCGAACGACAACCTCTACGGCCTGACCGCCGGCGTCTACTCGGAGGATCCGACGGAGGTCCGCTACTTCCTCGACAACATCCACGCCGGCGTCCTGTACGTGAACCGGCGTGCCGGCGCGACGACCGGCGCCTGGCCGGGCCAGCAGCCCTTCGGCGGCTGGAAGGGCTCGGGCTCGACCGGCAAGAGCGGCCTGTCGATGTACTACGTCGCCCAGTTCCTCCGGGAGCAGAGCCACACCATCGTCGACTGAGCGGCATCCGGCCCGGGGCGGGGGCCGACCGGACCACGGATGACCGCCCGGCCGTCCGCTGGGACCCCGCGCTTCGACCGGGAGGTCGCCGGCTCCGCCTACGTCGGCGAGGTCGCCCTCCGGCCGTGAGGGTCCGCCGCCCTCCGACAGGGCGGGCACGCGGCCCTGCCGGCTTCGGGACGGTGGCGTGACCTTCGGGTCATCGCGGGGCGACCTCCGCGGGCTATACTTGCTATCCACTCTGCATAGGTTCTATGCACCCACCAGGAGGAACCGTGACCGCTGAGACGCTCCAGGCGCGTCCCGTGCCGGACATCGTGACGCCGCTGCCCGGCCCCAAGGCCAAGGCGCACATCGAGTTCGACCACGCCTGGACGAGTCCCAGCCTCCCGCGGGCGTACCCGATCGTCCCGGTCCGCGGCGAGGGCTGCACGGTCGAGGACATCGACGGCAATCTGTTCCTCGACTTCGCGGCCGGCATCGCCGTCAACTCGACCGGGCATGCCCACCCGAAGGTCGTCGCGGCCATCCAGAAGCAGGCCGCCGAGCTGATCCACTTCAGCGCGTCGGACTTCTACCTGCCGATCTACGCCCAGGCC
Source organism: uncultured Anaerolineaceae bacterium (assembly GCA_964483405.1). Taxonomy (GTDB): domain Bacteria; phylum Chloroflexota; class Limnocylindria; order Limnocylindrales; family CSP1-4; genus CAZABC01. The sequence continues at coordinate 64,798 of CAZABC010000007.1, forward strand.
GCCGCCGAGCTCGGCCGGATCGCTCCGCTGCGCGGCCCCGTCCGGGCGTTCATCGGCAACTCGGGGGCGGAGGCGGTGGAAGCGGGCCTCAAGCTCGCCCGGTACCACACCCGCCGGCCGAACGTGGTCGCCTTCATCGGCGCCTTCCACGGCCGGACGTACGGCGCCCTCAGCCTGACCGCGAGCAAGGCGAAGTACCACGCCCACTTCGGGCCGCTCCTCCCGGGCGTCTATCACGTCCCGTACGGCAGCGAGGGCCTCGACGAGCTCGAGCGCCGCGTCTTCAAGCGCCTGATGCCGGCCGACGAGTTCGCCGCGGTCATCGTCGAGCCGATCCAGGGCGAGGGCGGCTACGTCGTCCCTGACGAGGCGTTCTTCCCGCGGCTCCGCGAGCTGTGCGATCGGCACGGCATCCTCCTCATCGCCGACGAGGTCCAGTCCGGCGCCGGACGGACCGGCCGGATGTGGGCGATCCAGCACTTCGAGGTCGAGCCGGACATCCTCCTGACCGCCAAGGGCATCGCCTCGGGCATGCCGATCGGGGCGATGGTCGCGCGGGCCGACATCATGGACTGGGGACCCGGCGCCCACGGCTCGACCTACGGCGGCAACCCGGTCGCCCTCGCCGCCATGATGGAGACGATCCGGCTCCTCGAGTCGGGCCTCATCGCGAACGCCGGCATCCGCGGCGAGGAGATCTTCGACGGCCTCCGGCCGCTCGTCGAGCGCTACCCGGGCGTCGTCCGCGACGTTCGCGGCAAGGGGCTGATGGTCGGCATCCAGTTCGACTCGGGCGACACGGCCGAGGCGGTCCAGATGCAGGCCTTCGAGCGCGGGCTGCTCGTCCTCGAGGCCGGCGACGACTGCGTCCGGATGTCCCCGCCGCTCGTCGTCTCGCAGGCCGAGGCCGAGACGGCGGTCCGGATCTTCGTCGAGGCGGTCGCCCACGTCGTCGCCCATCGCGGCGAGGACCTGGCGCAGGTCGAGCGGGCGATCCGGGCCGGCCTGGTCACGCCGGGGTTCGGCGCGTCCGGCAGCTGACGAGGACAGCCGCCCCGACCCGGCGGCGACAGGAGGAGGGCCCGAGTGAGCGGCAAGGTCGCCACGATGCGCGATGCCGTCGCGGCGCTCGTTCGCGACGGCGACACCGTCGCGATCGAAGGCTTCACCCACCTCATCTCGTTCGCGGCCGGCCACGAGATCGTCCGCCAGCGGAAGCGCGACCTCGTCCTCGCCCGGATGACGCCCGACGTCATCTACGACCAGATGGTCGCGGCCGGGGTCGCCCGCAAGCTCGTCTTCAGCTGGCTCGGCAACCCGGGCGTCGGCGGGCTGCATGCGATCCGGCGGGTCACCGAGGGTGCCGAGGCGTCGCTCGAGCTCGAGGAGTACAGCCACTTCGGGATGGTCGCCCGGTACACCGCAGGTGCCGCCAACCTGCCGTTCTTCCCGCTCCGGAGCTACTTCGAGACGGACATGCCGGCGGCCAACCCGCGGATCCGCGAGATCGAGTCGCCGTACGGCGACGGCAAGGTCTACGCCGTCCCGCCGCTCAAGCCCGACGTCACCATCATCCACGCCCAGCGGGCCGACGCGAACGGCAACACCCAGGTCTGGGGACTCCTCGGCTGCCAGAAGGAGGCCGCCTTCGCCGCCGAGCGGGTCATCGTCGTCGTCGAAGAGCTGGTCGACGAGACGGTCGTCCGGGCCGACCCGAACCGGACGATCGTGCCCGGGCTCGTCGTCGACGCCGTCGTCGTCGAGCCGTGGGGCGCGCATCCCTCGTACGTCCAGGGCTTCTACGACCGGGACAACCGCTTCTACCGCGACTGGGACCCGATCAGCCGGACGGCCGAGACGACCGAGGCCTGGCTGCGCGAGTGGGTCCACGGCGTGGAGGGTCGGGCCGAGTACGTCGAGAAGCTCGGAGCCGAGCGGATCGCGAGCCTGCGCCCCGGATCGGCGCCATCGGGGACGGTCGAGTACGGGGCGTACCGATGAGCGCCGACCGCGCCCCGGTGCCCGGTCGGGCCGCCGCCGACGGGGGCTTCAGCAGGACCGAGATGATGATCGTCGCAGCCGCCCGCGAGCTGGCGACCCAGCGGGTCTGCTTCGTCGGTGTCGGCCTCCCGAACATCGCCGTCAACCTGGCGAAGCGGACGGTCGCCCCCGCCATGGAGCTCGTCTACGAGGCCGGCGTCTTCGGCGCCCGCCCGGCGCGCCTGCCGCTGTCGATCGGCGACCCGACGATCGTCACGGGTGCGACGGCCGTCACGAGCATGTTCGAACTCTTCGCCTTCTATCTCCAGGGCGGGCTGATCGACGTCGGCTTCCTCGGCGCGGCCCAGATCGACCGCTTCGGGAACATCAACACGACGGTCATCGGCGACTATGCCCAGCCGAAGACCCGCCTGCCCGGCAGCGGCGGCGCGTGCGAGATCGCCATCAACGCCCGCCAGGTCTTCGTGATCATGCGCCAGAGCGCCCGCTCGTTCGTCGAGCGGATCGACTTCCGGACGTCGCCCGGCAACCTCGGCGGGGCCGAGCAGAGCGAGCGGATCCGGCGCGAGCAGGGCTGGCTCGGGCGCGGCCCGTCGGTCGTGGTCACCGATCTCGGCATCTACCACTTCGACGAGAACGGCGAGATGCGGCTCGACTCGCTCCACCCCGGGGCGACGCTCGACGAGGTCAGGGCGACGATGGGCTGGGTGGTCCGGGTCGCCGCCACCCTCGCGACGACCCCGGAGCCGACCGCCGAGGAGCTGCGGCTCATCCGCGAGGAGCTCGATCCCGACGGCGCCTACACCGGCTGACGGCGGGGCACAGCGAGCGCGGCGCGGCCACGCGCGGCGCGGCGCCGTCCCGAGCCGCCCCGCCGCCTCGGTCGCACCGACCTGGCTGGTGCTCCGTCCCGCCGCCTCGGCCGCACCAACCTGGCTGGTGCTCGGTTGATCGATGGCGATCTCCGCGGCCTCGACTGCGGGCGCCACGCACGAGACCGTGCACGACATCGCGCGAGCCACCGATCATGCTGGTACGCGCCGTCCGAGCGCGCTGGAACACCAGCCACAGTGGTGACGCCGACGCGTCGTCGCCGTCTGCCCTCCCGGGTGGCGCCGCTGGGACGGTGCGGCCGGGACCGCCCGCCTCAGTGCGCCGGCCCGTCGCCGCGACCGGGCCGCAGGGACCCGGTGATCCCGTCGCCCGTTGCCGCTACTCGCCCCCGCCGGCGGCGTCATTCCCGCCCTCGCCCCCGCCCTCGGCCCCATCCTCGCCGCGCCACGCCTCGAGCGCCTCGCAGGCGACGAGGAAGGCGATCGCGAGCGCGGCGACCGGATCCGCCCACCACCACCCGAGGACGGTGTTGAGGCCGACGCCGACGAGCACGGCGGCCGAGAGCCACCAGCACGCCTGGGTCTGGACGGCATCGGCCGCGAGCGCCCGACTGCCGAGATCGACCGCGACGTGTCGCTTGGCCGCGGCGAGCGAGAGCATGACGACGAGGCTGACCGCCGCGAGCGCGATCCCGACCGGCGACGCCGTCGGCCGCTCGGCCGAGATGAGGGTCGTGACCGCGTCGAAGGTCACGTACGCGGCCAGGAGCGCCAGCGACGCGCCGATGAGCCGCTCGGCGACCCGCTCGGCCCACTCGACACGCTGGGCCGCCTCACCCGCCTCGACCCGCTCGGCGGTGGAGCCCAGGCCCGGGCCGCCGTCACGTCCGAGGCCGCCGGCGCTGGCGGCGTCGGCCTCGACGCCGACACGCCACAGGACGATGACTCCGGACGTGCTCTCGACGAATGAGTCGATCCCGAACCCGAGGCGAGCGCGGCGGCGACCCCGATCGTGCCCTCGACGAGGTTCCAGCCGACCGTGAGCCAGGCGAGCCGGCGAGCTCGCCGGAGGAGCGCCGAACGGTCGCCGGGCACGGCGGTCAGTGCGACGTAGCGGGCGGCGCTCCCTCGGCGGTCGTGCCGATCGGGGCCGGCGCTCCCTCGGCGGTCGTGCCGATCCGTGCCGGCGCGCCGTCCTCCGACGCCCGGACGACCATGACCGGGCACGGGGCGTGCCGGACCACGTGGTCCGAAACGCTCCCGACGAGGAACCGTCCGACCCCGCTCCGACCGTGCGATCCGACGACGATCAGGTCGGCGTGCTCGGCCGTCGCGGCGTCGACGATCGCCTCGCCCGGGTCGCCCTCCCAGATGAGGAACGTCACGTCGACCCCGACCCGCCGACCGCGCTCGACGAGGGCCTGCGCCCCGATCTCGCGCTGCGCCCGGACCTGGTCGACCCGCTGACCGAAGCGGCCTCCCGGCAGGCGGAGCTGCCGGGGGTCGATGACGCTGACGACGAGCAGGGGGGCGCCGAGCAGCCGGGCCAGCTCGAGCGCCTGGTCGGTGGCGCCGACCGACGCCGGCGACAGGTCGGTCGCGAGCAGGACCTTGCCGAGCCGCGACCCGAGCCGCGGCCCCGTCTCGACCGGCATGTCCGGCACCGCCTCCGCGCTCTTGGCTAGGCCGGCAGGACGACGAGCGCCGTCACCATGCCGAACATGCCGTCGAGCCCCTCGACGTGCGGGAGGATGTGGCAGTGGAACGCCCAGACGCCGGGCCGGTCGCACTCGACGACGGCGTCCCAGCGCTCGCCGGGGTTGACGCCGAGCGTGTCGGCGAAGAACTCGGCGTCGCCGAGGGGGGCGCCATCGCGGGCGACGATCCGCTGCCGGAACCCGTGGGTGTGCCACGGGTGCATCATCGTCCCCTCGTTCATGTATCGGATGTAGACCCTGTCGCCGACGTTGGCGACGATCGGCACCGTGGCCGGGAACCCGTGGCCGTTGATCGTGAACCCGCCGAGCGCGTCGTTGTGGATGAAGACGACGTCGTGCTCGGGCTTGGCGATCCCGTACTTCTGGGCCGGGCGGTCGGCCGGGTCGGCCGGGTCGACGATGAACGCCCCGAGCAGGCCGCGACCGACCTGGTCGGTCGCGTTGTGGTGCGAGTGGTACATGTGCGAGCCGGCCGTCCTGGCGACGAACTCGTAGGTGAACGTCTCACCCGGGACGATCGGCAGCTGGGTGACGAACGGGATCCCGTCCTGCTTGAAGTCGGTGAACTCGATCCCGTGGAAGTGGACGCCGGTGGTCTCGCTCAGGTTGTTGGTGAAGTTGACCCGGACCTTGTCGCCCTCGACGACCCGGAGGAGCGGACCCGGCCACATCTTGTTGTAGCCGAGGGCCTTGAGCGGCGGCATGACCGCGTCGATCGGCCACTCGATCTCGTCGATCGTCATGTCGAAGACCTTGACGTCGCCGTCGAGGGTCGGTTCGAGCGGCTGGTTGCCGTGGGGCACCTTGGTGAACTCGGGGTCCTCGGTCGGCGGGCCGAGCGGGTCGTCGAGGAAGGCGCTGAGGCCCAGGGGGCCCGCCAGGTTACCGACGAACCGACGGACCTTCTCCTGGGCCTTGAGGTCGTGGTCGGACCAGCCGGCCGGGAGGGTCACGGCGGGACTGGGCGACGGTGCGGCCGACGCGGCGGCCGATGCCGACGGGGCGGCCGACGGCGCCGCCGAGCCGGCCGGGGACGGCGACGGCGATGCGCCCGCGTCCGGGTCGAAGGTCGGGCCGAAGGTCCAGCTCGGCGCGCCGGCCGGCGCGCAGGCCGCGACCGTGGCCGCGACCGTGGCCGCGCCGGCCACCGCCGCGCCCCGGAGGAACGTCCGACGCGTCAGCGGGCTCGACGTCGGGCCCTCCGCCTCGACGGCCTGGGGGACGAGGCTGCGGTCCGGTTCGACGCCCGCCTCGCTCGCGGCGTCGGGAACGGTGGGCAGCGCAGGCTGCGGGTCGCGGGTAATCATGAGCGGCATTGTGCGTGATTCGGCCGATCTCGATGATGTGACCCTTGGCCCGCCGTCGGGGTCCGGGTGGCCCGGTGACCAGCGAGTGCTACGCTCGCGTCCGTCATGGCCGAGCGCCCCACCCGCCTGACCGCCCCGCCCCGGGACACGCCGACCTCGAGCGCGTCCCCGATCGACGCGTCACTCGCGCAGGCGTTCCCGGTCGTCCTCGCCCTCGACGCCCTCGACGGCTGGTTCCGCGACCCGTCGCCGGAGGGCCGGGAGCGGATCGAGGCCGCGCTCGTGGCGATCGTCCGCGTCGCCCGGGCGGACGGTGCGCGGCTCGTCGTCGACGCCCCGCCCCTGCCGGCGATCTCGATCGGGGAGGGGACCCTCTCGGGGACCGACCTGCCGGCCCACGCCGTCCGCTACGACCTCGTCGCGCCGGAGCGTGGCGCCCCGGTCGGCGCGCTGTGGCTCGACGGTCCGGACCCGTCGGCGGCCATCGTGGTCCGTGCCCTCGAGATCGCCCTTGCCGCGGGCTGGTCGCGGGCCGAGGTCCGCGGGGCCGTGGAGCGCCTCGCCGCGCTCGACGAGGCGACCCGGGCCATCGCCGGCGTCCTCGACCTCGACCGCGTCCTCCAGCTGATCGCCGACCGGGTCCGGATCCTCGCCGGTGCCCGCTATGCGGCGATCGGCACCTTCGATGACCGCGGCGCGATCGGGCACTTCCTGACGTCCGGGATGTCGTCGGCCGAACGGGACCGGATCGGGGCTCCGCCTCGGGGTCGCGGGCTCCTCGGCGCGATCCTGCGGGAAGGGCGATCGATCCGCCTCGACGACCTGACCACCGACCCCCGGAGCGTCGGCTTCCCCGACCAGCACCCGCCGATGCGGTCGTTCCTCGGCGTCCCGATCGTCGTGAAGGGTCGGTCGGTCGGCAACCTCTACCTGACCGACAAGCAGGGTGCGACCGGGTTCTCGGCGGCCGACCAGGAGCTCGTCGAGGTGTTCGCGATCCACGCCGGGATCGCGATCGAGAACGCCCGTCTCCACGACCAGGTCCAGCGGCTGGCGATCGTCGAGGAGCGGGAGCGGATCGGCCGCGACCTCCACGACGGGATCATCCAGAGCCTGTACGCCGTCGGGCTCTCGCTCGAGGACCTGCCGGACCTGATGGACGAGAGTCCCGACGAGGCCGCGATCCGCGTCGACCGGGCCATCGAGTCGCTCAATCTGACCATCCGCGACATCCGGAACTTCATCTTCGGCCTGCGGCCCGAGCTCCTCGAGCAGGCCGACCTCGAGGCCGCGCTGACCGCGCTCGCCGGGGAGTTCCGGCTGAACACGATGGTCGACATCGACGTCGTCCTTGGTCCGGACGTCCCGGCCGACCTGTCGGTCGACGAGCGCCATCAGGTGCTCCAGATGGCCCGCGAGTGCCTGTCGAACGTCGCCCGGCACTCGAAGGCGACCCGGGCGACGCTGTCGCTCGGGACCGACGCCGACGGGGTCGTCCTCCGGGTCAGCGACAACGGCCGCGGCTTCGACCCGGCGGCGATCCGCGGCCCGAGCCACCAGGGCCTCGCCAACATCCGTGGCCGGGCCCGGGCGCTCGGCGGCGAGGTGACGGTGGAGAGCCGTCCCGGAGACGGGACGCGTATCATCGTCCGGCTACCGCCCCGCGACCAGGCGCGCCACGATAGCCCGGAGGCGATCGACCAGCCGTGACCGAAGCCAACCAGGCCCGACCCTTCCGCCTCCTCGTCGTCGACGACCACGAGGTGGTGCGCCAGGGGCTCGTCGCGCTCCTCGACCGGCGGCCAGAGTTCCAGGTCGTCGCGGAGGCCGGCACGGTCGCCGAGTCGATCGAGCAGGCGCGCCGCTTCCAGCCGGACATCGTGATCATGGACGTCCGGCTGCCGGACGGATCGGGCATCGAGGCCTGCCGCGAGATCCGGGCGGAGCTGCCGGGGACGCGGGTCGTGATGCTGACGAGCTACCCCGACGAGGAGGCGGTCCTGTCCGCGATCGTCGCCGGCGCGTCGGGCTACCTGCTCAAGCAGGTCCGGGCCCGCGATCTCGTCGCCGCGCTGGAGAGCGTCGGGCGGGGCGAGTCGCTGCTCGACCCGGCGGTCACCGAGAAGGTCCTCGAGCGGGTCCGCCGGATCGCGACCGGCTCGTACACCGACGAGCTCGCCCAGCTGACCGCGCAGGAGCAGAAGATCCTGCTCCTCGTCGCCGAGGGCAAGACGAACAAGGAGATCGCGGCCGACGTCTTCCTCTCGGACAAGACGGTGAAGAACTACGTCAGCTCGATCCTCTCGAAGCTGAACCTCGAGCGCCGCGCCCAGGCCGCGGCGTTCGTCGCCAAGCACCGGATCGGCAGCTCCGGCTAGGGTCCGCCGCCGGCCAGCCGCGGGTCGGACGGCCCGCGGTCCCGGACCCGCCCCGGGCCATCGTCGGCCCGCCGGTCACCGGGCCTCGGTCCCTTCGGCCCGGTCGGGGCCGGGCCACCCGTGCCTAGACTCGGGTCATGCGAGTCGTGACCCCCGAAGAGGCCGTCGCCGGCATCCGCAGCGGCGACACGGTCTATGTCCACTGCGCCGCCGCGACCCCCTCGTTCCTCCTCGAAGCCATGGTCGCCCGGGCGCCCGAGCTCGAGGACGTCCGGGTCGTCCATCTCCACATCGAGGGCCCGGGACCGCACCTCGCCCCCGAGATGGCGGGCCACTTCCGGCACATCGCCCTGTTCATCGGGCCGAACGCCCGGGCCGCCGTCAACGAGGGCCGCGCCGAGTTCGTGCCGGTCTTCCTCTCGGACGTGCCGCATCTCTTCTCGAGCGGGCTCATGCCCCTCGACGCGGTGTTCATCAACGTCTCGCCGCCGGACCAGCATGGCTTCTGCTCGCTCGGGACGTCGGTCGAGGGGATGCTGTCGGCGATCCCGGCCGCCAGGACGGTCATCGCCCAGCTGAACCGGTCGATGCCCCGGACGCTCGGCGAGAGCTTCGTCCACGTCAATGACATCGACCTCGCGATCGAGGTCGACCGGCCCCCGTACCGCTACCCCGACCCGGAGATCGGCGACGTCGAGCGCCGGATCGGCGAGTTCGTCGCCGATCTCGTTCCCGACGAGGCGACGCTCCAGATGGGCATCGGCGCGATCCCGACCGCCGTCGGTAAGCACCTGACCGGCAAGCGGGACCTCGGCATCCACACCGAGATGATGACCGACGTCGTCGCCGACCTCGTCGAGGCCGGCGCCGTCACCGGGCTGGCGAAGGAGCGCAACCGGGGCAAGATCGTCGCCACCTTCATGATGGGGACCGAGAAGCTCTACCGGTTCGTCCACGACAACCCGATGGTCGAGATGCGACCGACCGACTTCACCAACGACACCCATGTCATCCGGTCGTTCCGCCGGATGATCGCGGTCAACTCGGCGATCTCGATCGACCTGACCGGCCAGGTGTGTGCCGACTCGATCGGCTGGCGGATGTACAGCGGCGTCGGCGGCCAGATGGACTTCATGCGCGGGGCGGCGCTCGCGCCCGAGGGTCGTCCGATCATCGCCCTGCCATCGACCGCCTCGGGCGGGACGGTGTCGCGGATCACGCCCTTCCTCGCCGAGGGCAGCGGCGTCGTCACGACCCGCGCCCACGTCCGGACCGTCGTGACCGAGTACGGGGTCGCCGAGCTGTACGGCAAGTCGATCCCCGAGCGTGCCCGTGCCCTCATCGCGATCGCCCACCCGGACTTCCGGGCCGAGCTGACCGCGCAGGCGAACCGGACCCACCACGTCTAGGGCGTCCCGAGCCCAGGGCGACCCGGCCGCGCGGGTCCGGACCGCGGGCGCTCGGGCGACCTGATCGGGGTGCTCGCGTACGGCGGTCAGCGGCGCCCGCGACGCGCAGCGGCGACAGGCCGACACGGCGGCGCCCGCCCATCGGGTCCCGTGAAAAAGGTTCGGGGTGGGTACCGGGCGTCCCCTCCGGTACCCACCTCGGACGGATCGTAGCCTCGACCGCGAGCGCGATCGGAGGGCCGAAGGTCCCGAATCGCGTCGTCGGCGCCTATATGGGTCGATACAGTCGGAGGCCCGGGCCGCCCCGCGGCCCGGGCGCGGGCCGGACGGCCCCGGCCTTCGGGTCGAGCGTCCCTTCCGACCCTCCGGGGGGCGGGGCAGTCTGGCCGCATGGTCCGACCGTCCGCCGATCCGTCCCCGGCGCGCCCTCCGCGATGACCGCGCTCGAGGTCCCGCCCGGCTCGCCGCGCCGCCTGCTGCTCGTCTCGGACGACGTCGCCTCGGCGGAGGCGCTGCGGGCGCATCTCGTCCGCCACGGGTTCGTCGTCGGGCTCGCCAGCTCAGCCCGGACGGCGGCCAGCGCCGCCCGCGAGACGGAGCCGGTCGTCGTCCTCGTCGACGCCGCGATCGCCGGAGGCTGGCAGTCGGTCGCGGTCGCCCTGGACCCGCTGCTGCCGCGCTCGCGGATCGCCGTCCTCGCGGCATACTGGAGCACCGACGCACGGCGCCTGGCCGAGGAGGCGGGGATCGGCGGCATCCTGCTCAAGCAGCTCGAGGGGCACGCCCTCGTCGTTCGCCTCCATGAGCTCGGCGATGCCGTCGCCAGCGACGGCGGCACGCCCAGCCCGCGGGCCGCGGGCATCACCGGAGGTGCATCGTGACCAGGACCCGGGTCGTCATCATGGGTGCGGCCGGCCGCGACTTCCATGACTTCAACGTCCTGTACCGGGACGACCCGACGGCCGAGGTTGTCGCGTTCACGGCGACCCAGATCCCCGGCATCGACGACCGGCGCTATCCGGCCGCGCTCGCAGGCCCGCTCTACCCCGACGGGATCCGGATCCTGCCCGAGTCGTCGCTCGAGGCGCTCCTCCGGGATGAGGCGATCGACCGGGTCGCCTTCTGCTACAGCGACGTCAGCCACGAGACGGTCATGCACGCGGCGAGCCGAGCGCTCGCCGGCGGGGCCGCGTTCATCCTCCACGCGCCCGCCCGGACGATGCTGCCGAGCCGCCGCCCGGTCGTCGCGATCTGCGCGGCCCGGACCGGCAGCGGCAAGAGCCAGACGACGCGGTTCGTCGCGGCGCACCTCGAGGCGGCGGGGCTCCGGACGGCCGTCGTCCGCCATCCGATGCCGTACGGCGACCTCGCCGCGCAGCGGGTCCAGCGCTTCGCCTCGTATGCGGACCTCGACCTCCACCGGACGACGATCGAGGAGCGCGAGGAGTACGAGCCGCACCTCGATGCCGGCCGGCTCGTCTTCGCCGGTGTCGATTACGCCGCGATCCTGGCGGCCGCCGAGGCCGAGGCCGACGTCGTCCTGTGGGACGGCGGCAACAACGACCTGCCGTTCTACAGGCCCGATCTCCACATCGTCGTCGCGGACCCGCTCCGACCCGGCCACGAGCTCGCCTACCACCCGGGCGAGGCGAACCTCCGGATGGCCGATGTGGTCGTCATCAACAAGATCGACTCGGCGACGCCGGAGGGGCTCGCGACGATCCGCGCCAGCATCGCCGCGCTCAACCCCGCGGCCGCCGTCGTCGAGGCGCGGTCGTCGTTGCGGCTCGAGGGCGGCGACATCGCCGGCAAGAGCGTCGTCGTCGTCGAGGACGGTCCGACGCTGACCCACGGCGGGATGACCTACGGGGCGGGGATCGTCGCCGCCGAGCGCTTCGGCGCCGGAGCCGTCGTCGATCCGCGACCGTACGCGGTCGGGACCCTCGCGGCGACGCTCGCGAAGTACCCGGCGCTCGGCCCGCTCCTGCCCGCGATGGGCTACGGCGACGCGCAGATCCGCGACCTCGAGGCGACGCTGAACGCCACGCCCGCCGACATCGTCCTTGCGGCCACCCCGATCGACATCACCCGGGTCCTCCACCCGACCCACCCGGTCGTCCGGGTCCGGTACGAGCTCGACGAGGTCGGCGACGTGCGTCTCGAGACGCTGCTCGAGCCGGTCGTCGCGGCGGCCCGGGACCAGCGCGCGACCGCCTGACGGCCGCCCGAGGAGCACGACGACGATGCAGGGACGACACAAGGGACCCGTCACCACCGAAGGTCCGGCCGTCGATCCGCTCCGGCGGGTCGGGGCCGTGACCTGGATCTCCGAGGCTCATGCCCTCGTCGCCCGGAAGACGGCGAGCGGCTGGATCGACGTCGCTCGCGTCGACCGCGAGCCGACCGCCGCGGGCCGGACGTACCTCGCCCGCGTCGTCCACGAGATCGGCGACGCGGACCGCGTGGTGATCATGGGCCCGGACACCCTCCGGACCGAGCTCGAGCGCGAGTACGTGACGATCTTCCACCGACCCGACCGGCTCGTGGACGTCGAGCCGGCCGGCGGTGTCGACGAGGCCGAGCTGGTCGCGCGCGTGAGCGCGATCCCCTGACGAAGGAGACGGCGATGACGGAACCGACCCTCACGGCTCGCGACGCGGCCCTCGACTGGTTCGGCAGCGACCTGCCGGCCGAAACCCGATCGGTCCTCGCGGAGATCGCCCGGGTCCGCGCCTACGACACCGGCGACGTCGTCTTCCGCGAAGGCGAGGAGGCGGCCTCGTTCGGGGTCGTCCGACGTGGCCGGGTCGCGCTGAAGGTCCTCGTCCCCGAGCGGGGCGAGACGACGATCCTCACGGTCGAGCCGGGCGACGTCGTCAACTGGTCGGCGATGGTCCCGCCGTACCGGTCGACCTCGACCGGCCGCGCGCTCGAGCCGACCGAGGTGGTCTGGATGGACGGCGCGGCGCTTCGTGGCGTCCTGCGGTCGGACTGCCTCTTCGCGTCGCACTTCTACCCGCGGCTCCTGCAGGCGGTCGCCCGGCGGCTCGTCGGCACCCGCGAGCAGCTGCTGGACGTCTTCGCCCACGAGGCCGAGCCGGCCTGGTAGACCCGGCCGGCGGTCGGTCGCCCGTCCCCGGGGGCCGAACGGCCGCCCGAAGACCGTGCCCGATGTCGCGAGGCGGGCCGGACGGCACCGGGTCGCGGCGACGGGCGGCCCTGCCCCTCGGGTCCCGCATGACCGACGCTAGCGGTGTCGGAACCGATACCGCGGAGTGATCCGTGCGCGAGCATCCCAGCGGGGTCTACCCATCCAGCGCGGCCCAGGGCCGGTCGGGCGGTGCGCCGGGCCGGTGGTTCCTGGCCCGGGCCAACCTCCAGGTCCTGATCGACATGCTCCGCGCCGACGGCCGGACGGTCGTCGGCCCGACGGTCGCCGACGGGGCGATCGTCCTCGACCGCATCGACTCGGTCGAGCAGCTGCCGGCCGGCTGGCGGGACCGGCAGTCGCCGGGCCACTACCGGCTCGAGAACCAAGGTGACGCGCGACTCTTCGACTTCACCGTCGGCCCGGGCGGCCCCAAGCGCTGGATCTTCCCGCCGACCGTGCCGCTCGCGGTCGGTCGCCGCGAGGAGGGCCAGGTCACCTTCGCGGCCGTCCACCCCGACGTCGACCTGCTCGCCCTGCTCGGGGTCCGGGCATGCGAGCTGGCGGCGATCCGGGTCCAGGACCGGGTCTTCCTCGACGGGCCGTACACCGATGAGGACTACCGGGCGCGGCGCTCGGCGGTCCTGACGATCGCGGTCGAGTGCGCGGTCGCCGGCGGGACCTGCTTCTGCACCTCGATGGGCACCGGCCCCGCGGTCACCGACGGCGCCGACATCGTCATGTCCGAGCTCGACGACGGGTTCGTCCTGCGGGCCGAGAGCGGCGCCGGCGCCGCGCTGCTCGCCCGCCTGCCGCTCGCGACGGCGACCGCCGACCAGATCCTCGAGGCGCGTCGCCAGGTCGACGCCGTCCGCGAATCGATCGGCGACCCGGTCGCGACCGAGGGTCTCCACGACCGGCTCCTCGCCCAGTGGGACAGCCCGCGCTGGCTGCAGATCGCCGAGCGCTGCCTGACCTGCACGAGCTGCACGATGGTCTGCCCGACCTGCTTCTGCACGAGCGTCGCCCAGCGATCCGACCTCGACGGCGTCGTCAACGAGAACACGCGGGTCTGGGACAGCTGCTTCACGGTCGGCTTCGCCAAGGTGGCCGGCGGCAACTTCCGGAGCCGGGCCCGAGATCGCTACCGACAGTGGCTCACCCACAAGTTCGCGACCTGGATCGACCAGTTCGGCACCTTCGGCTGCGTCGGCTGCGGTCGCTGCATCACCTGGTGTCCGGTCGGGATCGACGTGCGGGCCGAGCTCGCGGCCGTCGCGCCGCCGCTCGAGACCCGAGCGGCCGACCTCGAGCCGGCGGCGACGACCGCGGCCGCCTATACGACGGCCCGGGTCCGCTCGACCGCCCAGGAGACGGTCGACACCGCCACGCTCGTCCTCGACCGGCTCGACCCGGCCTTCCCGGCCGGCGCGCCCGGCCAGTTCGTCATGGTCGACCTGCCCGGGTTCCCGCCGCTCCCGATCTCGGTCAGCCGCTACCGCCCCGACGGCATCGAGCTGACGATCCGGGCCGCGGGCTCGGCGACGACCCAGCTCGCGGCGCTCAGCCGCGGCGACGAGGTCGGGCTGCGCGGGCCGCTCGGCACGCCGTGGCCCGTCGAGCGGGCCGTCGGCCGCGACGTCATCGTCGTCACCGGCGGGATCGGGCTCGCCCCGCTCCGCCCGCTCATCGACGCGGTCGTCGCGAAGCGCCGGCTCTTCGGCGAGTTCCGGATCTACTACGGCGCCCGGACCCCGCGCGACCTCCTCTACCGCGAGGAGCTCGAGCGCCTCGCCGCTCGCGACGACATCGATCTGTCGCTGACCGTCGACCGGGCCGGGCCCGATTCCGACTGGACCGGTCCGGTCGGGATCGTGACCCATCTGTTCGACCGGGCGACCTGGGACGGGTCGCAGGCCGTGGCCTTCGTCTGCGGCCCCGAGCGGATGATGGAGGCGACGGCCGACGTCCTCGGCGAGCGGGGCGTGAAGCCCGATCGCATCTTCGTCACGCTCGAACGGCACATGGAGTGCGGCATCGGCCTCTGCGGGCACTGCCAGATGGGTCGCTACTTCGTCTGCCGCGACGGTCCCGTCTTCTCGCTCGCCCAGCTGACCGACATCTTCGGCCGGGAGGGGATCTGATGTCCGCCCTGTCCGCCCTCCGCGGCGGCCACCGTGCCGCTCCCGCTCGCTTCCGGCTCGGGATCGTCAAGTTCGCCTCGTGCGACGGCTGCCAGCTGTCGCTCCTCGACCTCGAGGACGAGCTCGTCGGGATCGCCCAGCGCTTCGAGATCGTCGAGTTCCCGGAGGCGAGCTCGGACCGCTCGTCGGGCCCCTACGACCTCCTCCTGGTCGAGGGCTCGATCTCGACGCCCGACCAGGCGCGGGAGATCGTCGAGCTGCGCCGCCAGGCCCGGATGCTCGTCACGATCGGTGCCTGTGCGACGGCCGGCGGGATCCAGGCCCTCCGGAACTGGGCCGACCACGACGCCTGGCGCGCCGCCGTCTACGCCCACCCCGAGTACGTCGACTCGCTCGAGACGGCGACGCCGGTCGCGGTCCACGTCCAGGTCGACGCCGAGCTCCACGGCTGTCCCATCAACGCCCGGCTGCTCCGCGAGCTGCTCGTCTCGGTCGCCCTCGGCCGCCGGCCGCAGATTCGCGACGAGGCCGTCTGCATCGAGTGCAAGCGGCGCGGCGTCCCGTGCATCCTCGTCCGGTCGGGCACGCCCTGCCTCGGGCCGGTGACGCGAGCCGGCTGCGGCGCCCTCTGCCCAGCCTTCGACCGCGGCTGCTACGGCTGCTTCGGCCCGAAGGAGCACGCGAACGCGACCGAGCTCGCCGCGTGGTTCGAGGCCGGCGGCCGGCCGCCGAGCGACGTCGGCCGGCTCTTCGCCGGGTTCACCGCGTACGCCGAGCCGTTCCGCTCGATCGTCAGCGGTCGCCGCGGGACGCGGATGACCGGTGACGGCCCGATCGTCCCGATGGGCGTCCCGACGCCCGTCGAGCCGGTCGCCCCACGACCGACCCGCGTCGACGCGCCGCCGCAGCCGGCGGCGCCACCCGACGCCGACGAGCCCGGTCCGGCGCCGCGTCGCCGGACCTCGCGGCCGAGGAGGTAGCCGGCCATGACCCAGACGACCAGCCCAGTCGAGGGCGAGCGGACGTACCGGACCGGTTACCTGACCCGCGTCGAGGGCGAGGGATCGCTCTACCTCCGGGTCAAGGACGGCGAGGTCGTCGAGGCCCGCCTCGGCATCTTCGAGGCGCCTCGCTACTTCGAGCAGATCGTCGTCGGGCGGACGCCCGACGAGGTCATCGACATCGTCGCCCGGATCTGCGGGATCTGCCCGATCGCCTACCAGATGAGCGCCGTCCACGCGTTCGAGGACGGCCTCGGCATCGAGGTCGACCCGGCCGTCCGGACCCTCCGGCGGCTCCTCTACTGCGGCGAGTGGATCCAGAGCCACGCGCTCCACGTCTACCTGCTCCACGCCCCGGACTTCCTCGGCTACCCGTCGGCCCTCGCGATGGCCGCCGACCACGCCGATGTCGTCACCCAGGGCCTGGCGATCAAGAAGGCCGGCAACGAGCTCATCTCGGTCCTCGGCGGCCGGCCGGTCCACCCGGTCAGCGTGCGGGTCGGCGGGTTCTCGCGGGTCCCGCGCCGGAGCGAGCTCGACGCCCTCCGGCCGGCCCTCGATGCGGCCGTCCGCGACGCCCGGGCGACCGTCGACCTCGTCGCCTCGCTGACCGCGCCCGCCTTCGAGCGCGAGCCGTTCCTGGTCGCCCTCCGCCACCCCGATGAGTACCCGTACAGCGACGGGCGGATCGTCTCGTCCGACGGCCTCGACCTTCGTCCGTCCGACTGGACGAGCGCGTTCGAGGAGCTGCACGTCGAGGGCACGAACGCCCTCCACGCCCGGACCCTCGACGGTCGGGCGTACCTCCTCGGACCGGCCGCCAGGGTCACCCTCGCCGGCGACCGGCTGCACCCGCTCGCGGCCGAGGCGCTCGAGCGGACCGGCCTCCGCGAGGCGATCCGGACGAACATGCACTGGTCGATCGCGGCCCGCGCGATCGAGCTCCTCCACGCCGTCGCCGAGGCCCGCGACATCATCGACGCGTACGTGCCGCCGGCCGAGCCGCGGGTCGCCTGGACCCCGCGGGCGGCGCGCTGCGCGTGGGCGACCGAGGCCCCCCGCGGACTCCTGTTCCACGAGTACGAGCTCGACGAGCGCGGCCACGTCGCATTCGCCCGGATCGTCCCGCCGACCAGCCAGAACCAGGGCGCGATCGAGCAGGATCTCGCGGCCTTCGCGCCCGAGGTCCTCGGGCTCCCGCATGCCGAGGCGACGCGTCGCCTCGAGCAGCTCATCCGGGCCTACGACCCGTGCATCAGCTGTGCGACCCACTTCCTGGACCTGCGGATCGAGGAGGTCGACGGATAGGGTGATCCGGAACGGGTCGGGCCAGCCGCCCGGCGCGCCCGTCCTCCCGCCCGCGGTGGCGCCGGGCGCGGGGGCCGTCGGTGCGGCATACGCCGATGCCCGCTCCGCGGCAGCGGCCCGCCATCCGATCCGGGTCATCGTCCTCGGCGAGCCGCAGCGCGGCGACGACGGGGTCGCGTACGTCGCCACCCGATCGGTCGTCGGTGCGCTCGACCCGACGATCCGCGATCGCCTCGAGGTCCGCGAGACCGGCCAGCTCGACCCGGCCGACCTCGTCGAGCTCGCCGCGACCGGGGCGGCCGTCGTCGTCGACGCCGTCGTCGGCGTGCCGCCGGGCGAGGTCGTCGTCCTGCCGCTCGGCCGGCTCGCGACGGCGGCAGCGGAGGAGGGCGGGAGACGGATGGACTCGGACGACCCGATCCCGACGCCTCGCTCGACCCATGTCCTGCCGGTCGACCAGCTCGTGGCGCTCGCGGCGGCCCTGCGTGGCTCGGTGCCGCGCGGGGTCCTCGTCGGACTCGGCGGGGCGTGCTTCGAGCTTGGGGCCGGGTTCTCGCCGCCGGTCGAGGCAGCGCTGCCGGCCTTCGGGGCGGCGATCCGTGCTGAGATCGAGCGGCTGGCGGCCGACGCAGCCTGACGCTGCGAGGGACCCCGCCAGCGGAGTCCCGAGGACGCCCAGCCCGGTCGCCGGTCTGGCGCGTGCCGAACGGCCCGGCCGTTCGGTACCGGGCGCCGTCGCGCCGCGACCGCCCCGGGGAGGACCCTTGCGCCGAGGGGGCGACGCCGCCGTCGCCGCCGATCGACCGCAACGCCCCGACGTCGGAGGGATGCATCCGATGACCCGACCCACCGCCACCCTGACCGTCGGCGACGTCATGGCCCTCGAGCCGGTCGTCGTCCGGGCCGACGCCCCGCTGAGCGAGGCGGTCCGGATCATGGAGCACCACCACGTCCACGGCCTCGCCGTCGTCGATGGCGCGGGCTCGCTCGTCGGCGTCCTCTCGCAGACCGACCTCCTCCGGGCGCGCTCGACGGAGTTCCTCTGGGCGAACTGGCCGGGTCTCGCGGTCCGCCACCTCATGTCGACCCCGGCGCTGACCGTCCATCGCGACGTCGCGCTCGCCGACGCTGCCCGCAAGATGGAGCGGCACCACGTCCATCGTCTCGTGGTCGTCGCCGACGAGGACGAGCGGCTGCCGATCGGCGTCGTCTCGACGACCGACCTCGTCCGGGCGATGGCGGAGGAGACCGACCGATAGCCGGCGCCCGGGGGCGCCGCGAGCCAGGAGGACCAGGCCATGCAGTCCGCCGAGGAGATCCTCACCGCCGCGCGCGATGCGATGACCGTCCGCCGCGCCTTCGGCGACCCGATCGAGCACGACGGCATGATCGTCGTGCCGGTCGCGTCGGTGATGGGTGGTGGCGGTGGCGGGAGCGGCCGCGCGCCGGTGCCCGCGGCCGCCGCTTCCGACGAGGCCGCGGCCGGCGATCCGGCGGCGGACGGCGAGCCCGGTCCCTCCGGCGAGCCCGGTCCCTCCGGCGAGCCGGCGGCGGGCGAAGGCTCCGGAGCCGGCTTCGGCCTCGTGGTCCGCCCGGCGGGCACGTACGTCATCCGCGGCGACGATGTCGAGTGGCTACCGGCGGTCGACCGCAATCGCCAGGTCCTGGTCATGGGTCTCGTCGCGGCCCTCGGCATCCTCGCCGTCCGGTCGGTCCTGCTCGCGCTCCTCCGCCGGTAGGTCCGCGGCCCGACCCGCGGCCGGGAGCGCGGCGCCGGGCGATCCAGCCGGCGACGCCGAACCGGTGTCGATGACCGGCGGCCCTTGGCGGACGGCCGCCGACGGGCCATGCTGTCCGCACCGTCGAGCGAACCAGGAGGAGGGGCACGATGACCGACTCGCTCTCCGACCCCCGCGACGATGCGCCCGAGCCGGGCGACACCTTCACGCTGACGGCCGAGGGCTGGCAGCGCGTCGACTACGCCCCGCCGGAGGAGGACTGGCGGCTGCGGAGTGACGGCGCCTACGAGTCGCCCGACGGGCTGACCCGGACCTGGCCGCTCGACACGCCGATCCCCGGATGACCAGCCGGGACCACCGGCTCCGCCCGCACACGGCCGACGTCGGGCTCGAGGCGACCGCCCCGGACCTCGTCGGCCTCTTCGAGGAGCTCGCCTACGCGATCGCCGGGTTGTCGGCCGACGTCGCGCCCGAGGCGCTGCTCGATCTCGAGGGTGCCGCCCTCCCGCGGCCGGAGCCGGTCGTCCTCAGGGGCGCCGATCTGCCCGCGCTCGCCTTCGCCTGGCTCGACGAGCTCATCGGCCGGGTCGACGTGTCCGGTGCGCTCGTGGCGGTCGCCGTCGAGAGCGTCGACGAGGCGTCGCCCGCGCCATCGGACGCCGGCTGGACCGTCCGGGCCCGGATCGCGACGCTGCCGTTCGACGGCGAGCGGGTCCGCCGACGGACCGAGGTCAAGGCGCCCACGTACCACCGGCTCACCGTCGAGCCGGACCCGGCCGGCGGCTGGCGGGCCACGGCCGTCCTCGACGTCTGAGATGGCCGCCGGGCGCATCGCGCTCGAGCGGGTCGACGAGGTCCGCTGGCGGATCCCGTGCGACGGGCGGCGCGGGATGCGGGTCGACGGCCGCATCTACGCCGACGACCGGCTGATCCGGCCGCTCCGTGACGACCCATCGCTCGAGCAGGTCGCGAACGTCGCGACGCTGCCCGGGATCGTCGGCGCTGCGCTCGGGATGCCCGACATCCACTGGGGCTATGGCTTCCCGGTCGGCGGCGTGGCGGCGACCCGCGTCGACGGCGGGGTCGTCTCGCCGGGCGGGATCGGCTTCGACATCGACTGTGGCGTCCGCCTGCTCCGCTCCGACCTCACCGAGGCCGACGTCCGGCCGCGGCTCGATCGGCTCGCCGACGCGCTCTTCGCGGCGGTGCCGTCGGGGATCGGGGCGCGGGTCGGGCGAAAGCTCGGCCGGACGGAGCTCGACGCGGTCCTCGAGCGCGGGGCGGCCTGGGCCGTCGACACCGGGCACGGGACCGCCGACGACCTCGAGCGGACCGAGGAGCGCGGCCGGCTCGCCGGCGCCGATCCCGATCGCGTCTCGCTCCGGGCCCGCCAGCGGGGCGCCGACCAGCTCGGCACCCTGGGGTCGGGCAACCACTTCCTCGAGGTCGGCGTCGTCGACCGCGTCCTCGACGCGAGGGCCGCGGAGGCCTTCGGGCTGGCCTCCGGCGCGGTGACCGTCATGGTCCACTGCGGCTCGCGCGGCCTCGGCCACCAGGTCTGCACCGACCACGTCGCGGTGATGGACCGGGCGCTGCCGCGGTTCGGGATCAGCCTGCCCGACCGCCAGCTCGCCTGCGCCCCGCTCGGCTCGCCCGAGGGCGACGCCTACCTCGGGGCGATGGCCGCGGCCGCGAACTTCGCCTGGGCCAACCGGCAGCTCATCGCCGACGCGATCCGCCGATCGTTCTCGACCGTGCTCGGCCGACCCTGGGAGACGCTCGGGCTGCGCGGCGTCTACGACCTGTCGCACAACATCGCGAAGCTCGAGACCCACCGCGTCGACGGCCGCGACCTCCGCGTCTGCGTCCACCGCAAGGGCGCGACGCGGGCCTTCCCGGCCGGCCACCCCGACGTGCCGGCGCCGTACCGGTCGGTCGGCCAGCCGGTCCTCATCCCCGGCGACATGGGCCGCCACTCGTTCGTCTGCGTCGGGGCGGCCGGCGCCATGGCGGAGACCTTCGGGTCGGCCCCCCACGGCGCCGGCCGCGATCTCTCCCGGCACGCCGCGAGCCGCGCCCTCCGCGGTGTGGACGTCGCCGGCGACCTCGCCCGGGCGGGGATCGTCGTCCGGGTCGAGCGCCGCGACCTGCTCGCCGAGGAGGCCTCGATCGCCTACAAGGACGTCGAGGCGGTCGTCGACACGGCGGCCCGGGCCGGGCTGGTCCGCCCGGTGGCGCGGCTTCGACCGCTCGCGGTCGTCAAGGGCTGACGCGGGCCCGCTGACGCGGCTGGCGGCCGCCCGGCGCGTCGCGCCCGCGAGGCTCAGCCGGCGGCGGCGTACCCCGCGTGCGACGGCACCCGGTCGACGGCCTCCGTCACCGGGGCTTCGGCCGAGGCGGCCCGGAACCCGGCCTCGAACGCGGCGAGGTCCGCGGCGAGGATCTCCGGGCGCTTCTTCGAGACGATCGCCGCGATCGCCGCTCGGACCGACCCGGGCTTGACCAGCGGGCGGCGCGCGACGAGCGCCCCGAGCGCCACGACCGAGACGAGGCGGTCGTCGCCGGCCTCGCGGGCCAGGGCGGTGCAGGGGACCGAGACGACCTCGACGTCGTCTCGGGTGACGGCCGTCTCCACGAGCGACGTGTTCACGACGAGGAGCCCGCGCGGGGCAACGGTCGGCTCGTACTTGTCGAGCGATGGCGGGTTGAGGATGACCGCGGCGTCGGCCCGGTCGACGACCGGCGAGCCGATCGTCCCGTCGCCGATGATGACCGTGCAGCAGGCGGTCCCGCCGCGCATCTCGGGTCCGTACGAGGGGATCCAGAGGACCTCGCGGCCCTCGGTCATCGCCGCCCGGGCGAGGACCGTCCCGGCGAACAGGAGCCCCTGGCCGCCGAACCCGGCAAGGATCGTCGAGCGCTCCATCGTCACGCCTCCACCGGGCGCCCGCCGCCCGGTGCCGTGGCCGGAGCGAGCGGCACCGGTTCCGTCGCCGTCGCCCGGACGCCGACCCCCTTCGGCCGGTCGAGGATGAGCCTGACCGGGTAGGTCGAGGCGACCTCGCCGAGGTGGGCGATCGACGTCGGCGCGTCCATGCCCCAGCCGACCGGGCAGTTCGAGAGGGCCTCGACGATCGCGAACCCCTCGTCGGCGAGCTGGATCTCGCAGGCCCGCCTGAGCATCGCCTTGAGCTTGCCGATCGACCCGGCGTCGGCGATCGTGCCGCGAGCCGCGTAGGCGACCCCCGGCAGCATCGCCAGCATCTCGGTGATCGGGAGCGGGTAGCCGGCCGACCGCACGTCGCGCCCGAGCGGTGACGACGTCGTCTTCTGCCCGACGAGCGTTGTCGGCGCCATCTGGCCGCCGGTCATCCCGTAGATGCCGTTGTTGACGAAGACCGCGGTGATCCGCTCACCGCGAGCGGCGGCGTGGACGATCTCGGCCGTGCCGATCGCGGCGAGGTCGCCGTCGCCCTGGTAGGTCAGGACGAACGCGTC